>NZ_JAKSXG010000010.1:0-388564 GCF_022380625.1 Pseudomonas sp. DP-17
ACCCGATCAACATCGACACCACCGCTCCGTCCGCGCCGAGCATCACTGGCGTTGTCGACAACGACGACCCCGCGCACCTGATCGACGTACCGAAGAACGGCGACACCAACGACACCACCCCGGTGATCAACGGTGACGGCGCCACCAAGGGCGACATCATCCACGTGTTCGACGGCGAGACCGAACTGGGCTCCACCGTGGTCACCAACGAAGACGGCACCTGGTCGTTCGAAGTCCCGGCCGACAAGGCCCTGGAAGAAGGCGAGCACGACTTCACCGTCAAGGCCGAAGACCCGGCGGGCAACATCAGCCCGGCGTCGGATGCCTACCCGATCAACATCGACACCACCGCTCCGTCCGTGCCGACCATCGACAGCATCGTCGACAACGATGATCCCGCGCACCTGATCGACGTACCGAAGGATGGCGACACCAACGACACCACTCCGGTGATCAACGGTGGCGGCGCCGAACCGGGCGACATCATCCACGTCATCGACAATGGCACCGAAATCGGCTCCACCGTGGTCGATCCCGAAGGCAACTGGTCGTTCGAAGTGCCGGAAGACAAAGCCCTGGACGAAGGCGAGCATGACTTCACCGTCATCGCCGAAGACCCGGCCGGCAACCTCAGCCCGGAATCGGATCCCTACCCGATCAACATCGACACCACCGCTCCGTCCGCGCCGACCATCGACAGCATCGTCGACAACGATGATCCTGCACACCTGATCGACGTACCGAAGGATGGCGACACCAACGACACCACTCCGGTGATCAACGGTGGCGGCGCCGAACCGGGCGACATCATCCACGTCATCGACAATGGCACCGAGATCGGCTCCACCGTGGTCGATCCCGAAGGCAACTGGTCGTTCGAAGTGCCGGAAGACAAAGCCCTGGACGAAGGCGAGCATGACTTCACCGTCATCGCCGAAGACCCGGCCGGCAACCTCAGCCCGGAATCGGATCCCTACCCGATCAACATCGACACCACCGCTCCGTCCGCGCCGAGCATCACTGGCGTTGTCGACAACGACGACCCCGCGCACCTGATCGACGTACCGAAGAACGGCGACACCAACGACACCACCCCGGTGATCAACGGTGACGGCGCCACCAAGGGCGACATCATCCACGTGTTCGACGGCGAGACCGAACTGGGCTCCACCGTGGTCACCAACGAAGACGGCACCTGGTCGTTCGAAGTCCCGGCCGACAAGGCCCTGGAAGAAGGCGAGCACGACCTCACCGTCAAGGCCGAAGACCCGGCGGGCAACATCAGCCCGGCGTCGGATGCCTACCCGATCAACATCGACCTCACTCCGCCGGTCGCCACACTGACCATCGACAAGGTGGCCGTTGACGACGTGCTCAACATCGTCGAGTCGGAAGTGCAGCAGACCGTCAGCGGCAAGGCGGGCGGCGAGTTCCAGGCCGGTGATCTGGTCAGCTTCAAACTCAATGGCACCACCTACAGCGCTGCGGTGAACGAGAAGGGCGAATGGAGCGTTTCGGTAGCCGGTTCCGACCTGGCCGCGGAAACCAACATCCATGCCACCCTGGTCGCCCACGACGCGGCTGGCAACGCGACCAATGTCGTCGCTGACCATCCGTATACCGTTGTCATCGACCCCCTGACGCCGACGCTGAGCATCCATGTCATCGCTGGCGACGATATCGTCAACCTCGAAGAGTCCAAGGTTAACCAGGCCATCAGTGGCGGCTCGACAGGCGGTCGTGCAGGTGATGTGGTCACCGTCGTGGTCAATGGTGTGAGCTACAGCGGCACCGTCGACGAGAAAGGTGACTGGAGCATCTCGGTTCCGGGTTCCGGCCTGGTGGCCGATGCGGCGCATAGCGTCGTGGCGACCTTCGTGGCCACCGACAGCGCCGGCAACAGCACCCCGGTGACTGAAGCACGTGCCTATCAGGTGGATACCACGCCTCCGGCAGTAACGCTGAGCATCGACCCGGTGACCGGTGACGACATGGTCAACCTGGCCGAATCCAAGGCCAGCCAGACCATCAGCGGCAAGGCCGTCGGCGAGTTCCAGGAAGGCGACAAGGTTACCTTCGAACTCAATGGTCACACCTATAGCGCGGCATTGGATGCGTCGGGCAACTGGAGTACACAGGTATCGGGCGCCGATCTGGCGGCGGAAACCAACATCCACGCGACCCTCGTGGCGCACGACACGGCTGGTAACGTGACCAGCGTCAGTGCCGACCACGGCTATGAGGTAGTGCTGAATCCGCCCTCGCCGGTGCTGACCATCAATACCGTTGCGGGTGACGATGTCGTCAACCTGGCCGAATCCAAGGTCAACCAGACCATCAGTGGCGGTTCGGCGGGCGGTCGCGCGGGTGACGTGGTAAGCGTCGTGATCAACGACGTGACCTACTCCACCACCATCGACAGCTCCGGCAAGTGGAGCATCAGCGTTCCGGGTTCGGAACTGGTGGCCGATGACGATCACCGCATCGAAGCAACCCTGGTGGCAACCGACCAAGCCGGCAACGCCAGCACCGCAACCGCTACTCATGACTATGGTGTGGACCTGGTTCCGCCGGTGGCAACGCTGACCATCAACGTGGTGGCCGGCGACGACATCGTCAACAAGTCCGAATCCATGGCCAACCAGACCATCAGCGGCAAGGCCTCTGGTGAGTTCCAGGCCGGCGACAAGGTGACCTTCACCCTCAACGACACGGTCTACAACGCTGCGGTGAACGCCGAGGGCGAGTGGAGCGTGCAGGTGTCGGGCAACGACCTGGCCAAGGGCAGCAGCATCGATGCCACCCTGGTGGCCCACGATGCCGCGGGCAACAGCACCAGCGTCGAAGCTGAACGTCCGTATACCGTCGACCTCGACCCGCCGGTGGCGACCCTGACCATCAACACGGTTGCCGGCGACGACATCGTCAACCTGGAAGAGTCCAAGACCAGCCAGATCATCAGCGGCAAGGCCGACGGCGATTTCCAGGAAGGCGACATCGTCAAGTTCAGCCTGAATGACACCGCCTACAGCGCCAAGGTGAACGCCGAGGGCGAGTGGAGCGTTTCCGTGGCGGGTTCCGACCTGGCCAAGGAAACCAACATCCATGCCACCCTGGTAGCGCACGACGTGGCCGGCAACGTGGCCAACATCGTGGCTGACCATGCCTACAGCGTGGACCTGGTTGCGCCGGTGGCACAGCTGAGCATCGACACCGTGGCGGGCGATGACATCGTCAACCTCGCCGAGTCGAAGGTTCTGCAGACCATCAGCGGCACGGCGACTGGCGACTTTACCGCCGGCGACAAGGTGAGCTTCACCCTGAATGACACCACCTACAGCGCGGCGGTTGACTCCTCCGGCAAGTGGAGCGTTCAGGTGGCCGGCGCCGATCTGGCGGCCGATACCAATATCCATGCGACCCTGGTGGCGCACGACAAGGCCGGCAACAGCTCCAATGTCGCGGCGGATCACGCCTACACCGTGGACCTGACGCCGCCGGTAGCAACCCTGACCATCGGTACGGTAGCCGGTGACGACATCGTCAACGCCGCCGAAGCTGCAACCGTCCAGACCATCAGCGGCAAGGCCGGTGGTGAGTTCCAGGCCGGTGACGTGGTCAGCTTCAAGCTCAACGGCACCGACTACAGCGGCAAGGTCGATGCGGACGGCAACTGGAGCGTGAAGGTGAACGGCGCCGACCTGGCGGAGGAAACCAACATCCACGCCACCCTGGTGGCGCACGATGCGGCGGGCAACAGCAGCCGCGCGGAGGCGGACCATGCCTACACCGTGGTTCTCCTGCCGCCGGTAGCCTCGCTGAACATCAACGTCATTGCGGGCGACGACATCATCAACCTGGCCGAATCCAAGGTTGACCAGGCTGTCACCGGCAGCTCGACCGGGGCACGGGCTGGCGACATCGTCAAGATCGTGGTCAACGACGTGACCTACAGCGGCACCGTGGGCGCCGATGGCAAGTGGAGCATCAGCGTTCCAGGTTCGCAGCTGGTGGCCGACGCCGATCACCGTATCGACGCGACACTGGTAGCGACCAACGCCGCCGGCAACAGCGTGAGCGTGTCTGCCAGCCACAACTACGGCGTGGACCTCACGGCGCCGGTCGCACAACTGACCATCAACGTGGTGGCCGTTGACGACGTCGTCAACCTGGCCGAGTCGAAGACCCAGCAGACCATCAGCGGCAAGGCGACCGGCGAGTTCACGACCGGTGACCTGGTGACCTTCGAGCTCAACGGCACCACCTACAGTGCGTCGGTGAACTCTACCGGTAACTGGAGCGTCGTGGTGGACGGGGCCGACCTGGCCAAGGAAACCAACATCCATGCGACCCTGGTCGCCCATGACACCGCAGGCAACGTAGCCGAGGTCGAGGCGGATCACGCCTACACCGTGGACCTGGTTCCGCCGGTGGCGACCCTGACCATCAACAACGTCACTGCGGACAACATCCTCAACTACGCCGAGTCGCAGACCTCGCAGACCATCAGCGGCAAGGCTGGCGGCGAGTTCCAGGCCGGTGACAAGGTGAGCTTCACCCTCAACGGCAACACCTACAGCACCACGGTGAACGCCAAGGGTGAGTGGAGTGTTTCGGTGGCCGGCTCCGACCTGGCCGAAGGCAGCAGCATCGACGCCACCCTGGTGGCTCATGATGCCGCGGGCAACGAAACCAGCGTCACGGCCAACCATCCGTACGAGGTGAGCATCGCCCCGCCGGAAGCAGGCCTGGTCATCGACGTGGTGGCCGGTGACGACATCGTCAACCTGGCGGAATCGCAGACCCAGCAGACCATCAGCGGCAGGGCCACCGGCGAGTTCCAGGCCGGCGACAAGGTCAGCTTCACCCTCAACGGCACCCTCTACAGCACCACCGTGGCGGCCGATGGCAAGTGGAGCGTGCAGGTGAAGGGTTCCGACCTGGCCAAGGGCAGCAGCATCAACGCCATTCTGGTGGCACATGATGATGTCGGTAACGCCATCGACGTAACGGCCAACCGTCCGTACAGCGTCGACCTGGCGCCGCCGGTGGCGACCCTGACCATCAACCCCGTGGCCGGCGACGACGTCGTCAACCTCGAGGAGTCGAAGGTCCAGCAGACCATCAGCGGCAAGGCCGGCGGCGAGTTCATGGCCGGCGACGTGGTCAGCTTCACCCTCAACGGCAACACCTACAGCACCACGGTGAACGCCAAGGGCGAATGGAGCGTCCTGGTGGCCGGTGCCGACCTGGCCAAGGGCAGTAGCATCAACGCCACCCTGGTGGCCCACGATGCCGCGGGCAACAGCGCCAACGCGACCGCCAACCACCCGTACAGCGTGGACATCACCCCGCCGGTGGCGACCCTGACCATCAACGTGGTGGCCGGTGACGACGTGCTCAACAAGGCCGAGTCGATGACCAACCAGACCATCAGCGGCAAGGCCTCTGGTGAGTTCCAGGCCGGCGACAAGGTGACCTTCACCCTCAACGGGACGGTCTACATCGCCGCGGTCAATGCCGCGGGCGAGTGGAGCGTGCAGGTCTCGGGCACCGACCTGGCCAAGGGCAGCAGCATCGATGCCACCCTGCTGGCCCACGACGCCGCAGGCAACGAAGCCAGCGTCAAGGCCGATCGTCCGTACACCGTCGACCTCGACGGCCCGGACTCGAAAACCACCCAGCTGAGCATCGACACCGTCGCCGGTGACGACATCGTCAACCTGGCGGAGTCCAAGACCACCCAGATCATCAGCGGCAGGGCCACCGGCGAGTTCCAGGCCGGCGACAAGGTCAGCTTCACCCTCAACGGCCACACCTACAGCACCACGGTGAACGCCGAGGGCGAGTGGAGCGTTTCAGTGGCCGGTTCCGACCTGGCCGAGGAAACCAACATCCACGCCGTCCTGATGGCCAAGGATGCCGCCGGCAACGTCGGTGTCATCGAAGCCGATCACGCCTACAGCGTGGACCTCATCCCGCCGGTGGCGACCCTGACCATTGATGCAATAGCGTCGATCAACACCGTCAATGCAGCTGAATTCCAAACAGTCAGCGGCAAGGCCTCTGGGGAATTCAAGGCTGGCGATCTGGTGACCTTCACTGTGGAGGGGGTCAAATATAGTGCCGCGGTGGGTGCCGATGGTAGCTGGAGCGTCAAGGTTCCTAGCTCTGCATTGGAAGAGGATACGACTAACAACATCCATGCCACGCTGGTCGCGCACGATGCCGCTGGCAATAGCTCCACCGTGGAGGCTGATCGCAAATACTCGACTTTCAGCCTCTGGGACTTCAATGATGGCACCTTCCAGGGCTGGAACATCGGCACGAATTACCAGTTGCTTTATAACGGAAAGCCGAACCTCGAGATCGCTGATGGGAAGATGACCAGCTACACCAACGCCACCGCGGGCACAGCCCACTTCAATAGCGAAGTGGCCTGGATCAATATCGATGTCGTTGCAGGGAAGACTTACAAGCTGGAGTACGACCTTGGAATCATTAACCCCACTCCTACGATATCGATGGTTGTCGATGGCGTGACGGTCATTGTGAGCAGCTCGACCGCAGGACATAAGACGGGGACCTACACCGCCACGGCAACCGGAACTGTTCGCGTATCCTTCTTTAATGGAACCAACCAGGAATCTCAGAACGACTTCTCGATCGATAATGTCTTGGTTACGCCGGTCAATACTCTGTCGGCGCTCCGTGTTGAGATAGATCCGCTGGCTGATTCCGGCGAGATGGCCGCGCATGCCCAGGCGCTTGAACAGCACGAAGGTTCAGGCAGCGAGCAACATTCGACACTCGCCCCCCAACAGGAGGCTCAGGCTCAAACTGTCCATGATGTTGCAGCTTCGCCGGTTAATAACCAGCTCGAGGATGTTGCCTCAAGCGACCAAACCCACGTGCAGTCGTCTGAAGTTGTGGCACCGCTATCATCCGAGCCGCTGCTAGCGCAGCAGTTCGCACTGCCGACGGTGATGCACCATATTACCGTTATGTCAGACAGCTTCTACGGCGCCAACAACATCAATAGCTATGTGAAGCTTGACAATGCCGCGAGCTATCTGGCCAGTGAGAGCAACCAAGGTATCCATGGCGGCACAGGCGTGGACGAGCTGAGTGTCGCAGGTCACGCCCAGGTGCTGGATATGACCCTGACTAGCTCCCAAGGCAAGGTGACAGGCATGGAGGTAGTTGACCTGACCGGCGACGGCCAGGGCCACAACAGCCTAAAACTGTCGCTCCAGGATGTACTGGACAATGGCCAGGCCGACCTCTTCCACAACACTGAAAGCCACTGCGTGCAAATGATGGTGAAGGGCGATAGCAGCGACGAAGTCACCCTGACTCACCTATCTCGCCAAGGCGAAGAAGTTGGTAGCTGGTCCGCGAAGGGCGCAGTTGCGGTGGGTGATGTTTCCTACACCATCTACCACAACACAAACGTAGATGCGGAACTGCTGGTCCAGCAAGGCATAACTGTCCACTTGGTCTGACGGAGCGACTGAGTTGGTCGACGCATCGGCCAACTCCACCTCCTTTCGGTATTTGACAATCAGGTTCCGCTGTCCTCTACGGCGGAGCCAACTTAAGAGTTCTTGAAGATGAAATCGACTATGACCGGAATTGGCGTGCCGAAGCACAAACGCCAACTGCCCATGGCCCTGACTGCCCTGGCTGTCATCGCCAGCCTCCACGCACCGCTGAGCCAGGCCTTCAGCGATAACGAGAATATCTACGGCGAAACCTACGAGCGCACCGAGTCCGTGGTCGCCAACCAGGCGCAGATCGTGATGTTCCGCGGCCACGACAGCGGCAAGGACGCCGCCCACGTCTACATCGACAGCCAGTTGCAGAGCGCCCTGATGCCCGGCGGCTATACCGTGTTCTGCACCCCGGCGGGCGAGCACTCGGTGGAGTCCTACATCGGCGACGCGCCCCTGTACACCGGCAAGCGCAACCCGCAGAGCTACGCCAAGCTGGCCGGCGGCCAGACCTACGTGCTGGAAGCCCCGGTCGGCGCCGGCCAGAGTACGCCGATCGTGCACAGCGGCCAGGATGCCGAGCAGAAGCTGCAGGGCCTGCGCCGGCAGATCCACGTGATCAGCCGCGCCACCTCAGTAGTGCCCTGCCAGACCGAGACCAAGCTGACCCTGCGCAGCGACGTGCTGTTCAAGTTCGGCAAGAGCGGCTACAACGACCTGACCGCCGAGGGCCACGGCCAACTGCGTCAGGTGGTCGACGAGATCAAGCAACGCGGCAGCAACGTCGGCTCTGTCGAAGTGGTCGGCCATGCGGACCCGATCGGCAAGGCCCAGGCCAACCAGCTGTTGTCCCAGCGCCGCGCCGAGACCGTGCGCAAGGTGCTGCTGGAGCAGGGCATCCAGAGCCAGCTGGTGCACGCCAGCGGCCGTGGCAGCAGTGAGCCGGTGGTGCAGTGTGGCCGTACGCGCAACGCGGCGAACATTGCCTGCAACGCTCCGAACCGTCGCGTGGAGCTGATCATCCAGGGGCAGAAAGGCGACCAGTAAGTCCGCCTCGCTCGTCAAAAAAGAAGCCGGATACCCTCCGGCTTCTTTGCTTCCTATAAGCCCACCGACGATGCCGGGCCAGCCCATCCCACATGATCCATGTGCGCGAAGCGAACTGGGCGCCAGGTACCCTGGGGCCATTCGGACACCGGAGGCCCCTCTACCTGCCAGAGCTGCGCTCGACGAGTCAGGTCCACCTGGCATACACGTTCAGCGCTGGATGGCAGAAACGAAAAAGCCCACCTCGAGAGGTGGGCTTTTTTGTGAAGTGGCATTTATTCCACTTCAAGGCACTCAGCATGGCCAGTGCCTTCAATATGGTGGGTCGTGTAGGATTCGAACCTACGACCAATTGGTTAAAAGCCAACTGCTCTACCGACTGAGCTAACGACCCAAAGTTGGTCGGGGTAGGGGGATTCGAACTCCCGACATCTTGCTCCCAAAGCAAGCGCGCTACCGGACTGCGCTATACCCCGTTTGAAAGTTGGCTCCGCGACCTGGACTCGAACCAGGGACCCAATGATTAACAGTCATTTGCTCTACCGACTGAGCTATCGCGGAACTGCAAGACTTCCAATCTCTTCTACTTTCTTCCGGCTTCACCGGTTTCCCGTATCAGAGGCGCGCCATTTTACGTATATCGAAACGTCTGTCAACACTCTGATCCAAAAAGTTTTTCTCTCCTTTGCAGGCGGCCGGGCTGGTTGCTATATCTGCATGGAAAACTCGAGTGATCCACCGCGGCTGCAAACGGAACGATCACGCACAGGATGGCCATGAGCAACAAGGACACCCCACCGCCCTCCCCCCTCGCTAGCCGGGCTATCCAACCCCGCTTCGGCGAGCTGGTGCAGGCTTGCCGCCAATTGGCGATGAATCACCTTGCCGAGCTGCTGGGGAATGTCTTCGCCCAGGTGGACGACGCGCTCTTCGAGTGCGCCGAGAAAGCCGAGAACAATCAGGTCCAGGCCCTGTTCTTCGATGCCATGCGCGAAGTTCGCCGCGAGCGGCCGAACCTCGAGCGTTTCTACCACCAGCGCATTGCCCAGGGCCTGAGCGACTTCCTCGAAGGCAAACTGCCTTTCTCGGAGCCGCTGGAGGAGCTGGACGTGGACCAGCTGACCCTGGTCGGCAACGACGAATATGAAGAAACGCTGCTGGTGACCAACATGGTCAACCAGGTGCGCGCCCACTCAACCCAGCAGCTGTTCGCGCTGGATCAGCGCCTGGCACTGCTCAACAACGGCAGCAAGCTGGGCGAGGACCGCAACCCCTTCGGCCCGCAGGCCATTGCCCAGGCATTCCGCGACACCCTGGCACGCAGCACCTTCCCACTGCGGATCAAGACCATCCTTTATGTGCTGTTCGATCAACAGGTCATGCAGCACCTGCAACCTCTGTATGAACAGCTGAACAAACGCCTGGCCGATGGCGGGGTCCTGCCCAACCTGAAATATCGCCCGCAGGGACAGCGCCAGGCATCCCCAACCGCACCGCGCCCGTCTGTGACCGAGAAAAACACCGCAACCACGGACGTCGGAGTGCCAACGCCAGCGCCCTATGCCGCGAGCGATATGCCGGAGATGCCACCGGGCGACCGCAATGCGCTGTTCGGCGGCCTCGCAGTCCTGCTTGCCGAGCACCGCCGGCGAGGCAACAAGGCCACGCTGTTCGGCAACACCCAGAGCATCGTCAGCTTCGGACCGAGTTCGGCCACCACGACCTACAGCGCCAACGAGCTGCTCGAGGCGCTGAATCGCCTGCAGCGCGAATCGGCCCGCGAGCTGGCCCAGCGCCTTCGCCAGCCGCAGCCGGTCGATGCGCTGAAGGCCGACCTGCAGCGCCAATTGGAAGCCGGCAGCACGCACCCGAAGAACACCCGGCTGACCGACCAGGAGGCCGACGTCATCGACCTGGTGGGGATGGTCTTCGACTTCATCCTCGACGACGAGAACCTGCCGGACAGCTGCAAGACCACCCTCTCCCACCTGCATACGCCCTTCCTCAAGGTCGCCCTGCTGGACAAGCAACTGTTCACCCAGCATTACCATCCGGCACGCAAGCTGCTCAACGCCATGGCCCAGGCCGGCGTGCTGTATGGCGGCGAGGGCGAGGAGCGCGCTCTGCTGGCGAAGATGCACTGGGTAGTCGAGCGGGTGATCCAGGGCTTCGTCGGCGACCTGTCGCTGTTCGACAGCCTGCTGGGCGACTTCAACGAATACGTCAGCAACCTGCGACAGAAGGTCGAGCTGCGCGAGCGCCGAGCCATGGAGGCGGCCCGCGGCCGCGACCGTCTACTGGGCGCCCGCGAGCAAGCGCTGGACGCCATCGCCAGGGTGACGCAGGACCGCGACTTGCCGGAACTGGTGCGCAACTTCCTGGAAATGAGCTGGTGCGATGCGCTTACCTTCATCGTCCTGCGCAGCGGCGAGCACAGCGACGAATGGAAACGCGCCTGCGAAGTCGGTGAACAACTCGCCTGGAGCGTGACGCCGCTGGATGCCGCTGGCCGCGATCATCTGCAGGCCATCCGCCTGGCCCTCCTGGAAGAGCTGCGCAAGGGTCTGGAAGTGCTGGGGGGTTACCACGAGGACGGCATCCGCCGGCTGCTGCAGGATCTGGTTGCCTGCCAGCACGCGATCCAGGCACAGCAACCGCAGATCGCCGCGCAACTCAAGCAGGAGCTGCCGGAGAGTCCGCTGGGCGCCATGCTTGGCGCCGAGGGCCATACCCTGGTCAAGCCCGATGGCGCGGCGCTCTCCGAACGCGTGCGGGTATTGATCAAGGAGCTGAGCCAGCTGGAGTTCGGCACCTGGTTCGAATTCAGCGACACCACGCCGGCGCGCCGGCTCAAGCTCTCGTGGTTCAGCCCGACCACTCGCAACTACATGTTCGTCGACCACACAGGGCAACGGGTGGCGGTCAAACCGATAGTGCAGTTGGCCCAGGATATGGAAGCGGGCAGGGTCCGCCTGGTACCGATGGAACAGTCCGCCCCGCTGATGGATCGTGCGCTGAATGCGATCTACCGGGTCCTGCAACGCTTTACCTCCGGGCGCAGCCCGGCACAGACCTGAGGGAGCAGTCGATGAGTGAACGTCGCCAGCATAGCCGGCAGCAGACCGGGCTGACCGTGGAAGTCTTCGACCGCCACACCGGGCGCAGCCTGGGCCGGCTCGCCGACCTGTCCGCCGAAGGATTCATGCTCTGCGGCGTGGACGTGCCGGAGGCCGACTCGGTCTGGGAGTGTCATCTGGTACCGGCTCCGCCACTGGACGAAATCGGCGAGATCCAGCTCGGCGCCGACTGCCTGTGGAGTCGCGCCGGCACCGACGGCCAATTGGGCTGGGCGGGTTTCCACATCATCGATATCGCCGAGGATCAGGCGGAGCGGATCGAGCAACTGCTGATCCTGCTCGGTGGCGCCCGCGAGACAGGCTGAATACCTGCGGGCGCCGGCCATGCGCGCAATCACGGAACTGGCCAGCGCCGGCCGGACAGGAAAAAGCCCGCCAATTGGCGGGCTTTTTCATGGAGCACGGATCAGGAGAAGACGATCTCGTCGTTCTCGACCTTGGCGTGGATCTGCGTACCAGGGTTGAATTTGCCGGCCAGGATCAGTTGCGCCAGCGGGTTCTCGATCCAGCGCTGGATTGCGCGCTTGAGCGGCCGTGCGCCATACACCGGGTCGAAGCCGACGGCGATCAGCTTGTCCATCGCATCAGTGCTAAGGTCCAGGCTCAGCTCACGCTCGGCCAGGCGCTTGCGCAGACGGCCCATCTGGATCTGAGCGATGCCGGCGATCTGCTCGCGAGCCAACGGTTCGAAGACCACCACTTCGTCGATCCGGTTGATGAATTCCGGACGGAAGTGTGAATTCACCGCATCCATGACGGCAGCATGCTGCGCCTCACGATCGCCCACCAGCTCCTGGATCTGCGCCGAACCAAGGTTCGAGGTCATCACCACCACGGTGTTGCGGAAGTCCACGGTGCGGCCATGGCTGTCGGTCAGGCGGCCGTCTTCGAGCACCTGCAGCAAGACGTTGAAGACGTCCGGGTGGGCCTTCTCGACTTCGTCGAGCAGCACCACGGAGTACGGCTTGCGACGCACGGCTTCGGTCAGGTAACCGCCTTCTTCATAACCAACGTAGCCCGGAGGCGCGCCGATCAGGCGTGCGACGGAGTGTTTCTCCATGAATTCGGACATGTCGATGCGCACCAGCGCTTCCTCGGTATCGAAGAGGAACTCGGCCAGGGCCTTGCACAACTCGGTCTTGCCCACCCCGGTCGGGCCGAGGAAGAGGAACGAGCCGCTGGGGCGATTCGGGTCCGCCAGCCCCGCACGGGAACGGCGCACGGCGTTGGCCACGGCGACCACGGCTTCATGCTGGCCGATGACGCGCTTGTGCAGTTCATCTTCCATGCGCAGCAGCTTCTCGCGCTCGCCTTCGAGCATCTTGGAGACCGGGATGCCGGTCCACTTGGCGACCACTTCGGCGATTTCCTCGTCGGTCACCTTGTTGCGCAGCAGCTGCTTCTCGGTCTGACCGTGCTGGTCGACCATCTGCAGGCTGCGCTCCAGGTCCGGAATGGTCTGGTACTGGATGCGCGCCATGGTTTCCAGGTCGCCCTTGCGCCGCGCGGTCTCCATCTCCTGCTTGGCCTGCTCGATCTTCTGCTGGATCTGCGCGGAACCCTGGACCTCGGCTTTTTCCGACTTCCAGATTTCCTCGAGGTCGGCGTACTCGCGCTCGAGCTTGGCGATGTCTTCTTCCAGCTTGGCGAGGCGCTTCCTGGTGGCCTCGTCGTCTTCCTTCTTCAGCGCCTCGCGTTCGATCTTCAGCTGGATCAGGCGGCGATCCAGGCGATCAAGTTCCTCCGGCTTGGAATCGATCTCCATGCGGATGCGGCTGGCTGCCTCGTCGATCAGGTCGATGGCCTTGTCCGGCAGCTGGCGGTCGGTGATGTAGCGATGGCTGAGCTTGGCCGCGGCGATGATCGCGCCATCGGTGATGGTCACGCCGTGGTGCACCTCGTAGCGCTCTTTCAGGCCGCGCAGGATGGCGATGGTGTCCTCCTCGCTCGGCTCATCCACCAGCACTTTCTGGAAGCGGCGCTCCAGGGCGGCGTCCTTCTCGATGTACTGACGGTATTCGTCCAGGGTGGTGGCGCCCACGCAGTGCAGCTCGCCACGGGCCAGGGCCGGCTTGAGCATGTTGCCGGCATCCATGGCACCTTCGGCCTTGCCGGCGCCGACCATGGTATGCAGTTCGTCGATGAACAGGATGATCCGGCCTTCCTGCTTGGACAGTTCGTTCAGAACGGCCTTCAGGCGCTCCTCGAACTCGCCGCGGAACTTGGCGCCGGCAATCAGCGCGCCCATGTCCAGCGCCAGCAGGCGCTTGTCCTTCAGGCCGTCGGGCACTTCGCCGTTGACGATGCGCTGGGCCAGGCCTTCGACGATGGCGGTCTTGCCGACGCCGGGTTCGCCGATCAGCACGGGGTTGTTCTTGGTGCGGCGCTGCAGGACCTGGATGGTCCGGCGGATTTCGTCGTCACGACCGATCACCGGGTCAAGCTTGCCGTCCTCGGCACGCTTGGTCATGTCGACGGTGTACTTGTCCAGCGCCTGGCGCGAGTCCTCGGCGTTGGGATCGTTCACCGCGTCGCCGCCGCGCAGGTTGGTCACGGCGTTTTCCAGGGCTTTCTTGGAGACGCCCTGGCTGGTCAGCAGCTTGCCCAGCTTGGTGCTGTCGTCCATGGCAGCGAGCAGCACGAGTTCACTGGAAATGAACTGGTCGCCTTTCTGCTGGGCCAGGCGGTCGGCCTGGTTGAGCAGGCGCGCCAGGTCCTGCGACAGGTTCACGTCGCCGGTGGGGTTCTGGATTTTCGGCAGCGTGTCCATCTCCTTATTGAGAGAGGAGCGCAGCGCCGGGATATCGAAGCCGACCTGCATCAGCAGGGGCTTGATGGAACCGCCCTGCTGATCGATCAGCGCGGACAGCAGGTGCACCGGCTCGATGGCCGGGTGGTCATGTCCAACGGCCAGGGACTGGGCATCGGAGAGTGCAAGCTGGAGCTTGCTGGTCAAACGGTCGATTCGCATGAGGGTCGTCCTTCCTTTCTAGAGCGGGCCGGAGCGGTGAGTGCCCCTGGTCACGACTAACCCGCCGGGATGCCAGATAGATAAGGACGATTTTGGTCGGTTCAAGCCATTTGGCCATGACGCCCGTCAGTTTGTGCCCTCACAAGGAGCGTAGGGGCGGACTTTGTCCGCGATCGAATACCGGCCACTCCGAGCGGCCGGGAGCACATCGCGGACGCAGTCCGGTCCTACGAAAGAGGTGTCAGGCTAACCAGATCAGGCTGGCCAGCCGACCAGTTCGCGAGCTGCGGCGATAGGAATAGAACCGCTCGCTCTCGGTAAAGGTGCAGAAATCCCCACCGTAGACCGCAGTCACTCCCTTCGCCGCGAGGCGAATGCGCGCCAGCTCATAGATGTCGGCCATGAACTTGCCGGCATTGGCGCTGGGAACGAAGGCGCGCTCGGCTTCGGAATGGCCCGCCAGGAAGGCTTCTCGCACTTCCGCGCCGACCTCGAAGGCCCGCGGGCCGATGGACGGCCCGAGCCAGACCAGCAGCTCAGCCGGCGCGACGCCCATGGCGTCCACGGTTGCCTCCAGAACGCCGCCCGCCAACCCGCGCCAGCCGGCGTGGGCTGCACCGACACGAGTACCCGCGCGGTCGCAGAACAGCGCAGGCAGGCAGTCGGCGGTCATGATGGTGCAGGCAATACCACGCGTGGCGCTCCAGCTGGCATCTGCGGTGGAGACGACAGCCGGATCGGCCTCGACCACGTCGATGCCATGCACCTGGCTCAACCAGGCGGGCTGGCAGCCCAGCTCGGCAGTCAGACGGCGGCGATTCTCGGCGACGGCGGCCGGATCGTCGCCGACGTGGTCACCGAGGTTGAAGCTATCGAACGGCTCGAGGCTGACGCCGCCGGCGCGGGTCGTCACGCAGGCGCGGACGTTCGCCGGAGCCGGCCAGTCGGGCGTCAGCCACGGGGTCATACGAAGGACTCGTTGTCCTGCCGCAACAGGCTCAGCAGCCAGGTGAAGTCATCCGGCAGCGGCGACTCCCACTTCATGCGCACGTTGGTAGCCGGGTGATCCAGCTCCAGGAAGCGCGCGTGCAGAGCCTGGCGCGGGAAATCGCGCAGGGACTCGACCAGGGTCGGGCTGGCCCCCGGCGGAATGCGGAAACGCCCGCCGTAGGTGGGGTCGCCCACCAGCGGGTGGCCGATGTGCGTCATATGGACGCGGATCTGGTGGGTACGGCCGGTTTCCAGCTTCACCCGGGTGTGGGTGTGCGCGCGGAAGCGCTCCAGCACACGGTAATGGCTGATGGCGACCTTGCCGGTCTCGATCACTGCCATCTTCTGCCGTTGCACGCCGTGACGGCCGATGGGCGCGTCGACGGTGCCGCCGGCGACGATCACGCCGGTGACTATGGCTTCGTAGATGCGGCTGACCGAGCGCGCCTGCAGCTGGGCGACCAGGTTGGTGTGCGCTTCGAGGGTCTTGGCCACCACCATCAGGCCGGTGGTGTCCTTGTCCAGGCGGTGCACGATGCCGGCGCGCGGCACGTTGGCCAGATGCGGCACGTGGTGCAGCAGCGCGTTGAGCAGGGTGCCATCCTGGTGGCCGGCGGCGGGGTGAACCACCAGGCCGGTGGGCTTGTCGATGACCAGGATGTGGTCGTCTTCATAGACGATGTCCAGCTCGATGTCCTGGGCTACCCATTCACCCTGGGCCTCCAGCTCGACGTCCAGCTGCAGGCGCGAGCCGGCATGGACGATGTCGCGCGGGCGCAGCACGGCACCGTCGACCTTGAGACGGCCGTCCTTGATCCAGCCCGCCAGGCGGGAACGGGAGTGGTCGGAGAAGAGCTGGGCGGCGACCTGGTCGAGACGCTGACCACCGAGGTCGAACGGCACTTCTGCCGCGAGTTGGATGATATCGGACATGACTGGACACGAAGGGCGCGCGGCCTTTTGGTTCGGCTGCACGCTGTGGTTAAATACGGGGCCTTTGTCCCAGGGGTACCCCTGGGGCGCCAATCATAACAGACGGTTGCGGCCGCGACAGCCGACCGTCCAGGGACGCAAGCCGCCATGCAAGTGAAACACCTGCTGCTGATCGCCACCCTCGCCTTCGTCACCGCTTGCTCCTCCAAGGGCGAGAAGGTGGATGAGAACCTGAGCGAAAGCCAGCTGTACCAGCAGGCACAGGAAGACCTCAACAACAAGAGCTACACCAACGCCGTCGCCAAGCTGAAGGCGCTGGAGTCCCGCTATCCGTTCGGCCGCTATGCCGAGCAGGCCCAGTTGGAACTGATCTACGCCAACTACAAGAACATGGAGCCCGAGGCCGCCCGCGCCTCCGCCGAGCGCTTCATCCGCCTGCACCCGCAACACCCGAACGTCGACTACGCCTACTACCTCAAGGGCCTGGCGTCCTTCGACCAGGACCGCGGCCTGCTGGCGCGCTTCCTGCCGCTGGACATGACCAAGCGCGACCCGGGCGCTGCCCGCGACTCCTTCAACGAGTTCGCCCAACTCGTCAGCCGCTACCCGAACAGCCGCTACGCCCCGGACGCCAAGGCGCGCATGATCTACCTGCGCAACCTGCTGGCGGCCTACGAAGTGCACGTCGGCCACTACTATTTGAAGCGCCAGGCCTATGTCGCCGCCGCCAACCGGGGTCGCTACGTGGTCGAGAACTTCCAGGAGACCCCGGCCGTCGGCGATGGCCTGGCGATCATGGTCGAGGCCTACCAGCGCCTGGGCCTGAACGATCTGGCCGATTCCAGCCTGGAAACCCTGAAGGCCAACTACCCGGACAACCCCAGCCTGAAGGATGGCCAGTTCGTTCCGCGTGAAGACGAAGCCGACAACCGTTCCTGGCTGGCCAAGGCCACCCTGGGCCTGATCGAGACCAACGATGCCCCGCCGCACATGGAAACCCAGGCCTCCAAGGACGTGATCAAGCAGTACGAGGACGCCGAGCAGCAGATCCCGGCCGAACTCAAGCCCGAAAACCAGAGCGACGTCCAGGAAGAACAGCACGAATCCGAAGGCAACGCCGGCAGCAGCGACCGCTCCTGGTTCAGCTACATGACCTTCGGCATCTTCGACTGATAGCGGCAGGCTCGAGAAAAAAGGGAGGCTTCGGCCTCCCTTTGCATTTGGGCAACGCTTGGGCGTCTTATCCCGGGCCTGCCAGGTGCGCGCACGGGCTCACTGTGCGCCACCGCGCGGCTTGGATAAACTGCGGCTCTTTATGCACAAGGGATTGCCATGACCCGTCTGCTGTTCTGGATCGCCCTCTTCGCCTTCGGTTGGTGGCTGTGGCGCAAAGCCACCCGCCCGGCTCGCCCCGCCCACAAGGCCAAGGGTGAGGACACGGCCGCGCCGATGGTCCGCTGCAACCAGTGCGGCGTGCATGTGCCGCAGACTCACGCCCTCCGGGACGAGGGCAACTGGTATTGCAGCCGTGCGCACCTCGAACAGGACCGCACCGACCGTGGTCGCTGAAGGTATCTCGCTCACGGGCCAGGGCCTGCGGGTCCTGCGCCTGTATCACCTGTACCGCCTGACCATCGGGTTGGTGCTGGTGCTGCTGATCTCCAGCAGCCTGGATGATGAGCTCCTCAAACTGGCCCACCCCGAACTGTTCCACATCGGCTGCTGGGTCTACCTGGTCCTCAATATCCTGATCGCGGTGCTGATGCCCACCCCGCGGCAGCTCTTGCCGCTGTTCATCCTGGCGGCGCTGGACATACTACTGCTGAGCGCCTTGTTCTATACCGCCGGCGGCATTCCCAGCGGCATCGGCAACCTGATGGTGGTGGCCGTGGCCATCGCCAATATCCTCCTGCGCGGCCGCATCGGCCTGCTGATTGCCGCCATCGCTGCTATCGGCCTGATCTACCTGACCTTCTACCTGAGCCTCACCCAGGCCACGGCTATCAACCACTACGTGCAGGCTGGCGGCCTGGGGGCGCTGAGTTTCGCCTCGGCACTGCTGATCCAGGCCCTGGCCCGGCGCCAGCAGATCGTCGAAAACATCGCCGAGCAGCGCGCCACCACGGTGGCCAATCTCGAAGAGCTCAATGCCCTGATCCTGCAGCGCATGCGCACCGGCATCCTGGTCCTGGGCGATCGCCACCGCGTGCTGCTGGCCAACCAGAGCGCGACGACCCTGCTCGGCGGCCACGACCTGCCCGGCCACTCGCTCGCCGAATACAGCCCGCAACTGGTCTCCAGCCTGCAGCAGTGGCAGCAGAACCCCGCCCTGCGCCCGCCGAGCCTGCAGCCCCTGGAGTCGGGCCCGACCGTGCAGCCGAGCTTCATCCCCCTGCGTCGGGACAACGAGCAGCACATCCTGATGTTCCTCGAGGACATCTCGCAGATCGCCCAGCAGGCCCAGCAACTCAAGCTGGTCGCCCTGGGTCGCCTTACCGCCGGCATCGCCCACGAGATCCGCAACCCGCTGGGGGCGATCAGTCATGCCGCGCAGTTGCTGCTGGAGTCCGAAGAGCTGGACAAGCCCGACCGGCGCCTGGCGCAGATCATCCAGGACCAGTCGCGGCGCATGAATCTGGTCATCGAAAACGTTCTGCAGCTCTCGCGCCGGCGCCAGGCCGAGCCGCAGTTGCTCGACCTGAAATACTGGCTGCACCGCTATGCCGGTGAAATGCGCGAGAGCCTGCGTGAAGGTCAGCAGATTCACGTCGAAACCGGCCAGGGCACCGTGCAGACCCGCATGGATCCGCACCAGTTGACGCAGGTACTGACCAACCTTGTGCAGAATGGGTTACGGTACAGCACTCAGAAGAACGGCACCGGCCAGGTGTGGCTGCGGCTGTTCCGCGACAGCGAAACCGACCTGCCCGTGCTGGAAGTGCTCGATGACGGGCCCGGCATCGCTGCCGAGCAGCGGGGGAAACTGTTCGAACCGTTCTTCACCACCGAAAGCAAGGGCACGGGCCTTGGCCTGTACATCTCCCGCGAGCTGTGCGAAAGCAACCAGGCTCGACTGGATTACAAGACGCGTGACGAAGGCGGCAGCTGCTTCCGCATCACCTTCGCCCACCCGCGCAAACAAAGCTAAGAAGACGCAAAGACCATGAGCCGTCAAAAAGCCCTGATCGTCGACGACGAACCCGACATCCGCGAGCTGCTGGAGATCACCCTCGGCCGCATGAAGCTGGATACCCGCAGCGCCCGCAACGTCAAGGAGGCCCGCGACTTCCTCGCCCGCGAACCCTTCGACTTCTGCCTGACCGATATGCGCCTGCCCGATGGCACCGGCCTTGACCTGGTGCAGTACATCCAGCAGCGCCATCCGCAGATGCCGGTAGCGATGATCACCGCCTTCGGCAGCCTCGACACCGCCGTGCAGGCGCTCAAGGCCGGTGCCTTCGATTTCCTGACCAAGCCTGTGGACCTCGCCCGGCTCCGCGAGCTGGTGAACGCAGCCCTGCGCCTGCGCTCTCCGGACGCCGAGGAGGCACCGGTGGACAGCCGCCTGCTCGGCGACTCGCCGCCCATGCGCACCCTGCGCAACCAGGTGGCGAAGCTCGCGCGCAGCCAGGCGCCGGTGTACATCAGCGGCGAGTCCGGCAGCGGCAAGGAGCTGGTGGCCCGGCTGATCCATGAACAGGGCCCGCGCGAGAGCCAGACCTTCGTGCCGGTCAACTGCGGCGCCATCCCTTCCGAGCTGATGGAAAGCGAATTCTTCGGCCACAAGAAAGGCAGCTTCACCGGTGCGGTGGAAGACAAGCTCGGCCTGTTCCAGGCAGCGAACGGCGGCACCCTGTTCCTCGACGAAGTGGCCGACCTGCCACTGCCGATGCAGGTCAAACTGCTGCGCGTCATCCAGGAAAAAGCCGTGCGCGCCGTGGGCGGCCAGCAGGAGGTTGCAGTCGATGTGCGAATCCTCTGCGCGACCCATAAGGACCTGGCCGCCGAAGTGGCCGCCGGCCGCTTCCGCCAGGACCTCTACTACCGTCTGAATGTCATCGAGCTGCGCGTTCCGCCGCTGCGCGAGCGCCGCGAAGACATCCCACTGCTGACCGACCGCGTGCTCAAGCGCCTGGCCGGGGACAGCGGCCTGGCCGCCGCCTCGCTGAGCGCAGATGCACTGGAGAAGCTCAAGAGCTACCGCTTTCCCGGCAACGTGCGGGAACTGGAGAACATGCTGGAGCGCGCCTACACGCTCTGCGAAAACGACGTCATCCAGCCCCACGACCTGCGCCTGGCCGAGACCAGCACGGCGGACAACGGCGGCGAGGCGAGCCTCGCGCAGATCGACAACCTCGAGGACTACCTCGAGGACATCGAGCGCAAGCTGATCATGCAGGCGTTGGAAGAGACGCGCTGGAACCGTACTGCGGCAGCGCAGCGCCTGGGCCTGACCTTCCGCTCCATGCGCTACCGGCTGAAGAAACTGGGGATCGACTGATCCCCGGCTGGTCTCAGACGATGGGCGCCGCCACCAGACGCCCTTCCGGTGAGTAGGGTGCCGCCTCGATGATCGGCTGACGCTTCTGCATCAGGTCCACCAGCAACTGGCAGGACGCCGGCGCCAGCACCAGGCCGTTGCGGTAATGACCGGTGTTCAGCCACAGCCCCTGATGACCGGGCACCTCGCCAATGAAGGGGATGCCCTGCGGCGAACCCGGACGCAGCCCCGCCCAGTGGTTTACCGGCTCCATCTCTGCCAGCGCAGGAAGCAGCTCCTCTGCCGACGCGCGCAGGCCGCTCAGAGCCTCGTTCGATGGAGTCTTGTCGAAACCGGCAAACTCCAGCGTGCTGCCCACCAGGATATGGCCGTCACGGCGAGGTATTGCGTAGCGACCTTTCGCCAGCACCATGCTGGAGAGGAAATCAGGAGCGCAGCGATACAGGATCATCTGCCCCTTTACCGGCTCGACCGGCAACTCCAGGCCCAGCCTGGCCAGTAGCTGGCCACTCCAGGCGCCCGCCGCCAGTACTACCGAGCCGGCAGTGAAATCGCCCTGCTCAGTGCGCACGCCTGTCACGCGCTCGCCCTTGTGCAGGAAACCGGTCACCTCCACCTGTTCCCGTACGCTGACGTTTGGCAGCCGCACCAGCGCTTCGCGCAACGCCTTGGCCAGGCGCGGGTTGCGCACGTTGGCCACGCCGGACATGTACACCGCGCGAGCGAAGCCCTGCCCCAGAACCGGGACAGCCTCGTGTACGGCATCGATATCCACTTCCGAAAGCGGGCGGCCATTGGCCTTGGCCCAGGCCAGGGCTTCGGTCTGGTCGTCCAGGTCAAGCCAGTAGAGACCGGTCACATGCACTTCCGGATCGAGCCCCGTGTCGGCGAGCAGGCGATCCCCCAATAGCGGGTAGAAGTCCTGCGACCAGTGGGCCAGGTTGGCGACCGCCGCGCTGTAGCGCCACGGATAGAGCGGCGAGACGATGCCACCGCCCGCCCAGGATGCCTCGCGCCCGGTCTCGCCGCGTTCCAGCAACACCACCTCGGCGCCCGCCTGCCCCAGCGTCCAAGCAGTCAGCATCCCGACTACGCCACCGCCCACCACGATCATGTCCGGCATACCACGCCCCACATCACAGGAAAATCAACGGCCCATTGCCGGCCGCACACTATACCGGGCATGAGCGGATGAGGGAGCAGGACAGAAGTCGGTGCGGCATCGGACCGCTCCTACAACATCCATCCAACTTGTCCCCGAGCGCGCCGTGCTCAAGGGCCGATACTTGGCCCTTCCGTACACGTCCAGGAGCAGGTCATGGCCAGGGTTCAGGGCTTCACTCTCGTCGAACTGCTGTTCACCCTGGCAATCATCGCCATCGCGCTGTCCATCGCAGCTCCGTCGTTCAGCGAAATACTGAGCAACCAGCGCGCAAGCACGGCGGCGCATGAACTACGCAGCGCGTTGGACTTCGCCCGCGAAACGGCCGCGCATAGCGGGCAACCCATCAGCGTCGTCGCGAACCATGGCGACTGGGCGGCGGGCTGGGAGATCTTTGTCGACCCAGACAATCGCGGCACCCGTGCCCCGGAACAAGCACTGCTCGCCGTTCATGATCCACTGACAGGCATCCGCATCCACACGGACAGCACCTCGCGCCGCCTTATCCACTACATCCCGCGCGGCAACGCCATCCAACCCAACGGCGCCTTCCACGCCGGCACGCTGACGCTCTGCGGCGAGGGTCGCAGCAGCTTTCGCATCGTCTTCAACAAGGCCGGGCGGATCCGCACCGAGTCCGCAACCACCGAGGACTTCTGTCCCCGCTGACGCACTTCGCACACCGTCCGTGACAGGCCTCACACAAGCCCGGATGGCATGACCGAACATCGCCCTATAACGAACGGTCATCCATAGAAAAAAGACATTTCCCACATGACTAGGCAGCATTGCCGCTATCAAAAATGTGAGGAATGCGCTTATGCCGCGCCCCAAAGGATCAGCAGGGTTCACGCTGGTCGAATTGATGATAGTGGTATCCGTCGTGGCGATCTTTGCCAGCATCGCGGTGCCCAGTTTCAGTACTGTCATTACCAACTCTCGACTGCAATCGGCGAGCAATGAGCTGGCGAGTCTGATCCAGTTCGCACGCAGCGCCGCGGTGCAGAACAATCAGAGCATGAACCTCTGCTCGAGCAACGGAATATGGAGCGTTCGCAAGAGCTGCACGGACACCTCTGCGGCCGTACTGCGCTCCTTCACTCCGCCCACCGGCGTAACGATCTCGGCCTCGGTGAGCTCCCTGACCTTCCGCTCCAACGGCACCGCAAGCGGCGCCGCCAACCTCATCGCTTGCAGCAACGACGCTGCCGCGAGCGGATACAAGATGAGCGTGCAGGCAAGCGGCTTCGTCCGTCTCTACCCACAAGGCAAGGACGGGAGCTCTGCACTCAGCTCCTGTACGCCGTCATGAGAACGACGATGAACAAAGTCCGCGGCTTCAGCATGATCGAAGTGCTCATTGCGCTGGTGCTGGTCTGCATCGGCGTGCTGGGCATGGTGGCCCTCCAGGGGCGCGCCGTGACTTACACCCAGGATTCGGTACAACGCAATACGGCAGCCGCCCTGGCTAATGATCTGGTCGAGATGATGCGAGCCAACCCGGCGGGCCTGCCCGCCAGCTCGGGCTTCTATAAAGCCGCGGACAGTGCCTTCCCCGATGCACCAAGCAGCGGCTGCGGCACCACCACCAACGTGGCGTCGGAACAGTTGGCCTGCTGGGCGCAGAAAGCCGGCAAACTGTTGCCCGGCGCCAGCGGGCTGCTTACCAGCGACTTCTACATCTGCCGCTCGCTCAACGCCAACAGCTGTGGCAATGGCTCGGCCGTTGAAATTCAGCTGGCCTGGACGGTAAAGCCTGGCGAGTGCATGGATAACAGCACCGCTACCAAGTGCTACTACCGCCTGCGCACTGAAATCTAGGGACTCTCCATGAATACCCAATACCTACAGCGTGGGCTGTCGATGATCGAGCTGATGGTCGCCCTGGCCCTCAGCAGTGTGCTCATTATCGGAGTGACCCAGATCTACATCGACAACAAGCGCAGCTACACCTTCCAGCAAAGTCAGTCGGAGAATCAGGAAGGCTCGCGCTACACGATGATCTTCCTGCAACAGGAACTGGCCAAGGCCGGATATCGTCGTCGCCCCGACGAGCCTGTGGACTCAGCGTTCAAGGCCGAAAACCTGTCGGGCTGCAATTTCGCCGCGGGCCAGACCGTCATGCGCGTCAGCGCTTCTTCGATCTGCATTCGTTACCAGCCCCGTGACAACAATGATCGCGATTGCCAGGGCACCGCAGTGGCCAACTCAGCCGACTTCACTTCGCCCTACACAAAATCCACCGAGAACTTCGTGGAGCGCATCTGGTTCGATAGCGCCAACAATAATCTCGTCTGTACCCGCCAGGTGTCCGGTGGTACCAGTCAGGACTCGATCATGCTCAACGGGCTCGTCGATCTGCGCTTTACCTTCGGTGTAGGCAGTGCAGCCAGTCCCCGTACTGTTACGCAGTACGTCGCCAACCCGAACTCGAACCAGCCGATTCTCACTGTGCGCTTCGTCACCCTTGCGCGCAGCACATCCGCATACGTGCGCGATTCCAGCACCGTGGATAACGCGCTGCAAAATTGGAAGGACTACAGCGGCGCGTCCGATGCCGAGGTCACCGCACTGAAGAATGCCGACAAGAGTCAGCTCTACCAATTCAGCCAGAACACCGTCTCCCTCAGGAACCTGATGCCATGACCACCGCTCGGCCTCATCGCAACTTTTACGGCTCGCGGCAAGGACAAACCGGCGCGTCGCTGTTCATCGCATTGATCATCATGCTGCTGGTCACTGTACTTGCGCTTTCCAGCACCCGTGAGGTGGCACTGGAATCGAAGATCACCGCCAACTTCGTCGAGCAGCAACGGCTGGCCAACGGCGCGGAGGCAGGTCTTCGGGACGGCGAATATTCGATGGTCAATCGCCTGCGCCCCTTGGAGCCGACGGCCTCCTGCGCCGCGGCGGCCGCCGACACGGTGCCCGCGCCCTGCCTGCTGACCCTGCGCAATAACCTGGCAACCTACGCCTTGCTCTTTGACAGCGCGGGCCTTTCCCGGCCGTACAGCCCCAAGGATGGCACGAAAGCGGACTCCAACATGCCCATCGTCTGGTACGCCTTGCCGGCTCCCGGCGGCGCTGAGTCTGGAGAAGCGGAAAACCCCGAATACGGCAACATGCTCATTCAGACCGGAACCTTCCGCTACGAGGTCAACGCCAAAGCATCCACCTCCCGCAATGCTACGTACATGCGGTCTACCACCGCCAAACTCTTTGACAACGGTGACCGCTGATGAAGACAAGCATCTTCCCGCGAAAGGCCGCTCTCAGCCTGGGCATCTGCTTGGGGCTGTTCAGTAGCATCCAGCAAACCCAGGCTTCGCTGCTGAGCATTGCCCAATCGCCTCTGATTCTCTCCGAATCGGTAGCTCCCAACCTGATTCTGACGCTGGACGACTCGGGCAGCATGCGTTACGCATTTGCCCCCGACAGCATGGGGGATAATGGCAATACCCGGCGCTTCAAAGCCGCCGTGTTTAACCCTATGTACTACAACCCCGCAGTCACTTACCTGATCCCAACCAAGATCAACAGCGACGGCTCACGGGCAAACCCGGGCTACAGTACGTCATTCTCCGCAGCGTATTCGAACGGTCTGAAAACCAGCACCGGCACTATCGACCTAAGCACCTCATACTGGGTAACGCGGAACTCCGATCCAGCCACCACCCCTGGGACACTTTTCACTTCCACCGACTCGTCCTATGGCTGGCGCCAATATGTGCAAAACCCGGCAGCAGACTTCGGCCCGGCGGTTTTGAGCCAGAGCAGCTCGACCGGCACCCCCCAGGTCGTCAACAACTACACGTACAGCAACAATCTGCGCAGCTGCCCCAGCAACAATGCGGTAGACCCGGTGAGCTCGACGAGCTCCAATTCCACCACCGGAGCGGATGGCAACATCACCAAGGTGGATACCACCACGACCACAACCTACGCCTATGTCAGCTGCAAGAAAAACAGTGGGAATAACCGCTATACGCTGATAGTCAACGCGACCACTACGGAAACAACCACTACGACGGTCAGCCGCCCCGATCGCACCCAGGCGAAAGTCCCGGCGTACTACTACGTGTATGACAACACCTTGACCGGATGTACCTCATCCACCGCCGATGACAATTGTTATCGGTTGGTCACCGTGTCGGCCTCCTCGGGTGTGGGAGGCACGGACGAAAGACAGAATTTCGCTATATGGTATTCCTTCTACCGCACACGCGCGCTGGCCACGCTGAGTGCCGCGAATCTTTCCTTCAACAGCCTGCCGGCGACCATCCGGTTGACCTGGCAGACTCTGAACAGCTGCACCACGCTGAATTCCAGCGGTTGCGGCACCAACTACTTCCGCAAGTTTTCCGACCAGCACCGCGGCAACTTCTTCACCTGGCTGACTGGCGTAGGATTCAACCAAGGGACATCCCTGCGTGCGGCGATGGGACGTGCCGGCGAGTTCCTGACCGGCTCCGATGCCTGGGCCTATGAGCCTAACCCCTTCACCTCCGGCGGTGGCAAAGGCACCACCGTTCAGACCCCGACTTATGCATGCCGCCCGAGCTATCAGATCATGATGACTGATGGCATGTGGAACGGGGACGACGGCTCCCCTTCCCAGACCTTAAAGCCTGACCACAGCAACACTACGTTGCCCGACCGCAAGACCTACAGCAAGCAGGCGCCATTCAACGACGCCACGCAGAACACCCTGGCGGACCTGGCGTTCCACTATTGGGCAACCGACGCCAATACCAACCTGAAAAATGATGTGAAGCCGCTGCTTGTCGCTCCCAACACCAGTGACGCCACGGCAGAATACTGGGACCCTCGTAACGACCCGGCCACCTGGCAACACCTAGTCAATTATACGATCGGGCTGGGCCTGACCAGCGCTCTGGACAAGCCGGGCATTCCCTGGAGCGGCGATACCTACGGCGGTGCCGGCTACACCGCATTGAAGAATGGGACATCCTGGCCTGCCGCCAGCGACGGCAGCGCCAACAACGTCTATGACCTGTGGCACACCGCGATCAACTCGCGCGGCGAGTTCTTCAGCGCGGACAGCCCGGACAAGATCGTCGAGGCGTTCCGTACCATCATCAACCGCATCAGCAACCGCACGGCCTCAGCCAGTGCGCCGGGCGTTACCGCTTCGATCGTCGAGGACACCATCACTCGCGAGGTCTACGAGACCCAGTTCAACAGCGAAAACTGGTCCGGCAACCTGATTAAGTACAGCATCGATTCGAACGGCGCCCGCACTCAGTCCTGGGACCTGTCAACGACCCTTAACGGCAACGCATCCCGCACCATCAAGATGTTCAGCGCTAGCAACGCCAGCAAGCTGCAGGACTTTACCTGGAGTAATCTGACGGCCGCCCAGCAGGCACTGCTCAATCGCGACTTCGATACGACGAACTCCACTGCAGACACCAAGGGAGCCGAACGGCTCGCCTATGTTCGCGGAGACCAGAGCAACGAAGGCAGCGCGAGTGGCCAATTCCGCGAGCGCAGCAGCATAATGGGCGACATCGTCAACTCGTCCCCGGTTCTGGTTGGCACGCCCAAGTACCTTGCTTACCTCGCCGACGCCATTGACGGCGGCAGCAATACCGACGGCAGCAGCAAATACGCGGCCTTCCGTGACGCTAACAATGCCGACGGCGCCAATCCCTCGCGCAGGCCGATGGTCTATGTCGGCGCAAACGACGGCATGTTGCACGGTTTCGACACCCGGACAGGCGCCGAGGTTTTCGCCTACGTTCCGACGGCAGTCATCGAGAATCTCTACAAACTGCCGGCGAAGAAATACAAGGGTGGCGCCCACCAGTTCTATGTCGATGGCACTCCGACAGTCTCAGACGTGTACTACAGCGGCGCCTGGCACACCGTACTGGTCGGCACACTGCGAGCGGGCGGCCGATCCATGTTCGCCCTAGACATTACCAACCCGAACGCCGTCACCCTACTGTGGGAGAAGAGCTTCGACAGCGGCGACGCGTACGTCAATATGGGCTACTCGTTCCCTCAACCTACTATCGCTCGCCTACATACGGGCAAATGGGCGGTTGTCACTGGCAACGGCTATGGCAACCAGGCAGGCACGGGTGCCGACAAGGCTTCGCTGATGATCCTGGACATCCAGACTGGCGAAATGGTCAAGGAATTGGTCGTCACCGGCGATGCGACCAAGGCCAATGGTCTGTCTACGGTGAAGCTGGCTGACAACAACAGCGATGGAGTTGCCGATTACGCATATGCAGGCGATCTGCAAGGCAATCTCTGGCGCTTCGACCTCTTCCCTTCAAGCGTTCATGGCACCACATCCGGCGATCCGTTCCGCCGTGGAACCGGAGGCATCACCGACTCCGCCAGCAATGCCGACGATTTTGTCGTGTCCTACGGCGGCAGGCCGCTGTATACCGCCCAGGACAGCCGCAGTAGTGGCGCCACTGCCCAGACCATCATGGCGCCGCCTTCGCTGGTAAGACACCCGACCACCCTCGGCTACCTGGTTATCTTCGGTACCGGCAAGTACTTTGAAACGACCGATGGCAACGTCGACTCGACTCGCGCCCAGAGCATCTACGGTATCTGGGACCGGAAAACAAAAGGGCAAAGTACTTCGGCGCCCAGTTCGGCACTGGACCGATCAAACCTCGTCACCCAGACCATCACCGAGGAAGCAGCAACCAACCCCTTCGGCAACAACCCCAACGTGCAGGGCATCCGGACGATCAGCCAGAACACGATCCAGTGGTACACAAACGGAGCGACTGACAACTCTGACTCCAGCGTTAATAAGTGGGGATGGGTGCTGGATCTGAAGATTGCCGGCAGCAGTACGCTGAGCGGCGAAATGATGATCAACCCGATGGCAACTCGCGGCACCACCCTTCTGGTCAATACCCTCACCCCCAACGCCGACCCTTGCAAAGAAGGTGTCGATTCCTGGGTCTACGGCCTGGACCCCACCACCGGTGGTCGCACCCGCTATAGCGTGTTCGATATGAACAACGACAAGACGATCGACGGCAATGACACTTACGGGTCAAGCAATACCGTGGTGTCGGGTTACAAGAAACCCGGCGCAGGTGGTTTCACCACCAACAACGGCGAAATCTTTACCTCTCCAGGTTTGGGCAGCGGCATGATGTACAGCTCCGGCCCGACCTCCACAGGGCGCCAGAGCTGGCGAGTCATCCCCGAGGAAGCACGATGAAAAGTCATTTCAAGGCCTCTGCAGGCTTCACGCTGATGGAGCTGATGATCGTGGTAGCGGTCGTCGGCATCCTGGCAGGAATCGCCTATCCAAGTTACTCACAGTACGTTCTGCGGGCGAATCGCAGCGAAGCGCAAGCCATGCTCAATGACGCAGCAGCGAGGCAGGAACGGTATTACGCGCAGAACTATGCCTATGTCACCAGCGCCGCCGATCTAGGTAAGCTCGGGCTGCGCAATACCAGTGGCAGCGGCAGCTCGACCGCAGTTACGTCCGACAATGGTAAATATACGCTGAGCGCAGGAACGGACAGCAGCGGCTACCTATTGACAGCCACACCTGCTGGTTCCCAGACCGCGGATACCACCTGCGGTAACCTCACCCTCAACGGGGCGGGCGTCAAAGGCATCAGCAATACGAGCACCAACGTCAACGACTGCTGGAAATAACAAAAAAGCCCGATCAACTGATCGGGCTTTTTCTTATCTGGGATTTTGCGTGGCCTAGAGCGCCTTGACCCTCAACTCCTTGGGCATCGAGAAAGTAATGTTTTCTTCCCGCCCATCCAGCTCCACCTCGGGCTCCGCGCCCCAGTCACGCAGCTGCTGGATAACGCCACGCACCAGCACTTCCGGAGCTGAAGCGCCGGCGGTGATGCCGATGCGCTGCACACCATCGAACCACGCCTTCTGCATGTCCTCGGCACCGTCGATCAGGTAGCCTGGGGTGCCCATGCGCTCGGCCAGCTCGCGCAGGCGGTTGGAGTTGGAGCTGTTCGGGCTGCCAACCACCAGCACCAGGTCGCACTGGTCGGCGAGTTCCTTCACCGCATCCTGGCGGTTCTGGGTGGCGTAGCAGATGTCATTCTTGCGCGGGCCCTGGATGTGCGGGAACTTGGCACGCAGCGCGTCGATTACCCTGGAGGTGTCGTCCATCGACAGGGTGGTCTGGGTCACGAAGTGCAGCGCCTCGGGGTTGCGCACTTCCAGCGCGGCGACATCGGCCTCGTCTTCCACCAGGTAGATCGCACCGCCGTTGGAGTCGTCGTACTGGCCCATGGTGCCTTCGACTTCCGGATGGCCTTGGTGGCCGATCAGGATGCACTCGTGGCCGTCGCGGCTGTAGCGCACGACTTCCATGTGCACCTTGGTCACCAGCGGGCAGGTGGCGTCGAAGACCTTCAGGCCACGGTTTTCGGCTTCCTTGCGCACGGCCTGGGAAACACCGTGGGCGCTGAAGATGACGATGGTGTCGTCGGGCACCTGGTCGAGCTCCTCGACGAACACGGCGCCGCGGTTGCGCAGGTTCTCCACCACGAACTTGTTGTGCACCACTTCATGGCGCACATAGATCGGCGGGCCGAAGACGTCGAGGGCGCGGTTGACGATCTCGATCGCCCGGTCGACGCCGGCGCAGAAGCCGCGGGGATTGGCGAGTTTGATTTGCATGGTGGCCTCGGGTGCTACGCAAGCCGGCCCACGAGGGGCCGGTAGGAATACTTCGCCTCAAGCGCAACGGCCCGCCGGCGGCGGGCCGCGCAACCAGTCAGGCTGGTTGTACGTCGATGATATCGACTTCGAACGACAGGGTCTTACCGGCCAGCGGATGATTGAAGTCGATGGTGACGTGCTGCTCGTCGAACTCCTTCACGACGCCCGGCAACTCGGTCTTGGCGGCATCGTTGAAGATCACCAGCAGGCCCTCGGCCAGCTCCATGTCCTGGAACTGGTCGCGCGGCATCACCTGCACGTTGGCCGGGTTCGGCTGGCCGAAGCCATTCTCCGGCTCGATGGTCAGGGTGCGCCTGTCACCGGCCTTGAGGCCGAACAGCGCCTGCTCGAAACCCGGCAGCAGGTTGCCGTCGCCGACCTTGAAGGTGGCCGGCTGCTTCTCGAAGGTGCTGTCGACGACGTTGCCGTCATCGAGTTTCAGGGCGAAATGCAGGGTGACCTTCGAGTCGCCGCCGATGCGCTGAATGGTGTCAGAGGAATCAACCATTGGCGGTCTCTCCGGAATTCTTCGATTTGAACATGTCCAGCGCCAGCATGATGGCGCCGACGGTGATGGCGCTGTCGGCCAGGTTGAAGGCCGGGAAGCGCCACTGGTCCTGCCAGTGGACCAGGATGAAGTCCACCACGTGGCCCAGGACCATGCGGTCGTACAGGTTGCCCAGCGCACCGCCCAGCACCAGCGCCAGAGCGATGGCAAGCCAGGTCTCGCCGCGTTTCAGGCGCTTGAGCCAGACCACCAGCACGATGCTGACCACGATGGCGATCAGGGCGAACAGCCAGCGCTGCCAGCCGGAGCTGTCGGCCAGGAAGCTGAACGCGGCACCGGTGTTGTAGGCCAGGGTCCAGCTGAACAGGTCGGGAATGACCACGATCTGCTGGTACATGCTCAGCTCGGCCTGGAAGAAGGCCTTGGTGACCTGGTCCAGGACGAACACGACCACGGTGATCCACAGCCAGGGCAGGCGGCCGAAACGCTCGGCGTTAGGCATAGTGACGCACCTCACCCGCGCCTTCGATATTCTCGACGCAGCGGCCACACAGCTCCGGATGCGCAGCGTTGCTGCCGACATCGGCGCGGAAGTGCCAGCAACGGCCGCACTTGGCGTGGGACGACTTAACGACCTGCAGCTTCAGGCCCGGCAGTTCGCTTTCGACCGCGTCGGCCGGAGCATCGGCCAGCGGTGCGACGGTGGCAGCAGAGGTGATCAGCACGAAACGCAGCTCATTGCCCAGTTTCTCCAGGCGCTTGGCCAGGGAATCTTCGGCGTAGAGGGTGATCTCGGCCTGCAGGTTGCCGCCGATGGTCTTGGCGCTGCGCAGGTTTTCCAGTTCCTTGTTCACGGCGGCCTTGGCAGCCATGACTTCGTCCCAGTAGGCGCGGTCCAGCTCGGCGTCGGCCGGCAGCTCGGAAAGGCCGTCGTACCAGGTGCTGAGCATCACCGATTCGGCGCGCTCGCCCGGCATGAAGCTCCAGATCTCCTCGGCGGTAAAGGCCATGATCGGCGCGATCCAGCGCACCAGGGCCTCGGCGATGTGGAACAGTGCGGTCTGGCAGGAACGGCGGGCGACGCTGTTCGCCTGGGTGGTGTACTGGCGGTCCTTGATGATGTCCAGGTAGAAGCCGCCCAGCTCCTGCACGCAGAAGTTGTGCACCTTGGAGTAGACGTTCCAGAAGCGGTAGTCGCGGTAGGCCTCTTCCAGCTCGCGCTGCAGCTGCAGCGCGCGGTCGATGGCCCAGCGGTCCAGGGCCAGCAGCTGATCGTTGGGCAGCAGGTCCTTGGCCGGGTCGAAGCCGGACAGGTTGGACAGCAGGAAGCGCGTGGTATTGCGGATACGACGGTAGGCGTCGGCGCTGCGCTGGAGGATCTGCTGGGAAACGGCGATCTCTCCGGAGTAGTCGGTGGACGCGACCCACAGGCGCAGGATGTCGGCGCCCATGCTGTCGATCACGGTCTGCGGCACCACGGTGTTGCCCAGCGACTTGGACATCTTGCGGCCGGACTCGTCCACGGTGAAGCCGTGGGTCAGCAACTGGCGGTACGGCGCGTGGCCGTCGATGGCGCAGCCGGTCAGCAGCGAGGAATGGAACCAGCCGCGGTGCTGGTCGGAGCCTTCCAGGTAGAGGTCGGCGGCCGGCCCGCTGGCATGGCCCAGCTCGGCGTGGGAACCGCGCAGCACGTGCCAGTGGGTGGTGCCGGAGTCGAACCAGACGTCCAGGGTGTCGTTGATCTTGTCGTACTGCGTGGCTTCATCGCCCAGCAGTTCGGCGGCGTCGAGCTTGAACCAGGCCTCGATGCCTTCTTTCTCGACGCGCAGGGCGACGGCTTCCATCAGCTCGACGGTGCGCGGATGCAGCTCGCCGGTGGCCTTGTGCAGGAAGAACGGGATCGGTACGCCCCAGTTGCGCTGACGCGAGATGCACCAGTCCGGACGGCCGGCGATCATGCCGTGCAGGCGCGCCTGGCCCCAGGAGGGCACGAACTCGGTTTCGGTGATGGCTTCCAGCGCGCGCTCGCGCAGGGTGGCACCGGTCTGCGGCTGCTTGTCCATGCCGACGAACCACTGCGCGGTGGCGCGGTAGATCAGCGGGGTCTTGTGGCGCCAGCAGTGCATGTAGCTGTGGCTGATGCTGGCGTGCTTGAGCAGCGCGCCAACTTCATCGAGCTTGGCGACGATATTCGGGTTGGCCTTCCAGATGAACTGGCCGCCGAAGAACGGCAGGTCGGCCACGTACACGCCGTTGCTCTGCACGGGACTCAGGATGTCGTCGTTGACCATGCCGTACTGCTTGCAGGTACGGAAGTCATCCTCACCGTAGGCCGGGGCGGAGTGAACCACGCCGGTACCGGCGCCCAGTTCGACGTACTCGGCCAGGTAGACCGGCGAGAAGCGCTCGTAGAACGGGTGGCGGAAGCGGATCAGGTCCAGCGCTTCACCCTGTGCGGTGGCGATGACCCGGCCTTCCAGGCCGTAGCGTTGCAGGCAGGACTCGACCAGTTCCTCGGCCAGCACCAGCAGGCGCTCGCCGGTATCGACCAGCGCGTAGGTGAATTCAGGGTGGACGTTCAGTGCCTGGTTGGCCGGAATGGTCCAGGGGGTGGTGGTCCAGATGACGATGGCGGCCGGCTTGGGCAGGCTGGCCAGGCCGAAGGCGGCGGCCAGCTTGTCCGCATCCTCAACCGGGAAGGCGACATCGATGGCGTCGGATTTCTTGTCGGCGTACTCGACCTCCGCCTCGGCCAGGGCCGAGCCGCAGTCGAAGCACCAGTTCACCGGTTTCAGGCCCTTGAATACGAAGCCCTGCTTGACCATCTCGGCGAGCGCGCGGATTTCCCCGGCCTCGTTGGAGAAGTTCATGGTCTTGTAGGGATTATCCCAGTCACCCAGCACACCCAGACGGATGAAGTCCGCCTTCTGCCCTTCGATCTGCTCGGCAGCGTACTCGCGGCACAGTTCGCGGGTCTTGTCCGCCGGCAGGTTCTTGCCGTGGGTGGTCTCGACCTTGTGCTCGATCGGCAGGCCGTGGCAGTCCCAGCCCGGCACGTAGGGGGCGTCGTAGCCGGCCAGGGTCTTGGAGCGGACGATGATGTCCTTGAGGATCTTGTTGACCGCATGACCGATGTGGATGCTGCCGTTGGCGTAGGGAGGGCCATCGTGCAGGATGAATTTCGGGCGACCTTCGCCAATCTTCCGCAGCTTCTGGTACAGGCCAATGTCGTTCCAGAGCTTGAGAGTTTGCGGCTCGCGCTGCGGCAGGCCGGCTTTCATCGGGAAGTCGGTTTCGGGAAGGTTCAGAGTGGCTTTGTAATCGGTCATCTCAGGGCCTGTTCAGGATCTTCAATCAAGCGGTTGGCCCAGCCAGTAGGCCCGGGCGGCGGCGATGTCGGCGAGGATGGCCGCCTTGAGTGCCTCGAGCGAGGCAAAACGCTGCTCATCACGCAGCTTCTGGTGGAACGTGATATCCAGGTGCTGGCCGTACAGATCGCCGGCGAAATCCAGCAGATGCACTTCCAGGTGGGGCCGGCCATCGCCATTCACAGACGGCCGGGTGCCAATGTTGGCAACCCCGTTGCAGCGCTGGCCAGCCACCATCGTGCTGACCAGGTAAACGCCGTTGAGCGGCGCCTTGCGGCGCTTGAGCTGGATGTTCGCGGTGGGCGAACCCAGCGTACGGCCCAGCTTCTGCCCATGCAGCACGCGGCCGCTCAGGCTGTAGGGGCGACCCAGCAGGCGCTCGACCATGTGCAGGTCGCCGTCGGCCAGGTCCTTGCGGATACGCGAGCTGCTCACCCGCATGCCGTCGACTTCCACGGTGGTCGCGGCCTCGACGGTGAAGCCCTGCTCCGCGCTGGCGTTGACCAGGAAGGCGAAGTCGCCTGAGCGGTCGCAGCCGAAGCGGAAATCGTCGCCCACTTCCAGGTGGCGGACCCGCAGGCCCTCCACCAGCACCTGGCGGACGAACTCGGCAGCCGACAGCTCGCGCAGGCGGCGGTTGAACGCCAGGCAGAGAACGAAGTCGACGCCATACTGGCGCAGCAGTTCGAGCTTCTCGCGCAGGCGCGTCAGGCGCACCGGGGCAGCATCGGGAGCGAAATATTCGCGCGGCTGCGGCTCGAAGATCACCACGCAACTGGGCACGCCCAGCTCCAGCGACCGCTCGCGCAGACGCCCCAGGATTGCCTGGTGGCCGAGATGGACGCCGTCGAAGTTACCGATGGTGGCGACACAGCCCCCGGACAGGGGCCGCAGGTTGTGAAGGCCTCGAAGCAGCTGCATAGCGCGCGTATTGCTCAGAAAGTGGTCGATTATACCTGCACCCGTTGCCATGCGACAGGCAAAATGCCGTCGCCGCAAACGGATGCAATGCTTTGTCCGGCGAAGGTTACAGCACCGCGCGGCGGGAGAAGTCCCGCAGGCGGAAGCCCAGGATCGCCAGCATACCGAAATAGGCGGCCACACCGGCCACCACCAGCGCGCCCAGGCGCACCAGACGGATTGGCATGCCGCCCTGATCCCAGGCCGGCATGAAGTGCATCATGCCGACCAGCACCGCGCACATCACCAGTACAGAGACGACTAATTTTGCGATGAACCTGCCCCAGCCCGGCTGCGGCTCGAACAACTGGTGCTTGCGCAGCTGCCAATACAGCAGCCCGGCATTCAGGCACGCCGCCAGGCTGATCGCCAGCGCCAGCCCCGCGTGCTTGAGCGGGCCGATGAACACCAGGTTCATCAACTGGGTGGATACCAGCGTAAAGAGCGCGATCTTCACCGGCGTCTTGATGTTCTGCCGCGCGTAGAAGCCCGGCGCCAGCACCTTCACCAGAATGATGCCGAGCAGGCCGACCGCATAGGCGACCAGCGCATGCTGGGTCATCAGTGCGTCGTGGCCGTCGAACTTGCCGTACTGGAACAGCGCGACGGTCAGCGGCTCGGCGATCACCGCCAGGGCCAGGGAGCACGGCAGCACCAGCAGGAAGCACAGGCGCAGCCCCCAGTCCATCAGCCGCGAATACTCATGGCGGTCATCGCTGGCGTAGGTCTTGGCCAGGGATGGCAGCAGGATGGTCCCCAGCGCAACGCCCAGCACGCCGGACGGCAGCTCCATCAGGCGGTCCGCGTAATACATCCAGGACACGGAGCCTGCGACGAGGAAGGAGGCAAAGATGGTGTTGATGATCAGCGAAATCTGGCTGACCGAGACACCGAGGATCGCCGGCCCCATCTGCTTGAGCACACGCCAGACCCCAGAATCTCGCAGGTTGATGCGCGGCAGCACCAGCATGCCGATCTTCTTCAGGTGCGGCAGCTGGTAGAGCAGCTGCGCCAGGCCGCCGGCCAGCACCGCCCAGCCCAACGCCATGATCGGCGGGTCGAAGTAGGGGGTGAGGAACAGCGCGAAGACAATCATGCTGACGTTCAGCAGCGTCGGCACGAAGGCCGGCACCGAGAAACGGTTCCAGGTATTGAGGATCGCCCCGGCCAGGGAGGCCAGCGAGATCAGCAGAATATAAGGAAAGGTCACCCGCAGCAGCGAACTGGTGAGCTCGAACTTCTCGGGTGAATCGACGAAGCCGGGGGCCGTCACCCAGATGACCCAGGGCGCGGCGAGCATGCCCAGCGCGGTGACCAGCGCCAGGATCAACGTCAGCAGGCCGGACACATAGGCGATGAAGGTACGGGTCGCCTCCTCGCCCTGCTGGGTCTTGTACTCGGCCAGGATCGGCACGAAAGCCTGGGAGAACGCCCCCTCGGCGAAGATCCGGCGCAGCAGGTTGGGCAGCTTGAAGGCGACGAAGAAGGCGTCGGTGGCCATGCCGGCGCCGAACATGCGCGCGACTATCGTGTCGCGCACGAAGCCGAGCACCCGCGAGATCATGGTCATCGAGCTGACCGCGGCCAGCGACTTGAGTAGGTTCATAGCGTCCAGAACTGGTAGAATGGCTACCCCTGGAGGGTGCAGCCCTGGCCTGGCGCGATTGCTCGAACGCCAGGCGAAGCGCAGCAGTGTAGGGCCGCGGGGCGAATAAATCACCCCATCCGCCGGACAGTGTGCGCCCGTCGCACCACTCGTCGGAGGCCGCGCATACCCTTGACAAGGCCTTGATGCAACGGCATTATTCGCGGCCTTAATTTATTCGCAACATCCCAAGTTTTCTTCGAGGAGCTCGACGGTGGCCAACACACCTTCCGCCAAAAAACGCGCCAAACAGGCTGAGAAGCGTCGCAGCCACAACGCCAGCCTGCGTTCCATGGTTCGTACCTACATCAAGAACGTAGTCAAAGCAGTCGACGCCAAGGACCTGCCGAAGGCCCAGGCCGCTCTGGTTGCCGCTGTACCGGTCATCGACCGCATGGCTGACAAAGGCATCATCCACAAGAACAAGGCTGCTCGTCACAAGAGCCGCCTGAACGCCCACGTGAAGGCCCTGGCCACCGCGTAAGCGTTCCGTTCTCGAAAAACCGGCCCCAGGGCCGGTTTTTTATTGCCTGCGATTTCTTCAGCAAGCCGTTATCCACAGGCTCACCTTCTCTGCCGACGAAAAGCCCGCAGGCAAAAAGAAAGGGCGGTCACCCGCCCCTCCCCTTCTTATCTTACTTCTCAGGCCACGGCATGATCGGGATCGCCGTGACCGCATTCTGCGGACTGCCCTCGATCACCCGGTCGCTGTAGACCAGATAGACCAGCGCATTGCGCTTCCTGTCGAAGAAGCGCACCACCTGCATGGTCTTGAATACCAGCGACGTGCGCTGCTGGAAAACCACCTCGCCATCCTTGAGCTCACCCGCAAAGCGGATCGGCCCGACCTGGCGACAGGAGATCGACGCCTCGGCGCGATCCTCCGCCAGGCCCAGCCCACCTTTCACACCGCCGGTCTTGGCGCGCGACAGGTAACAGCTGACGCCTTGTACCTTCGGATCATCGAAAGCCTCGACGACGATCTTGTCGTTCGGCCCGACCCACTTGAAGACAGTGGACACCTCGCCAACCACGTCGGCCCGGGCCAGCACTGGCAGCAGCATCAGCGCCGCCATCAATCCCTTGCGCATGGACAATCTCCTCAGACGAGCACCAGGTTGTCGCGGTGCACCAGCTCCGGACCATCGACATAGCCCAGCAGACCCTCGATGGCGTCGGTCGGCTGCCCGATGATCTTCTGCGCCTCGAGCGCACTGTAGTTCGCCAGACCACGGGCGATTTCCCGCCCCTGCTGATCCACGCAAACCACCATCTCGCCACGACGGAAACTGCCCTGCACGGCTTTCACGCCGACCGGCAGCAGACTTTTGTGATCCTGGGCGACCGCCTTCACCGCACCATCATCGAGCACCAGCGTGCCGCGCATCTGCAAGTGGCCAGCCAGCCACTGCTTGCGCGCCGCCTTGCGGCTCTGCTCGGGAGTCAGCAGCGTACCGAGACGCTCACCGACACGCAGGCGGTCCAGCACGCGCTCGATACGACCACCAACGATGACGGTGTGCGCACCGGAGCGCGCGGCCAAGCGTGCCGCGCGCAGCTTGGTCTGCATGCCACCGCGCCCCAGCGCACCACCGGTACCGCCTGCCACAGCATCCAGCGCCGCATCATCGGCACGAGCTTCGAAGATCAGCTGGGCGTCAGGGTTGTTGCGCGGGTCGGCATCGAACATACCGTCGCGATCGGTGAGGATCACCAGCAGGTCAGCCTCGACCAGGTTGGCCACCAGCGCCGCCAGGGTATCGTTGTCGCCGAAGCGGATCTCGTCGGTGACCACGGTGTCATTCTCGTTGATGACCGGGATGACGCCGAGATCGACCAGCGTGCGCAGGGTGTTGCGCCCGTTCAGGTAGCGCTTGCGATCGGACAGGTCGTCATGGGTCAGCAGCACCTGCGCGGTCTGCAGGCCGTGCACGCCGAAGCTGGACTCCCAGGCCTGCACCAGCCCCATCTGCCCCACTGCGGCAGCCGCCTGCAACTCGTGCATGTCACTCGGTCGGGCAACCCAGCCCAGGCGACTCATGCCCGCCGCTACGGCGCCCGAGGACACCAGCACCAGCTCGACGCCCGCGCAATGCAGCGCGACCATCTGCTCGACCCATACCGCCATGGCGTCGCGATCCAGACCGCGACCATCGGCGGTCAGCAACGCACTGCCAATCTTGACTACCCAGCGCTTGGCGCCAGTGACCTTCTCACGCATACCCTCAACCTTAGAAGTCAGGCTTCACACGTTTCATCCGGACCGGCAGGCGCCGCCCCGATCAAGGCACGTAGAAGATTTCCGGCCCATCGCCGTCGTCTTCGTCATCCTCGAAATCATCGTCATCCACATCGTCGACATTCTTCAGGCCGGAGCGACGCAGCGCACGGGCGTCATCCAGGGCCTGCAGACGGGCACGAGCCTCGTCTTCGATGCGCTGATCCAGGGCCGCCAGGGCTTCGCCATAGGCCGGCTCTTCCTCGATACGCAGGGTGCGCTCGTCGAGGTACTTCATGATGTCCTGGCTCAGCTTCTCGGTGCCTTCACGTTCCAGGGCGGAGATCACATAGACCGGACCTTCCCAGCCCAGGCGCTCGACCACGGCCTGCTTGCGACGCTCCTGCTCCTCGGGCTCGAGGATCTGGTCCATCTTGTTCAGCACCAGCCAGCGGTCACGCTCGGTCAAGGCCGGGCTGAATTTCTCCAGCTCGTGGACAATGGTCTCCGCAGCATCGGCCGGATCGCTTTCATCCAGCGGCGCCATGTCGACGATATGCAGCAGCAGGCGAGTGCGCGCCAGGTGCTTGAGGAAGCGGATACCCAGGCCGGCGCCCTCGGCGGCTCCCTCGATCAGACCGGGGATATCGGCAACCACGAAGCTCTTGAAGCGACCAACGCTGACCACGCCCAGGTTTGGCACCAGGGTAGTGAAGGGATAGTCGGCGACCTTCGGCTTGGCGGCGGATACCGCACGAATGAAGGTGCTCTTGCCGGCATTCGGCAGGCCGAGCAGACCGACGTCCGCCAGAACCTTCAGCTCCAGCTTGAGGTCGCGCGCCTCACCAGGCTTACCCGGCGTAGTCTGGCGCGGCGCACGGTTGGTACTGGACTTGAAGCGGGTATTGCCCAGTCCATGCCAGCCGCCCTGGGCAACCATGATGCGCTGACCGGCAGCGGTCAGGTCACCGATGATCTCCTGGGTATTGGCATCGATGATGGTGGTGCCGACCGGCACGGGCAGGATGAGATCCTCACCCTTGGCGCCGGTGCAGTCCTTGCTGCCGCCATTCTCGCCGCGCTGGGCGTCGAAACGACGGGTGTAGCGGTAGTCCACCAGGGTGTTCAGGTTCTCGTCGGCCTCAAGGTACACCGAGCCGCCGTCGCCACCGTCACCGCCGTTGGGACCGCCTTTCTCGATGAACTTCTCGCGGCGGAAGCTCATGAGGCCGTTGCCGCCGTCACCGGCTTTCACGTGGATGGATACTTCGTCGACGAATTTCATTGCGAACGCCTCCCGCCGAGCTGGCGGGTTGAAAATAAGAAAAGGAGCATAGGATACAGCCAAGTCCGCGCAAACGCCCGAACCGACAGCACCACGCCTGGAAACGCCAGAAACAAAAAAGCCCCGTCGCGAGACAGGGCTTTTTCAGTGAGAGCTCGCTTAGGCAGCGACGACGCTTACATAGCGACGGCCAAAGGCGCCTTTCACTTCGAACTTGATCACGCCGTCGACTTTAGCGAACAGGGTGTGATCCTTACCCATGCCAACGCCGTAGCCAGCGTGGAACTGGGTACCGCGCTGACGCACGATGATGTTGCCTGCTTTCACAGCCTGGCTACCGAACAGCTTCACGCCAAGGCGTTTGCTTTCTGAGTCGCGGCCGTTGCGGGTACTACCGCCAGCTTTTTTGTGTGCCATGAGTCAATTCTCCTGAAGAGGAATTAGGCCTGGATGCCGGTGATCTTGATTTCAGTGAACCACTGGCGGTGGCCCTGACGCTTCATGTGGTGCTTGCGGCGGCGGAACTTGATGATGCGGATTTTATCGTGACGACCGTGGGAAACCACTTCTGCAGTCACTTTCGCGCCCTCTACCACCGGCAGGCCGATCTTGACGTCATCGCCATTGGCGACCAGCAGAACGCGATCCAGGTTGATCGCTTCGCCGGTGGCGACGTCGAGTTTCTCGACCTTGAGGAATTCGCCTTCGGTGACTTTGTATTGCTTGCCACCAGTAACAATTACTGCGTACATCTGGATGTCTCCGTTAGACCTGCTCACCCGACGCTTTATAGAAAGAGGAATCGGTCGGCATGGCTGCATGGGGCCGGAAAGGACGCCCGTGCAATTGCGTAAGGCAGGATATGCCAGGGAAGTTCGGGGCCGCGATTGTACGCAAAGCCCCCGCGCGGATCAAGCCCCATGGGGCCTCGCCTTGACAGGCCTTCCCCGCGCCACCTAGCATGCCGCGCAATCTACGAGGAGCGCTGTCTTTAATGCAACCCCAGGCTTTCTATCGCGTGGTGGCGGACGACTTCACCGCCGTCGACGGCATCATCCGTCGCCAACTCACTTCCCGCGTTCCCCTGGTGGAAAAGATCGGCGACTACATCATCTCCGCCGGCGGCAAGCGTCTGCGCCCGCTGCTGGTGCTCCTCTCGGGCAAGGCCCTGGGCTATTCGGGCGATGACCTGAAGCTGCTGGCCGCCACCATCGAATTCCTGCATACCTCCACCCTGCTGCACGACGACGTGGTGGACGCCTCCGGCCTGCGCCGCGGCCGCGCCACCGCCAACGCCCAGTGGGGCAACGCGCCGAGCGTGCTGGTGGGCGACTTCCTCTATGCGCGCTCCTTCGAAATGATGGTCGAGCTGGGCTCCATGCCGGTCATGCGCATCATTTCCCAGGCCACCCGCGTGATCGCCGAAGGCGAAGTGCTGCAGCTGTCCAAGGTCCGCGACGCCAGCACCACCGAGGAAACCTACATGGAGGTCATCCGCGGCAAGACCGCGATGCTCTTCGAAGCGTCCACCCACAGCGCCGCCGCGCTGGCCAAAGCCCAGCCGGAGCAATCCGAGGCGCTGCGCCTGTTCGGTGACGCCCTGGGTATCGCCTTCCAACTGGTGGATGACCTGCTCGACTACCGCGGCGACGCCGCCAGCCTGGGCAAGAACGTTGGCGACGACCTCGCCGAAGGCAAGCCCACCCTGCCGCTGATCGCCACCATGCGCGACGGCACTGCGGAACAGGCCGCGCTGGTGCGCAAGGCCATCCAGCAGGGCGGCAGCCAGGACCTGGAAGGCATCCGCGCCGCCGTGGAAGCCGCAGGTGCGCTGGACTACACCGCCAACCTGGCTCGCGAGTATGCCGCCCGCGCCATCGAACACCTCCAGGCGCTGCCGGACAACGAATACCGCGCCGCGCTGATCGAGCTGGCTGAGTTCTCGGTCGCCCGCACGCACTGATCCGCCGTTTCGCAAAAGCCCGCCCCGGCTCGCCGCGGCGGGCTTTTTGTTGCCTGTCCCTTGATCGGGAACAACAGAGGGTCACCTGCGCGAAATTTTTTCCAATTCAGGCTTGCTATTGAGATAATAAGAATTATTCTCATTAAATAGTCTGCACGGAGGAATACGCCATGACCTATATGATCGACGCCTGGCTGGATCGCCCACACCCCTACCTGCGCATCCTGCATCGGGACACCGGGGAAGTCTGCGCGGTGCTGGAGGAAGAGGCCCTGGACGAGCTGCGCGAACAGGGCGGCCTGGAACTCTCGGAGCTGTCTACCAGCGAGCCGGGAGTGCTCAAGGAACTGGTGCGCAACCTGTTCCTGTTCTGTTACGCCCGCGCATTGCGCTGAGGGCGGCGCCTGTAGGAGCGCATGCATTCGGATTTACGGCGACGCCGGATGCGCCGTCGGTGCTCCGCCGCCCGGGAGGCGGATGCACGCAGGGGCGCCTGAGCGCCCCTTTTCCTGCGCAGTCGCCAGGGATGGCACTGCGCAGCGAACCTTCGGGAATCAGAGGATTTCCAGCAGCTCGACGTCGAACACCAGCACGCTGTGCGGCGGGATGCTGCCGACGGCCTGGCCGCCATAGGCCAGCTCGCTCGGCACATGCAGACGCCATTTGCTACCGGCATTCATCAGTTGCAGCGCCTCGACCCAGCCGGCGATCACACCGCCCACCGGGAATTCGGCCGGCTGGCCGCGCTCGTAGGAGCTGTCGAAGACGGTACCGTCGACCAGGGTGCCGTGGTAGTGAGTCCGCACGGTGTTTTCGCGGGACGGCTTGGCGCCTTCGCCAGTGCTCAGTACTTCGTACTGCAGGCCCGACGGCAGGACGGTCACGCCTTCACGCTTGGCGTTCTGCACAAGGTATTCGCGACCCACGCCGGCAGCGGCTTCGGCTTTCGCCTGGGCCTCAGCCTGCATGCGCTCGCGGATCACCTGGAAGCTGGCGGACAGGGCTTCGCCCGGAACGCGGCTTTCGGCACCGGCATAGGCGTCGGACAGGCCGGCCAGAATGGCGTCTAGGGTCATGCCCGGAACCGGGTTCTCGCGCAGCTGGTCGCCCAGCTGACGGCCGATGCCGTAGCTGACACGGCCTTCGTCGGTGGAAAGGTTGAGTTCGCTCATCGCGGCGCTCCGCTGGGGGTTCAAAAAAGGGCCGCCAGCCTAGCACAGATGCACCGCCTCCCCCACCGCGCGAGCCTCGCGCGGCAGGTCAGGCCCAACGCAACGCGCGCAACTAGCGCAGCGGCATGGTCACGCCGGCGCCGATATCGCGCTCATCGAGCATGCCGCACATCTCGTCGTGTACCACCGCATGCACCAGATGGAACGGCAGTGGCGGAAGCGCGCGCAACACCTGGCGCGCATGAGTGACAGAGCGCACGCTGATGACATGCCCCGCGTCATCCTGGACCGGGTAGAAGCGCGCGCCCATGCGGGCTTCCAGCACATAGATGTCACCCTCCAGCGACACCAGGTTGATTTCGTCGATGTCGCCGGCAACGGAGCGGCTGGTCAGTTCCTGCAGATTCATGTGTTGCACCTCCTGCGGGTTGATCCACGCAGAAGTCTTGACCAGCAGGCGCCCACCGCAAGCCGAAAACGCAACCGCCCGTCCGTTTTGCAACGGCCGGGCGGCGGGGATGACGCAGCAGCGCCTCAGTGGTCGTGGCGCGTGGCCTTGTCCAGGTAGCCCATGGCGAAGGCCGAGAGGACGAAGGTGAGGTGCATGATCACGTACCACATCAGCTTGTTGTCTTCGATGTTCTTGGCGTCCATGAAGATGCGCAACAGGTGGATCGAGGAGATCGCCACGATGGAGGCAGCCACCTTGTTCTTCAGCGAACTGGCGTCCATCTTGCCCAGCCAGCTGAGCTTTTCCTTGCCTTCGTCGATATCCAGCTGCGACACGAAGTTCTCGTAGCCGGAGAACATCACCATCACCAGCAGGCCGCCGACCAGCGCCATGTCGATCAGCGACAGCAGCACCAGGATCAGGTCCGCCTCGGCGATGCTGAAGATGCTGGGCAGGATGTGGAAGATTTCCTGGAAGAATTTGATGGTCAGCGCCAGCAGGGCCAGCGACAGGCCGATGTAGATCGGCGCCAGCAGCCAGCGCGCGGCGTACAGGGAGTTTTCGACGAAGCGTTCCATGGTTCTCGCGGGAAGGTCGTTGGGAAGGGGCCGCCGCAGTATAGCGGATGGCTTTTACCAGTTATCCCGGCTTTCTATGGATAAATATGTCTGTGGATAAATAGCTGGGCGGCCACGGTATGAAACCGTAGCGACCTGGCGCCCCGTGACCTTCAGCGGTTCGTGCAGAGACTGCGCAACCGCGCCGTTAACCTTCGGGGCGGAACTGGAAGTTGCCGACATGGCGCGACCGCTCGCCGTTGAGGCGACGCAGTTCGCCCTGCAGGTGCAACTGCCAGATGGGGGGATCGTCTGCCACGATATAGCCCTGCTGGGCCAGGCAGTCGGAAATCGCCTCAAGCACGCCTTCGGCCACGAAAGGCCCGCAGAACGGGCCCTGCGCCTTGATGGCGGTGGGCTGCGCGCCGGACATGCCGGCGGCACACAACAAGGTCCAGAGTCCATTCTCTCCGGCCAGCGGCCTGATCTCGCACTCGATGCGCGTGGTCAGCCCCAGACAGGGGCGGATAAGGCAGAGGTTACGCGGCATGGCGGCACCCTCGCGGTTGTCCTGAGTTCGAGACTACACCCAGGTTCCGACACGCGAAAGTGCGGATTTATCCGGCCATCTTGCGGACAACGGCGTGAAAATGGCGCCGGAAGAATGCCCCGGCCGGCGCCCTGCCATGGTTGTACTCAGTCGGCGTCTTTCTTCTTGCGGGCGCGCTCTTTCTCTACGGGAGCTTTTTCCACCGGCACTTTCTCCGCCTTCGGCTTGCTGGCGGGTTTGGCGGCAGCAGGCTCCTTGGCCGGCTTTTCCTTCTCTTCCTCGTCCATGCCCAGCTCGGAGATTTCCTTCAGGCGCTCGACGACACGGGCGTTCACGCTGCCCTTGGGGAAGTGGCCGTTGGCGTCCGGCGCACCGGCCGGCTCGCCGACCAGCAGGCTCAGCGCCTCGTCGGCCTGACGTACGGCGTAGATGTGGAACTGGCCGTTGCGCACCGCCTGCAGCACGCGTTCGTCGAGCATCAGGGTGGCGACGTTGGCGCGCGGAATGATCACCCCCTGCTCGCCGGTCAGGCCACGTGCCTCGCAGAGGCGGAAGAAGCCTTCGATCTTCTCGTTGACCCCGCCGACCGCCTGCACTTCACCGAACTGGTTGATCGAGCCGGTGATGGCGAAGCATTGCCGCAGCGGCGTGCGCGACAGCGCGGAGATCAGCGTGCAGACCTCGCCCAGCGAGGCGCTGTCGCCATCCACGTAGCCGTAGGACTGCTCCAGGGCGATGCTCGCGGAAATCTCCAGCGGGAACTCCTGGGCGTAGCGGCTGCCGAGGTAACCGGTAAGGATCATCACGCCCTTGGAGTGGATCGGCTGGCCGAGGTTGACCTCGCGCTCGATGTCGACGATGCCGCTGCCGCCCGGGTAGACGGTGGCGGAGATACGCGCCGGCATGCCGAAGGCGGAGTCGCCGACTTCCAGCACGGTCAGGCCGTTGCACTTGCCCACCGCGGCGCCTTCGCTGTCGATCAGGATGATGCCGGCGAGGATGTCATCGAGAATCCGCGCCGACACGCGGCCGGTGCGGGTCTCCTTGGCTTTCAGGGCCCGCTCGATGTGGCCCAGGTCGGTGACTTCCTGGCCGGCCAGCTGGCGGATGAAGTCCGCTTCGCTGACCAGCTGGAACAGGTCACCGATACGTGCCGAGAGGCGGCCCTGGTGCTCGGCCAGTCGGGCGCTGTAGGTCGCCAGGCGCGCCACGGCCTCGCGGGTCAGCGGCGCCAGCCCTTCCTCGGAGGTGCGGGTTTTCAGCAACTGGGCGAACTGCTCGAGGCTGTCCTCGGCGAGCGGGATATCCTCGTCGAAGTCCACCAGCACGCGGAACATCTCCTGGAAGTCCGGGTCGAGGTCCTGCAGCGTGTAGTAGATCTGCCGCGAGCCGATGATGATCACCTTGAGGTTCAGCGGGATCACCTGGGGCGTCAGGCTCATGGCGGTCAGGCGGCCGAGTTCGGCCAGGGGAGACTCCATCTTCAGTTGGCGCGATTGCAGCGCGCGCTTGAGCGCATCCCAGACGAACGGCTCACTGAGCAGCTTCTCCGCCTCCAGCACCAGGAAGCCGCCGTTGGCGCGGTGCAACGCACCGGGGCGTAGCTGGCGGTAGCTGGTGTAAAGCGCGCCCTGGTCGGAGGCGTACTCGATGCGGCCGAACAGGTTGTCGTAGGTCGGGTGCGACTCGAACACCACCGGCGCGCCACTGGTGGCGTGGTGGCCGATCGCCTGGTTCGGCGCGTACTGCTCCTCCAGGCTCTGCTTGCGTTGCGGGTCGGTGCGCTCGGCGTCCACCAGCTGGTCGACCACGGTCTTCAGCAGGTTGAGCTGCATGGCCTGCAGATAGGCGCTGACGCCGGAATTGTTGTTGTACTTCTCCACCAGCGGCGCCAGCAACGGCTGCAGCGCCAGGGTGATGGTTTCCTCGTTGAGCTGGCGCAGCTGGTTGCTGGACTCGCGCTTCCACTGCGGCAGGCTGGAGAGCTCCTCGTTGAGGTGTTCCTCCAGATCGGCGATGTCGGCGTGGAAACGCTCCCGCTCCTCTTCCGGCAACTGGGCGAACTCGGCCTCGTCCAGCGCCTTGCCGTCCTTCATCGGGGTAAAGGCGATGTTGGCGCTGTCGCGATACAGGGCGACTTCCTTCTCCAGCGCCAGGCGTTCGACTGTGTCCAGGGCCTTGTCATAGCGCTGGTTGAAGGCGCGGTCGATGGCGCTCTTCTTCTGCTGGTAGGCCGGGTTCTCGAACACCGAAGGGAAGGTGGACAGCAGGTTGTCGATCAGGTGGTCGATGTCGGTGCCGAACTCGGCGGCGCTGCCCGGTGGCAGCTCGATCACACGCGGCTCGCGCGAATCATCGAAATTGTTGACGTAGACCCAGTCGGCCGGCGTCGGCAGGCGCTTCCCCTCGGCCTTCAGGTAACGCTGTACGAAGGAGAAGCGACCGGTGCCCGGCTCGCCCATGACGAACACGTTGTAACCCGGGCGCGGCATCGCCACGCCGAACTGCAGCGCCTCGACCGCGCGCTCCTGTCCGAGCACGCCCAGGAAAGGCTCCAGTTCTTCGGTAGTCTTGAAGGGAAACTGTTCGGGGGAGAAGGGGCGGGTCAGTTCATCGGGCGCCAGGCGCAGGCCGGCAGCAACGGAATCGGGCATTGGAGGTCCTTGCTTCGGGCGGCGCGAGGCCGCGGAGATTCGTCCGCATTCTCGCGCCGCCCGCGCGCCACTGGCAAGGCAGTATTGGTGACAGTTTCAGTCCACCGCATCGGCGCAGCGCAGGCAGTGCTCGGCCGCCGGCAATGCGCGCAAACGGCGCTCCTCGATGAGTTCGCCGCAACGCACGCACTCGCCATAGGTGCCGTCAGCCAGGCGCAGCCGCGCCAGGCCCACCAGGCGCATGCCGGCCTCCGCCTCGGCCAGCAGGGCGCGCAGCACATCGTCGTTCTGCCGCTGCTGGGCCTGCTCGGCGAAGTCCGGCGAATGGCTGCGGCCGAGGTCGCGGCGGATGGCTTCGGCGCGTTTGGAATATTCGGCCGCCAACTGGTCCAGCGCTGGCCGTGGATCGAAATCGACCATGACTACTTCCTCGCAAGGGGAACTGATTCAAGTGTGGTCGGTTCCAACACTTCCGCCGCTGATGCCGATCAACTGCGGATCATCCGGGCCTGCCGAGACCGGCTCGGCCATACTGCCTGCGGCAGCGGTTGCCTTGACACCCGCAAGGCATTGGAGAAAAGCTCTGACAGGCGCTGTTTTGCTGTCAGCGACTGTTCACCGGTCCCCGACCTCAAAAAGAGAGAAAAACGATGAAAAGGATTCTGCTCGGTACCCTCCTCGCCACCGCCTCCCTGAGCGCCCTCGCCGATGCACCCGGCAGCGACGGCTGCGGCTGGGGCAACATGCTGTTCAAGGGCCAGCGCGGCACCGCCACCCACGTCCTGGCCGCCACCACCAACGGCACCAGCGGCAACAACACCTTCGGCATGACCACCGGCACCAACGGCTGCCACACCAACGGTGCGCTGACCTACGGCGGCAAGCCGATGATCGTGCTCAGCAGCATGATGGACGAGCTGTCCGAGGACATGGCCAAGGGTGACGGCGAAGCACTGACCACCTACGCCGTGGTACTGGGCGTGAAGCCCGAGGATCGCGCACACTTCGCCCAGGTCACCCACGAGCACTTCGCGCAGATCTTCAACAAGTCCGACGTCACCGCCGAGGACGTCTACGCCAACACCCAGGCCGTCCTGAAGCAGGACAGCACCCTGGCCAAGTACGCCGAACAGGCCTGACGGCCGACGCGAGCCCGCCCACTCCGGGCGGGCTCACCCTTCCCTCCCAGTAGCCCACTCGATGCCCAAACGCCTGTTGCCCTGGATGGCGCTGTGCGCCTGCACCCCACTGCTGGCTTCGCCGGCGATCGACCCACAACGCCTGCAAAGCCTGGCCAACGAGCCCTACTGGCTCGCCCTGGGACACTACGAGCACGCCAAGCTCGGAGGCTGGCGCAGCTTCGTCGACGACCCGAAGTTCTTCCTCGCCAAGGACGGAGACCGCCATCCGGAATCCGAACTGACCGCCACCGTGAAGGCCCTCTACGCCCCGGCCAGCCTGGGCGACAAGCACGCCCAATGCGTTTACCCGGCGCGCACCCGCTGGTTGCGCCAGCAATTGCAGCTCGACGACCTGCCGACTGTGGAGTGCAAGGAATTCACCACCTGGTACCAGGACATCAACCCGCACAGCGCCGTGCTGGTGTTCCCGGCCGCCTACCTGAACAGCCCGTCCTCGATGTTCGGCCACACCCTGCTGCGCATCGACCAGGCCGACGTCGACTCCGACAACACTGCCCTGCTCAGTTACGCACTCAACTTCGGTGCCTACATCGAGGGCATGGACAACAGCATCCTCTATGCCTGGAAAGGCCTGATGGGCGGCTACCCCGGCCTGTTCGCCCTGGTGCCCTACCGCGAGAAGCTCTCCGAGTACAGTCGCCTGGAGAACCGCGACCTCTGGGAGTACCGCCTGAACCTGACGCCGGAAGAAACCGCGCGCATGGTCGAGCACGTCTGGGAGCTGAAGCAGATCCGCTTCAAGTATTACTTCTTCGACGAGAACTGCTCGTTCCGCCTGCTGGAGCTGCTGGAGATCGCCCGCCCCGGCACCGAGCTCACCGACCACTTCCCGATCACTGCCATCCCTACCGATACGGTGCGCGCGGTGAAGGACGCCGGACTGATCGACCGGGTGGACTATCGTCCATCCCGCGAGCGTGAGCTGCTGGCCCGCGGCGAACCGCTGAGCCACGACGAGAAGGTGCTGGCGCGAAGCATCGCCGATGACGACAACCAGCTGCAGAGCCCCGAATTCGCCGCCCTGCCCGCCGACCGCCAGGCACTGGTACAGGACACCGCCTTCCGCCTGGTGCGCTACCGCGCCACTGGCCAGGAACGCGACCAGTCCACCGCCTCGCGCAGCTACAACCTGCTCAAGGCGATCAACCGCAACCCGCCGCCAGCACTGGACGTGGAACGCCCCGGGCAGCCGGAGAACGGCCACGAGTCACGCACCTGGCAACTGGGCGCCGGCAGCCGCGATGGCGAAGCCTTCGCCCAGTACGGCCTGCGCATGGCCTACCACGACCTCGACGACAACGCCTACGGCTTCCCCCTCGGCGCACAGATCGAGATCGGCCAGCTCAAGCTGCGCCAGTACGAGGGCAATCGCTGGCAACTGCAACAGCTGGACCTGGTCACCATCCGCTCCATGACGCCGCGCAACGAGCTGCTGAAACCGCTGTCCTGGCAGGTCGCCGGCGGCTGGGAACGGGTGATCGGCAAGCACAGCGACAACGACCATGACACCCTGGTCGGCCACCTCAACGGCGGCGCCGGCGGCAGCTGGAAGCTCAGCGACGATCTGCAGGCCTACGCCCTGGGCACTGCGCGCCTGGAGAACAACCAGGACTTCGCCGCCGCCCTCGCCCCGGCCATGGGCTTCGACACCGGCGTGCTGTGGAGCAACCCGCTGGGCAACCTCAGCCTCGAGGGCAAGGGCGACTACTTCCACAACGGCGAAGTACGCCGCACCCTGAGCTTCGGCCAGCAGGTGGAACTAGGCCGCAACCTCGGTCTGCGTCTGTCGGCACAACGCGAGTTCAGCCATGAAGCCAGCCCGCGCAACGAAGTGATGCTGGAGCTGCGCTGGTACCACTACTGATCCAGCTGGCGCTCCGCGATGCCCTGGGCGGCAAACCATTGCACCAGGGCATCGTGCTGCATCACGCGCGCATGCACCGGCGCATTACCACCGCCGGTTAACAGCCGGCCGAGGTCGCAGCCCAGGTCGCGCAGCCGCTCCAGCAAGGCGATATCGCCGCTGCGCACTGCATGCATCAGGGCCAGGCGTTGCAGCTCTGGTTCCGCGGCGAGGCGTCCCTGCTCCAGTGCCATGCGCCAGTCACGCACCAACGGCCGCAGCGAATCGTGCAGAAGCCGCGCCAGCGTTTCGCCCTCGGCGCCCGCGGCGGCCAGTTCATCCAAGGCCTCGAGCAACTCCTGCCCGGCATCCGCGCCCTCTACGAACGGGTCTTCATCGAAGCCCAGCAACGCGAACAGGCCGTACAGGTCGTCGGCCACCCGGGTCAGTGCATCCTCGTGCAAACGCAGCGGCCAGGCTGGCGGCAAGGCGCGGCTCCAAGCGTAGATGGCGCCGAACTCTTCCGGCTCGACGCAGACGTAGACCCGCTCCAGGTACTCGAAACCACCGATGGGCAGGAAGCCCACGCGACCATTCCATTCTTCGCCATTCTCGTCGGCGACTTCTTCGGCGCACTCCTGTTCATGCTCCAGCCAGCCCCACAGGTCGTGGTAACCGTCGCTGTCCGGGTAGAACAGCTCATTGAAGGAATAGGGATGCAGGTGGCCGTCGTAGTCCACGCACAGTTCGTAATCCAGCCGGCCACCGAAGGCGCAGCGCCATAGGGCGACCAGTTCGGGCGGCAGCTGGCTGCCCAGGCGCAGCTGGACCTCTGCAAGCTGGGCATCACTGATTGGCGGCTGCGCGTCGTGGATGATGCGCCCGGCGAACCAGGCCAGGCGGTGGTCGCGCAGCAATTGCTGCTGAGCAGACGTGAACTCAGGCATCGCCGCTCTCCTGGCGCAGCGCAGCGCGCGCGCTCATCAGGGCGAAGCCCAGCAGGTTCAGCCCGCGCCAACGCGCCGGGTTGCCCGCGTCGGGGTGATCGGCCGCCAGGCCGATGCCCCAGATGGCATCCACCGGACTGGCCTCGACCAGCACGCGATCACCGGTACCCAGCAGGAACTCGCGCAAGTCGGCGTTCTGCCCGAACTTGGCGTGGTTGGCGCGGGTGACGATGCCCAGCCGCTCGGCATTCCACGCTGCCTCGTCGAAGCCGCGGATCTCGCGGCCGATGGACTTCGCCTCGGCCGGCGTGCGCGCCGCGAGAATCCGCGCCAGCGCCGCTTCGTCGTCGAACAGCCGGGCCTTGGCGGCCATCATGCAATGCTCGGCGCTGCGGTAGGTCACTCCGTCGATCTCGAAGTCCGCTTCGAACCACTGGCTGAAGCAGCTCTTGTCGACTTCCACGGCATGCTTCGGGCGATGCCCCCAGAAGTAAACATACTTGAACGCTTCGCCGGCCTCGATGCGTCGGCACAACTGCTCGACGCTCATCGCATCTTCCATGATCGGCTCCTTGCCGCTACCCAAAAACGCCGATTCTAGCGCACCCCGCCAGTGATGCCGGCCCAGTCCAGACCGAAGCGTGCCAGGTACTTGCGCAGGCGGTCTGCGTCGTTGGGATTCTGCTTCTCCTGGCGCGAAACGGCGAACAGCTGGCGGCCCGCATCGGACAGGCTGCGCGCCTGCCGGCAGACGTCGATCACCGCTTCCAGTTGCAGGCGGTCGAACAGGTCCAGCGTCTCGGCGCCCTCCCCCAGCAGAGGATCCAGCGGGCTCCGGGCCCGGGTAGCGCCCCAGGAGCGGCGCAGCCGGCCGACCTCTTCTTCCACCAGCGCCTCGTCGATCCGACCGCTGTCGGCCAGGGTCGCCATGCGGGTGATGGACGCCGACAGCTCACGGAAGTTGCCGCTCCACAACGCCTGCGCCGAGTTGGCGAAGGCCAGGTAGCGCGTGCGGGCCTCGCGGTTGAAGCGCACCAGGCGGCCCTGCTCGCGGGCGTGGCGCTCCAGTTCGAAATCGATGTTCGGCTCGATGTCCTCGCGGCGCCCGGCCAACCCCGGCAGGTCGAAGGTCCAGAGGTTGATGCGGGCGAACAGGTCCTCGCGGAACAGGCCTTCAGCCACGCGCTCACGGAGGTCGCGGTGGGTGCCGGCGATCAGCTGGAAGTCACTGCCCACCTCGCGGTCCGAGCCCAGCGGGAAGAAGCGCTTCTCCTCGATGGCCTTGAGCAGCATGGCCTGCTCATCCAGACCCAGTTCGCCGATCTCGTCGAGGAACAGCATGCCGCCATCGGCCGCGCGCAGCAGGCCTTCACGGGCGTTCTGCGCACCGGTGAAGGCACCCTTGATATGGCCGAACAGCGCGGACATGGCGCCGTCGCCGCGCAGGGTCGCGCAGTTCACCTCGACGAAACGGCCCTGGAACTGGTGCCGTGCACGCTTGAGTTCGTACACGCGGCGAGCGAGGAAGGACTTGCCGGCGCCGGTCGGGCCGATCAGCAGCATCGGCGCGCGGGAGCGCCCGGCCACCCGCTCGATCTGTTCGATGGAGCGGTTGAACTCGGCATTGCGCGTGGCGATGCCGGACTTGAGGAAGGCCAGGCTTTCTTCCTGCTCACGGCGGAAGCGCGTGGCGATGCGGTCATAGCGCGACAGGTCGAGGTCGATGACCGCCACCGTCCCTTCCGGATGCCGCGCCTCGTCCTTGCGCCGCGACGGCGACGCCTGCACCAGCCGCGCCGGCAGGTAGCGCGCCTCGGTCAGGAGGAACCAGCAGATCTGCGCGACGTGGGTGCCAGTGGTGATGTGCACCAGGTAGTCCTCGCGCTCGGTATCGAAGGCGTAACCGCCGACGAAATCGTGCAGCGCGCCATACACCTCCTCGAAATCCCACGGGTTGCGCAGCGCCATGGGCTGCAGGCGCACCTCGGTTTCCGGGGAGATATGCCGCACGTCGGCGGCAATGCGCTCGGCCAGCCCGATATCCCGCGCATCCAGCCCATGGATCAGTTCCAGGCGGTCGATCAGCAGGTCCTGCTGCTGGCACAGGCCGACCGTGGGCCGCCATTTCTGCCAGCGCGCCGCGCCCTTGCCGACGCGATCCAGGGTCGAACCGAGGAAGCCGATGGCGACGGTTTTCTTGGCTTTCATCTTTTATCCATCAAGATAAATAACGATCCCAGGATATCTAAAAATCTCCTTACCGGCCAACCAGGGCAATCGAAAAGGAACAGGATAAAAATAATTAAACCCCTATCTATCAGTGACTTATGAATATAACCATCTTTCCAAAACAAACCTGGCACGCCCCTCGCTATATCTCCCTCGACCGCATCGCTGATGCAGCCCACGGGCAGGGACTTCAACTCCCGCCGGTGCCCGAGCCCACCCCTGGTGTCGGCTTCGTGCATGCCGCTGCAGCAGTCACGGTCGATGGCGCGGTAGCTCAGCCCGGTAGAGCACTCCCCTCCGAGGGAGCCGTCGCAGGTTCGAATCCTGCCCGCGCCGTTCGATAGCTCAGTCCGGTAGAGCAGCCATCGAAGGAATGGCCTGTCGCGGGTTCGACTCCCGCTCGAACACTGCCCTCCCACGGCAGCTACTCATGAAGGCAACACCCCGCCGGTGGGCGACGGGACAGGCGCAAAGCGGCCAGGAAGGCCGGATACGCCAGGGACCCGAAGCCACCGCCGGCCCGCCCGGTACGAGGACCGGGCCCGCGACAAGGCAAGTGCTGGCCGATGGATTCGGCTTGATGGACAGGACGTCCACAGCACCTGGCTCTCGCAGGCCCCCGCCTCGCCACCCGACGGGCCGGCGAACACCGGCACCCAAGGACAAAGAGAAGAAGGAAGAGAACGAAATGAAACTGCTGAAGCGCTTTACCGTGAAGAAGAACGAACGCGGCCTGCTGTACTCCGAGGGCGATTTCCTGGCGATCCTCGAACCAGGCATCCACCGCCACCTGGACCTGTACAACCGCCTGAGCGTGGAAACCTTCAGCCTGAACACCCCGTTGTTCGAGCACCGCCTGGCCGGCTACCTGCGCCAGTCGGAACCGGCGCTGGTCGAACGCTACTTCACCCGCATGGACCTGGCCGAGAACGAGGCCGGCCTGCGCTTCGAAGACGGCGTGCTGGCGGAAATCCTCGCACCGGGCAGCCGTCGGCTGTACTGGAAGGGCCAGACCGAGCAGCGCCTGGAGCGCATCGACCTGAGCCAGGAGTACCGCGTCGCGCCGGCGCTGCTGCAACAGATGCAGGGCAACCTGCGCGGCCGCAGCGTGATCGGTGTCGAAGCGCTGCTGGTGACCCTGGTGCCGGCCTACCAGGTCGGCGTGCTGAAGGTCGACGGTGCGGTGGTCGAGTTGCTGCCGGCGGGCCAGTACGGCTTCTGGCGCTACAACCGTCAGGTGAGCGTGGAGCTGATCGATACGCGGATCCAGGCGCTGGAAGTCAGCGGGCAGGAAATCCTTACCCGCGACAAGGTGAGCCTGCGCCTGAACCTGGCCGCCAACTGGCGTTACAGCGATGTGCTGACGGCGTTTTCCAGCCTGTCCAAGCCGCTGGAGCACCTTTACCGCGAGCTGCAGTTCGGCCTGCGCGCGGCGGTGGGCACCCGCTCGCTGGATGAGTTGCTGGAGAACAAGCAGCTCATCGACGACTCGGTCAGCGCGTACCTGAAGGAGCGGCTGCCGGGCACCGGCATCGAGGTCAGCGGCCTGGGTGTGCGCGACATCATCCTGCCGGGCGAGATGAAGACCCTGCTGGCCCAGGTAGTGGAGGCGGAGAAGGCCGCGCAAGCGAATGTGATCCGCCGCCGCGAAGAAACCTCGGCGACCCGCTCGCTGCTGAACACGGCCAAGGTGATGGAAGACAACCCCACCGCCCTGCGCCTGAAAGAGCTGGAAACCCTGGAACGGGTGGCCGAACGAATCGACCGCATCTCGGTATTCGGTGGCCTGGATCAGGTATTGAATGGACTGGTAACGCTGAAGCAGGCCTGAACAGGGCCTGTCCGGCTCAGGAGATGGCACCGTGAAGAGCAACAAGCAGCGCCGCATGGAAATCCGCCAGAAGCGCGAGCGACGCAAGGCCTGGAAAGCCGAGCGGGCCAGGCAGCCCAAAAGCCGCCTGGCACCGCCTGGCAGCTTGCCGGTGAACCGCTCGAACCTGGCGCCCTACAACAGCTACGGCGACCCGCTGTTCGTGCGCCGAGGCTGGTACGAAGACCAGGCATTCACCTGCCACGACTGCGGCGCCGAGCAGACCTGGACCGCCGCCCAGCAGAAGTGGTGGTACGAGGACTGTCAGGGACAGGTGTTCTCTACAGCGATACGCTGCCGCACCTGTCGCTTGAACAAACGCATTCGCGATGGCCGGGCACAACCTGCTTCCGACCAGCTCGCCACGCAATAGAAGAGAGTCAGAACATGAACACCAAGACCTTCCAACTGCTGGAAGTCGCCAACGGCAAACCGATCAAGCTCTGGACCCAGGGCGTGCCGGTGGAAGAAGACGCCAAGCAGCAACTGATGAACACCGCGAAGATGCCCTTCATCTTCAAGCACCTGGCCGTGATGCCGGACGTGCACCTGGGCAAGGGATCGACCATCGGCAGCGTGATCCCCACCCGGGGCGCCATCATTCCGGCCGCCGTCGGCGTGGACATCGGCTGCGGCATGATCGCCGCGCGCACCTCGCTGGTGGCCTCGGACCTGCCGGATAACCTGCACGGCCTGCGCAGCGCCATCGAGAAGGCCGTGCCCCACGGCAAGACCTTCGGCCGCCGCGACCAGGGCGCCTGGGAGGACGTGCCCGAGCATGCCGACGACGCGTGGCGCGCGCTGGCCGGGCGCTTCAAGGTGATTACCGACAAGTACCCGAAACTGGAGAAGACCAACAACCGCAAGCACCTGGGAACCCTCGGCACCGGCAACCACTTCATCGAGGTCTGCCTCGACGAGGCCAACCGCGTCTGGTTCATGCTGCACAGCGGATCGCGCGGGGTGGGCAATGCCATCGGCAACCTGTTCATCGAACTGGCCCAGGCCGATATGCGCCAGCACATCGCCAACCTGCCGGACCGTGACCTGGCCTACTTCGAAGAAGGCAGCCAGCACTTCGACGACTACGTCGAAGCCGTGGGCTGGGCCCAGGACTTCGCCCGGCAGAACCGCGAACTGATGATGCGCGCGGTGATTGCGGCGGCGCGACAGGTCATCCGCAAGCCGTTCGAAGCCAGCCTGGAAGCGGTGAACTGCCACCACAACTACGTGCAGAAGGAACGTCACTTCGGCGAAGAGGTACTGGTAACGCGTAAAGGCGCGGTGTCCGCGCAGAAGGGCCAGCTCGGCATCATTCCGGGGTCGATGGGCGCCAGGAGCTTCATCGTCCGCGGCCTGGGTAACGAAGAGGCGTTCTGCTCGTGCAGCCACGGCGCAGGGCGGACCATGAGCCGCACCAAGGCCAAGAAGCTGTTCAGCGTCGAAGACCAGGTGCGCGCCACCGCCCACGTCGAATGCCGCAAGGACAAGGACGTGATCGACGAGATCCCGATGGCCTACAAGGACATCGACGCCGTGATGGACGCCCAGCGCGAGCTGGTGGAAGTGCTGCATACCCTGCGTCAGGTGGTGTGCGTGAAAGGATGAGGTAAGGACATGCTGCAACCCATGGAAAACCAGCGCACGGAAGCGCTGCGCGCCCGCCTGGAACAGGCGGGCTGCGTCTTCGACTTCCGCGTGCTGACACTCGACCCGACCGCCATCCCCGGCGAAGCGGAGCATCGCCGGGCGTTGCAGATGCTGTTCGAGACGATCAACGAGCGCGCACGGCTGTGGCGACTGGAGCTGATCGCCAAGGACGCCCGCTATGCCAAGCAGTGCTGGCCGGACCTGACGCCGGAGCTCACCCGGGCCCGCCCGCAGGTACTCGGCATCGAGGCAGTGCGCGAACTGGCCCGCGACGACGGCCCGTTGTGCCGCGCCTTCCGCGACCCGCCCTACGGCACCCAGCTGCAGGTAGCGGACTTCCGCGAATGGCTGCAGGTGCTGCGGCTGTACCCGGACGAAGGCCTGCAGGTACTCGACTGGGTGGGCGACGGCGATGCCGAACCCCACCGCAGCCACTGGAGCTGCTACTTCGATGACGGCAAGGAATGGTGGGGCATCTGGTGCCTCACCCTGTACAACCCGCGACGACGAACATTGTCCGCGCTGGCCGCCAGCGCGACGGACTGAAAGAACAAGGAATACCCCATGAACAGGGACGAACGACATCCACTCCCCGCCGCCATGCGCGAACGGGTCCTGGAAGAATTGAAACGACTGGAGCAGGAGCAAGGCGTCACCGTGCTCTACGCGTGTGAATCGGGCAGCCGCGCCTGGGGCTTCGCCTCGCCGGACAGCGACTACGACGTACGCTTCGTCTATGTGCATCAACCGGACTGGTACCTGCGCGTGGAGGAATCGCGCGACGTGCTGGAGCGCCCGCTGACCGACGAGCTGGACCTCAGCGGCTGGGAGCTGCGCAAGACGCTGCGACTGCTGCGCAAGTCCAACCCGACACTGCTGGAGTGGCTGGACTCGCCGCTGGTGTACCGCAGCGAATCGGCGGCGACCGACGGTCTGCGCCAACTGGCGCGGGACTTCTACTCGCCCGCCGCTGCGCGGGCGCACTACCTGTCGATGGCGAAGAAGAACTTCCGTGGCTATCTGCAGGGCGAGGAGGTTCGCTACAAGAAATACCTCTATGTATTGCGCCCGCTGCTGGCGGTGCGCTGGATCGACCAGGGCCTCGGCATGCCGCCGATGGTCTTCGAGACATTGATGGAGGCAACGCTCGACGATGCTGCGCAGCGCGCCGAAGTCGAGGAACTGCTGGTGCTCAAGCGCCAGGCGGTCGAGGCCGAATACGGCCCGGCACGCCCGGCCCTGCACCGGCTGATCGAGCAAGAACTGCAACGCGCGGAAACCCTTGGCGCCCTGCGCGGCGGCTGCCGCGACACGGAGCGTCTGGATAGCTTCCTGTGCGAGCAGGTGAGGAAGTACGCACGATGAACAAGCATCTGATCGAACTCGACGGCGCCGAAGGTGGCGGGCAGATCCTGCGCAGCGCGCTGAGCCTGTCGATGATCACCGGCAAAGGGCTGCGCATCGTCAACATCCGTGGCCGGCGTTCGCGGCCGGGGCTGCTGCGTCAGCACCTGACGGCCGTGCGCGCGGCGGCGGAAATCTGCGGCGCGGCGCTGGAAGGCGACGAGATGGGTTCGCGCAGCCTGACCTTCCGCCCCGGTGCGATTCGCGGCGGCGACTACCGTTTCGCCATCGGCAGCGCGGGCAGCGCCGTGCTGGTCTTACAGACACTGCTACCAGCCCTGCTGTTTGCCGATGGGCCGAGCAGCCTGGCGATCAGCGGCGGTACGCACAATCCGCTCGCGCCACCGGCGGACTTCATCGAGCGCAGCTGGTTGCCACTGCTGCGGCGCATGGGCGCGAAGGTGAACTTCGAATTGCTGCGCCATGGCTTCATGCCGGCCGGCGGCGGCGAACTGCAGATGCGGGTGGAGCCCGGCGAGTTGCAGCCGCTGCATCTGCCGCAAGCCGGCGCCGTGCTTTCGCGCTCGGCCCGCGCCCTGCTCGCGGCCATTCCCGGTCATGTCGGGGATCGCGAGCTGGAGAAGGTGAAACGGCATCAGGATTGGCACGCGGCATCCGCTCGGGTCGTCCGTCTGCCGGAAGATCAGGGGCCGGGCAACGCCTTGCTGCTGGAAGTCGAGTGCGAGCACCTGACCCTGGTGTTCTGTGCCTTCGGTCAATCCGGGATCAGCGCCGAGCGCATTGCCAGCCAGGCATTGCGCCAGGCTGATGAGTGGCGCCGCAGCGGCGCCAGCGTCGAGGAACACCTTGCCGACCAGTTGCTGCTGCCCATGGCGCTGGCCGGAGGTGGCAGCTTCACCACGCCGGTGCTGAGCGATCATCTGCTGAGCAATCGCGCGGTGATCGAAGCCTTCCTGCCCGTGCACATCGACTGCCTGGCAAAGCCTGCATCAGGCCAGCACATCCGCATCACGCCGGCTTGACGCTTTTCTCACCAACCGCTGGCTAGAGTCGCGCCATGTCACCTCGAGTGGCGCTTCCTGCCGGCGCGTGTGCCCGCCTTATCGGTACACGGGAGCTTCCATGGCGCACCGCGCCACCCTGATCCTGCTCTGCGCCGCGCTGCTCGCCGGCTGCGAAACCACCCACGAAAACCTCCTTGCCCAGGGCTACCCGCCCGCCTATGCCGACGGCTATGACGATGGCTGTGGCAGCGGTCGCCAGGCGGCCGGCGCGATTACCGGCGAGTTCCGCAAGAACGTGCCGCGCTACCTGGGCGAGCCGAAGTATGCCCTCGGCTGGAACGACGGCTTCCAGCAATGCCAGGCCATGCGCGTAAGCCAGGAACGCCAGCAGTACGAAGAACAGCGCAACAGCGACCGGGACCGCGACTGGCAACAGCAGAAGGACCGCGCGCTCGGCCAAGCCCTGCGGGGGAACTGAGACTGCGGCAACATTCCACAGACGGCATGAACGCCCGTTTGATTTCGGTCAAGCCTCCCCCGCAGCCCATCGCCTCTCCTTGAACTCAGAAGAAACCAAAGCCTGAAACAAGGAGACTCCACATGCAGCCCATCAAACTGGCGCTGGGCAGCTTGCTGCTGGCCGTGAGCACCGCGGCGGCGCAAGCGAATGCCGACGTCCTGCGCGACAACGCCAACAGCCTCTTCAAGCCCATCCCGGAGCAGGCCAGCGACAAGCTCGACCCCAACCAGATCGAACTGGGCCGGCAACTGTTCTTCGAACCGCGCCTGTCCGCCAGCCACGTGATCAGCTGCAACACCTGCCACAACATCGGCACCGGTGGCGCCGACAACGTGCCCGCTTCCAGCGGCCACGCCTGGCAGAAAGGCGCGCGCAACTCACCCACCGTGTTCAACGCGGTGTTCAACGTCGCGCAGTTCTGGGATGGCCGCGCCAAGGACCTGGAAGAACAGGCCAAGGGCCCGGTGCAGAACCCGGTGGAGATGCACAACACGCCGAAGAACGTCGAGGCCACGCTGAGCAGCATGCCCGAGTATGTCACCGCCTTCGGCAAAGCCTTCCCCAGCGACAAGCAACCGGTCAGCTTCGACAACATGGCCCGCGCGCTGCAGGCCTTCGAGTCGACCCTGATCACCCCGGACTCGCGCTTCGACCTCTACCTCAAGGGCGACGACAACGCCCTCGACGCCAGGGAGAAGAAGGGCTTGCAGACCTTCATGAGCTCGGGCTGCATCAGTTGCCACAACGGCGTGAACCTGGGCGGCCAGGCGTACTTCCCGTTCGGCCTGGTGAAGAAGCCCGACGGCAAGATCCTGCCCACTGGCGACAAGGGCCGCTTCGAGGTGACCAAGACGCAGAACGATGCCTACGTGTTCCGCGCAGCCCCCCTGCGCAACATCGCGCTGACCGCGCCGTACTTCCACAGCGGGCAGGTCTGGGACCTGGAGGAAGCCGTGGCGATCATGGGCACCGCACAGCTGGGCAAACAGCTGAGTACCGAGGAAGTCGGTGACATCGTTGCCTTCCTCAAGACCGTCACCGGCAAGCAGCCGCGGGTGGAGTACCCGCTGCTGCCGCCTAGCACCGCGACCACGCCACGGCCGGTGGACTGATCGGATCGACGCCGGACCTGCAGGAGCGTCTGTACCGGCAGAATGAAGAACGGGCCCGAATGGGCCCGTTCTTCATTCTGGCGCAGCGATCAGACCACGCCCTGGGCCAGCATGGCATCGGCAACTTTGACAAAGCCGGCGATGTTGGCGCCCTTCACGTAGTTGATCCGGCCATTCTCCTCGCCATAGGCGACGCAGGCATGGTGGATGTTCTGCATGATGCCGTGCAGGCGCTGGTCCACTTCCCCGGCGGTCCACAGCAGGCGCATGGCGTTCTGACTCATCTCCAGGCCGCTGGTGGCGACGCCGCCGGCGTTGGAGGCCTTGCCCGGCGCGTAGAGGATGCCCGCTTCGATGAAGATATCCACAGCCTCCAGGGTCGATGGCATGTTCGCGCCTTCGGCCACGCAGATGCAGCCGTTGGCCAGCAGGGTGCGCGCGTCGTTGGCGTCCAGTTCGTTCTGCGTGGCACAGGGCAGCGCAATGTCGCAGGCGAGCGACCACGGACGTTCGCCGGCGAGGAAACGCAGGCCGGGGCCGGTCATCTCGCTGAGACGGCCGCGACGGATGTTCTTCAACTCCATGACGGCTTCCCACTGCTCCAGGGTCAGGCCGGCCTCGATGAACAGTGTGCCTTCGGAATCGGACAGCGAGATCACCTTGCCGCCCAGTTCCATGACCTTCTGCGCGGCATACTGGGCCACGTTGCCGGAACCGGAGATGGCCACGCGCTGGCCGTCGAAGCCGCTCTCGCGGGCCTTGAGCATTTCCTGGGCGAAGTACACGCAACCGTAGCCGGTGGCTTCCGGGCGGATCAGGCTGCCGCCGTAGGACATGCCCTTGCCGGTCAGCACCGAGGTGAACTCGTTGGACAGGCGCTTGTACTGGCCGAACAGGTAACCGATCTCGCGAGCCCCCACCCCGATGTCGCCGGCCGGCACGTCGAGGTCAGCGCCGACATGGCGGAACAGTTCGCTCATGAAGGACTGGCAGAAGCGCATGACTTCGGCATCGCTCTTGCCCTTGGGATCGAAGTCCGAACCACCCTTGCCGCCGCCCATGGGCAGCGAGGTCAGGGAGTTCTTGAAGACCTGCTCGAAGGCCAGGAACTTCAGCACGCCCAGGTTCACCGAAGGGTGGAAGCGCAGGCCGCCCTTGTACGGGCCGATGGCGCTGCTCATCTGGATGCGGAAACCGCGGTTGACCCGAACTCGTCCGGCATCATCCACCCACGGCACGCGGAACAGGATCGCGCGTTCGGGCTCGACGATGCGTTCGACGATGCCGGCCTGCAGGTAATGCGGGTTGGCTTCGAGGAAGGGCCAGAGGGAGCGCAGCACCTCTTCCACCGCCTGGTGGAATTCGGGCTGGTCGGGGTCGCGCCGCTTGAGGCGCTCGAGGAACGAGTCAACGGATTGCGTCATGTCTACACCGGTACTTTTCTGATTATGTGATGCTTTTTTGCCGGCAGACTCTAACAATCCACGCCGCCCCGAGATAGTGCAGCGTGACGCTTTTATGAATCTTTATGGTGCAAAAATATAAATCCCACTTCTGCCGGACCGGCAGAAAAACAGATTTTTGTATACAAAATCAATAGACAGTTGCACTCAACAAACTCATACCACCAGGACGCCCATGATGCCCATCCGCCCGCTCGCGCTGCTCGCCGCCCTCACCTGCACCCTCGCCCTGCCCGCCCACGGGGCCATGAAACTGGGCAATTTCACCGAATCCGGCGCGCTGGTGGTGGCGGATACATTCGACAGCGAAGTGATCCACAAGTCGAAATTCAGCACCGACGACCTGGAACACATGTCGCGCCAGCTGGAAGAACAGCAACGCACCCTGCAGGACCAGGCGCGACAGATCGACACACTGCAGCGCCAGCTGGAGGAACAGCGGCGCGCCCTGGACGATCTCAAGCGCAGCCGCTGACCGCTGTCGGCGCGCGCCGCAAAAAAAACGGGGCCCGAAGGCCCCGTTTTCATGCAGAAGCGGCTTAAGCCAGCTTCTTGTAGCGCACGCGGTGCGGCTGCGAGGCAGCGTCGCCCAGGCGCTTCTTGCGATCGGCTTCGAACTCGGTGTAGTTGCCTTCGAAGAAGACCACCTTGCCGTCATCCTCGTAGGAGAGGATATGGGTGGCGATGCGGTCCAGGAACCAGCGATCGTGGGAAATCACGATGGCGGCGCCGGGGAAGTCCAGCAACGCTTCTTCCAGCGCACGCAGGGTTTCCACGTCGAGGTCGTTGGACGGTTCGTCGAGCAGCAGTACGTTGCCGCCCTGCTTCAGGGTCAGGGCCAGGTGCAGACGGCCACGCTCACCACCGGAGAGGTCCTTGACGAACTTCTGCTGGTCGCCGCCCTTGAAGTTGAAGCGGCCGACGTAGCTGCGCGACGGGACTTCGTAGTTGCCGATCTTGATCTGCTCGAAGCCGTCGGATACCTGCTCCCACACGGTCTTGTTGCCGTCGAGGATTTCGCGGCTCTGGTCGACGCTGGCGATCTGCACGGTTTCGCCGATCTCGATGGTACCCGAGTCCGGTTGCTCCTTGCCGGTCAGCATGCGGAACAGGGTGGATTTACCCGCACCGTTGCCGCCGATCACGCCGACGATGGCGCCCTTGGGAATGCTCAGCGACAGATCGTCGATCAGTTGGCGATCGCCGTAGCCCTTGCTGACGTTGTGCAGCTCGATGACCTTGTCGCCCAGGCGCGGACCGGCCGGGATATAGATCTCGTTGGTCTCGCTGCGCTTCTGGAATTCCTGCGATTGCATTTCCTCAAAGCGCTGCAGACGGGCCTTGGACTTGGACTGGCGAGCCTTGGCGCCCTGGCGTACCCACTCCAGTTCGGCCTTCATGGCCTTGGCGTGGGAGGCTTCCTGCTTGGCTTCCTGGGCCAGGCGGTTGGCCTTGGATTCCAGCCAGCCGGAGTAGTTGCCTTCGAACGGGATGCCCTGGCCACGGTCCAGCTCGAGAATCCAGCCGGCGACGTTGTCGAGGAAGTAGCGGTCGTGGGTGATCGCTACCACAGTGCCCGGGAAGTCGTGGAGGAAGTGCTCCAGCCAGGCAACCGAGTCGGCGTCCAGGTGGTTGGTCGGTTCGTCCAGCAGCAGCATGTCCGGGGCGGACAGCAGCAGGCGGCAGAGGGCGACACGGCGCTTTTCACCACCGGAGAGGTGCTCGATCTTCGCATCCCACGGCGGCAGGCGCAGGGCGTCGGCGGCGACTTCCAGCTGGCGCTCCAGGTTGTGGCCGTCGGAAGCCTGGAGGATGGCCTCCAGCTTGGCCTGCTCGGCGGCCAGGGCGTCGAAGTCGGCGTCCGGCTCGGCGTAGGCGGCGTAGACCTCGTCCAGGCGGGCCTGGGCGGCCTTGATCTGGCCGACGGCCTCCTCGACGATCTCGCGAACGGTGGCCTGCGGGTCGAGCTTGGGCTCCTGCGGCAGGTAGCCGACGTTGATGCCCGGCATCGGGCGCGCTTCACCTTCGATCTCGGTGTCGACGCCGGCCATGATGCGCAGCAGGGTGGATTTACCCGCGCCGTTCAGGCCGAGCACGCCGATCTTGGCGCCGGGGAAGAACGACAGGGAGATGTTCTTGAGGATTTCACGCTTGGGCGGCACGACCTTGCCGACCCGGTGCATGGTGTAGACGTATTGAGCCATGGATACCTGACTTCTGGGATGAATTGTGATCGGGATGGCCGGAACAGACGACGGCAGGTTCCGGGACGCCGGCTCAGTGGCCGGAGCGGCAGCGCTCGAACGCTCGCGAGCGGGCTGCCGGCGGGCGCGAACGACCGATGGACGGCCCTTCGCGCGGGACTCTGCGCGGATGTACTTTATGCAACCCACACCACGCGCGCGTGCGGCAAAGCTACCGGAATGAACCAGGAAGGGCAAACGACGCTCGTCGGCCATACTGGCACTTCGCCGCCTTTCCGGGCATCCTAGCCTGCGCCGAATTCAGCCGTATCGCCCCAGGTCCCTAAGTCCTTGTCTATTTTCCCCCGTACTCCTCCGGACGCCCTGGCCAGGCCTGGCCGCGTGGCGACCCGGACCGCGCTGGTGCTGCTGGTGCTGTTCATGCTCGGCCTGCTGGGCTGGCAGCTGCACCAGGAGTTCCGCAGCCAGGAGCGCTTCGAGCGTGAGCGGGTGGTGCTGCACGGCGAACAGATGGCCCAGCGGATCTCCCTGACCCTGGAACTCAAGGCGGTGGCCGCCCAGGCCCTGCTGCAACAGGAACGGGACCGCACCCCCAGCGATCTCCACGCACCGTTGATCGCGGGACTGAAGCACATCTATCCATCCTTCCACAGCCTGGTCCGACTGGACACCAGCGGCGCACCGGTGCACGACTCCGCCAGTGGCATCAAGGACGCCGCTTTCATCGAGGCCCTGCGCCGGCGCAGCGCGCAGCAGGCCTATCACTATGCCTTCAGCGAGGAGAACGGCGGCTACTTCTATGTCTGGTTGAAGGCCACCGAGCCCGGCGAAGGCGACGACGTTATCCGCCTCGACGAAAAGGCCGCCCGGCGTGGCTGGGCCGCGAAGATCCGCCCCGAGTCGCCCGATTGGATCCTGGTCGACGACGTCCAGCAGAAGGTCCTCGGTCGCTCCAGCGGCTACCGCCCCGGCCCGCTGTCCGCGGCCACGCCGCTGGAACAGGCGCAGAGCCTGGACGGCCTGGATATCCAGAACACCGACTGGAAGCTGCACCCGCAATTCGACGACCGGCAGATCCGCTCCATCCTGCTGCCGCGCCTGGGCGGCGAGCTGGCGCTGCTGCTGGTGCTGGCCGGGATTGCCGGCGCCGCCCTGCTGCGCCTGCAACGCGAACAGCAGAACCTGCGGACGCTGACCGCAGAGTCGCAGCAGGGCCTGCGTCAGGCCGCGCAGGCCCTGGGCGCAATCGACGAGCGGGTGCTGGTGACCCGCGCCGACGGCCGCCTCGCCTACCTCAATCCACAGGCGGAGCAGTTGTTCGGCCTCACGACCGAAGACGCCGGCGAGCATCACCTGCTGGAGCTGCTGCCAGGGCTGGGCGGGTTGCTCAACGGCAGCGAAGCGGCCAGCGAGAACGGCGCGGAACTGGTGCGGGTGAACCATGCCGGCCAGCCGCGCCTGTTCGCCGTCAGCCACCACTCGCTGGACGACAGCCCCCTGTCACCGGAGCAGACCTGGGTGCTGCGCGGCAACCTGCCCCAGGGCGGGCAGGTCTGGGTGCTGCGCGACGTCACCGAGGAACAGCAGGCACTGCATATCCTCGAGGAGACCCGCCGGCGCTACCAGGACATCTTCGACGGCGTCGGCGTCGCCCTCTGCGTGCTCGACCTCTCCGCCCTGCGCCAGAGCCTGGTGGACCTCAACCTGCGCCGGCAGAGCGATCTGCGCGGCTGGATCGCCTCGCAGCCCGAGCGCCTGCCCTGGCTGCAACGCCAGGTGCGCATCACGGAGATCAACAACGTCGCCAAGCGCCTGATGGGCGTGGGCACCACCGAGCAGGCCTGGCAGGTGCTCATCGGCGGCGCCGGCATGCGCCCGGAGGGCGTCCGCAGCAAGGTGCTCGAAGCCGTGCTGCACGGCCACGGCATGGTCGAGCTGGAAGCCTGCATCAATACCCGTCAGGGTGAGCAGCGCCACCTGTGGCTGCAACTGCGCGTGCCGGAGATGATCCAGGACTTCCACGCCGTCACCCTGAGCCTGTCGGACATCACCAGCCGCAAGCAGGTCGAGCTGTCGCTGATCGAGCGCGAAAAGTTCTGGTCCGACGCGGTGCGTGCGGTACCCGACACCCTGTACATCCACGACATCGCCGCGCGTCGGGTGATCTTCAGCAACCACAACCTCGGCCACCAGCTCGGCTACAGCAGCGACGAGCTGCGCGAAATGGGCGAGCGCTTCTGGGAAAAGGTGCTGCACCCCGACGATGTCGAGTGCTACTGGCGCGTGCGCAACCTGCAGCAGGTCGTGGGCGATGGCCTGCTGCTGGACAGCCAGCTGCGCTGGCGCCACCGCGACGGCAACTGGCACTGGTTCGACATCCGCGAACAGGCCTTCACCCGCAACGCTTCCGGCCGTGTGGCGCGGCTGATCGGCGTGGCCAAGGACATCACCGACACGGTCGAGGCGCACAACTCCCTGCGCGAGAGCGGCCGCCGCTACCGCATGCTCGCCGAGAGCATCAGCGACGTGATCCTCTCCACCGACGCCCAGGTCAAGCTCAACTACATCAGCCCATCGATCCAGCAGGTATTCGGCTACAGCCCCGAGTGGGTGCTGGCCAACGGCTTCCAGCCGATAGCCGCCAACCCGGTGCAACTGGAGCGCCTGGAAGAACTGCTGCACCGCGTACAGGCCGCCATCGGCGAGCCCAAGCGCCTCGCCGAACTGCGCGAGAACAGCGAACCGCAGCTGTTCAGCCTCGACTGCCTGCACGCCGACGGCCACAAGATTCCCGTGGAACTGCGCATCGCCCTGATGTGGGACGACCACGGCCGCTTCGAAGGCCTGCTCGGCGTTGCCCGCGACATCAGCCAGCAACGCCGTGCCGAGCGCGAGATGCGCATGGCGGCGACGGTATTCGAACATTCCACGGCGGCGATCATGGTTACCGATCCGGCCGGCTACATCGTGCAGATCAACGACTCCTTCAGCCGCCTGACCGGCTACTCCGCCGAAGAAGTGCTGGACCAGCTGCCGCGCCTGCTCACCGCCGACCGCCAGGAAGCCAACCAGCTCAAGCACGTGATGGAAAGCCTGCTCAAGAGTGGCAGTTGGGAAGGCGAGATCCTGCAGAAGCGCAAGAATGGCGAGTTGTATCCGAGCTGGGTCGGCATCACCGCGGTGCATGACGAGGAAGGCGACCTGGTCAGCTTCGTCTGCTTCTTCAGCGACATCAGCGAGCGCAAGGCCAGCGAACGGCGCATCCACCGCCTGGCCTATTACGACGCCCTGACCCACCTGCCCAACCGCACGCTGTTCCAGGACCGCCTGCACACCGCGCTGTTGCAAGCCGAACGGCACCAGCAGTGGGTGGTGCTGATGTTCCTCGACCTCGACCGCTTCAAACCGATCAACGACTCCCTGGGCCACGCCGCCGGCGACCGCATGCTCAAGGAAGTGGCCGAGCGCCTGAGCCTTTGCGTCAGCGACGACGACACCGTGGCGCGCATGGGCGGCGACGAGTTCACCCTGCTGCTCTCCGGTCAGAAGGACCGCGAGAAGGCGCTGCGGCAGGCGATCCAGGTGGCCGAGCAGATCCTTTCCAGCCTCGCTCGCCCCTTCACCCTGGAGGGCCGCGAATTCTTCGTCACCGCCAGCATCGGCGTGGCGCTCTCGCCACAGGACGGCGCCGAGCTCAGCCAACTGATGAAGAACGCCGACACGGCGATGTACCACGCCAAGGAAATGGGCAAGAACAACTTCCAGTTCTACCAGGCCGAGATGAACGCCCGCGCCCTGGAACGTCTGGAGCTGGAAAGCGACCTGCGCCGCGCCATCGAGCTGCACGAGTTCGTCCTGCACTACCAGCCGCAGTTCACCGGTGATGGCCGCCGCCTGACCGGCGCCGAGGCGCTGCTGCGCTGGCAGCACCCCAAGCGCGGGCTGATCCCGCCGGCTGAGTTCATCCCGGTGCTGGAAGAGCTCGGTCTGGTCGCCCAGGTCGGCGACTGGCTGCTGGAGCAGGCCTGCCTGCAGCTTCGCGCCTGGCACCGCGACAAGGTGCGGGTGCCGAAGATTTCCGTAAACCTCTCGGCCCGGCAGTTCGCCGACGGCCAGCTGGGCGAGCGCATCGCCGGCATCCTCGAGGACACCGGCATCGCCCCGGCGTGCCTGGAGCTGGAACTGACCGAAAGCATCCTGATGAGCGACGTTTCCCAGGCGATGCAGATACTTCAGGGCTTGAAGCGCCTGGGGCTGGCGATTGCGGTGGACGATTTCGGCACCGGCTATTCCTCGCTCAACTACCTCAAGCAGTTCCCTATCGACGTGCTGAAGATCGACCGCAGCTTCGTCGACGGCCTGCCCCACGGCGAGCAGGACGCGCAGATCGCCCGCGCCATCATCGCCATGGCCCACAGCCTGAACCTGATGGTGATCGCCGAGGGCGTGGAGAGCCACGAGCAGCTCGAGTTCCTGCGCGAGCACGGCTGCGACGAAGTGCAGGGCTTCCTCTTCGGCCGCCCGGTCCCGGCGGACCAGTTCGCCGCGCTGTTCGCCAGCAACGCGCTGTTCCTGCTGGGCTGAACCATCGGCTCGATGTTCGGTTCTGCGTAGGAGCGGACTCCGTCCGCGATGTGCCACTGGCCAGCTCGGAGCCGCCGGGGATCGATCGCGGACGGAGTCCGCTCCTACACGCGCCCCACCGTCCCAGCAAGCGCCAAACCGCTCGCAAATCCGCCGATCCGGCGCCTTGAACCCCGCTTGTCAGCCACATGACCGCCTTTCATGTGCCAGCACCGACGCCTTGGGTTAGAATGCGCGCCTTTCCCCCAGCACCCGATCCTTAAGAGGACCGCCATGTTCAGCCGTGATTTGACCCTCGCCCGCTACGATGCCGAACTCTTCGCCGCGATGGAGCAGGAAGCCCAGCGCCAGGAAGAGCACATCGAGCTCATCGCCTCCGAGAACTACACCAGCCCGGCGGTGATGGAAGCCCAGGGTTCGGTGCTGACCAACAAGTACGCCGAAGGCTACCCGGGCAAGCGCTACTACGGTGGTTGCGAGTACGTCGACGTCGTCGAGCAACTGGCCATCGACCGCGCCAAGGAACTGTTCGGCGCCGACTACGCCAACGTCCAGCCGCACGCCGGCTCCCAGGCCAACGCCGCCGTCTACCTGGCCCTGCTGTCGGCCGGTGACACCATCCTGGGCATGAGCCTGGCCCACGGCGGTCACCTGACCCACGGCGCCAGCGTTTCTTCCTCCGGCAAGCTGTACAACGCCGTGCAGTACGGCATCACCGACGCCGGCCTGATCGACTACGACGAAGTCGAGCGCCTGGCCCTCGAGCACAAGCCGAAGATGATCGTCGCCGGCTTCTCCGCCTATTCCCAGGTCCTGGACTTCGCCCGCTTCCGCGCCATCGCCGACAAGGTCGGTGCCTACCTGTTCGTCGACATGGCCCACGTGGCCGGTCTGGTCGCCGCTGGCGTCTACCCGAACCCGGTGCCGTTCGCCGACGTGGTCACCACCACCACCCACAAGACCCTGCGCGGCCCGCGCGGCGGCCTGATCCTCGCTCGCAAGAACGAAGAGATCGAGAAGAAGCTGAACTCCGCTGTCTTCCCGGGTGCCCAGGGTGGCCCGCTGGAGCACGTGATCGCCGCCAAGGCCGTGTGCTTCAAAGAAGCCCTGCAGCCCGAGTTCAAGGCCTACCAGCAGCAGGTCCTGAAGAACGCCCAGACCATGGCCAGCGTGTTCATCGAGCGCGGCTTCGACGTGGTTTCCGGCGGTACCCAGAACCACCTGTTCCTGCTGTCCCTGATCAAGCAGGACATCACCGGTAAGGACGCCGACGCCGCCCTGGGTCGCGCCTTCATCACCGTGAACAAGAACAGCGTACCGAACGACCCGCGCTCCCCGTTCGTCACCTCCGGCCTGCGTATCGGCACCCCCGCCGTCACCACCCGCGGCTTCAAGGAAGCCGAGTGCCGCGAGCTGGCCGGCTGGATCTGCGACATCCTGACCAACATGGGCGACGAGTCCGTGGTGGACGGCGTGCGCGAGAAGGTCAAGGCCATCTGCGCCAAGTTCCCGGTCTACGGCGCCTAAGCCGAAACCGCGAACCGCACCATGAAAAAGCCCGGCAGATGCCGGGCTTTTTCATGGCCTTACTTTCCGCTGGCCGGCGGCGAGTTTGCGGCATCACGCAGGACGCAGCGGATATCCCCGTGATTTTTCGCCTCCTGGCAGTACCGGGCGATCTCGGCCTCGGTCTGGTACCTGGGTTTGGTTTCACTCGCGCTCTTGACCACCATCGCCGTCACAACAGTCAGAGCGATGAAGAGCAGAACCACAATATGCAGGTAGCGCCGGTAGCGTGACCATAGACTGGCCACAAATCCGATACCCCTGTCCATGACACTGAAGTGTTTGAACAGATGCAGGCCCAGCATTACCCCGGGTGCGATGACGAGCGCTTGCGGCCACAAGTCGGGGACCCTCAGCCCCGACGCACCACCGACAGCCAGAGCCATCACATAGCTGATGGCGCCATGCCAAAGAGGGCGAATACCCGCGCCATGTTGGTGCCAACTTGCCGGCAAAAAGCCGCTCAAGCGGTAATCCAGCTTGGCCAGCGCATAACCGGTCATAGCCTGGAACCACCCGATCACCCGGTTCAATACCCCGGCAAGAATAACTGACACCACGGGAAGACCGATGAGCAGAACCCCATAATCCGGCTTTGGCTTGGCCAGCTCTCCCGGAGCGACCGTCACGCCATAGAACACCATGAAAGCGCCCCACAAGACGGCCGTTCGCCCTACCCAAGGCCCGCTCCGCCCCAGGTCGCGCCAGAAGATCTCGTCCAGCGCCGCACCGGGCAGGCGTTCCAGCAACTGTGGATAGCGATAGATGAACGCCCTGGCGATAGAAGTGCTGTGCTGCCGATCCTCCTCGTCGAAGTCCGCCATGAACTGGCGCCGCTGGGGAGCATCGAAAGGCGAAAGCACCAGCCGCGCAGCCCGACACTCTGCCGTCAGCTCCCAGCGCCGGGCGTTGTCCAGCACCCGCGCGTAGAAGCGCTCGGCATCCCAGCGTTCCAGCAGTTCGCGCCATTGATAGTCAGGGCAATTGGCTTCCCGCTGGCCTTCCTGCCAGGCAAACACGGAGGCCACCTGGTCGAGGGTGTCGCAGCTCCATGACGGCATCTCCAGCAGCATCGACACCACCGCACTCTCCAGCAACGCCCGGCCGTCGTAGCTCTGCAGCCAGGGTTGCCCGGCCAGGGTCCGCAGGCCATCCACCAGCGCGGCCGGCTCGCCATGGTTGTGCAATTGACGCAAGCTCAGAAGATGGCTCTGCAGGATCCGCGCATACAGCGGCTGCAATTCCAGCGCCGTGAGTGCAGGCGCCTCGACCACTTCCAGCCAGTGGTACTCGCGACAAGCCGCCTCGCGAAGGACGGACTCGTAGTCCTCCTCCAGGCACAGTTGCAGCACACCGCGCTCGAACGCCACGGCCAGGCCGGCTGCTTCGGCTTGCAAGCGACGTTCGGTGAGCAGCGAGGGACGCAACCCGGACAGCAGCTCCGCCAGGTGTTGCGGTCGCTCGCCGCGAAAATCCTGAGGCAGCTCTGGCACCGGCACCGGCAATTCGACCACCACCGGGGTGGCCACCGAGGAAGGCGCATCCTCCGGCAGATCTGCTACCGGAGCGACCTCATCCCGATTTTCCGCGCGCCATTGCGCCCAACGCTGTGCCTGCTCGTAGGCCTCACGCAGAGCCTGGAAGGCCTCGGGGTCCTCATCCGGGCGAGTCCCCTTGAGCAACCGCGCGTAGTGCCGCTTGATGGTTCGCTCATCCGCCTCGGCATCCAGGCCGAGGACTTCCCAACAACTCATGGCCGCTTCCTTTATTGCCAGGGGGATCGTTCGAGTTCCTCGAGACGCTGCTCGATGGCCGCGCGCAGGTCAGCGATGCGGCCTGTGTCCTGGGTTCCGAGCACCTGCTGGAAGTTGCCGGCCATCTGCGCGAGCATCTCCCGCACCTCGCCCAGGTGCTCCTGATACAAGCGTTCCAGGCGCGCCAGCAGCACAGTGTTGACCAACTGCTCGCGAGGGTGAACCTTCAACTGCGCCAGCTCGGCGAGACGACGACGCACTTCCTCCGGCGACAGCACGCCAGGGCTCTTCTCGATCACCAGGCTGTGCACCTCGTCGGTGGCGGGGATCTTCACTTCCGCCTCGAGGATGCCGTTGTTGTCGTAGGTGAAGCGCACATCCAGCTCCACCTCGCCCGCCGGGCGCGGTGGAACGGCTATGCTCAACTCGCCCAGGGCGATGTTGTCCTTCACCATGCGGCTTTCACCCTGGAATATCTTCAGCAGCACGTGGGTCTGGTTGTCGTGCAGCGTCTGGATGGTCTTCACCCGGCTGATCGGCACGACGCAATTGCGCTCGATGATCGGCAGGTAATGGCCGGCCTCGTACATTCGTCCGAACTGCGCCGTGGTCTCGATGCCCAGCGAGTACGGGCAGACATCGGTCAGCACCACCTCTTCCAGCGCCGCCGCCCGCTGCTTGAGCGCCGCCTGGACCGCGGCGCCCAGCGCGACGACCTCATCCGGGTTGATCTGCATGGCCGGGAAGCGCCCGAACAAGCCCGCTGCCAGCTTGCGGATCAGCGGCATGCGCGTGGTGCCGCCGACCAGCAGAATCTCATCGAGATCGGCGACGCGGATACGCGCATCGCGCAGGGCTCGCTCGATGGGGCCGCGCAGCCGCTCCAGCAGTGGCGCGCAGATCTTCTGCAGTTCCTCCTGACTGATCACCTGCTCCCACTGCCGTCCCCCATGGGCCAGACTGAAGGTAGCCGTTGCTTCCTGCCCCAGAGCCTGGCGCACGCGCTCGGCCTCCCTGCGCAGGCGATTGCGCAGACCGGGGCTGTCGACATCAGGAAAAGCCTTGTCCTGGCGCTGGCTGGACAGGAAATGCTGGACCAGCGCGGCATCGAAGTCCTCGCCGCCGAGGAAGTTGTCGCCAGCGCTGGCGCGGACCTCCATCACCCCTTCGAAGAGTTCGAGGATAGAGACGTCGAAGGTACCGCCCCCCAGGTCGAAGACCAGAAACGAGGTTTCCCGGTCCTTCTGGTGCACACCATAGGCCAGCGCGGCGGCGGTCGGTTCGTTGACCAGCTTCTCGACCTTCAGTCCGGCCAGTTCCCCGGCGATCCGCGTCGCCTTGCGCTGGGCATCGCTGAAATAGGCCGGGACGCTGATCACAGCCTCCGTCACAGGTTCGCCAAAGACCCGTTCGACATCCTCCTTGAGGCTGCGCAATACCAGCGCAGACAACTCTTCGGGACGCAAGCGGCGAGCGCCGAGGCTGATTTCCTGGGCACTGCCCATGTGCCGCTTGAACAGCGCCGCAGTCAGCTGGGGATGGGTCTGCAGCCGCTCGCGGGCGGCCTGGCCGACCAGTACTTGTCCCTGATCGTCCAGCCCTACGACGCTGGGCGTAATCACGCTTCCCAGCGCATTGGGTACCAACTGTGGAGAATCATCACGCCAAACGGCGACTAGGCTGTTGGTGGTACCGAGGTCGATGCCGACAATCACTCTGGCGCTCTCCTTGCGGGGCATGGCGAACCCGGTCGCCTCACTGCCCGATCCATCGGAATGTAAAGCCGCTATTACAGCGATTAGCCTGTACCGGGTAAAGCCCGTCGAAGTCGCATCAGGGTTGCCCTTCCGCTCCCTGCTCCGGTTGCACCGGCACATCGCGCAGATCATTGAGCCGGCGCACCAGTGTCTCCGCCTCCGCCTGGCTGGTGAAGCCCTTGAGCATCACCTGACCATTGGTCACCACCCGCGTCACTTTCGGCAACAGGCGCAATTGGCCGTCGATGACGACAGCCAGGGCCTTGCCCTGCTCTTCCTCAGTGAGTTTCGCCAGACGCTGGCTGGCGTCGGGCGTGAACAACACACGTACCGCAGGCTTGCCGCCAGCAACACTGGCCAGTTCGGCCCGCTGCACGTCGCGCTGGGTCAGCGCGGGATGGGTCGCCACCAGCACGGCCTTGCCTTGCGGATCGGCCAGGGTGCGAGTGCTGGCCGTGGGCTTTTCCGCCACGGCATGGACATCGAAGGTGTGCTGCGGTGCCGACGGCGGCGCACCGGCGCAGGCGCCCAACAATGAGGCGAAGAGGATCGGAATAGAGCGTTTCATCGACAAGGAAGCGGGCTGAAGGGCCCGGTCAGGCCAGGGTTATAAAAGGTGAGACCACTGTCAGGGTACAAGTTGCACGCCCTTGGTCGGCGCCCGCGACTAAGCTTGCAGACGAACGGATGCTGGCGGTCCGGTCAGAAATTCTCCGGCTCAGGGCAAGCTGGTATCATGCGCGCCTTTTGCCGGTCACAAGAAAAGGCGCAGGGCCCACCTGGGCATGCACCTTGCTTTTCCCGGCCAGAACGATAACGGCGCAAGAGCGTCACGGGGAGCCAAACATGCTGGAAAAGCTGTTCCAACTCAAGGCGCACAACACCAATGTGCGCACCGAGATCTTGGCGGGTATCACTACCTTCCTGACCATGGCCTACATCCTTTTCGTCAACCCGAGCATCCTCGGCGAGACGGGCATGGACAAGGGCGCGATCTTCGTCGCCACCTGCCTGGCCGCAGCCATCGGCTCGGCGGTGATGGGCCTGATCGCCAACTACCCGATCGCCCTGGCTCCCGGCATGGGCCTGAACGCCTTCTTCACCTACACCGTGGTCCTGCACATGGGCCACACCTGGCAGGTGGCGCTCGGTGCGGTGTTCCTCTCCGCGTGCATGTTCTTCGTCATCTCGATCTTCCGCATCCGCGAATGGATCATCAACAGCATCCCGCTGGCCCTGCGCTCGGCGATCGCCGCCGGCATCGGCCTGTTCCTCGCGCTGATCGCGCTGAAGGAATCGGGCATCGTGGTCGCCAACCAGGCCACCCTGGTGGGCATGGGCGACCTGGCCAAGCCTGCACCGCTGCTGGCGATCCTCGGCTTCATCCTGATCGTCGCCCTGGAAGCCCGCCGCGTGACCGGCGCTGTGATGATCGGCATCCTGGTGGTCACCTTCATCTCAATCGCCATCGGCGTCTCCCAGTTCGGTGGCGTGGTGTCGATGCCGCCGTCGCTGGCGCCGACCTTCCTGCAGCTGGATATCAAGGGCGCGCTGGACATCGGCCTGTTCAGCGTGATCTTCGCCTTCCTCTTCGTCGACCTGTTCGACAACTCTGGCACCCTGATCGGCGTGGCCAAGCGCGCCGGCCTGATGGGCAAGGACGGGCACATGCCGAAGATGGGCCGTGCGCTGATCGCCGACAGCTCCGCCGCCATGGTCGGCTCGCTGCTGGGCACCTCCACCACCACCAGCTACATCGAGTCGGCGGCGGGCGTTTCCGCTGGCGGCCGTACCGGCCTGACCGCCATCGTGGTCGCCGTGCTGTTCCTGCTGGCGCTGTTCTTCGCCCCGCTGGCAGGCAACGTGCCGGCCTTCGCCACTGCGCCGGCCCTGTTCTTCGTCGCCGTGCTGATGGCCTCCGGCCTGGCCGAAATCGACTGGGACGACCTGACCGTCGCCGCACCGGTCGTAGTAACCGCCCTGGCCATGCCGCTGACCTTCTCCATCGCCAACGGCATCGCCTTCGGCTTCATCACCTGGACCGCCTGCAAGCTGCTGTCCGGCCGCTTCCGCGAGCTGAACCCGGCGCTGGTCATCCTCTCGATCCTGTTCGTGATCAAGCTGGGCTGGTTCAACGCCTGATTTTCTTTTCGCGGCATGGGTATCGCTGCGCTCCACCCATCCTACGAGTAGCACAGGTGTAGGATGGTGTGGAGCGCAGCGATACCCATCAGGATGCCGCCGACCACACGAGTTACCCGCCCCATGAGCAGTCCGCGTTTCGATCCGTCCCACTACGACAGCCAACTGGCCGACAAGGTCGCCCGTCTGCGCGAGCTGCTGGCGCCCTTCGCCGCGCCCGAGCCTGCGGTGTTCGATTCGCCCCGTGAGCATTACCGCCTGCGCGCCGAGTTCCGCCTGTGGCGCGAGGGCGAGGCCCGCCACTACGCGATGTTCGAGCAGGGCGACAAGCACACGCCGATCCTGATCGAGGAATTCCCCATCGCCAGCCAGCGCATCAACGAACTGATGCCGCGCCTGAAGGCTGCGTGGGCTGAGCCAACGCTGGGCCACAAGCTGTTCCAGGTAGAGTTCCTCACCACCCTGGCTGGCGATGCGCTGATCACCCTGTGCTACCACCGCCCGGTGGACGCAGCCTGGCAGGCCGCCGCGGAGCAGCTGGCTGCCGAGCTGGGCGTGAGCATTGTCGGCCGTTCGCGCGGCAAGCGCCTGGTGGTGGGCCGTGACTATGTGAGTGAAGAGCTGACCGTCGCCGGCCGCACCTTCCGCTACCGCCAGCCGGAGGGCGCCTTCACCCAGCCCAACGGCGAGGTGTGCCAGAAGATGCTCAACTGGGCGCACGAAGCCCTGGGCGAGCGTGAGGACGATCTGCTGGAGCTGTACTGCGGCAACGGCAACTTCACCCTGCCCCTGGCGACCCGCGTGCGCAAGGTGCTGGCCACCGAGATCAGCAAGACCTCGGTGAACGCCGCCCTGGCGAACCTGGCCGACAACGCCGTGGACAATGTCACCCTGGTGCGTCTCTCCGCCGAAGAGCTGACCCAGGCGCTGAATGAGGTGCGGCCGTTCCGCCGCCTGGCCGATGTCGACCTGAAATCCTACGAGTTCGGCAGCGTGTTCGTCGACCCGCCGCGTGCCGGCATGGACCCGGACACCTGCGAGCTGACCCGGCGCTTCGACAATATCCTGTACATCTCCTGCAACCCGGAGACCCTGGCGCAGAACATCGCCCAGCTGCACGACAGCCACCAGGTCAGCCGCTGCGCCCTGTTCGACCAGTTCCCCTACACGCACCACATGGAAGCCGGCGTGCTGTTGACCCGCCGCTGAGCCCCGGTCGCCCGACCGCGCGCCGCCCAACCAAGGGTTGGGCGGCGAGCCACCGCAAGGCGGCTACGCTTGCGGGACAATGACAAGAGGCACGTCCATGTCCCGCCTGATACTTCCCCTGCTCTGCCTGCTGCTGGCCGCCTGCGCCGGCACTGACCCCGCCAACATCAGCGTCTCCCCCGCCGCCAACGGCCGGCAAAGTACCTTCTTCATCCAGGCCGTGCGCGCCCAGGGCCACCGCGAGGACCTCGAAGATCGCTTCGATCTCGCCGTGCGCCGCGCGCTGGAAGCCAAGGGCTACCGCTATCAGGAGAGCTCAGGGGAGTTGCGGGTGATCTATGCCGTCGGGCTGGACAGCCAGACCGGCATCGTCCAGCGCCCGGTGGTGACCGGCGCGGGCGTGATGACCCAGACCCAGATCACCGACCAGGAACAGGCGCGCCTGGCGCTGCAGATTCTCGACGAGGCAACCGGGCAGGTGCTCTATCAGGCGCAGGTGGCGCGCCAGCTGCACGATCCGAAGATCACCCAGCAGGCCGTGGACGAGGGCATCGCCCGCCTGCTGGCGGATTTCCCCGCGCATGCGGGGCAATGAGGATCAGCTGTAGTTCGACGGCGACTTGCGCACGAACTTGATGCTGTACTTGAAGTCGGCCTTGCGCGTGACGCTGATGGCGCGGCGGGTGACGGTATCGATGGTGATGTTCCAGTTGCCGGTGCTGGGCACCTTGATCTTCGCCGGGAACCGGTCGAACGCGCCGCCGTGGTAGACGTGGCGCCCGCCATTCTTGAAGCTGCGGAAGGCGGCATCGGTCATCAGGCGGATGTTGCAGGTCATGGAGCACTCGATGACAACCAGGTCGCCTTCGTTCAGGTGCTCACGTTGGTGTACGAACTTCATGCTGGCTCCGCCTTGCTTCTACCGCGAAATCAATACGATAGCACGGAGCAGGGGCTGCCCGGCAGCGGGGCCGCCAGCAGGCCGGGCCGCTTATCCGAAGCTCGCATCGTTCGCCGTTCATAGCCCCTCGAAGTCCGCCTTGCGCTCTTCCGGCTCCTCTTCCTCGCTCACCACCACGTGGCGATGGCGCGACTGCCGCTCCAGCCAATAGAGGGCGAAGATCGCCAGTGCCGAGATCACGCCGCGATAGACCACGCCGGCCAACTGGGCGTCCCATTCCATGCCACCTTCGGTCCAGGCGATCAACAGGCGCGACAGCGTCAGGGTCAACTGGACCAGGATCATCAGGATCAGCGCCGGCCGCACCAGCAGGCGTCGCCGCAGGGCGAAAACGAGGAACAACGCGAGGGCGAACTGGTGGCCGCCGTAGAACACGCGGGCATCGCTCACCGAGGACGGTTCCATCAGCAACATGCCGCTGAGGTTGGCCATTTCGTAGGGGCGGATCCAGTAGAGCAGTCCCAGGCCACCCCAGACCAGAGCCTGGACCAGCAGGACGAGACGGGCGAAGAGCATCCGATTTTCTCCTTGGCCATGCAGCCATTGCCGAGCGTCCAACCCTGCGACCGACAGTCGCGGACGCACCACCGATCAGCTAGAGACCCCACGCCGCCTGGCAAGTTCGACGCCCGCGTCATATCGGGAAACAAACGGCGGGTGGGGCCGCCCCCACCGCGGGAGTATGCTCGGTCGCGTTCAACTTCCAAGGTTCCCAACCATGCGCACCCTGCTTCTGCTCACCGCCCTTGTCGCCGGCGCCGCCCAGGCCGCCGAGCCGCTGACCATCGACGTGCACCGCGATGCCAACTGCAGTTGCTGCAAGGACTGGATCAAGCACCTGGAAAGCAACGGCTTCACCGTCAACGACCATGTCGAGGCGGACATGAGTGCAGTGAAGACCAAACTCGGCGTGCCTTACAGCATGGGCTCGTGCCACACCGGCGTGATCGACGGCAAGTTCGTCGAGGGTCACGTGCCGGCCGCCGACGTTCTCAAGCTGCGCGAGCGTGCCGATCTGGTCGGCGCCGCCGTGCCGGGCATGCCGATGGGCTCGCCGGGCATGGAAATGGGCGACCAGCATGATGCCTATCAGGTGGTTGGCCTGAACAAGGCCGGCCAGCGCGAAGTGTTGGCGGATTATCCCGCTCGCTGAGCCCCTGCAACGAGGCACTCCCTCACCCCTGAGCGCGAGCGGAGGCGGGATGGGGCTTCCGGCGCGCGGGGCACTCTCCAGGTCCCTGCGTGACATGGCTCCGCAAGCCCGATGGGGTGAGGGACTCCAAAACGAAAAGGGCGGCCGGTTGGCCGCCCTTTTCATTATCCACGGCCGGTCACTCGGCCTTGGCCGGCAACAGGCCATCGGCGCGGAACATCGCCTTGATTCCGCGCACGGCCTGGCGCAGGCGGTCGCGGTTTTCGATCAGGGCGAAGCGCACATGGTCGTCACCGTAGTCACCGAAGCCGACGCCCGGCGACACCGAAACCTTGGCATCCTTGAGCAGCTTCTTGGCGAACTCCAGTGATCCCATGTGCGCATAGGGTTCGGGAATCTTCGCCCAGATGTACATGGAGGCCTTGGGGTTCTCCACCATCCAGCCAGCCTCATGCAGGCCCTTCACCAGCACATCGCGGCGTTTCTGGTACTGCTCGGCGATTTCACGCACGCACTGCTGGTCGCCCTCCAGTGCGGCGATGGCAGCCACCTGCAGCGGGGTGAAAGTGCCGTAGTCGTGGTAGCTCTTGATCCGCGCCAGGGCCGAGACCAGCTCCGGGTTGCCGACCATGAAGCCGATGCGCCAGCCGGCCATGTTGTAGCTCTTGGACAGGGTGAAGAACTCCACCGCAATGTCCTTGGCGCCGGGCACCTGCATGATCGAGGGGGCTTTCCAGCCGTCGAAGGTGATGTCGGCGTAGGCCAGGTCGTGCACCACCAGCACGTCGTAGCGCTTGGCCAGATCGACCACACGCTCGAAGAAATCCAGCTCCACGCATTGCGCGGTGGGGTTGGAGGGGAAGCCGAGGATCATCATCTTCGGCTTGGGGATCGATTCGCGGATCGCCCGCTCCAGCTCGTTGAAGAAGTCGATTCCCGGCACCAGCGGCACCGAGCGCACCTGGGCGCCGGCGATCACCGCGCCGTAGATGTGGATCGGGTAGCTGGGGTTGGGCACCAGGATGGTGTCGCCGTGGTCCAGGGTCGCCAGCATCAGGTGCGCCAGGCCTTCCTTGGAGCCGATGGTGACGATGGCTTCGGATTCCGGGTCGATCTCCACCTCGTAGCGGTCGCGATACCAGTGCGAGATGGCGCGGCGCAGGCGCGGAATGCCACGGGAGGTGGAATAACCGTGGGTGTCTTCGCGCTGGGCGACCTGGCAGAGCTTCTCGACGATGTGCGGCGGCGTGGCCCCGTCCGGGTTGCCCATGGACAGGTCGATGATGTCCTCGCCACGGCGGCGGGCCGCCATCTTCAGTTCGGCGGTGATGTTGAAAACGTAGGGGGGCAGGCGATCGATGCGCGCAAAGCGACGAGCTGAACGGGGTTCAGTCATGGTGTCCTCTGATGAACGTAGGCGCCCGGAACCGTCCGAGCGACGCCGGCCACTGCGGTGGCCTGGAAAGCGCGGCGCTGTGACCTGCGCTTTCTTGTCGGCGAACATATAGCTCGCTAGGCTGGCTGTCGAGTTTTTCTTTAGCCGCTCAAGGTCGGCATCTGGAGGCCCATGTCCACGCAACAGTACTGGCAGCTCGACGTTTTCGCCGACCAACCGCTCACCGGCAATGGCCTGGCGGTGTTTCCCGATGCCCGTGGCATGCCCGAACAGACCCTGCTGGCACTGACCCAGGAGCTGCGGCAGTTCGAGTCGATCTTCCTGTTTCCGTCCGCCTCCCTGGACACCTACTCGGCACGCATCTTCACCGTCGACGAGGAACTGCCCTTCGCCGGCCACCCGGTGCTGGGCGCGGCAGCGCTTTTGCACTACCTGCACCAGCGCGGCGAAGAGGAGCACTGGACGCTGTTGTTGCCGGCCAAGGAAGTGAAAGTGGCGACGCGCCGCCGCGGCAGCGGCTTCCACGCCGAGATGAACCAGGGCGCCGCCGACTTCGGTACCGTGCTCGATGACGACGCGCGCCGCTGGTTCGCCGAGGCCTTCTCGCTGACCGCCAGCGATCTCGCCGACTACCCCGCTGCCGTGGTCAGCACCGGCCTGCCCTACCTGCTGCTGCCGGTGCGCAGCGAGGCCCTGGGCCGCGTGCGCCAGCGCACGGATCTGACGGCCGAGCTGGCAAAGCTCAATGCCGCCTTCGTTTTCGTGCTGGATGTGGATAATCGCGAGGGCCGCACCTGGGACGGCGCCGGGATCATCGAGGACATTGCCACCGGCAGCGCCGCCGGCCCTGTCGCCGCCTACCTGGTGGAACTGGGCAAGGCGCGCCGTGGCGAGCTGTTCCAGCTGGCCCAGGGCCGTTTCGTCGGTCGCCCCAGCCGGCTCGACGTGCAGGTCGGTCAGGACGACGAAGTCCGCGTTGGCGGCGACGTGCAACTGCTCGCCCGCGCCGAACTGCTGCACCGTTTCGCCTGACGACCGGGCTGGCGGTGAACCCCACCCGAGACAACACTGAACCCACCTGTTCGATGGAGATGCCGCCATGCAATGGCGCAAAGGACGACGCAGCGACAACGTAGTGGATGCCCGCGATGACAACGGCGGCGGCATGAGCGGCGGCGGAGGCATGCGTATCGGCGGCCGCGGCCTGAGCCTGGGCGGCGTGGCCATCGTGGTGGTGATCGGCCTGCTGTCCGGACAGGATCCGATGACCATCCTCGGCTCGCTGCTTGGCCAGATGGACGTCTCCCAGCAGGCGCCTGCCCGCCCGACCCAAGGCAAGCCGGCCACCGGCAACGATCCGCAGGTGGAGTTCGTCCAGTCGATTCTGGGCGACACCGAGGACACCTGGGGCGAAATCTTTGCCCGCAGCAACGCCCAGTACGAGCAGCCCAAGCTGATCCTGTTCAACGGTGGCGTGAACTCCGCATGCGGCTTCGCCTCCTCGGCGGTAGGCCCGTTCTACTGCCCGGGCGACCACCGCGTGTACCTCGACCTCGGTTTCTTCCGCGAGATGGAGCGGAAGTTCTCCGCCGCCGGCGACTTCGCCCAGGCCTATGTGATCGCCCACGAGGTTGGCCACCACGTGCAGAACCTGCTGGGTATTTCCGCCAAGATCAACGCCGCCCGCCAGCGCGGCGCGCGCATGGAAGGCGCCAACGGCCTTTCGGTGCGCCAGGAATTGCAGGCCGACTGCTTCGCCGGCGTCTGGGCCAACCACGCCCAGCAACGCCTGAACTGGCTGGAACCGGGCGACGTGGAAGAAGCGCTGAACGCCGCCAATGCCATCGGCGACGACCACCTGCAGCGCCAGGCGCGCGGTACGGTAATGCCGGACTCCTTCACCCACGGCTCGTCCGAGCAACGCGTGCGCTGGTTCAAGCTCGGCTTCGAAAGCGGCGCGCCGGGCAAGTGCGACACCTTCAAGGCGCAGACGCTGTAGCGTTTCAGCCGGGTTTGCGTGCAAGCTCGCGAAGCGCTTGACGCGAAGGCCTACAAGCAACGCCTGAGCAGGTCGAGGAAATACCCCGGGTCCACCGGCTTGACCATGAAGTCCAGCACGTTCAGCCGCATCGCCTCGATCACGTCGCGGGCATTGGCTTGGCCCGAGAGCACGATGATCGGCAGGAAGGTGCCCACCTCGTTCAGCTCGCGGATCAGTTCCAGCCCCGCGCCCTCGTGCTCCATGCGCAGGTCGGTCACCAGCAGGTCGATCGCGGACTCGTCGCGGCGGATGCGCCGCAGCGCTCCGGCGGCGCTGCCGGCCGTCAGGCAGCGGAAGTTCGCCCCTTCGATCAGTTCGCGCATCTCGGTCAGCACCTCGCGGTCATCGTCGACCACCAGCACCACCGGTTTGCGCGGGGCCGGCGCGGTGACTTCGCGCAGCGCTGCGAGCTCCTCGTCATCGAGGACGACTGGACTGATCATGGATGCCACATCGCAATGGAGGCCATTAGCCATAATCGTAGCCATCAAATGGCCATTTATCCTGGCAGTCCGGAGAAACGGCGAGGGGCCCATCGCCGAATGCTCCCGCGTAGATTGGTGAACCATCGCCGGTACTACACGGCCACGCCAACCGCTCGCGCCGTCAAAGCCGTACGCCCAAGGATCAGATCAGCTGCCCGCTCGGCGATCATCAAGGTGGGCGCATTGGTATTGCCACTGGTCACGCGGGGCCTTACCGAGGCATCCACCACCCCAGCCCTCCTATACCGTGGACCCGCAGTTCCGGATCGACGACCGACAAGGCATCCAGGCCCATCCTTGCCGTTCCGACCTGATGCGACGCGGTAGTCGCCGACTGGCGTACATAGGCCTCCATCTGGGCCTGGGTGGTGACCGAAGGCCCCGGCGCCACCTCTTTTGCGCCCCAGGAGCGGAATGAGGACTGGCTCATCACCTCGCGAATGGCGAGTGCACAGCGAGCCACCACCGAAACGTCATACGGGTCCGCACAGGCGTTGGGGTTCATCAGGGGATAGTCCTGCGGCTCGCTGCTTGCCAGCCGAACCCAGCCGTGACTGCGCGGCGCGAGCCCAGCCATCGAAGTCGTCCGGCCTGCCCCGCACGTACATCATGCCGTTGATGGAGCTGCTGCCGCCAAAAGTCTTGCCCCACGACCAGGCGATATCCTGGTCGCTGGCGTATCGCTGCGCTGTCGTCCGGAACCCCCAATCGACGGCACTGCCATAAAGCTGCGCCACTTCCGGGGGATTGTGGATCGCCTTGAGGCAGTCAGGCGGGCCCGCCTCCAGCGCCAGCACGCTGAAGCCTGCATCGATCAGCCGGCGGATCAGTACCGAGCCGGCCGAGCCGGTACCCACGACGATATAGTCAAAAGCTTCGCTCCGGGTGAACCCGTCCGTAGCGCACGCGTGGATATGTCCCGGCAAGGCCAGGGCTCCGGCAGCCCCAGCAAACGGCTCAGGAAAAGGCGGCGTTCGAGATTATGGAAGTCCGACATGGCACAGCTCCGTGCGAGTCCAAAGTTTCCAAACTAGCAACGCAACCGGCCCGGCTCCTGCTATTGGCCGCTTGGCGATCCCTCTCTCAGCAGTCACGGAAGAAACAGACAGGCCATAAGTAACCGGGCCGACAGACAACGCTCCGAGCAAAAAAAGGGCCGCAACGAGTGCGGCCCTGGAAATACGCCGGCAGAACCGGCGTCGTGGGATGTCAGCCCGCCTTGGCGAGCCCGGCCTGGCCAAGGCGCTCGGCGATCTCGCCGAGGATGGCCGGGTCGTCAATCGTTGATGGCGGCGCATAGCCCTCCCCGTCGGCGATCTTGCGCAGCACGGCGCGAAGGATCTTGCCCGAGCGGGTCTTGGGCAGGCGCTTCACCACCACTGCGCGCTGGAAGCAGGCCAGCGCGCCGATACGCTCGCGTACCAGGGCCACCAGCTCGCGCTGCAGATCCGCCTCGCTCGCCTGCGCGCCATCCTTGAGCACCACCAGCCCCAGCGGCACGTGGCCCTTGAGGTCGTCCTGCACGGCGATCACCGCGCATTCGGCGACAGCCTCGTGCAGCGCCAGCAACTCCTCCATCTCGCCGGTGGAAAGGCGGTGGCCGGAGACGTTGATCACATCATCGGTGCGACCCATGATGTAGACGAAACCCTCTTCGTCCACATAGCCGCCGTCGCCGGTGTGGTAGTAGCCGGGGTAGGTCTTCAGGTACGCCTGCAGGTAGCGTGGATGATCGTTCCACAGTGTCTGCGCGCAGCCGGGCGGGAGCGGCAGGGCGATGACGATGGAGCCCTGTTCGTTCGGCCCGAGCAGCCGCCCCTCGTCGTCCACCACCTGTACGTGGTAGCCAGGCACCGCGCGGTTGGTGGACCCGGCACGCAGGTCATGGTCGCCCAGGCCGGTACAGGGCGCAGTCACCGGCCAGCCGGTCTCGGTCTGCCACCAGTGGTCATGCACCGGCTTGCCGGTGAGTTCCTCCAGCCAGTGCTGGGTGCTGCTGTCGAGCTTTTCGCCGGCCAGGAACAGGTGGCGTAGCGAGCTCAGGTCATAGCGCTTGAGCAATTCGCCTTGGGGGTCTTCCTTGCGGATCGCGCGGATTGCCGTGGGCGCGCAGAACAGGCTGTTGACCTTGTGCTCCTCGATCACCCGCCAGTAGCTGCCGGCGTCGGGCGTGCGCACCGGCTTGCCCTCGTAGAACACCGTGGTGCAGCCATTCATCAAGGGCCCGTAGACGATCAGCGAGTGGCCGACCACCCAGCCAACGTCGGAAACCCCCCACCAGACGTCCCCCGGCTGCAGGCCGAAGATGGTCGGCAGCGCGTAGCTCAGCGCCACCGCGTGGCCGCCGTTGTCGCGCACGATGCCCTTGGGTTTCCCGGTGGTGCCGGAGGTGTACATGATGTAGAGCGGGTCGCCGCTGGCGACTTCCACCGGGGCGGCCGGTTGCGCGCGGGCCAGGGTTTCGCGCCAGTCCAGGTCGCGGCCGGCCGTCAGCTCCGCCATTGCCTGCGGACGCTGCAACACCAGCACATGGGCCGGCTTATGGCTGGCCAGCTCCAGCGCCTTGTCCACCAGCGGCTTGTACTCGATCACCCGCTCGAACTCCAGGCCGCACGACGCCGTGAGCACCAGCCGGGGTTTGGCATCGTCGATGCGCAGCGCCAGCTCATGGGGCGCGAATCCGCCGAAGACCACCGAGTGCACGGCACCCAGCCGCGCGCAGGCGAGCATGGCCATGGCCGCCTGCGGCACCATCGGCATGTAGATGATGACGCCGTCGCCCTTTTCCACGCCGAGTGCGCGCAGGGCTCCGGCCAGCCGCGCGACTTCATCGCGCAGCTCCAGGTAGCTGAAACGTTGCTGGGTGTTGGTCACGGGGGAGTCGTAGATCAGCGCGGCCTGCTTGCCGCGGCCCAGTTCGATCTGCCGGTCGAGGGCGAGATAACAGGTGTTCAGGCGGCCATCGGCGAACCAGCGGTGGCTGCCGTCGGGCAGGGCCTGCAGGGTCTCCTGCGGGGCACGGTACCAGGCCACGCGGCCGGCCTGCTCGGCCCAGAAGGCGGAAGGTTCCGCGATGGAGCGGTCATGGGACTGCCGGTAACTCATCGTCACTGCCTCTTATTGTTGTTATCGAGGTCGAACAACGAGTATGGACGGGGATCGCCACCCCACCATCAACCTTTGGTCGTAGGCCATTCGCCCGATCGGTGCATGATTGCTTTTCAGGATTTTTCAGCGAAGCGCGGCCACCCTCCTCCACTCCCGGCCGACGCGCTTTGGAAGGGGCTCTGGGGAAGAGTTCAATGCAAGGCCGCCGCATGTCGGCGACCACAAGTCGCACCCGCTACCGCCCGATGACAGGACTAAACTGAAAGTCCCTTTTCACCTGACAGCGCAGGGGTGAGCAGCATGAACATCCTCGTCCGTCCGTCCCATCTTCGCAAAGACCAGCCGTGGGAAGTCTGCCTCGATCAGCAGGCCGTGGGCTTTCGCAGCGAGCTCGAGGCGCGCAGTTTCGTCGCAACCCTGGAAGCCCGTCTGAAGGCCCCGCACCGATTACCCGAACGGGTGCAACGCGCCGCCGGCTGACTCAGGCCGCACGTTCGCTGATCTGCCCGCTCATCCAGCCGAGCACGGCGGCCACCAGGCCGCAGACGGTGATGACCACCGCCATCGGCAGGGCAGAGCCGTCGTGCAATGCACCGACCAGCGCCGACGCGCCGGCCGCGACGGTGAACTGCAGGCTGCCCATCAGCGCCGACGCGCTGCCCGCGTGCCGCCCCTGGCTGGCCATGGCGCAGGCCGAAGAGTTGGGCAACAGGAAGCCCAGGCTGGCGATGGCGCCGAACAACGGCACCAGCAACGGCCACAAATGCTCGGGTCTGGCCAGGGTGATCGCCAGCAGAGCCAGGCCGCAGCCGAAGTACACCCATACCGCCCGGCGCAGCCAGAACCCCGGTCCGCGATAGCGCAACAGCCGTGCGTTGACCTGCGCCATCAGGATGAAGCCCGCGGCGTTGCTGCCGAAGATCCAGCCATAATGCTCGGCCGGCACGCCGTAGAGTTCGATGAAGACGAAGGGCGAACCCGCGATATAGGAGAACATTCCGGCGATGGCGACCCCGCCGGTGAGCGCGTAGGTGATGAAGGAACGGTCGCGGAACAGCGCGCGGTACTGCTTCAGCGCACCGCGCAGCGGTGGACGCGGCCCGTTCGGGATGGTCTCGGGCAGCCACAGGGCGATGGCGCCGCCGGCCAGGGCGCTGAACAATGTCAGGCAATAGAAGATCGACTGCCAGCCGGACAGGCTCAGCAGCAGCCCGCCGCCCAGCGGCGCGAGAATGGGTGCCAGGCCCATCACCAGCATCAATTGAGAGAAGGCCTTGGCAGCGGCGATCGGGTCGCACAGGTCACGCACCACCGCCCGCGAGATCACCATCCCCGCGCAGCCGCCCAGAGCCTGGACGAAGCGCGCGCCAATCAGCCATTCCAGGTTCGGCGCGAAGGCGCAGGCGAGCGACGCCAGGGTAAAGATGCTCACGCCCAGCAGCAGCGGAATACGCCGGCCGATACGATCAGCCAGCGGGCCGTAGAGCAGTTGGCCGATGGCAAGACCGGCGAAGTACGCCGACAGGCTCAGCTGAATGTGTTCGACGTCGGTGCCGAAGGCCTGCGCCAACGTCGGGAAGCTGGGCAGGTAGAAGTCGATGGCCATGGGCCCGAAGGCGCTGAGGGCACCGAGGATCAGCAGGATGCGGAGGTTCATGGATCACCTGGTCACACGCGTCCGCCGAGGAGCGGCGAAGACCGCGGGCAGGCCGGTGTGAATATCTTGTTGGCGCGCACGGATGACGCGGCGAAGCCCTGCATTGTGGCTTGGCCCGAAAAATTAGCAAGCTCCCTAAGCAACCCCCGAAGCAAGTCCCAAATAGTGGGAGAGACAGGCCCGGCCGCGCCGACCGGACCTGTCAGGACATCAGACCTCGTGCGCCCCCTCTGCGGCGGGCTTGGTCTTGCTCTTGCGACCACTGAGCTTGTCGGCGGCCGATTCCACCAGCATGTAGAACATCGGGATGAGGAAGGTCGCCAGCAGGGTCGCGGCGAGCATCCCGCCGATTACCCCGGTGCCGATCGAGTGACGGCTCGCGGAGCCGGCGCCGGTGCTGATGGCCAGCGGTACGCAACCCAGGATGAAGGCCAGCGAGGTCATCACGATGGGGCGGAAGCGCAGTTTGGCCGCCTCCAGCGCCGCCTCGACCGGGCCCATGCCCTGCTCCTCGCGGCAGAGCACGGCGAACTCGATGATCAGGATGGCGTTCTTCGCCGCGAGACCGATCAGGGTCACCAGGCCGACCTGGAAGTACACGTCGTTATCCAGCCCGCGCAGCCAGATCGCCAGGATCGCCCCGAACACGGCGAAGGGCACTGCGGTGACTACCGCCAGCGGCAAGGTCCAGCGCTCGTACTGGGCCGCGAGGATGAGGAACACCAGGATCAGGCCGAAGATGAACGCCGTGCTGCCCGAGCCCTGGGTCGCCAGCTCCTGGTAGGCCGAACCGATCCACGCCAGTGAATATTCTTCGCCCAATACCTGGTCCGCCACTTCCTGCATCGCCGCCAGCGCCTGGCCGGAGCTGTAGCCCGGCGCCGGGCCGCCGAGGAGCTTGGCCGCCGGGAACACGTTGAAGCGCGCGTAGGAGTCCGGGCCGAGGATGCGTTTGACCGACACCAGCGTGGTCAAGGGCACCAGATCGCCCGTGGAGGAACGCACAAAGACCTGGCTCAGGTCGTCCGGTTTGCGGCGGAACTCCGGCTCCGATTCCAGGGTGACCTGCCAGGTCCGCCCGTAGAGCGTGAAGTCGTTGACGTAGTAGCTGCCGAAGGTGGACTGCATGGCGGTGAACACGTCATTGATCGCCACGCCCAGGGAGCGCGCCTTGGTGCGGTCCAGGTCGATGTAGTATTGCGGCACGTTGGCATTGAAGGTGGTGTTCACCCCCGCCAGCTCCGGCCGTTTGGCCGCGGCGGCGAGGAACTTCATGGTTACCTCTTCCAACTGCTCGGAGGTGCCACCGCTGCGGTCCTGGATGTAGGCCTCGAAGCCGCCGGTGGTACTCATGCCGGTGATCGGCGGCGGGTTGAAGGACATCACCACGCCGTCTTCCTGCCCCGCGCCCATCTTCATGAATTCATGGGTCAGGTTGCGCGCGTCCAGCTCGGGGGTGGTGCGTTCCTTCCAGTCCTTGAGCGGCACGAAAGATACGCCGGCGTTGCTGCGGGTGCCGAAGGTGAGGATGTCGAAGCCAGCGAAGGTCACCACGTCCTGTACCGCCGGGTGCTTCATCAACTGATGGGTCACATCGCTGGTGAGCTTCTCGGTACGGGTCAGCGAGGCCGCCGGCGGCAGGAAGTAGGCATTGAGTACGTAGCCCTGGTCCTCGTCGGGCACCAGCGAACCGGGGACCCGGCCGAACAGGATGACCAGCAGGGCGATCATGCCGCCGAACAGCAACAGCCCCAGCGCCGCCCGTTTGAGGAAGAACTGCACGCCAGCGCCATAGCCGTTGGTGGCTTTTTCGAACATGCGGTTGAACCAGCGGAACGGCGCAGCCGGCTCCTTGTGTTCAGGCTTGAGGATCAACGCGCAGAGTGCCGGTGACAAGGTCAGGGCCACGATGCCGGAGATCACCACCGACACCGCGATGGTGATCGCGAACTGCTTGTACATCTGCCCGGCCAGGCCGCCGAGGAACCCGACGGGGATGAACACGGCGCAAAGTACCAGCACGATGGCGACGATCGGTCCGGTCACCTCCTCCATCGCCTTGATCGCCGCCTCCTTGGGTCCGAGCTTCTCGGTGCGCATCACCCGCTCGACGTTCTCCAGCACCACGATCGCGTCGTCCACCACGATGCCGATGGCCAGCACCATGCCGAACAGCGACAGCAGGTTGATGGAGAAGCCCATCAGGTACATGCCGGCGAAGGTACCGACCAGCGAGACGGGAATCGCCAGCACCGGGATCAGCGTGGCGCGGATGCTCTGCAGGAACACGAAGACCACGACCATCACCAGGATCAGCGCCTCGATGAAGGTATGGATCACTTCCTCGATGGAGACCTGCACGAAGATGGTGGTGTCGTAGGGAATCTTGTAGGTGATGCCTTCAGGGAAGCGCTTGGCCATGGCGTCCATGTGGTCGCGCACGGCCTGGGCGGTATCCAGTGCGTTGGCGCCCGGCTGCAGGTAGATACCGAAGGCAGCGTTCTGCTGGCCGTTCAGCGAGGTCACCAGGGAATAGTCCTGGGCCCCGAGTTCGACGCGCGCCACGTCCTTGAGCAGCAGGCTGGCGCCGGTCGGGTCACTGCGCAGGATGATGCTCTCGAATTCCTTCGGATCAGTGAACCGCCCCTGGGCGGTCGCCATGTAGGTGAAGTCCTGCGGCTCCTTCATCGGTTGCTGGCCGAAGCTGCCCGCGGCGAACTGCGAGTTCTGCTCGCGGATCGCGCTCGCCACGTCCGAAGGCGTCATGTTGTATTGCGCCAGCTTGTCCGGCCGTAGCCAGATACGCATGGAGTAGTCCTTGGAACCGAACTGGCTGACGTCACCAACCCCGGGAATCCGCTTGAGGTCGTCGATCACGTTGATCAGCGCGTAGTTACTGATGAAGATCGGGTCGCGGGAGTTGTCCGGTGAGAACAGGGTCACCACCTGCAGGATGTCGGAGGATTTTTTCTCCACCTGCACGCCCTGCCGGCGTACCTCTTCCGGAAGCTTGGCGAGCGCGGCCTGCACCTTGTTGTTGACGTCGATGGTGGCCTGGTCCGGGTCGGTGCCCACCTCGAAGTACACGGTCAGGCTCATGGCCCCGCTGCTGTCGGAGTTCGACAGCTGGTAGATCATGCCTTCGACGCCGTTGATTTCCTGCTCCAGCGGAGCGGCCACGGTTTCGGCGATCACCTGGGAGCTGGCGCCGGGGTACGCGGCGGAAACCGACACCTGCGGCGGAACGATTTCCGGGTACTGGGCGATGGGCAGCGCGCGCATGGCGACGAGGCCGGCGAGCAGGATCACGATGGAAATCACCATCGCGAACACGGGGCGTTCGATGAAGAAGCGCGAGATCACGATGGGCGCTCCTTAGGACTGTGCCTGGGCGGGTTGCGGCGCAGGCGCCTGCGGTGCTGCCTCGCTGGCCTTTACCGGCTGGTCCGGCCTGACCTTGGGAATGCCTTCGACGATCACGTGGTCACCGTCATCCACGCCGGCATCGATAATCCAGCGGCCGTTGACGGTCTTGGAGGTCGTCACCTGGCGCACACGGGCGAAACCGTCCTTGTCCACCACGTAGACGAAGGTGCCGCGCGGGCCCTGGGCCAGTGCGCGCTCGGGCAGGGTCACGGCGTTGCTCTGGGTGATGCCGGTGATCAGGATGCGCACGAACTGACCAGGGATCAGCAGGTTGTGCGGGTTGGGCACCACGGCGCGGGCGTTCACGGTGCCGGTGCCGGTGTTGACGAAGCTGTCGGTGAAATCGACGACGCCTTCGATGGGGTACTTGCTGCCATCACCGAAGCGCAACTCGGCGGTCAGCTTGCCGTCCTTGGGCAGGATGTAGCGACCACTCTTCACCCCATCGTTCATCTGCGCGGCCTGGGTGTCGGGATAGGCGAAGTTGACGTACACCGGGTCGAGCTGGGTGAGCTTGGTCAGCAGGCTGGAGTTCGGATCGCTGGCCGCCACCAGGCTGCCCTCCGAGCGCACTTCCTTGCTCGCCATGCCGGAAATCGGCGCGGTAACCGTGGTGTAGTTCAGGTCGATCTGCTTGGCCTGGACATTGGCCTTCGCCGCCTCGACGTCCGCCTTGGCCTGTTCGAAATCGGAGACGTAGCGATCCAGTTCGCTCTCGCTGGCAAAGCCCTTTTTCTGCAGTTCGCGGATACGCTTTAGGTCACGCTCCGTCTGCCGGTAGCGCGCCTGGGTCTGCGCCAGGGAACCCTTGGCCTGGCCCAGCGCAGCCTGGTAGGGACGCGGGTCGATGCGGAACAGCACCTGGCCCTCCTTCACCGGCCGGCCCTCCTCGTAGGTGCGGCGCTGCAGGATGCCGCTGACCTGGGCGCGCACTTCCACTTCGCGGTAGCCGGCGGTCCGCGCGGCGTATTCGAAGGTCAGGGGCACCGGAGCGCTCTTGGCCACTTCGACCGTCACTGCCGGGGGAGGAGGCGCCGCCGTGGCAGGTTTGTCCTCGGCCTGGGCCCAGGCAGAAAACAGGACTGGCAACCCAACGACAGCAAGCGCGACGGGCAAACGACGGGCAAACGGCATGTAACCTCTCCATGGAAATGACTGACGGCGGAACCCCAGGGGACGACGACGGTGTGACTCTTACCTACGCCAGTGTCTGTAAAGCACTGTTAGCGCTATAAAATCAGTAAACTGCCTGTTACTCAGTGATCCTAGCCTGTATACCAGCAAGCGCCATGCGAAGAACTAAAGAAGATTCGGAACGAACCCGTCAGACGATTCTTGACTCGGCTGAAGGCCTTTTCTTTGCGAAAGGCGTCTCAAATACCAGTCTCGAAGAGATCGCGCGCGCCGCAGGAGTGACCCGCGGAGCGGTGTATTGGCACTTCCAGAACAAGGCACACTTGTTCAACGACATGCTCAACCAGGTCCGCCTGCCGCCCGAGCAACTGGCGCAGCGGCTGTCCGGCTGCGACGGCCACGACCCGATCGAATCGCTGTTCCAGCTCAGCGTGGAAGTGGTCGAGAACCTGGCCCGCGACGAGCAGCGCCGGCGCATCCTCACCATCCTCCTGCAACGCTGCGAGTTCACCGATGAATTGCGCGACGCCGAGGAGCGCCATAACCAGTTCGTCCGCCAGTTCATCGAGCTTTGCGAGCAGCTGTTCAACCGCGAGGATTGCCGCACACGGCTGATGCCCGGCGTGACGCCCAAGATCGCCTCGCGAGCGGTGCACGCGATGATCTTCGGCCTGCTCAGTGACTGGCTGCGCGACCCGGGCCTGTTCGACCCGTTGCAGGAAACCCGCGAACTGTTCGACGCCGTGTTCCGTGGGCTGGTGCGCGACTGGCATCCGGCACTGGCGTAAGGGCCGGCAGGACGCCGGCCCGGAAGGGATGAAACCTCAGGCCGCCTCGGCCTCGTAGCCTTCCTCGCGGATCGCCGCGAGAATCGCGGAATCGTCCAGACGGCTGGCGACGCGGACTTCGCCGGCACCCAGGTCGACCTGTACATCCGCCGCGGCATCCAGCGCCTGTACCGCCTGGGTGATGGCCCGCACGCAGTGGCCGCAGCTCATGCCTTTGACATTGAAGGTGTGCATGGAATCTCTCCTCTGATGGATTGAAGCGTTGGGTGCAGTTTCGACCTTGCCACCGTGGCAAGGTCAAGCCTGTCGCGCTGAAGTCGCCTTGCACTTGTCCTACGTCAGCCTCTCAGCCAAGCTGCGGAAATAGCTGACTCATCGGAGAACGCCCATGCGCCGTTCCCTACTGCTCGCCGTTGGCCTCACGGCCGCCCTCCCGTTCATTGCTTGCGCCGACGGCATGCCCGAAGAGCCCTCGGCGCCTTCCGCACCCGCGCCTACTTCCCCGGCCGCGCCGCCACCAAGCACTCCCGGCTCCTGGCCAGTGCCCGACGCACAGCCGGTGGCCTATGCCGTGCTGATCGTCAGCCGCGAACGGCTGGATACCGGCACCGCCTGCGACATCGACCTCTATGTGCAGGACGAAAAGGTCTCGCGCCTGCAGCCCGAAGGCGAAATCGCCCTCAACCTGCCGCCAGGCGAAGTCTCCCTTCGCCTGCAGACCGCCAACTCCGGACTCTGCCGCAGTGGTATCCAGCCGCTGCGCGCGCAGTCTGTCCAATTGCATGCCGGCGAAGTGCGCAAGTTCCGTATCGCCAACAGCGAGAGCGGTCTTTACCTGATGCCGGTCTCCAGCGGCAGTTGAGAATCCGCCTCGCGGCCTGACCTGCGACAAGATGGCAGCGAACGAGGGTTGACCTTACCCTCGTGTCAAGGTTGATGCTATCGGGGAACTTCAGGGAGAAAGCCCCATGAGCAGCGCCAACCCCATCGAGCTCGACCTGCCCGTCTCCGGGATGACCTGCGCCAGCTGCGCTGGTCGGGTCGAGCGCGCCCTGCGCAAAGTGCCCGGCGTGCAGGACGCCAGCGTCAACCTGGCCAGCGAACAGGCCCGCGTGCAACTCGCCGCACCGTCCAGCAGCAACACCCTGCCGGCTTTGGTCGCCGCCGTCGAGCAGGCCGGTTACCAGGTACCGGCCCACAGCCTGGAACTGGCCATCGAGGGCATGACCTGCGCCAGTTGCGTCGGGCGCGTCGAGCGCGCCCTGGCCAAGGTGCCCGGTGTGCGCACAGCCAGCGTCAACCTGGCCAGTGAGCGCGCCCATGTCGAGTTGCTCGGCGCGGTGGAGGCAGCCACGCTGATCGCTGCCGTCGACAAGGCCGGCTACAAGGCCCGCCCCCTTGAACCAGACCAACCCACCGTGGACCCGGCCGTGGCCCGCCTGGCGCGCGAGCGCTGGTGGCTGGCCGCCGCCATCCTGCTGTCGTTGCCGCTGGTGCTGCCGATGGTTGGCGACTGGTTCGGCCAGCACTGGATGCTGCCGGCCTGGGTGCAGTTCGTCCTCGCCACGCCCGTGCAATTCATCATCGGCGCTCGCTTCTATGAATCGGCCTACAAGGCCGTACGCGCCCGCAGCGGCAACATGGACCTGCTGGTCGCCCTCGGCACCAGCGCCGGCTATGGCCTGAGCCTGTACCTCTGGTACGCCGCAGCTCCCGGGCAGATGCCGCACCTGTACTTCGAAGCCAGCGCCGTGGTCATCACCCTGATCCTGCTCGGCAAGTACCTGGAAAGCCGCGCCAAACGCCAGACCGCCGCCGCCATCCGAGCTCTTGAAGCCTTGCGGCCAGAGCGCGCTACCCGCGTGCGTGACGGTATCGAAGAGGACGTCGCCATCGCCGAACTGCGCCTGGGCGACGAAGTGCTGGTGCGCCCCGGCGAACGTTTCCCGGTGGACGGTGGAGTCCTCGCCGGGCAGAGCCATGCCGACGAGGCCCTGATCACCGGCGAAAGCCTGCCGGTGCCCAAGGACGTCGGCGACCCGGTCACCGGCGGCGCCATCAACGGCGAAGGCGTGCTGCGCGTGAAGACCACCGCCCTGGGCGGCGAGACCGTCCTGGCGCGGATCATCCGCCTGGTGGAAGACGCCCAGGCGGCCAAGGCGCCGATCCAGAAGCTGGTGGACAAGGTCAGCAACGCGTTCGTCCCGGTGGTGATCGGCATCGCCCTGGTCACCCTGGTCGGCTGGCTGATCGCCGGCGCTGGCTGGGAACAGGCGCTGATCAACGCCGTGGCCGTGCTGGTCATCGCCTGCCCCTGCGCCCTGGGCCTCGCCACCCCGACCGCGATCATGGCGGGCACCGGCGTAGCGGCCAAGCATGGCATCCTGATCAAGGACGCCGAAGCCCTGGAAGTCGCCCACGCGGTGACTGCCGTGGCCTTCGACAAGACCGGCACCCTCACCTCCGGCCAGCCGCGCATCACCAACCTCGCGGCAGTCAATGATGAGGCGCAAGCCCTCGCCCTGGCCGGCGCTTTGCAGCGCGGCAGCGAACACCCACTGGCCCGCGCGGTACTCGACGCCTGCGCCGAACGCAATCTGAACCCCGCCGCCGCCGAGGCGACCCAGGCCCTGACCGGCCGCGGCATCCAGGGCCGCATCGAAGGTCGCCTGCTGGCCCTGGGCAACCGCCGCATGCTCGACGAAGCCCAACTGCAGCCCGGTGCGCTGGAAGCATCGGCCAAGCGCTGGGAAGCCGAAGGCCGCACCCTGTCCTGGCTGATCGAGCGCGAGCCGCAAGCCTGCGTGATCGCCCTGTTCGCCTTTGGCGACAGCCTCAAGGAGGGCGCGAAGACCGCCATTGACGCCCTGCGCGAACGCGGCATCGCCAGCCACCTGATCACCGGCGACAACCGTGGCAGCGCCAAGGTCGTGGCCGATGCGCTGGGCCTGGACGACGTGCATGCCGAAGTATTGCCCGGCGACAAGGCCGCCGTGGTCGGCGCGCTGCGCCAGGAAGGAAAAGTGGTGGCGATGGTCGGCGACGGCATCAACGATGCCCCTGCACTCGCCGCGGCGGACGTCGGCATCGCCATGGGCGGCGGCACCGACGTCGCCATGCATGCCGCCGGCATCACCCTGATGCGCGGCGACCCGCGCCTGGTGCCGGCGGCGCTGGACATCTCCCGGCGTACCTACGCGAAGATCCGCCAGAACCTGTTCTGGGCCTTCATCTACAACCTGGTGGGCATCCCGCTGGCCGCCTTCGGCCTGCTCAACCCGATGGTGGCCGGCGCGGCGATGGCCGCTTCGAGCGTCAGCGTGGTGAGCAACGCCCTGCTGCTCAAGCGCTGGAAACCCCAGGATCAGAAATGACAGTGTCGCCCCCGAACTATCGGGGGCGGTCGCTCAAGAGGAATCGGCATGAACATCGGTGAAGCAGCAAAGAAGAGCGGCCTGACCGCGAAGATGATCCGCTACTACGAATCCACCGGCCTGCTCGCCCCCGCCGGGCGCAGCGCCAGCGGCTACCGCCACTACAGCGAGCAGGACCTGCACACCCTGGCCTTCATCCGCCGCTCGCGGGACTTCGGCTTCTCCCTGGAAGAGGTCGGCCAGCTGCTCGCCCTCTGGCAGGACCGCCAGCGCGCCAGCGCCGACGTGAAGGCCCTGGCCGCCCGGCATATCGACGAGCTTAACCGCAAGATCGCCGAACTCAGCAGCCTGCGCGACACCCTCCAGGAACTGAGCGATCACTGCCAGGGCGACCACCGGCCGGACTGCCCGATCCTCAAGGACCTGGAGTCGGGGAAGTGTTGCCACTGAAGAACCTTCAGGCAACGCTCGGAGCGACGTCTGACATCTGGTTCAAGGAGCCTGTTGGTAGCATAATCTGATACCACCAACTGGAGCACGGGATGAATGCCCGGCAACGCAGGACGCTGGAGCTGATTTTCACGCTTCCCGTCCCGTCTTCACTGGAATGGCTGCGCATAGAATCGCTACTGATCGCCCTGGGTGCGCAGACAATCGAAGGCAGTGGTTCAAGGGTGCGCTTCGAGTTGAACGGCATCGTCGCCACCTTCCACCGTCCGCATCCAACCAAGGAAGCCAAGCCGTATCAGGCACTTGATGCACGCAGCTTGCTCGAACAGGCAGGAATCCACCCATGACCCCCATGAAATACCAGGGCTACGCTGCCCGGATCGAGTACAGCGATGACGATGGCCTGTTCATTGGCCACGTCGCCGGCATCCGCGACGTGATCGGCTTCCACGGCGAGTCGGTCAGCGAGTTGCGCGAGGCGTTCGAAGAGGCGGTGGACGATTATCTGGCGACCTGCGCGAAACTCGGCCGCGAACCGAAGCGCCCGTTCTCCGGCAAGCTCAGCCTGCGCCTGGACCCGCAACTGCATGCGCAGGTGGCAATCAAGGCGGAACTGAGCAACCAGAGCATCAACCAGTGGGTAGTGGACCGCCTCGGCGAGGCAGTCTGACGCCTTACGCGCTGGCCACCGCGCGGCGGCGCCACAGCGAAGCCGGCAGCACGGTCACGGCCAGGCCAACGAAGACCAGCAGGCAGGCCATCCAGTCCTGGGTGGTGAGGTCTTCGCCCAGGAACAGCCAGCCCGACAGCAGCCCGGACACCGGCACCGCCAGGGCGAAGGGCGTGACCTGGCTGGCCGGGTAGCGGCGCAGCAGGAAGCTCCACAGGCCGAAACCGACCGTGGTGGCGAGGAAGGCGATGTAGAGCAGCGCACCTACCCCGCTCAAGCTGATGTTCAGCACGGCGTGCTCGATGGCGTCCTGGCCTTCGAAAATCCACGACAGCACCAGCAGCGGCAACGGCGGGATCAGGCTGACCCAGCTGATCAGGCGCAGCATGTCATTGGCGCCGGAGCGCTTGGTGGCGATGTTGGAAAAGGCCCAGGCCAGCGCGGCGGCAATCACCAGCAGGAAGGCCACCAGGCTGTCGCCCAGCGGGCGCTCCAGGCCGATCAGCAGCAGGCCCCCGGCGGCCAGCGCCAGGCCGATCAACGCACGCGGGCTCGGGCGCTCGCCGAGGAAGGCGGCGGCGATCAGCACGGTGAAGAACACCTGGCTCTGCAGCACCAGCGACGACAAGCCGGCGGGCATGCCGATGTGCATGCCGACGAAGAGCAGGCCGAACTTGACCACGCCCAGCAGCACGCCGATCTGCACGATGCGCCAGAACGGCGCCGGCAGCGGGCCGCGCAGGAAGATCAGCGGCAACGCCGCGAGGGCGAAACGCAGGGCGCAGAACAGCAGCGGCGGGAAGTCGTGCAGGCCGACCTTGATCACGACGAAGTTGACGCCCCAGATCAGGGTGACCAGCAATGCAAGGAGAACGTGGCGGAGAGGCATGGCAGAGCGCTCGGGGTGGGATCGGGCAAAACTACCAGCCGACGTCTGAAATGTATGGATACAGTTGTGGGCTTACAGTTTCACAGGAAGCGCATTGTTGGACGGTCGGGGCTGCCCAGGCCATGCCCGCGATCGCGCCCATGGGCGCTTCTACAAGGTGACCTCGTCGTTTCCCACCGCGTAGGAGCGGACTTTGTCCGCGATGGCGTCCGGCGCGATGCGAACCTATCGCGGACGGAGTCCGCTCCTACCCAGAGTCTCAGCCTCGGCGTTTTCCCCTTGGAGCGAGTCCATGGAGCGCTCCTACAGAGGCTCGATCCGCAGCTTCGGCCAGCGCGCCGGCCAGTTCTTGGCGGCGATGCGTTCGCGGTAGATATCCGGCTTGGCGCGGAAGTGCTCGGTGGGCCGGACGCGCAGCGCCCAGATGTCGTCAATGCCCAGCGGCGCCAGCAGTTCCAGGGACTCGCTGCAAAGCCGCACTGCCACGGCCGTGCAGATTTCCGGCCAATGGCACATTGCATCGGCGCAATCCCGGTAGGGTCGATCGGCGTTGCGCAAATGCATCCGCGCCTGGTTGCGCACCGACCACGGAACCTCCGGGCAAACCTCCAGCAGCCGGCGCTCCCAGGCATGGTCCGCCTCCGGCTCCCGGTTGTCGGACGCGAAATACAGCACGTCGATATCGCTGAGCGGCGTGGGCTCGATGTAGCCATGCAAGGCGTCCCAGACCGCGTTGCGCACGAAACCTGCGGCGATCCAGGCGCCTTCCGGGCCGTGATCGCGCACTACACGCAGCAGGTGCAGGCGCTCGGGTTGCCCGGTGATCAGTGCCAGAAGCGCCGACTCGCCGGGCAATGGGCTCAGGCCTGCTCCCACGGCGGAGGCGGCGGCTCGTCGCGTTGCTGCGGGGCATCCTGGGCGGCGCGGCCGGCTTCGCGGCGTTCCTGCTCACGCATGGCATCGGCAATTTCACGCAGCACCGAATCCACGTCCGCCTCGTCTTCCGGATCATCGAAGTGCCCGGTCAGCGGGGTGTCCGGCTGCAGCTTGCCGTCCTCGTAGAGGGCCCACATTTCCTTGGCGTAGTGGGTGTACTTGAGTTCCGGGGCGAAGCGGCCGAAATAGGCGGCCATGTTGCCCACGTCGCGTTCGAGCATGCGGAAGGCGTGGTTGTTGCCGGCGGCGTCCACGGCCTGCGGCAGGTCGATGATCACCGGGCCGTCCGGCCCGACCAGCACGTTGAACTCCGACAGGTCGCCGTGCACGAGGCCGGCGCAGAGCATCATGACGATCTGGCGGATGAGGAACTCGTGGAAGTCTCGGGCCAGCTCGGGCTCCATCACCACATCGTTCAGACGCGGCGCGGCGTCGCCCTCTTCGTCGGCGACCATTTCCATTAGCAGCACGCCGTCGAGGAAATCGTAAGGCTTGGGCACGCGCACACCGGCATTGGCCAGGCGGAACAGTGCCGCCACCTCGGCGTTCTGCCAGGCGTCCTCCTGCTCCTTGCGGCCGTACTTGGTGCCCTTGGCCATGGCGCGGGCCTGGCGGCTGTTGCGCACCTTGCGGCCTTCCTGGTATTCGGCGGCCTGGCGGAAGCTGCGCTTGTTGGCTTCCTTGTAGACTTTGGCGCAGCGCAGCTCGGCGCCGCAGCGCACCACATAGACAGCTGCTTCCTTGCCGCTCATCAGCGGGCGCAATACTTCGTCGATCAGGCCGTCTTCGATCAGCGGCTCTAGGCGTTTCGGGGTCTTCATCGGGCTTCCTGGCGTACCTCTCTGGGGCGCTGCGCTCCTTATACGGCAAACGTCGACGACCGCCCAGCGCGATCAGGGGTCGGGCGGGGTCAGCTCGATGCTTTCGGTCACCGCATCTTCGAGTCGTTGTAGTTCGAGTCCCAGCGCCTCGTCGCTGTCGGCGTAACGCTGGGCGATATTGGCGAAGCCTTCGGCAACCTCGCGGAAGGCCTCGACCACCCGCGGGTCGAACTGGCTGCCAGCGCCGGCCTTGATGCGCTCGGCGGCTTCCTCCGGAGTCAGCGAAGAGCGGTAGGCGTGACGGCAGGTGTATTCGTCATAGCAATCGATCAGCGACAGCATGCGGGCGCCCAGGGGGATCTGCTCGCCGGCCAGGCCTTCGGGGAAGCCGCTGCCGTCCCAGTGCTCATGGTGGCTGTAGGCGATTTCCTTGGCAAAACGCAGAAAGTCCGCCGGCGATCCCAGTTTGCGTTCCGCCGCTGCCAGGGCATCGCGGCCAACGGTGGTGTGGCTTTCGAGGATCAGCCGGTCGGCCTCTTCCAATTGGCCGGGGTTGTGCAGAATGCGGTCGGGCACGGCGACCTTGCCAATGTCATGCAACTGCGCCGAGCGCACCAGCAGTTCGATGTTTTCCACCGACAGCTCGGCAGCGAACTCCGGGTGCAGCGACAGCGAGCTGCCCAGCAGTCGCATGTAGTGCTCGATACGCACGAGGTGGTTGCTGTGCGGGTTGTCGCGCAGGTCGCAAAGGGTCGCCATGGCTTCCAGCGTGGCGTCCTGAATCGCCTGCAGTTCGCGGGCGCGACGGCGCACCTCGAGCTCCAGGTACTCGCTCTTGTCGCGCAGGAAGTCGGCGTTGGCCTTGAGGTTCAGGTGCGCGCGGATGCGCGCCAGGGTCACCGGCGGGCTGATCGGCTTGGTCAGGTAGTCCACCGCGCCCAGGTCCAGGCCCTTCTGCTCGTCGGCGGCGCTGACCATGCCGGTGAGGAAGATCACCGGTATGTCGCGGGTCATGGGGTCGGCCTTGAGCTGCCGGCAGACTTCGTAGCCGTCCATCTCCGGCATCATGATGTCGAGCAGCACCAGGTCCGGGCGCGGATCGCTCTGCATCAGGCGCAGCGCCTTCGGCCCACTGGACGCCACGCGCACCTGATAGCGATCCATGAGCAGCTCGCTCATCAGCATCAGGTTGTCGGGTTGGTCGTCCACCACCAGGATCATCTCCTGCTCCGGCCGGTCCAGCATGCTATCCATCGCAACTCCTCGCATCGGTCAGATTCGTGACATGCCACGGGTGATCGGACCATGGCCCTGTCCGCGTGTTCCTATCCCGCCCTTTCTTATCTGCGGCGTCATATGCGGATATCGCGCTCCCTCGCGAGATTCACCAGACTTTCCAGGGCCCGCTCGAATTCGAATCGCCGCACATTCGTGGCGATGCCCTCGTAGCCCTCATTGAAGACGCTGCGCAGCAGGCTTGCACGCTCGCCGAGCAACCGTCCGGCGCGCGGGTCGTCCGCCGCCAGCAGGTGCGCCAGGCGCCGACAGACCTGTTCGACCTCCGCGACGTTGCCGCTCTCCAGCAGCGCCGGCACGGTCGCGGCGGTCGGCAGCAGCGGCACCGGCAGCGGTTCGTGGCTGATGTTCTGCAGGCTCAGGTTGACCGAATCATCCACCCGCCCCAGCGGCAGCCGGCACCAGAACAGGCTGCCGCGATCAGGTTCGCTTTCCACCCCGACGCTGCCGCCCATCGCCTCCGCCAGCTTGCGGCAGATCGCCAGGCCCAGGCCGGAGCCGCCGTAGCGCCGGGTGATGGAACTGTCCGCCTGCTGGAAGGATTCGAACAGGCGCTCCTGCTGCAGCTCGGTAATGCCGATGCCGGTATCGCGGAAGGCGAAATACAGCTGCAGGCTGTCCTCGTCCTCGTCTTCCAGGCGGACGATCAGCACCACCTCGCCCTGCTCGGTGAACTTCAGCGCGTTGTTGCCGTAGTTCATCAGGATCTGCCGCAGGCGCAGCGAATCGCCCACCACCTGGGCAGGCACTCGCGGGTCGATCTCGCAACGCACCGTCAGGCCCTTGCTCGCGGCGCGGATACTGAACAGGTCGAACAGCTCGCCGAGCAGGCGTTCGAGGTCGAAGCCGATGTGTTCGAACTCCAGCTTGCCGGCCTCCACGCGGGACAGGTCGAGGATGTCGCTGATCAGCTCCAGCAGGTACTGGCCCGAACCCTGGATCTTGCCCAGGTAATCCACCTGCTGCGGGTCCAGGGTGGTTTCCTGGAGCAGGTGCGCCAGACCGATGATGATGTTCAGCGGCGTGCGGATTTCGTGGCTCATGTTGGCGAGGAAGTCGCTCTTGAGCTGCGCAGCCTCCTCGGCCAGGTCGCGCGCCTCGGCCAGCGCCAGCTCGGTGGCCTTGCGCGCGGTGACGTCGCGGCTGACGCCCACCAGCCCCAGCAACCGGCCCTGGTCGTCATGGAAGGCGCTGCGCAGGGTATCGAACAGCACCCGCCGGCCATCGGGGTAGACCACCCAGCCTTCGCTGGCGAACGGCTGCCTTTCGGTCAGCGCCTGGCGGTCGCGGTCCTGGCGGCCGGCGCCGGCGGCGCGGCTGAACAGCTGCTGATCGCTGCGGCCGATGATGTCTTCCGGCGCGCGCCCCAGGCAGTCGGCGAAAGCCTGGTTGACGCCCAGGTAGCGGCCCTGGGTGTCCTTGAACCAGATCGGATCGGGAATCGAGTTGATCAGCGCCAGCAGCGTGCTGCGCTGGCGCCGCTCCTCCGCTTCGGCGCGGGCGCGCTCGGCCACCTGGATCGACAACCGGCGGTTCCACACCAGCACGAAGGTCAGCAGGGCGAGGACGCCCACTACCCAGGGCCAGGCGATCTGCAACAGGTGCATCCAGTCGAAGATGTCCAGCGCCGGCAGCCAGCGGGCCTGGATCGCCTCCTGCTCGTTGCGCGTGACGCTGCCCAGCGCGCGGTCCAGCAGCGGCACCAGCGGCTCGAGTTCCTTGCGCGTGGCGAAGCGCACCTGGCTGTTGCCCAGCCCGCTGTCGCCGCGCACCTCCAGATTGGACAGGTCGAGTTGCTCGATCAGGAAGGTGGTGGTGATGAGGTTGCCCACGTAGGCATCGGCGCGCCCGGTGGAAACGGCCTTGAGCGCGCTGGGGGAGTCCTCTACCAGCACGAAGTCGATACCCGGGACCGCCTTGCTCAGCAGCTCGTGGACGGCGTAGCCATGCTCCACCGCCACCCGGCGGCCGGACAGATCGTCCAGCGTGCGGAGGGTGCTGTCGCGCCGGGCGAAGATCAGGCTGCTGCTGGTCACGTAGGGCTGGGTGAAGCTCAGGAAGCGCTGGCGCTCTTCGGTTGCCGCCATGGATGGCAGCAGGTCCACCTCGCCGGCCTTCACCGCTGCCAGCACCTCCTCCCAGGTGTTGTAGAGCACCGGCTGGATGCGCATGCCCAGACGCTCGGACAACAATTGCAGGTAATCGGCGCTGATGCCGTGGAACTGGTCGAACTCGTCGATCACCTCGAACGGCGGCCAGCCGGCGCGGAACAGCCCCACGCGGATCGGTTCGTGGGCGGCGATGAAGGCGCGTTCCTGCTCGCTCAGGTCAACGCCCGCGGCACGGACCTGCGCACACAGCGCGAGGAGCAGCAGAACAGAGAACAGGCAGAGTCGGCGCAAGGACATGGGTTCTTCTTCAGGCGATACCCAGCAAGCGTAGCCCCTGCTGCCGCGCTTCGAATTTGAAAACGCGATGCGGATTGCTGCACTTCGTGTCGGGACGGAGAATCCCCTCAACAGCCATTGCCTGGAGAGCTGCCATGACGACCACCTCACTTGACCCCGAGCGCTGCTGGCAGGCGGTCTGCGAGCGCGATGCACGCTACGAGGGGCGTTTCGTCTTCAGCGTGCGCTCCACGGGCGTCTACTGCCGGCCGAACTGCCCGGCGCGCCGGCCGTCGCGGGAGAACGTGGCCTTTCACGCAGCGCCAGACGCGGCCGAAGCCGCCGGCTTTCGCCCATGCAAACGTTGCTCGCCGCGTGGCCCGAGTCCGCGGGAGCAACTGGATGCGCTGGTCGCCGCGGCCTGCGAACTGCTCGACAAGGCGGAGAAGCCGCCCACCCTGGACGAACTCGCCGGGCGCATCGGCCTGTCCGCCTCGCACCTGGCCCGCGCCTTCAAGGCCCGCACCGGCCTGACGCCTCGAGCCTGGGCGGAATCCCGCCGCGAGCAACGCCTCGCCGCCGCCCTGCCGCAAGCGCGTTCGGTGCTCGACGCCGCACTCGAAGCCGGCTACTCCGGCACCCGCGCCCTGTATGAAAGCGCCATGCCCCTGAGCCCCGCACAACGCCGGCAGAAAGGCGCCGGCGAGCGCCTGCGCTACGCCATCGCGCCCTCCCCGCTCGGACTGGTACTGCTGGCCGCCACCGACAAGGGGGTGTGCGCCCTGCTCTTCGCCGACGATGCCGGCGAGCTGGAGCGCCAGTTGGCCGAGCGCTTCAGCGCCGCCGAGCGCGCCCGCGACGATGAGGGCCTCGGTGACTGGCTGCGCCAGGTCCTCATCCAGCTGGAAGAACCCGAAAACGCCGCGCAGCTCCCGCTGGACCTGCACGGCAGCGCCTTCCAGCTGCGCGTCTGGCGCGCCTTGACGCGCATTCCCAGCGGCGAAACGCGGCGCTACGGCGAACTCGCCGAGGCATTGGGCACCCACCCGCGGGCCATCGCCCGCGCTTGCGCCAGCAATAACATCGGCCTGCTGGTGCCCTGCCACCGTTTGGTCGGCGGTACGGGCGAAGGCGGCTATCGCTGGGGCCTGCCGCGCAAACGCGAACTGCTGCGCCGCGAGGAACACGCCGCCGGTCAGAACCCCGAGGTGGATTGACCTCGATCACGCACGGCGCAGGGGGGCGCCGTGCTATTTTTCCCGCCTTACCCCACCTCCCGGAACACCATGGATTTCTGGTCCCTGATCACCCGCCTGGGCGACAGCTCCCTGCTCGCGCCCGCCGCCTTGTTCGTCTTCTGCTGGCTGCTGTACCGCCGCGAGACAGCCAAGGCCGGGTTGTGGGCGCTGCTGTTCGGATTCTCGACCGCACTGGTGGTGGGTTCGAAGCTGGCCTTCATGGGCTGGGGAATCGGAATTCCGAACCTGAACTTCACGGGCATCTCCGGCCACAGCATGATGGCCGGCGCAGTGCTGCCGCCCCTCGCCGCGCAACTGTTCAGCTCGCGGCGCGCCAGCCTGGTCGCGGCTGGGCTGGCGGCGCTGGTCGCCGTACTGGTGGGCCTGTCCCGGCTGGCGATCAACGTGCATTCGCCAGCCGAGGTCTATGCAGGCCTTGCGCTGGGCCTGGGGACCAGCGCCATATTCCTGGGCGCCACCCGCGCCGCCCTGCCTGCCCTGCAGCCTGCGCTTCTGCTGCTGGTCGTAGCGCTGGGGCTGGGCCAAGCGACCACCGGGGTTCGCGCGCCGACGCACCAGTTGCTGGAGCGCATCGCCGCACACCTGGCCGACCGCGACCAGCCCTATCAGCGCGGCCAGTGGGCAGGCCAGCCGGACGTCTGAGCCGGAAACTCGTTCGGATTTCCGAACGACAATTCCACGAATATCCGGAAGGCCGAACGCCACGTTGCCTCGTGGCGATGCCTTTAACTTAATTAATCTTTATATTTCATATAGTTACACAAGCATCCAAGATTTGGCACGGACCCTGCTCTGCTCCACCTCGAACATGCGACCGGCCTGGAGTGAGCCTCGTCGGCGCAGGACTGAATAACAAACACAACCAGTCGAGGTAGTCTCCATGCGTTTCGCACCCCGTGCGTTGGGCGTCGCCATTGTCGCGGCCCTGCTCGCCACTCCCGTCGTCGCCGAAGAACTCACCGGTACCCTGAAGAAGATCAAGGACTCCGGCACCATCGTCCTCGGCCACCGTGACGCCTCCATCCCCTTCTCCTACCTCGGCAGCGACCCGCGCCAGCCTGAAGGTTATTCCCACGACCTGCAGATCAAGGTCGTCGAAGCCCTGAAGAAGGAGCTGAACGCTCCCGACCTGAAGGTTCGCTACAACCTGGTGACCTCCCAGACCCGTATCCCGCTGGTGCAGAACGGCACCGTGGACATCGAGTGCGGCTCCACCACCAACAACCTCGAGCGCCAGAAGCAGGTCGACTTCTCCGTCGGCATCTTCGAGGTCGGCACCCGCCTGCTGACCAAGACCAGCTCGGGCATCAACGACTTCCCGGACCTCAAGGGCAAGAACGTGGTGACCACCGCCGGCACCACCTCCGAGCGCCTGCTCAAGCAGATGAACGCCGACCAGAAGATGGGCATGAACATCATCTCGGCCAAGGACCATGGCGAGTCCTTCCTGATGCTCGAGTCCGGCCGCGCCGTGGCCTTCATGATGGACGACGCGCTGCTCTACGGCGAAATGGCCAAGGCCAAGAAGCCCGACGACTGGCACGTGGTCGGCAAGCCGCAGTCCTTCGAGATCTATGCGTGCATGGTTCGCAAGGGCGATGCACCGTTCAAGAAGGTGGTCGACAAGGCCATCTCCGACACCTTCGCTTCGGGTGAGGTCAACAAGATCTACGACAAGTGGTTCATGCAGCCCATCCCACCGAAGAACCTGAATCTCAACTTCCCGATGAGTGATGAGCTCAAGAAGCTGATCGCCAATCCGACCGATAAGTCTGCCGAGCAGATGTAACGGTCGCGCGCGGCTGCGCCCACAAGGCGTAGCCACGCGGGGGATCGGGAGCGCACGCCATGCGCTCCCGAGCCCACTACTCCAATGATGACGATGCCGGAACACCCGCTACCCGCGGGTGGTGGGAGCCCTTGCGCCCGCGTCCGGCCTCGAACACACCGTGAAATGTCTTACCCGAGGGGAAACCCGTCATGGATTACAACTGGGACTGGGGCGTGTTCTTCAAGTCCACCGGGATCGGCGACGAACGCTACCTGGACTGGTACATCACCGGCCTGGGCTGGACCATCGCCGTCTCGCTCGCGGCCTGGGTCATCGCCCTGGCGCTTGGCTCGCTGCTGGGCGTGATGCGCACCCTGCCCAACCGCTGGTTGTCGGGCATCGCCACGGCCTATGTGGAGCTGTTCCGCAACGTGCCGCTGCTGGTGCAGCTGTTCATCTGGTACTTCCTGGTGCCGGACTACCTGCCACAGCCGATCCAGGACTGGTTCAAGCTGGGCATCGCCCCGGAGACCTCGGCCTTCATCAGCGTCGTCGTGTGCCTGGGCCTGTTCACTGCCGCGCGGGTCTGCGAACAGGTGCGCACCGGCATCCAGGCGCTGCCCAAGGGCCAGCTCGCCGCCGCCAGCGCCGTGGGCTTCCGCCTGCCGGCGATCTACCGCCACGTACTGTTGCCGCAGGCGTTCCGGATCATCATCCCGCCGCTGACCTCGGAATTCCTCAACGTCTTCAAGAACTCCTCGGTGGCCTCACTGATCGGCCTCATGGAGCTGCTGGCGCAGACCAAGCAGACCGCCGAATTCAGCGCCAACCTGTTCGAGGCATTCACCCTCGCCACCGCGATCTACTTCACCCTGAACATGAGCCTGATGCTGATCATGCGCATGGTCGAGAAGAAAGTCGCCGTGCCGGGCCTGATCTCCGTGGGAGGTAAATGATGGACTTCAGCCAGATCGTCCCCGCCCTCCCCGGTCTCTGGGAAGGCATGCTCACCACCCTGCAGCTGATGGCGCTGGGTGTGCTGGGGGGCGTGGTGCTCGGCACCGTCCTCGCGCTGATGCGGCTGTCGAGCAACAAGCTGCTGTCGAACATCGCCGGCTTCTACGTGAACTACTTCCGCTCGATCCCGCTGCTGCTGGTGATCACCTGGTTCTACTTCGCGGTGCCGTTCATCCTGCGCTGGATCACCGGCCAGGATACCCCCGTGGGCGCGTTCACCTCGTGCCTGGTGGCCTTCATGATGTTCGAGGCGGCGTACTACTGCGAGATCGTCCGCGCCGGCATCCAGGCCATCCCCAAGGGCCAGATCGGCGCGTCCTACGCGCTGGGCATGACCTACGGCCAGTCCATGCGCCTGATCATCCTGCCCCAGGCGTTCCGCAAGATGACCCCGCTGCTGCTGCAGCAGAGCATCATCCTGTTCCAGGACACCTCGCTGGTGTACTCGGTCGGCCTGATGGACTTCCTCAACGCCGCCCGCTCCCGTGGCGACATCATCGGCCAGCCCCATGAATTCCTGATCTTCGCCGGTCTCGTCTACTTCGTCATCAGCTTCGCCGCGTCCTTCGGCGTGAAGCGCCTGCAGAAAAGGTTAACCGTATGATCTCCATCGATAACGTCAGCAAGTGGTATGGCGACTTCCAGGTGCTTACCGACTGCAACACCAAGGTGTCCAAGGGTGAAGTGGTGGTGGTCTGCGGGCCGTCCGGCTCGGGCAAGTCGACCCTGATCAAGTGCGTCAACGCGCTGGAACCCTTCCAGAAGGGCGACATCACCGTCGACGGCACCTCCATCGCCAACCCGAAGACCGACCTGCCGAAACTGCGCTCGCGCGTCGGAATGGTGTTCCAGCACTTCGAGCTGTTCCCGCACCTGACCATCACCGAGAACCTCACCATCGCCCAGCGCAAGGTGCTGGGACGGAGCAAGGAAGAGGCGATGGACAAGGGTATGAAGCTGCTCGACCGCGTCGGCCTCAAGGCCCATGCGCACAAGCACCCCGGCCAGCTCTCCGGCGGCCAGCAGCAGCGCGTGGCGATCGCCCGCGCGCTGGCCATGGATCCGATCGTCATGCTGTTCGACGAACCGACCTCGGCGCTCGACCCGGAGATGGTTAACGAGGTGCTCGACGTGATGGTCCAGCTCGCCCACGAAGGCATGACCATGATGTGCGTGACCCACGAGATGGGCTTCGCGCGCAAGGTCGCCGACCGGGTGATCTTCATGGACCGCGGGCAGATCGTCGAGGACTGCCCGAAGGAGGAGTTCTTCGGCGACCTGCAGAACCGCGCCGAGCGCACCCAGCAGTTCCTCGCCAAGATCCTGCCGCACTGAGTCGGGTTCGCTGATCCACCCGAGCGCCCCGGTTCGCCGGGGTCCTCAACCTCACCGCAAGTACAAGAATAAATAAGGAAGTCCCATGCGCGTGTTCCACTTCAGCAAGTTGCCCCTGGGCGTCGCGATCCTCGCGGCGAGTTCGTCGGTCTTCGCCGTCACCCTCGACGGCGGTGCGGTTGCCGCGCCGGACCAGTACGGCGCGAAAGTCGCCAGCGAGATCCTCAAGAAGGGCGGCAACGCCGTCGACGCCGCGGTCGCCACCGCCTTTACCCTCGCGGTCACCTATCCCGAAGCCGGCAACATCGGCGGCGGCGGCTTCATGACCCTGTACGTCGAGGGCAAGCCGTATTTCCTCGACTACCGCGAGATTGCGCCGAAGGCCGCGACCAAGACCATGTACCTGAATGAAAAGGGCGAGGTGATCGAGAACCTCAGCCTGGTCGGCGCCAAGGCCGCCGGCGTACCGGGTACCGTGATGGGGCTGTGGGAAGCGCACAAGCGCTTCGGCAAGCTGAAGTGGAGCGAGCTGCTGACCCCGGCCATCGGCTATGCGCAGAGCGGCTTCCGGGTCGCCGACCAGCAGTACCAGTACCGCCAGGACGCCATCGCGCTGTTCAACGGCAAGACCAACTTCGGCGACTACTTCGGCACCATGAAGCCGGGCGAGACCTTCAAGCAGCCGGAACTGGCCAAGACCCTGGAACGCATCGCCGACAAGGGTCCGGATGATTTCTACAAGGGCGAGACCGCCAAGCTGCTCGTCGCGCAGATGAAGCAGGACGGCGGCCTGATCACCGCTGACGACCTCGCCGACTACAAGGCCCAGTGGCGCGAACCGATGCGCATCGACTGGCAGGGCAACACCCTCTACACCGCGCCGCTGCCCAGCTCCGGCGGCATCGCCCTGGCCCAGCTGATCGGCATCAAGGAGCAGCGCGCCGCCGACTTCAAGGGTGTGGAACTGAACTCCGCCAGGTATATCCACCTGCTCGCGGAAATCGAGAAGCGCGTGTTCGCCGACCGCGCCGACTACCTGGGCGACCCGGCGTTCTCCAAGGTACCGGTGCAGCAACTCACCGATCCCAAGTACATCGCCAAGCGCGCCAAGGAAGTGAACCCGGACGCCATCTCGGAAACCGAGAAAGTCCGCCCGGGCCTGGAGCCGCACCAGACCACGCACTTCTCCATCGTCGACCAGGACGGCAACGCCGTCAGCAACACCTACACCCTCAACTGGGACTTCGGCAGCGGCGTGGTGGTCAAGGGCGCGGGCTTCCTGCTCAACGACGAGATGGACGACTTCAGCTCCAAGCCGGGTGTGGCGAACGCCTTCGGCGTGGTGGGCAGCGATGCCAATGCCATCGAGCCGGGCAAGCGCATGCTCTCCTCCATGAGCCCGAGCATCGTCACCCGCGACGGCCATGTCAGCCTGGTGCTGGGCACTCCCGGCGGCTCGCGGATCTTCACCTCGATCTTCCAGGTGCTGAACAACGTCTACGACTTCCACCTGCCCCTGGAGAAGGCCGTGGCCGCGCAGCGCGTGCATCACCAGCTGCTGCCCAAGGACACCATTTACTACGACGCTTACGCGCCGCTCACCGGCAAGGTTGCCGACGAGCTCAAAGCCATGGGCTACACCCTCGAAGATCAGGGCTGGAACATGGGTGACATCCAGGCCATCCGTGTGAACGGCAAGGCCCTGGAAACCGCCTCCGATCCGCGCGGCCGCGGCGTCGGCATGGTGGTCAAACCTTAATCGCCGGAACGCGCACCGTGTGGTACCCGAGCCAGTCCATCGCCGCCCCCCGGCGTTGGGCTGGCTCGGCCCCGGCGACTGTGCTGCAATGCGCTTCCAGCCCATTGCCGCCGCCGCTCACCGTGAAGCCACGCCTCGTGCGCAACTACCTGTTGCCCTTCCTGCTGCTCCTGCTCACCCTGGGCTTCGGCTACGGCGGCTACCTGATCAGCGAAGGCGCCGGCACCCGCACCCTGATCGAGACCGGCGAACGCCAGCTCGAACTGCACGCCCGTGGCGTGGAAAGCGAGATCAGCCGCTACACCTACCTGCCCAGCCTGCTGGAACTCGAAGGCAGCGTCAGCCGCCTGCTGGTGGACCCGACACCGCTGCATCGCGACCGCGTCAACCATTACCTGGAAGGCCTCAACCGCCGCGCCGGCAGCCGCGCCGTGTACCTGCTGGACACCTCCGGCCGCGTGCTGGCCACCAGCAACTGGCAGGATGCCGACAGCTACCTGGGGGAAGACCTGTCCTTCCGCGCCTATTTCCAGGAAGCGGTGAACGGCCGCCCCGGCCGCTTCTATGGCATCGGCAGCACCACCGGCGAGCCCGGCTACTACCTCGCCCACGGCCTGGTCCACGGCGGCAGGATCGTCGGCGTGGCGGTGGTCAAGGTGCGCATGGAAGCCCTCGAGGAGCGCTGGGAGAAAGCGCGCCTGCAAGCCTTCGTCAGCGACGAGAACGGCATCATCATCCTCTCCAGCGACCCGACCCTGCGGCTGAAGGCCGTGCGCCCGCTCAGCGACCAGGACAAGGAACGCCTCGCCCGCAGCCTGCAGTACTACTGGTGGGCGCTCAATGAATGGCAGCCGCTGGCGCGCCGCCCGCTCGGCAAGGGCGTGGAGGAGATCAGCTTCCCGCCGCCGGGCGAGAACACCGAAGGCCACAAGCCGCTCAGCTACCTGATGCAGACGCGCAGCCTGAGCGACACGCCGTGGAACTTCACCCTGCTCACCCCGCTGGCCGACCTGCGCCGCGAAGCGCTGATGCATGGCGTGCTGGCCGCCGTCGGCTTCGCCCTGTTCGCCTTCCTGCTGATTGCCTGGAACGAGCGGCGCAAGGTCATCGCCACCCGCCTCGCCGCCCGCGAGGCACTGGAGCAGGCCAACAACGCGCTGGAGCGACGCATCGCCGAGCGCACCGCCGACCTGCGCGCCAGCAACCAGCACCTGCGCGAGCAGATCCGCGAGCGCCGGCAGGCTGAGGACACCTTGCGCAAGGCCCAGGATCGCCTGGTGCAGGCCGGCAAGCTGGCGGTGATCGGGCAGATGTCCACCAGCATCGCCCACGAACTCAACCAGCCGCTGGCAGCGCTGCGCACCCTGTCGAGCAACAGCGTGCGCTTCCTGGAACGCGGCAAGCTCGATGTCGCCAGCAGCAACCTCGAAGCCATCGCCGAAATGGTCGACCGCATGGGCCGCATCACCGCCAGCCTGCGCGCCTTCGCCCGGCGCGCCGACGACCACGGCCAGGCAACCCTGAGCAAGGCAGTGGACGCTGCGGTGATGGTGTTGCAGGTGCGCCTTGCCGAAGTACCGGTGACCCTGCACCGCGACTACACCGACGCGCAGCTGGCCATCGACCAGACGCGCCTGGAACAGATCCTGGTCAACCTGATCGCCAATGCCCTCGATGCCATGGGCCCGCAGGCCGACCGTCAGCTGTGGCTGGAAGGCCGCAGCGAAGGCGACGGCCACTACCGCCTGGTGGTTCGCGACAATGGCCCCGGCATTCCGCAGGATGCGCGAGTGCACCTGTTCGAACCCTTCTTCACCACCAAGCCCGGCGAACTCGGCCTGGGCCTGGGCCTGACCCTGTCGGCCAGCCTCGCCACCGCCGCCGGCGGCAGCCTCGGCGTGGCCTACCCGGAGGCCGGTGGCACTGCCTTCGAGCTGCACCTGCCGCTGCTGCCCGCCATGGAGACACCCGCATGAGCGACCCATCCCTGCGCGTCCTGATCGTCGAGGACGACCCCCACGTGCGCCTCGGCTGCCAGCAGGCGCTGGCCCTGGAAGACATCGAGACCGACAGCGTGGGCAGCGCCGAGGAGGCGCTGAAGAAGGTCGGCGCCGACTTTCCCGGCATCGTCGTCAGCGACATCCGCATGCCCGGCATGGACGGCCTGCAGCTGCTGGAGAAGCTCAAGGAGCGCGACCCCAGCCTGCCGGTGGTGCTGATCACCGGCCACGGCGACATCGCCATGGCGGTCAAGGCCATGCGCGACGGCGCCTACGACTTCATGGAGAAGCCCTTCTCACCGGAAAAACTGGTGGACACTGCGCGCCGCGCCCTGGCCCAGCGCGCGCTCACCCGCGAAGTCAGCCAACTGCGCCGCCAGCTCGCCGGCAAGCAGGCCCTGGAAAGCCGGCTGATCGGCCGCTCGCCGGCCATGCAGGCGCTGCGCGAGCTGATCGCCAACGTCGCCGACACCTCCGCCAACGTGCTCATCGAAGGCGAGACCGGCACCGGCAAGGAACTGGTCGCGCGTTGCCTGCACGACTACAGCCGGCGCCAGCCCAAGCCCTTCGTCGCGCTCAACTGCGGCGGCCTGCCGGAAAGCCTGATCGACAGCGAAATCTTCGGCCACGAGGCCCATGCCTTCACCGGCGCCGGCAAGCGGCGGATCGGCAAGATCGAGCACGCCGACGGCGGCAGCCTGTTCCTCGACGAGATCGAGAGCATGCCGCTGAACCTGCAGATCAAGCTGCTGCGCGTGCTACAGGAACAACAGCTGGAGCGCCTGGGCTCCAACGAACTGATCCGCGTGGACTGCCGGGTGATCGCCGCGACCAAGTCCGACCTCGCCGCCATGGGCCGCGAAGGCAGCTTCCGCAGCGACCTCTACTACCGCCTCAACGTCATCACCCTGAACCTGCCGCCGCTGCGCGAACGCCGCGAAGACATCCTGATGCTCTTCGAGCACTTCCTGCAGCAGTCCTCGCTGCGCTTCGACCGCCCGGCGCCGGCCATCGACAACGCCACGGCCGCCACCCTGATGGCCCACGACTGGCCGGGCAACGTGCGCGAGCTGCGCAACGTCGCCGAACGCTTCGCCCTCGGCCTGCCGGTGCTGGCAGGCGGCAGCCTCGGCCCGGACGCCGGCGAGCCGCGCTTCGCCGAGGCCGTGGAAGCCTTCGAGAAAAGCCTGCTGTCCACCGCCCTGGAGCGCCACGCCGGCAACCTCAGCCAGGCCGCGCACGCGCTGGGCATGGCCAAGACCACGCTGTTCGACAAGGTGAAGAAGTACGGTCTGTGACGGCACGCCACACTGAACTGACAGTCACTCGGAAAAGGATTGGCAATGACTGAAGAAGCACTGCTGCAACACATCTGGAATATCCTCGAACCCGTCGAGATCGAGCACTTCGAAGTGGTGGCCGGCAAAGCCGAGCCAGCCGCCCTGGAGCGCTACGAAGCGGAACTGGGCTTTGCCCTCCCGGAGGCTTTCCGCCTGCTGACGCTCTCCAGGCTCGGCGGCCTGTACATCAACGCCCGGGAAGAATCCTGGCCCCGCGCCAAGGCCTTCGACGTCGGCCCGGCCTGGACCTTCTGGCGCGGCCTGCAGGTGTTCGGGCTGGCCGAGGACATCCCCGAGTGGCTGAGCCTGAGCGTGCAGCTCGCCGAAGTCCGCAGCCAGGGCGTCGAGGATTTCGCTCCGGTACTCAAGGTCGAGAGCGATCCTCGCTACTACGGCTTCCGCGCCGATGCCAGCCTCGCGCTGTACGACGGCTACGAGGTGGAAAGCTGCGAACGGAACGATTTCCTCGACCTGCTCAAGGAGGAAGTCGACAGCCTGATCGAGCGCATGGAACAGATGCGCGCCCGCATCAGCGCTCGCTGAGCGAATCGTGATGCGTCAGCGCGCCCAGGTCGCGCTGACGCAGACCGTTGATCTCTGCCCCGGCGTCCCGGACACTATCGGCCTTTGAACCGGCCGCACGAGCGGGAGCCCTCATGTCCACCCAAGCCGAAACCCTCTGGAACCAGCTCTGCGCCGACGCGGGCGTCGATCCGCAGCAGCGCATGGCCGCGCGCCGCGCCATCCTCGCCGACAGCAGCGCGCTGGACGCCACCGTCTACCGCCCGGACGACAACGACCCGGACGCCGAAGAACTGGACATGGGCGATGCCAAGGTGCAATTCCTCGGCCCGTTCGAGGCGCCGGTCGAATGGGACGCCGCCGAGCGCGAAGACTTCTTCGACGACGCCGACCCGGCACTGTTCTTCAGCGTTCGCATCGAGTGCGAGGCAGAACCCGGCACCTCCGGCTTCTTCGTCCCGGAAGTGGGCGACTACCTGGCAGTCATGGATGGCGGCAAGATCCAGATGTATTTCCTGCACGACTGGCGCGAAGACGAAGACGGCTGCACCTGCGTGCTGATCCGCGACGACATCCAGCTCTGATCGAGGCGACGCCCTTCGAGGACTTTGCCCAGCCCTGGGCCGAGGCCTGCCGAGCACTGCCGTATGAAGGAGCCGTCAGTCAGGGCAACATACTTTCCTACAAATATCTCGGAAGGCTCCGATGAATCTGGCGTGAGTTCGCTGTCTAGAGTACTCACCCTTTTTCATCAGCCGGACCTTCCGCCATGAACCTCGCTCCCGACAGTCTCTGGGTCGATGTGGAGACCTGGTCTCCCTACCGCCCGCAACGCATCCTCCACGGCCGCATCAGCCGCGAGGACTATCTCGCGCTGTGCAATGGCCACGCGCCCTTCGAGGTGCGCCTGGGCGATTGCCAGAGCCGCCACTGCCCGACCGGCCCGGTACAGGATCTGTTCCTCAGCGGCTCGCACATCCTCAACGTCACCCCGGTGGAGCGGGTGGCCTGAATGGCGAGGGCTCGGGATTCGGAGAGGAAAGTCCCACAGCCCATTCAGAGGAACCCGACAGAGGCTGCACGGGACCGACGTTAAGGTTTGCCACCTCTTCTCACCCTCTGTGGAGCGACGTGGCAATGAACGAACATCTCAAGGTCGAAGTCGTGGTTCGCGCGCATAACCGCGAGTCCTCAGTGCTCCAGGGCTGGATCAGCCAGGGCGACTACTCCGCGCTGTGCCATGGCGCGGCGCCTTTCGTGGTGCGCATGAACGACTGCCAGTCGGACATGGGGCTGCTCGAACGGCCGGAAGACATCTACGTGCGCAGCGCCTACATCCTCAGCATCGAAGTGCTCGACCGCCTGCCCACGCGTCAGTCGGCCATGCCGCGGTAGACGTAGGTCATGGGCCGCGGGCCCGGCAGGTAATCCTGGATCAGTTCGCGCAAGTGGAAGCCACCGGATTCGATCAGCGCCGGCATGTCGCGGTCCAGGTGGCAGCCGCCGGCCAGCGGCTTCCACACCGGCGTCAGGCGGTGCTGCCAGGCACGCACGCTGGCGTCCGGCGCCAGGCCGTGTTCGCAGAAGAAGAATTCGCCACCGGGCTTGAGCACCCGGCGCATTTCCTTGAGCGCCGCCACGGCATCGGGAATGCTGCACAGGGTGAAGGTGCAGACGATGCTGTCGAAGCTACCCGAATCGGCGCGGATCTCGCCCAGCTCCAGCGCCACCATCTCCACCGGGATGCCAATCGCCGCGGCACGGCTGCGGGCAAGCTTCTGCATCTGCGCCGCCGGGTCGACCCCGACGATTGTCGACACTTTCGCCGGATCGTAGAACGACAGGTTCAGCCCGGTGCCCATGCCGATCTCCAGCACCCGACCATGGGCACGCGGCACCAGCAGCGAGCGCTGCTTCATTACGTCACCCAGTCCGCAGGCGAAGTCGATCAGCCGGGGCAGGACATAACGATCGTAGAGTTGCATACGTGTGATCTCCGCTTTTCCCCTGATCCTAGCGGTCCTGAGCCGCGCCGGCTCAGGGGCTGATGAGGGGATATCCGCCAATTTCACGGACAGCAGCGCCGACTGACTACTCCCCTTGGGCATAAACCCTGGCGGCCGTTAGACGATTGTCGACACTTCATCAAATCTTGATTGACCCAGAGGCTTTCGAGGGGTAGCTTTCGCCGCACATCAAGAAGATTGTCGACACCATGAACGATAGCCTGACTCTGCCAAGCCCCGTTTCGGACGACAGCGAGACCCTCTCGGAACACGTGTTCCGCAAGATCCAGTCCGCCATCGTCAAGGGCGAGATCGCCCCCGGCAGCAAGATTTCCGAGCCGGAACTGGCGCGCACCTACGGCATCAGCCGGGGCCCGCTGCGCGAGGCGATCCACCGCCTGGAAGGCCAGAAGCTGCTGGTGCGCGTACCGCACGTCGGCGCGCGCGTGGTGTCGCTGAGCCACGAGGAGCTGCTGGAACTCTACGAGATCCGCGAATCCCTCGAAGGCATGGCCTGCCGCCTGGCCGCCGAGCGCATGAGCCAGGCCGAGATCGACGAGCTGCGCCGGGTGCTCGACACCCACGAGCGCGACGAGGCGTTCCAGGCCGGCCGTGGCTACTACCAGCAGGAAGGCGACTACGACTTCCACTACCGGATCATCCAGGGCAGCGGCAACCGCACCCTCACCCGCATGCTCTGCGGCGAGCTGTACCAGCTCGTGCGCATGTACCGCCTGCAGTTCTCGGCGACGCCCAACCGCCCACGCCAGGCCTTCGCCGAGCACCACCGGATTCTCGATGCCATCGCCGATCGTGACGGCGAGCTGGCCGAGTTGCTGATGCGCCGTCACATCGGCGCCTCGAAACGCAATATGGAGCGTCACTACCTGGACGCCCAAGCCAAGACAGCCAACGAACGAGGTGAACAATGAGCTACAAGACCGCCGGCCAACGTTTCCGTGATGCCCTTGCCGAAGAAAAGCCGCTGCAGGTGATCGGCGCGATCAACGCCAACCACGCCCTGCTGGCCAAGCGCGCCGGCTTCAAGGCCATCTACCTCTCCGGCGGCGGCGTGGCGGCGGGTTCCCTCGGCCTGCCGGACCTGGGCATCAACACCCTGGATGACGTGCTCACCGACGTGCGCCGCATCACCGACGTCTGCGACCTGCCGCTGCTGGTGGACATCGACACCGGCTTCGGCCCCAGCGCCTTCAACATCGAGCGCACCGTGAAGAGCCTGATCAAGGCCGGCGCCGCCGCCGCCCACATCGAAGACCAGGTCGGCGCCAAGCGCTGCGGTCACCGTCCGGGCAAGGAAATCGTCTCCGTCGACGAAATGGCTGACCGTGTGAAAGCCGCCGCCGATGCCAAGACCGACCCGAACTTCTTCCTGATCGCCCGCACCGACGCCATCCAGGCCGAAGGCGTGGACGCCGCCATCGAGCGCTGCCTGCGCTACGTCGAGGCCGGTGCCGATGCGATCTTCGCCGAAGCCGCCTACGACCTGCCGACCTACAAGCGTTTCGTCGATGCGCTGAACGTGCCGATCCTGGCCAACATCACCGAATTCGGCGCCACCCCGCTGTTCACCCGCGACGAACTGGCCTCGGTCGGCGTGGCCATCCAGCTCTACCCGCTGTCGGCCTTCCGCGCCGCCAACAAGGCCGCCGAAGCCGTGTACACCGCAATCCGCCAGGAAGGCCACCAGCAGAACGTGATCGAGCTGATGCAGACCCGTGCCGAGCTGTACGACCGCATCGGCTACCACGCCTTCGAGCAGAAGCTCGACGCGCTGTTCGCTGCTGGCAAGAAGTGATCCGAGGCAAAAACGGCGGATAACGCTGCGCGTTATTCGCCCTACGCCCCGGCCTGTTACACCGTAGGGCGCATAACGCCACAGGCGTTATCCGCCAACCAGATTCGAACCGACCGCATGGCCCATGCCGGCGGAACAAGAACAAGCAACCGGATTTGATGAGGAGACACGCGATGAGCGCTACCGCAGAAACCACCACCGGCTTCAAGCCGAAGAAGTCCGTGGCCCTGAGTGGCACCGCCGCTGGCAACACCGCCCTGTGCACCGTCGGCCGCACCGGCAACGACCTGCACTACCGTGGCTATGACGTCCTGGACTTCGCCAACCGCTGCGACTTCGAGGAAATCGCCCACCTGCTGGTCCACGGCAAGCTGCCCAACGTCGCCGAACTGGCCGCCTACAAGGCCAAGCTGAAAGCCCTGCGCGGCCTGCCGGCGGGCGTGAAGGCCGCCCTGGAAACCCTGCCGCCCTCGGCCCACCCGATGGACGTGATGCGCACCGCCGTGTCCGTGCTCGGCTGCCTGTCGCCGGAGAAGGACGACCACAACCATCCGGGCGCCCGCGACATTGCCGACAAGCTGATGGCCTCCCTGGGCTCCGCGCTGCTGTACTGGTACCACTTCAGCCACAACGGCAAGCGCATCGAAGTCGAGACCGACGATGAGTCCATCGGCGGCCACTTCCTGCACCTGCTGCACGGCCAGAAGCCGCGCGAGTCGTGGGTGCGCGCCATGCACACCTCGCTGAACCTGTATGCCGAGCACGAGTTCAACGCCTCCACCTTCACCTCCCGCGTGATCGCCGGTACCGGCTCGGACATGTACTCCTGCATCGCCGGCGCCATCGGCGCGCTGCGCGGCCCGAAGCACGGCGGCGCCAACGAGGTGGCCTTCGAGATCCAGAAGCGCTACGACAACCCGGACGAAGCCGAGGCCGACATCCGTGCCCGCGTCGAGCGCAAGGAAGTGGTGATCGGCTTCGGCCACCCGGTCTACACCGTGTCCGACCCGCGCAACAAGGTGATCAAGGAAGTCGCTCACCAGCTGTCGAACGAGCAGTCCAACACCAAGATGTATGACATCGCCGAGCGCCTGGAAAGCGTGATGTGGGAAATCAAGAAGATGTTCCCCAACCTCGATTGGTTCAGCGCCGTCAGCTACCACATGATGGGCGTGCCCACCGCGATGTTCACCCCGCTGTTCGTCATCGCCCGCACCGCCGGCTGGTCTGCCCACGTCATCGAGCAGCGCATCGACGGCAAGATCATCCGCCCGAGCGCCAACTACACAGGCCCTGAAGACCTGAAGTTCGTGCCGCTCAAGGATCGCAAATGATGAACACTCAATTCCGCAAACGCCTGCCCGGCACCGCGCTGGACTACTTCGACGCCCGCGAGGCGGTCGATGCGATCCAGGCCGGCGCCTGGGACAGACTGCCCTACACCTCCCGCGTGCTGGCCGAACAGCTGGTGCGCCGCTGCGAGCCCGCCGAGCTGACCGCTTCGCTGGAGCAGCTGGTCTACCGCAAGCGCGACCTGGACTTCCCCTGGTACCCGGCGCGCGTGGTCTGCCACGACATCCTCGGCCAGACCGCGCTGGTTGACCTTGCCGGCCTGCGTGACGCCATCGCCGAACAGGGTGGCGACCCGTCCAAGGTCAATCCGGTGGTGCCGACCCAGCTGATCGTCGACCACTCGCTGGCCGTGGAAGCCGCAGGCTTCGACCCGGACGCGTTCGAGAAGAACCGCGCCATCGAGGACCGCCGCAACGAGGATCGCTTCCACTTCATTGACTGGACCAAGACAGCGTTCAAGAACGTCGACGTGATCCCGGCCGGCAACGGCATCATGCACCAGATCAACCTGGAGAAGATGAGCCCGGTGATCCAGGCGCGCGGCGGCGTGGCCTTCCCCGACACCTGCGTCGGCACCGACTCGCACACCCCGCACGTGGATGCCCTGGGCGTGATCGCCATCGGCGTCGGCGGCCTCGAGGCCGAGACCGTGATGCTCGGCCACCCCTCGATGATGCGCCTGCCCGACATCGTCGGCGTCAAGCTGATCGGCCAGCGCAAGCCGGGCATCACCGCCACCGACATCGTCCTGGCGATCACCGAGTTCCTGCGCAAGGAGCGCGTGGTCGGCGCCTACGTCGAGTTCTTCGGCGAAGGTGCGGACAGCCTGACCATCGGCGACCGCGCGACCATTTCCAACATGTGCCCGGAATACGGCGCCACCGCCTCGATGTTCTACATCGACGGCCAGACCATCGACTACCTCAAGCTCACCGGCCGCGAGCCCGAGCAGGTAGCGCTGGTGGAGAACTACGCCAGGACCCTCGGCCTGTGGAGCACCGCTCTGGAGACCGCCGAGTACGAGCGCGTGCTGGAATTCGACCTGGGCAGCGTCGTGCGCAACATGGCCGGCCCGTCCAACCCGCACCGCCGCCTGCCGACCTCGGCGCTGGCCGAGCGCGGCATCGCCGACGAAGCCAAGCTGCAAGCCGGCAAGGGTGAGGAAGCTCAGGGCCTGATGCCCGACGGCGCGGTGATCATCGCCGCCATCACCAGCTGCACCAACACCTCCAACCCGCGCAACGTCATTGCCGCCGGCCTGGTGGCGAAGAAGGCCAACGCGCTGGGCCTGGTCCGCAAGCCGTGGGTGAAGACCTCCTTCGCACCCGGTTCGAAGGTCGCCAAGCTGTACCTGGAGGAAGCCGGCCTGCTGCCGGAGCTGGAGAAGCTCGGCTTCGGCATCGTCGCCTACGCCTGCACCACCTGTAACGGCATGTCCGGCGCGCTGGACCCGGCGATCCAGAAAGAGATCATCGACCGCGACCTGTACGCCACCGCCGTGCTTTCGGGCAACCGCAACTTCGACGGCCGTATCCACCCCTACGCCAAGCAGGCCTTCCTCGCCTCGCCGCCGCTGGTGGTCGCCTACGCCATCGCCGGCACCGTGCGCTTCGACATCGAGCAGGACCCGCTGGGCACTGACAGTCAAGGCAACCCGGTCACCCTGAAGGATCTGTGGCCGTCGGACGAAGAGATCGACGCCATTGTTGCTTCCAGCGTCAAGCCCGAGCAGTTCAAGCAGGTCTACATCCCGATGTTCGACCTGGGCAGCGTGCAGGAAGCGGAAAGCCCGCTGTACGACTGGCGCCCGATGTCCACCTACATCCGCCGCCCACCGTACTGGGAAGGCGCGCTGGCCGGCGAGCGCACGCTCAAGGGCATGCGTCCGCTGGCGATCCTGCCGGACAACATCACCACCGATCACCTGTCGCCGTCCAACGCCATCCTGGCGGACTCGGCCGCCGGTGAGTACCTGGCGAAAATGGGCCTGCCGGAGGAGGACTTCAACTCCTACGCCACCCACCGCGGCGACCACCTGACCGCCCAGCGCGCCACCTTCGCCAACCCGCAGCTGGTCAACGAAATGGCCGTGGTCAACGGTGAGGTGAAGAAGGGTTCGCTGGCCCGCGTCGAGCCGGAAGGCAAGGTGATGCGCATGTGGGAAGCCATCGAAACCTACATGAACCGCAAGCAGAACCTGATCATCGTGGCCGGCGCCGACTATGGCCAGGGCTCGTCCCGCGACTGGGCGGCCAAGGGCGTGCGTCTGGCGGGCGTGGAAGTGATAGTCGCCGAAGGCTTCGAGCGCATCCACCGCACCAACCTGGTGGGCATGGGCGTGCTGCCGGTGGAGTTCAAGCCGGGCACCACGCGCCTGACCCTGGGCCTGGACGGCACCGAGACCTACGACATCAAGGGCGAAGTCTCGCCGCGTTGCGACCTGACCCTGGTCATCCATCGCAAGAGCGGTGAAGTCGTCGAAGTCCCGGTCACCTGCCGCCTCGACACCGCCGCCGAAGTGAAGGTGTACAAGGCCGGTGGCGTGCTGCAACGCTTTGCCAAGGACTTCCTGGAAGGCGCGGTAGCGTGATGTAACAGCCGGCCCGCCTCACGGCAGGTCGGCACTAATCCTGTAGGAGCGAGCTTGCTCGCGAACCCAACTCCGCTGCGGGGCTGTTCGCGAGCAAGCTCGCTCCTACGAAAAGCAAACAGGATCGAGTCCCATGCCCCACGTACCCCAAGTGAAGATCCCCGCCACCTACATCCGCGGCGGCACCAGCAAGGGCGTGTTCTTCCGCCTGCAGGACCTGCCCGAACGCTGCCAGGTGCCCGGCGCGGCTCGTGACCAGCTGTTCATGCGCGTGATCGGCAGCCCCGATCCGTACAGCGCGCACATCGACGGCATGGGCGGCGCGACCTCCAGCACCAGCAAGTGCGTGATCCTGTCCAGGAGCAGCCAGCCGGACCACGACGTCGATTACCTCTACGGCCAGATTTCCATCGACAAGGCCTTCGTCGACTGGAGCGGCAACTGCGGCAACCTCTCCACCGCCGCCGGCTCCTTCGCCATTCACGCCGGCCTGATCGACCCGTCGCGCATCCCGGACAACGGCACCTGCGTGGTGCGTATCTGGCAGGCCAACATCCAGAAGACCATCATCGCCCACGTGCCCGTGACCAATGGCCAGGTGCAGGAAACCGGCGACTTCGAACTGGACGGCGTGACCTTCCCCGCCGCCGAGATCGTGCTGGAGTTCCTCGACCCGTCCGACGACGGTGAAGACGGCGGCGCCATGTTCCCCACCGGCAACCTGGTGGACGACCTGGAAGTCCCCGGCATCGGCACCTTCAAGGCGACCATGATCAGCGCCGGCATTCCCACGGTGTTCGTCAATGCCGAGGACATCGGCTACAAGGGCACCGAGCTGCGCGAAGCCATCAACGGCGACCCCGAGCAACTGGCGCGCTTCGAGAAGATCCGCATCGCCGGCGCGCTGCGCATGGGCCTGATCAAGACCCCGGAAGCGGCCGCGACCCGCCAGCACACGCCGAAGATCGCCTTCGTCTCCCCGCCCAAGGACTACCTGTCCTCCAGCGGCAAGCAGGTGAAGGCCGGCGAGGTCGACCTGCTGGTGCGCGCGCTGTCCATGGGCAAGCTGCACCACGCCATGATGGGCACAGCCGCCGTGGCCATCGGCACCGCCGCGGCCATCCCCGGCACCCTGGTGAACCTCGCCGCCGGCGGTGGCGAACGCAGCGCGGTGCGCTTCGGCCACCCCTCGGGCACCCTGCGCGTGGGCGCCGAGGCGAAGCAGGTGGACGGCGAATGGACCGTGACCAAAGCCATCATGAGCCGCAGCTCGCGCATCCTCATGGAAGGCTGGGTACGGGTGCCGGGCGATTCGTTCTAAGCGCTCGCCCTGCCCGTAAAAGCACAAGGCCCGCATTCGCGGGCCTTGTCGTTCCAGGTCACGTAGGAGCGGATTCATCCGCGATGCTCTTGCGCGGTGCCGAGGCCAATCGCGGACGGAGTCCGCTCCTACGCAGATCCACGCACAGCATTCCCCTGTAGGAGCGAGCTTGCTCGCGAACCGCTTTTGCTCTCGTAGGAGCGGAGCTTCTCCGCGAACACCGGTGCGTGCTGAACGATTCGCGGACAAGGTCCGCTCCTACGAAAGCGCCCGATGCAGATCCGGCCTCAGGCGACGAAATCGCCCTGCAGTTGCTCCAGCAGCACCTGGATGCGCGCCAGGCGCACGGTGGGGTCGTCCATCTCCAGCAGCACCTGCTTCTGGTCGCGCTCGAACGGCAACAGGTAGGCGAGCTGGCAGGCCAGTGCCTGCTGGCCGCTGACCTCACCGCCCATCTCCAGCGCCGAGACCATCGGGTGCATGGACAGCGCCTCGAGCAGCGCCGCGAGGTCATCGTGCTCCTTGGTCAGCGGCTGGTCGGGCTGCTCGCCCAGCCACTCCACTTCGGCCACGGTCAACTGGTCCGGCTGCACGTTGGCGGAGAGCACGCGGAAGCGCCGGCCACCTTCGACGCGGATGCCCAGCAGGCCGTTTGACTGCTGCTGCCAGTCGCAGATACGCGCCTCGCAGCCGACACGGCTGTAACGCTCCGGCGCCTCGCCGACTTCCTCGCCCTCGACGATGGCCACCACGCCGAACCCGCCGTTCTGCTTCATGCAGCGGCCGATCATGTCCAGGTAACGCGCCTCGAAGATCTGCAGGTCGAGGCGGCAGCCGGGAAACAGCACGGTGTTGAGGGGGAACAGCGGGAAGCTCATGGACACTCCGTCGATTCGTCAGGCGATCAGCGCTACCGCCAACGGTAGCAGCACCGCGGTGGCCACGCCCATCAGGCTCATGGCCAGGGCGGCGAAGGCGCCGCATTCCTCACCCTCCTGCAGGGCGCGGGAGGTACCTACCGCGTGGGCGGTCATGCCCAGCGCCATACCCTGCGCGGCCGGGTGATGCACGCCGAAGCGGCGCAGCAGTTCCGGGCCGAGGATGGCGCCGAGTACGCCGGTGATCAGCACGAACACCGCCGCCAGCGCCGCCACGCCGCCGATCTGGCTGGCCACCAGCATGGCAATCGGCGAGGTCACCGACTTGGGCGCCAGGCTCATCAACAACTCGTGGTCGACGCCGAACAGCCAGCCCAGACCGATTCCCAGGGCCGTGGCGAACAACCCGGCCACCACCAGTGTGATCAGCGTCGGCCAGAACAGCTGGCGGATGCGCTTGATATTGAGAAACAGCGGCACCGCCAGCGCCACGGTGGCGGGGCCGAGGAGGATGGTCAGCACCTTGGTGCTGGTGCTGTATTCGGCATAGTCGATACCGCAGGCCAGCAGCACCGCGATGACGATCAGCATCGACACCAGCACCGGCTGCAGGAACACCCAGCGCGTGCGCTCGTAGGCGGCCAGCGCCAGCTGGTAGGCGCCCAGGGTGACGCCCACGCAGAACAGCGGGTGGTGGATGACGGCATTCACCGCGCCTTGCCAATCGAACATCAGGCGTTCTCCTTCTGCTTGCGCTGGCGGTCGATGAGCTTCTGCATCAGCCAGCCGGCGAACACGAAGGACACCAGCAACGACAGCGCCAGCGCACCGACAATGGCCCAGAAGTCCGCGGCGATCTGCTTGGCATAGGCCATCACGCCCACCGCCGCCGGCACCAGCAGCAAGGGCAGGTAGCGCAGCAGCGAGGAGGCGGCCTCGTTCACCGGCTTGCTCACCTCGCCGTTCCACACCAGGAAGGCGAACAGCAGCACCAGCCCAATGATGGGGCCGGGAATCATGTGCAGGATGAGAGCATTCAGGCCCGTGCCGAGCAGTTGGAACAGCACCAGCCAGGTCAGACCTCGTAACAACATCGGGGACATCTCCAGCGCAAGGAGCCGCCATTATGCCCGCCCGGCGCCCGCTATGGCTCGGCATTCGCCCAAAGCATGAATGCCGCTGCGGCTTGACCGACCGCGGACCCCATGCTGATCTGTTGGCGGAACTCTTGCAGGCCGAACTAGAAGAACAACGATATCCCCGGAGGAAACATGGCATTCGTACCCGTAAGCGCACTGAAGGATTACATCGGCAAGGACCTGGGCCATTCGCAGTGGATCACCATCGATCAACAGCGCATCAACCAGTTCGCCGAGTGCACCGAGGACCACCAGTTCATCCACGTCGACCCGGAGAGGGCGAAGAAAACGCCGTTCGGTGGCACCATCGCCCACGGTTTCCTGTCGCTGTCGCTGATCCCTAAGCTCTGCGAGGGCCTGCTGGTCCTGCCGGAGAACCCCAAGATGGTGGTCAACTACGGCCTGGACAGCGTGCGCTTCATCCAGCCGGTACCGGTGGATTCGCGCGTGCGCCTGCAGGTGACCATCACCGACATCACCGAGAAGAACCCCGGCCAATGGCTGATCAAGGCCCGCTGCACCCTGGAGATCGAAGGCCTGCCCAAGCCGGCTTACATCGCCGAATCCCTGAGCCTGTGCTTCGTCTGACGGCTTGCGCACAGCGCTGAGAAAAAAGCCCGCGTCCGCGGGCTTTTTTACGTCACACTGATTCTGCGCCCCACCGTCGATTCGAGAGTCCCGATGCCACGCCACCTCCTGCCCTTGAGCCTCGCCCTGCTGCTGATCGCCTGCGGCGAAGGCGAACCGCTGACGCCCCCGGATGCCCGCCTGCCCGATGGCGCGCGCTACCGCGGCGAGCTGGTGAACGGCCAGCTGCAGGGGCCGGGCCGGCTCGATTACAGCAATGGGGCCTGGTACGAAGGCGGCTTCGACAAGGGCCTGCAAAGTGGCCAGGGCAAATGGAACGACGGCAACGGCACAAGCTATGAAGGCGAGTTCCGTGACGGCCTGTTCGAAGGACGTGGCCGCCTGCAGTACGCCGACGGCAGCTTCTACGAGGGCCAGTTCAAGCGCGGCGAGTTCGATGGCGAAGGCCGTCTCTCCCAGGGCGGCACCACCTACAGCGGCGGCTTCCGCAAGGGTCGCTACGAGGGCCTGGGCAGCCTCGAACTGGCCGACGGCACCCGCCACCAGGGGGCCTTCGCCAGGGGCGAGGCCAACGGCGAGGGCGCCCGCCGGGACAGCCTGGGCAACCAGTACAGCGGTACGTTCAAGAATGGCGTACTCGAAGGCAAAGGCATCTTCCGCGACGACGCGGGCGATCAATACAGCGGTGAATTCCGCAACGACCAGTTCGACGGTACCGGGCGCTTCCAGAATGCCGATGGCGACGTCTGGTCCGGTCGCTTCAAGGCTGGCGCGCTCAGCGGGCCGGGCGAGTTCATCGGCGCCGATGGCAGCCGCTACAAGGGCGACTTCCGCTTCTGGCGCTTCGACGGCCAGGGCACCCTGAGCAAGGCCGACGGGCAGACCTACAGCGGCGGCTTCGCCCGTGGCGAGTACTCCGGCGCCGGCACCCTCACCCGGCATGACGGCAGCGTGCAGAAAGGCACCTGGAATGCAGGCCAGTTGCGCCAGGACGCCGCCGGTAAACGGCTGCCCAACCCGCTGGAAGTCGGCTTGCTGGAACAGGGCGTCCTGCTGGAGAAAGCCCTGGCCGCCGTTCCGCAGTCCACTCCGGCCATCGAGCTCTACGGCGTCAGCCTCGGCGGCGACGGCAAGCAGAGCGTGTTCCTGCGCGAGGCCGACTACGTCGCCAACCTGCTCGGCGAGCGTTTCGGCGCGCGCGGCGTGGTGCGCCTGGTCAATCACCGCGATCACCTCGCCGACCGCCCCATGGCCACCCGCGAAACCCTCGCCCGTACGTTGCGGACCATCGCCGAGCGCAGCGGCCCGGAGGACCTGGTGTTCATCTACCTGACCAGCCACGGCTCCCACGACCACCAGCTGGTGCTGGACATGCCGGGCCTGAAGCTCGACGACCTGCCGGCCAGCGAGCTGGCCAGCCTGCTCGCCCCGCTCAAGGAGCGCACCAAGGTGCTGGTGATCTCCGCCTGCTACAGCGGCGGCTTCATCCCCGCACTCAAGGACGACAAGACCCTGATCATGACCGCCGCAAGCAGCGACCGGGTATCCTTCGGCTGCTCCGAGGAAGCCGACTTCACCTACTTCGGCGATGCGCTGTTCGCCAAGGCGTTCCAGCAGACCGACGACCTCAATCAGGCGTTCAAGCTGGCCAGCGCTGCCGTGGCCAAGCGCGAGAAGGAGGAAGAGTTCGAGCCATCGCAGCCGCAACTCTGGGCGCCTGAAGCGGTCATTACTCGCTGGCAGGCCCTGCGTGCGCAACAGACGCACGCCGCGTTGGCGCTCGGCGGCAACGATGCGCAGGCAAAAGGACAGGGCGACAACTAAGCTGGAAAGTGTGTCAGAGGGGAAACACAGATGTACTCGAAACCGACGAATATCCTGCTAGCTGGCGCCACCGGCCTGACCGGTGAGCATCTGCTCGACCGCATGCTCAACGAGCCCACGGTCAAGCGCGTCATTGCCCCGGCCCGAAGGAAGCTGGCGGAGCACCCACGCCTGGACAACCCCGTCGGCCCGCTGGCCGAACTCATCCCGCACCTGGTCCAGCCGGTGGACACGGTGTTCTGCTGCCTGGGGACCACGCTCAAGGAGGCCGGCTCCGAGGAAGCTTTCCGCAGTGTCGACTACGACCTGCCGCTGGCCCTGGGCGAGCGCGGCCTGGCCCTGGGCGCCCGGCACTACATCGTGGTCAGCGCGCTGGGCGCGGACAGCAAGTCGTCGATCTTCTACAGCCGGACCAAGGGCGAACTGGAAGATGCCCTGCGCCAGCAAGGCTGGCAGCAACTGACCATCGCACGGCCGTCACTGCTGCTGGGCCAGCGCGAGGAAATCCGCCTCGCCGAACTGCTCGCCGCGCCCTTCGCGCGCATCCTGCCCGGCAAGCTGCACGGCATCGAAGCCATCGCCCTGGCCCGAGCCCTCTGGCGCCTGGCTCTGGAGCCGGGCAAGGGCGTCCGCGTCGTCGAATCGGACGAACTGCGCAAGCTCGGCAAGTAACCCCAAAACCATTGGGCGTACAACGCTTTTGCAGGATGGCGTGGAGCGGAGCGATACCCATGCGGTCATTGCCGTAATTGATGGGTATCGCTTCGCTCCACCCATCCTACGCCGGCTCTCCCTGAACGCCCTTCGGTGATCAGCAGAAGCAGTTCAGTTCCCGCCCCACACCTGCAGGCCGATGCCCAGCTCCGCCGCAATCGAGAGCGGCAGCAGCAGCGTATCGAGCAACGCGCTGCCGGGCAGGTCGAGCGCCGGGTAGGCCGGCGCATCGGTGCCGAAGTGGTCCTTCGGGCAGCAGCCGCCATTGAGCGAATACCAGTCCAGCCGGGTGCCGGCATAGATCAGCGGATCGCCGGGGCGGCTGTCGTTGAGTGTCTTCACGGTGGCGCAGCCGCCCAGTTGCAACAGCAACAGGGCGGCCAGGAGCTTATTCGTCACTGACAAGATGGTGTTCGCCCCAGCGCGGCAGCATGTCCTGGGGAATACCCAGCTGATTGAGGATGCGCGCCACGACGAAGTCGATCAGGTCGTCGACCGTCTGCGGCTGGTGATAGAAGCCCGGAGCAGCCGGCAGGATCACCGCGCCCAGGTTGGACAGCTTGAGCATGTTCTCCAGGTGGATACTGGAGAACGGTGCCTCGCGTGGTACCAGGATCAGTTGGCGGCGCTCTTTCAGGGCGACATCGGCGGCGCGTTCGATCAGGTTGTTGCAGGCGCCGGTGGCGATGGCCGAGAGCGTCCCCGTCGAGCAGGGCACCACCACCATCGCACTCGGCGCGCCGGAGCCGGAAGCCACCGGCGCCATCCAGTCTTCCTTGCCGTACACGCGGATCTGCCCGGGGGCGGCGCCGGTGTATTCGCTGAGGAAGGCCTGCATCGCCTGCGGCTTGCTCGGCAGGGTCACGTCGGTCTCGGTGGCCACCACCAGTTGCGCAGCCTTGGAGATCAGGAAGTGCACCTCGCGGTCCTCCTGAACCAGGCAGTCGAGCAGGCGCAGGCCGTACTGGGCGCCGGAAGCGCCGGTCATGGCGAGGGTGACGCGTTCGGCTCCGGCCATGTTCAGCCCTCCAGCGCCTGGGCCAGCTTGCCGTGCAGGCCGCCGAATCCGCCGTTGCTCATGACCACGACCTGGGTGCCCGGCGTGGCGATGGCTTTCACCCCCTCGATGATGGCTTCCAGCGAATCGCACACTTGCGTGGGAACCGTGGAGCTGGCTACGGTGGCAGCCAGGTCCCAGCCCAGGTTCGGCGGCGCGTACCAGAACACGTTGTCAGCCTGCACCACCGACTCCGGCAGGCCGTCGCGGTGGGCGCCGAGTTTCATGGAGTTGGAACGCGGCTCGACCACGGCGATCACCTTGGCATCGCCGACGCGCTTGCGCAGGCCGTCGAGGGTGGTGGCGATGGCGGTCGGGTGGTGGGCGAAGTCATCGTAGATAGTGATGCCCTTGACCTCGGCGACCTTCTCCATGCGCCGCTTGACGCTCTTGAAGGCCGACAGCGCGGCGCAGCCCAGCTCCGGCACCACGCCGACATGGCGGGCCGCCGCGAGGCAGGCCAGGGCGTTGGCGACGTTGTGCTGGCCGGTCAGTTCCCAGTCCACGGTGCCCTGGGCACGGCCGTCGAACATGACCTCGAAATGCGAGCCGTCCTCGCTGAGCAGGCGAGCCTGCCACTGGCCGCCTTCGCCGGTGGTCTGCACCGGGGTCCAGCAGCCCATGTCGATCACGCGCCTGAGCGCGGTCTCCGAGGTGGGGTGGATGACCAGGCCTTCGCCGGGAATGGTCCGCACCAGGTGGTGGAACTGGCGCTCGATGGCGGCGAGGTCGGGGAAGATGTCCGCGTGGTCGAACTCCAGGTTGTTCAGGATCGCCGTGCGCGGGTGGTAGTGGACGAACTTGGAGCGCTTGTCGAAGAAGGCGCTGTCGTACTCGTCGGCCTCGACCACGAAGAACGGCGTGCCGCCCAGGCGTGCGGAGACGCCGAAGTTCTGCGGCACGCCGCCGATCAGGAAGCCCGGGCTCATCCCGGCGTGTTCCAGTACCCAGGCCAGCATGCTGCTGGTGGTGGTCTTGCCATGGGTGCCGGCGGCGGCCAGTACCCAGCGGCCCTGCAGCACGTGATCGGCCAGCCACTGCGGGCCGGAGACGTAGGGCAGGCCCTTGTTCAGGACGTATTCCACAGCGGGGTTGCCGCGCGACAGGGCGTTGCCGACCACTACCAGGTCCGGCGCCGGTTCCAGGTGGGCGGGATCATAGCCCTGCATCAGCTCGATGCCCTGGGCCTCCAGCTGGGTGCTCATGGGCGGGTAGACGTTGGCGTCGGAGCCGGTCACGCGGTGGCCCAGCTCCTTGGCCAGGACGGCCAGCGAACCCATGAAGGTGCCGCAGATGCCGAGGATGTGGATATGCATGCAGACTCCTGCAATCAAGCCTTTGAAGGCGCTTCGAATGGGCGGCAGAGTAGCACAGCGCGCCCCCGCGCGGCCCGCCGCCGGGGCATCAGACGACGAGGTGGGGAGGCGGTTCCCGGTGGCTTGAGACTGTTGTCACGAGGGGTGGAAGGTAGGATGGGTGGAGCGAAGCGATACCCATGCTGATCCGGCGCCCGGCATTGATGGGTATCGCTTCGCTCCACGCCATCCTACGAAAGGCTCTTCCTGTTCAGGCCGTGGCGGTTGAGCTTGCGGTACAGGGTATTGCGGCTGATGCCCAGCTGCTGCGCGGCACGGCTGATGTGCCAGCGCTGCGCTTCGAGCACCTCCAGCAGCGCGTTGCGTTCAGCTGCACCGAGGGTGTCGCCGTCCTTCCCGGCCATCGTGGCCGGAGTGGCAACGGCAGCCGCGCCACGGCGCAAGTCCGGCGGCAGATCGGCCATCTGGATGCGCCCGCCTTCGCACAGCGCACAGAGGGTGCGCAGCACGTTGCGCAGCTGGCGCACGTTGCCCGGCCAGGGGAAGTCCAGCAGGTGCCGGCGCACGTCGTCGTCCAGGCGCACGCTGCGGCCCTTGCTCTCCTCGGCCAGCAGGTGATCGAGCAGCGCGCCACGATCCTCACGCTCGCGTAGCGGCGGCAAGGCAACCACCAGGCCGTTGAGGCGGTAATAAAGGTCTTCGCGGAACTGTCCGGCGTCTACCAGCGCTTCCAGATCGCGGTGGCTGGCGCTGATCAGGCGGATATCCACGTCCTGCGGCTCGCCGCCGATGGGTACCACCTGGCGCTCCTCCAGCACGCGCAGCAGTCGGGTTTGCAGCGCCAGCGGCATGTCGCCGATCTCGTCGAGGAACAGCGTGCCGCCATCGGCCTGCTGCAGCTTGCCGCGCATGCCTTCCTTGCGCGCGCCGGTAAAGCTGCCGCCGCGATAGCCGAACAGCTCGCTCTCGATCAGGGTCTCGGGAATCGCCGCGCAGTTCAGCGCGACGAAGCTCTTGCCAGCGCGCTCGCCGCCCAGGTGCACGGCGCGGGCGAAAGCCTCCTTGCCGGTGCCGGTCTCGCCTTGCAGCAGCAGTGGTACGTCGTGGGCGTAGACCTTCAGCGCACGGCGGAAATCATGCGCCAGTTGCGGGTCGTCGATGCACAGCCCCTTCGCCAGCGGCGCGCGCGGCAGCACCGGCGCGGCGGCGATGGGACGCTTGCCGCGCAGCAGCGCATAGAGGGTTCGCCCGGCATGGGTGCGCAGCGGCCAGCTGGCGTTGGGCTGCGGGTCGGCACGGCTGAACAGGTCGTCCAGGCGACATTCGAAGAACTGTTCCAGGGAGCGGCCGATCAGGCTTTCCCGGCGGCTGCCGAGCAGGTTGATGGCGCTCTGGTTCGCCGCACGGATGCGTCCGTCGGCGCCGAGGGCCAGCATGCCTTCGCTGAACAGCCCGAGGCCATCGGGTTGCAGGTGGAAGCGCAGCAACCACTGGTCTTCGAAATGGCGCAGGAAGTAGCAGCTCTCGATGGCCTTGGCCGACAGGTTGACCAGCGCCATGGTGTGGAACTGGCTCTGCCGCGATACGTCGCGGCGAGCGGAGGAAACGTCGAGCACCGCCAGCAGTTCGCCCTGCGGGTCGAACACCGGGCTGGCCGAGCAGGTCAATCCGGTGTGGCGGCTGCGAAAATGTTCGTCCTGGTGAATGGTCAGCGCCTGGCGCTCCACCAGGCAGGTGCCGATGCCGTTGGTGCCTTCGCGGGCTTCGCTCCAGTCGGCGCCGAGCCACAGCCCGGCCTGTTCGAAGGTGCGCCGCTCGGCGGCTTCGCTGACGCAGTTGAGGATCACCCCGCGGGAATCGGTGAGCAGCACCGCATGACCGGCGCCGGACAGCTGCTGGTGCAGGCTGTTCATCTCGTCGCTGGCGATCTCCAGCACCTGGCGATGGCGCTCGCGGACTTCGAGCATGCGCGCGTGTTCCAGTACGGCCGGCGCCATGGGCTGCGCCGGGTCGAGGTGATACTGCTCCAGGCAGCGCATCCAGGAGCGGGCGATTGACGGGTCCGCGCCGGGAGCACCGGCGGGGGCCTTGCCCTCGGCCACGGTCATGACCTGGCGGGCGTGGCGGCTCAAATCGTTGGCGCGCATTCTTGTTGTTCTCCGCTTGGCGACGGGGAGGCAGCCCCGAATTCCCGCGAAAGTCCTGTAGGACCTTTCTTTCCTACAGAAAGCGCGGGAACGCAGGACAGCATCCCCTACGCGCCAGCCCAATGCAACGCCTGGCCGACCGTCAGGTCACGACTGTCACGCAAACGGGACAAAGTGTCACGAAACGCTGTGCCAGGGGCGTAACAGCGCGCTTTCCAGCTCATCGCCAGCAAACCGTCCAGCCCATGCGCGGCGCGCCTTTCGCTGGCATGGCCCGGCCCTTGCTCTACGCTCAATCAACGTCCTCCCCAACAAGCACAAGACCCAGGAGATCCGACCATGCGTTATGCCCATCCCGGTAGCGAAGGCGCCATCGTTTCGTTCAAGGCGCGCTACGGCAACTACATCGGCGGCGAATTCGTCCCGCCGGTGAAAGGCCAGTACTTCACCAATACCTCGCCGGTGAATGGCCAGCCCATTGCCGAGTTCCCCCGCTCCACCGCCGAGGACATCGACAAGGCGCTGGATGCCGCCCACGCCGCCGCCGATGCCTGGGGCCGCACCTCGGTGCAGGACCGTTCGCTGGTGTTGCTGAAGATTGCCGACCGTATCGAACAGAACCTGGAGCTGCTGGCCGTCACCGAAACCTGGGACAACGGCAAGCCGGTCCGCGAGACCCTCAACGCCGACATCCCGCTGGCCGCCGACCACTTCCGCTACTTCGCCGGCTGCATCCGTGCGCAGGAAGGCAGCGCCGCCGAGATCAACGACAGCACCGTGGCCTACCACATCCACGAGCCGCTGGGCGTGGTCGGGCAGATCATCCCGTGGAACTTCCCGCTGCTGATGGCCGCGTGGAAGCTGGCCCCGGCCCTGGCTGCCGGCAACTGCATCGTGCTCAAGCCGGCCGAGCAGACCCCGCTGGGCATCTGCGTGCTGATGGAACTGATCGGCGACCTGCTGCCCAAGGGCGTGCTCAACGTCGTCCAGGGCTTCGGCAAGGAGGCCGGTGAAGCGCTGGCCACCAGCAAGCGCATCGCCAAGATCGCCTTCACCGGCTCCACCCCGGTGGGTTCGCACATCCTCAAGTGCGCCGCCGAGAACATCATTCCGTCCACCGTGGAGCTGGGCGGCAAGAGTCCGAACATCTACTTCGAAGACATCATGCAGGCCGAGCCGACCTTCATCGAGAAGGCTGCCGAAGGCCTGGTGCTGGCCTTCTTCAACCAGGGCGAGGTGTGCACCTGCCCGTCCCGCGCGCTGGTGCAGGAGTCGATCTACCCGCAGTTCATGGACGTGGTGATGAAGAAGGTGAAAGCCATCAAGCGCGGCGACCCGCTGGACACCGACACCATGGTCGGCGCCCAGGCTTCGCAGCAGCAATACGAGAAGATCCTCTCCTACCTCGACATCGCCCAGCAGGAAGGCGCGCAGATCCTTACCGGCGGCAAGGTCGAGAAGCTCGAAGGCAGTCTCTCCACCGGCTATTACATCCAGCCGACCCTGCTCAAGGGCAACAACCAGATGCGCGTGTTCCAGGAGGAGATCTTCGGGCCGGTGGTGGGCGTCACCACCTTCAAGGATGAGGCCGAAGCGCTGGCCATCGCCAACGACACCGAGTACGGCCTGGGCGCCGGCCTCTGGACCCGCGACATCAACCGTGCCTACCGCATGGGTCGTGGCATCAAGGCCGGCCGCGTGTGGACCAACTGCTACCACCTGTACCCGGCGCATGCCGCCTTCGGTGGCTACAAGAAATCCGGCGTGGGCCGCGAGACCCACAAGATGATGCTCGACCACTACCAGCAGACCAAGAACCTGCTGGTGAGCTACGACATCAACCCGCTGGGCTTCTTCTGAGTTTTTCCTGAACCACCCGCCCGGCTCACGCCGGGCATTCTCTCCAATCGATCTTTGCGCGGCCTGCGGGCCGCGCTTTTTTATGCCCGGGGAATGGTGCTTTTCGTAGGATGGTGTAGAGCGCAGCGAAACCCATCAACCCCGCGCAACGACAGCATGGGTATCGCTCCGCTCCACCCATCCTACGGTTCGCGGCACGTCAATGCGCATCGCTGCGCCACTGCCGCGGACTCACGCCGAACCAGCGGCGGAAGGCGCGGGAGAAGGCGCTGGTCTCGGAGTACCCCAGCAGCGGCGCCAGCTCGGAGATCGGTCGCTGCCGCTGGCGCATGTAGTGCAGCGCCAGCTCGCGGCGGGTATTTTCCACCAGTTGGCTGAAGCTCAGCCCGGCCTCGCGCAGCCGACGCTGCAGGCCGGCAGTGGTGAGTTCCAGCTGCTCGGCGATGACCTCCAGCGACGGCTCGCCGTCCGCCAGCGCAAGGCGAATCTGCGTGCCGGCATCCTCTACCAGATTGGGGGCGCCGCCCTGCTCGCCCAGGCGCCGGATCACGTCCTGCACCAGGAACAGCAGGTTGGCGTCGCGCTCGGGCATCTGCCGGCCGTAGAGGTCGCGCTTGGGAATCAGCATCGAATTGCAGCCACGCTGGAACAGCACCGGCGCATCGAACACCCGGCCGTGCTCCTGCCAGCCCTCGGGCCGCGCATGCTCGAAGCTCACCGCACGCGGCGCCCATTCAGGGCCGAGGGCATGACGCAGCAGGTTCAGTGCCATGCCCAGGGTCAGCTCGGCGTCCTGACGGCGGTCGAGGATCGCACCATGGCGCACCTGGTAGTCGAAGCGATAGCACTCACCGCAATCCACCAGGCGGATCAGGGTGTCGTGCTGGTGATAGGGGAAGGCGGCAGCGAAGTTCTTCAGCGCATCCTCCAGGGTTTCCGAGCACAGCCCGACATAGCCCAGCAGACCCAGCTCGCGAGGGCGGAACTGCTCGCCGTAGCGCAATCCGAAGTTGTCGCAGCCCGACTGCCGCGCGGCTTCTTCCAGCACCTGGCAATAGTTGGTCAGCGCCAGGCTCAGGGTGGGATGCAGCAGGCGCTCCGGGTCGATGCCGGCGCGGCCGAAGATGCGGTCGATGTCGCCACCCTGGTCGCCAATGAAGCGGCCCAGGCCGCTGGCGGCGGCGGACAGTACGCCAATGTTGCTGGCCAGTGGAAGGTTGAGTCCGGATGGAGAGAACAGAGGCTGGCTCATGTCGGTTACCGATCTTGTTATGGAGCACCCAGGACAGGTTGTTCCCGGAAGGGATGAATAAACAAAGCAAAACCCGTGCCTCGCCCATGCTTCGACCCATGGGCCGGACAGGGCGCCGCGCCTGGCTTTCAGCTGCTACAACCGGGGGCAAACCGGGGATTTTCGGCACCAGAAGCGGGCACTGCGCGCACGGTGGGGCGATGGGTAACAACCAGTTGACCCTGCACGCCAAAAGCCGGTTCCACCGGTCAAGTCTTGCGCGGCAGTGCGCCACTACCATCGAGGCTCTGGTATCCGTCCACGCCCTTGCGGCCCGCCCCGGTGGCGGCCTATCCCTTGCGGAGAGAGGAATAACAACAATGAGCGCATCACAACTCAAACCGACGCTTGGCACCCTTCACCTCTGGGGGCTCGCCGTGGGCCTGGTGATCTCCGGCGAATACTTCGGCTGGAGCTACGGCTGGGCCGCCGCCGGCACCCTGGGCTTCCTCGTCACCACGCTGATCGTCGCGGTGATGTACACCTGCTTCATCTTCAGCTACACCGAGCTGACCACCGCCATCCCCCACGCCGGCGGGCCCTTCGCCTACAGCCTGCGGGCCTTCGGCAAGACCGGCGGGATGATCGCCGGCATCGCCACCCTGATCGAGTTCGTCTTCGCCCCGCCGGCCATCGCCATGGCCATCGGCGCCTACCTCAACGTGCAGTTCCCCGGCCTCGATCCGAAGTGGGCCGCCACCGGCGCCTATGTGATCTTCATGACGTTGAACATCCTCGGCGTGAGCATCGCGGCCACCTTCGAGCTGGTGGTGACCGTGCTGGCAGTGGCCGAACTGCTGGTGTTCATGGGTGTGGTCGCGCCGGGCTTCAGCTTCAGCAACTTCGTGCTCAACGGCTGGGCCGGCTCGGACGTCTTCGGCGCCCCGGCCATGGCCGGCATCTTCGCCGCCATCCCCTTCGCCATCTGGTTCTTCCTCGCCATCGAGGGCGCGGCCATGGCCGCCGAAGAGGCGAAGGACCCGAAACGCACCATTCCGCGCGCTTACATCGGTGGCATCCTGACCCTGGTGTCGCTGGCCATCGGCGTGATGATCTTCGCCGGCGGCGTGGGCGACTGGCGCGCCCTGTCGAACATCAACGACCCGCTGCCGCAGGCGATGAAAACCGTGGTCGGCAACAACTCCACCTGGATGCACATGCTCGTGTGGATCGGCCTGTTCGGCCTGGTGGCGAGCTTCCACGGCATCATCCTGGGCTACTCGCGGCAGTTCTTCGCCCTGGCCCGCGCCGGCTTCCTGCCGCGCAGCCTGGCGAAACTCTCGCGCTTCCAGACCCCGCACCGCGCCATCCTCGCCGGCGGCGCGGTGGGCATCGCAGCGATCTTCAGCGACGGCCTGATCAGCCTGCAGGGCATGACCCTGACGGCGGCGATGATCACCATGAGCGTGTTCGGTGCCATCGTCATGTACATCATGAGCATGTGCAGCCTGTTCAAGCTGCGCCGCAGCGAACCGGACCTGGAGCGCAGCTTCCGCGCACCGGGCTACCCGGTGGTCCCGGGCATCGCGCTGGCGCTGGCGCTGGTCTGCCTGGCCGCGATGCTATGGTTCAATAGCGTCATCGCCTCGGTGTTCCTGGTGCTGATGATCGGCGGCTGCTCCTGCTGCAGCATCGTCATCAGCCTGAATCGCGGCACCGACGCATCGTTCGCCAGCCAGGGTTGAGGAGAAGCGCCATGTCCGGATTCGCCCACAGTGTCGGTGGCCAGACCTGGCGCTTCGACAGCCTGCGCGAGGTGATGGCCAAGGCCAGCCCGGCGCGCTCCGGTGATCGCCTCGCCGGGGTCGCCGCAGGCAGCGACGCCGAGCGCGTCGCCGCACAGATGGCACTGGCCGACATCCCGCTCAAGCGCTTCCTCGACGAAGCGCTGATCCCCTACGAAAGCGATGAAGTCACCCGGCTGATCATCGACACCCACGACCGCCAGGCCTTCGCGCCGGTCAGCCACCTCACGGTGGGCGGGCTGCGCGACTGGCTGCTCGGCGATGCGGCCGACGAAACCAGCCTGCGCGCCCTGGCGCCGGGGCTGACGCCGGAAATGGCGGCGGCGGTGTCGAAGATCATGCGCGTGCAGGACCTGGTGCTGGTGGCGCAGAAGATCCGCGTGGTCACCCGCTTCCGCAACACCATGGGGCTGCGCGGGCGCATGTCCACCCGGCTGCAACCCAACCACCCGACGGACGACCCGGCCGGCATCGCCGCCAGCGTGCTCGACGGCCTGCTCTACGGCAACGGCGACGCCATGCTCGGCATCAACCCGGCCACCGACAGCCTGCAGTCGATCTGCACCCTGCTGGAGATGCTCGACGCCATCATCCAGCGCTACGAGATTCCCACCCAGTCCTGCGTGCTGACCCACGTCACCAGCTCCATCGAGGCGATCAACCGCGGCGCGCCGCTGGACCTGGTGTTCCAGTCCATCGCCGGCACCGAAGCGGCAAACGCCAGCTTCGGCGTGAGCCTGTCGATCCTCCAGGAAGGCCATGAGGCCGGGTTGTCGCAAAAGCGCGGCACCCTGGGCGACAACCTCATGTACTTCGAGACCGGCCAGGGCAGCGCGTTGTCGGCCAACGCCCACCACGGCGTCGACCAGCAGACCTGCGAGACTCGTGCCTATGCAGTGGCGCGGCACTTCAAGCCGTTCCTGGTGAACACCGTGGTCGGCTTCATCGGCCCGGAGTACCTGTACAACGGCAAGCAGATCATCCGCGCGGGCCTGGAAGACCACTTCTGCGCCAAGCTGCTCGGCGTGCCCATGGGTTGCGACATCTGCTACACCAACCACGCCGAAGCCGACCAGGACGACATGGACATGCTCCTGACCCTGCTGGGCGTGGCCGGCATCAACTTCATCATGGGCATCCCCGGCTCCGACGACGTGATGCTCAACTACCAGACCACCTCCTTCCACGACGCGCTCTATGCGCGGCAGACGCTGGGACTTAAGCCGGCGCCGGAGTTCGAGGAATGGCTGGCGCGCATGGAAATCCTCCGCCAGCAGGACGGCCGGGTGCAGATGGCCGGTCAGCTTCCCGGCGCCTTCCGCCATGCACTCGCGCAACTGTCCTGAGTTGAGGAGTTTTCGATGAGCGATTGCTTCACCCCCAACCCCTGGCAGGAACTGCGCCGCCTCACCGCGGCGCGCATCGCCCTGGGCCGCGCTGGCACCAGCCTGCCGACCCATGCCCAGCTGGACTTTCAGTTCGCCCACGCCCAGGCCCGCGACGCCGTGCACCTGCCCTTCGACCGCGACGGCCTCGCCGCGCAATTGGCCGAGCGCGGCCGCGAAACGTTGCTACTGCACAGCGCTGCCGCCGACCGCGACACCTACCTGCAACGCCCAGACCTGGGCCGTCGCTTGAACGAGGAGTCGGCGGAAATCCTGCGGCGCCACGCCGATCGCCATCCGCAAGGCTACGACCTGGCAGTCGTGATTGCCGACGGGCTTTCCTCGCTGGCCGTGCAGCGGCACAGCCTGCCCTTCCTCGAGCGCATGGAAGAACAGGCGCGCAACGAAGGCTGGAGCCTGTCGCCAGTGGCCCTGGTGCAACAGGGCCGCGTCGCCGTGGCCGATGAAGTGGCCGAGCTGCTGCGGGCGAAGATGGTGGTGATCCTGATCGGCGAGCGCCCCGGCCTGTCCTCGCCGGACAGCCTGGGGCTGTACTTCACCTGGGCACCGAAGGTCGGGCTGAACGATGCCTACCGCAACTGCATCTCCAACGTGCGCCTGGAAGGCCTGAGCTACGGCCTGGCCACGCACCGCCTGCTCTATCTGATGCGCGAAGCCTGCCGCCGCCAGTTGTCGGGTGTGAACCTGAAGGACGAGGCGCAACTGCCGGTCCTCGAAGGCGAGAGCGCGGGTGGCCGGGGCAACTTCCTCATCGACGGTTGAGCGGACCTGAGCATCACCTGCACTGTGAGCGCGACCACATGCCGCGTGGTCGCTCCACGGCTTTAAGATTTGTCTTAAATCACCCTCTGCACCCATCGCGATAAAAACCAGCCCATCAGCGTGCCCAGCGCACGAACGGAAGCGCCGCATGCCGCGCTTCATGTCGATGGCGAGAAGATGGATTTACCCAGCAACGCATTCCCCACCCCGGCCGTTCCCGCGCAGCGACAAGACGGCTTCACCCTGATCGAGGCCATGGTGACCATCGGCCTGCTCGCCATCCTGCTGGGCATCGCGGTGCCCTCCTTCGATCTGCTGATCAATCGCAACCGCGCGCAAAGCACCGGCAAGGAGCTGGCCGCGCTGCTTCAGTATGCCCGTGCCCAGGCGCAGATCGGTCACCAGCCGGTGCAGGTGGCGCCGCAGACCGAAGGCGACTGGTCTGGCGAGCTGATCGTCAGCCGCTTGCGCGGCGGGGATCTGGCCGGCCATCGCGAAATCGAGTTGCGCAGGGTCCGGCTGGTCGAGGCAGGAACTGTCTCGATCACCCAGGACGCGACGGCCCCGTTGGAGTTCGACGGAAACGGCATCGCCATCGGCAGCGACGGTTTTCCTCGAGTCTTCACCCTGACGGCGGGCCGCTATTCCAGCAAGGTCTGCCTGCAGCGCGGCGGAGCGGTGGCTCCATGCGACTGACAGAGGGCCGCCCGAGGGCACAACGGGGCTTCTATCTGATCGAGGTGCTGGTGGCGGTCATGCTCACCAGCGTCGCCCTGCTCGGCATGCAGGCCCTGCAGGGCCGCGCCATTGCCTACAGCCATGACAGCCAGCAGCGGCAGAATGCCCTGCTGCTCGCCGCAGATCTGGCCCGCAGCATCCAGGCCAATCGCGAGGCGCTGGTGAGCAAGGGCAGGCTCAGTAGCGATGCGGCCTACCTGGTACCGGCCGGCACCAGGTTCCCCAGCCTGGGCAACGGCCAGAGCTGCGCCACCAGCGGCCTTGGCAAGGCGGCCAGGGCGCAGCGCGAACTGGCCTGCTGGGCAGAGCAGGTGCGCCTGAAACTGGACACCGACGATGCCTTGCTGAGCGACTCCACCTTCATCTGCCCCAGCCGCGACGGCAAAACCTGCGCCGCCGGCTCGCGCCAGCCGCTGCTGCTGATCCAGCTCGCCTGGCACAGCCGCAACTGCCGGGCCGGCAGCCCCACCACTGCCGACGATAGCGACGCGGCCTGCCTGTCCGGCGGCGATGCGGGCGGCGTCGAACGCTATCGCCTGAGCTTCCAGCCATGAATCCGCGCCGCGAGTCGGGCATGTCCCTGATCGAACTGATGGTCGCCATCACCCTCGGCGTGATCGTGCTGCTGGGAGTGCTGCAGGTCTACCTCGTAGGCAGCGACCATGCCGCCTTCAACCATGCCCAGCAGCAGAACCAGGCCAGCGCGCGGTTCATTCTCGACCTGCTGCAACGCGAGAGCGGCCATGCCGGCTATAGCGCCTGGGTGCGCCACGCCACCGAAGCCGATGGTCAGCAATACGACTTCGTCGTCGATCGCGAAGGGCCCTTCCCCGCCCTCACCGACAGCGCCACCGGCTGCACCTTTGCAGAGCGCCAGGTCGCCAGCCTGGACGCCGGCGGCAGCGGCCTGTGCCTGCGCTACCAGCTCGCCCAGAGCAGCGATGCGCAAGTGCACCAGGATTGCACCGGTGCGGCGCTCTATGGCGAGCAGGACAAGGGTAACCCGCTGACCCTGGTCAGCCATCTGCGGCTGGCCGACGGCCAGTTGCGCTGCAAGACCAACAATGCGCGGTCCACCGGCGAAGTAGTCCTGGCCAACGGCATTCACGACCTGAAATTCGCCGTCGGTTCGGCCCACCAGGTGCGCGCCGGCCTAGTGCTCACCTCCACCCGTGCACTGCTGCCGGAGGACTGCACCTACCAGGACCCGCTGAACCCCGCGACGCAGAAGAGTACCGGCACGCGCGGACTCTGCAGCGCCTTCAGCCAGACGCTCTACCTGAGGAGCCAGCCATGAACCGGCAAAATGGCCAGACCCTGCTGATCGCCCTCCTCATGCTGCTCGCGCTGAGCATCCTGACACTGGGCAACCTGCGCAGCGGCATGCTGCTGGACAACAGCCTGGCGGAAACGCGGGACTACCAGGCGGCGCTGGGCGGCGCCGGCTCGGCCATCAGCGAGGCGCTGGACCGCACCCGCTACAGCCCGTCGATGGCGGTCGACGCTGCCGAGACCTGCGTCAGCACCACGCAGGACCAGCAACAAGTGCTGCTGTGCGACCGCCTCTGGCTGGAACCCGACAACGCCGTCAGCGCCGCCCTGCTGACGCGGGCGCGCAGTTACCAAGGCAACGACCTGGCCACCCCCGACCAATTGGCCGAACTGAGCAGCGCGCCGCGCTGGTATGTCGCCGCGCAGTGCGAGAGCCGCTCCTCCAGCGCGATGGCCGACTGCCTGAGCGGCAACGGCACCTTGCTGCTGCAGATGAACGCCCTGTCCACGGGCATCACCGACCAGGCCCTCGTGCGCCTTCAGGAGTACGCCCGTGTCCAGCGCTGAGAAGCCCTATCCCCGAAACCTGGCTGCGCTGCTTGGCTGCCTGCTGGCCAGTACCGGCGCCTGGGGCGGAGCGCCCAGCCAGGCGCCGCTGTTCCTGGTGGAAGGCGTCTCGCCGAATCTGATCGTCACCCTCGACGACTCCGGCAGCATGACCAGCGCCTATACCCCGGATGGCATGAGCTCCTACAGCATCGCCAACCGTGCATCGGCCTACAACCCGATGTACTACAACCCGGACATCACCTACGAAGCGCCGTGGAAGGTCACCTTCAGCGGCGGGCGGATCGTCAGCGAGCGCTATACCACGAGCTTCGACAAGGCGTACTACGACGGCTTCCTCACCCTCCAGACCAATACGGTGGATCTGAACAGGAACACTGGTAATGGCTACAGCCAGAACGCATTGCAGAGCGTCAACACCACCGACGGCTACCAGCGCTATGCCCACTATTACCAGTTCGACGCAGCCTGCCCGCACAAGCGCAACGTCGCCACCAGCACGCTGAGCGCAGTGCAGAACTGCGCGGCCGATTCATCGTTCACCAGCGCCGGCGCCTGCACCCGGACCTGCTTCACCCCAAAGTGGATAACCAGCACGCAGGAACAGCAGAACTACGCCAACTGGTTTTCCTTCTATCGCACCCGCCAGCTCGCCACGCGCACCGCCGCCAACCTCGCGCTGTTCGATCTGCCCGAGCACATCCGGGTGACCTGGCAGGGCCTGAACAACTGCTACAGCCCGAGTTTCAACCTGAACTCCACCGCCTGTGGCAACCAGACCCTCGCGGCCTTCAGCGGCCAGCACAAGGCCGATTTCTTCACCTATGCCAGCCGCCTGGCCGCCAGCGGCGGTACCCCGCTGGGCACTGCGCAGAACCGCGTCAACAGCTATCTCTCCAACACCACCGCCTACAACCCCTATGCCCGCGTACCAGGCAACGCCCGCGATACAAAGACCGAGTACGCGTGCCGTCCCAGCTACCACCTGCTGATGACCGACGGTTTCGGCGACGGCTCCGGCGGCAGCAACGCCGACGGTACGGCGCGCACGCTGCCCGACGGCACTGCCTTCCCGGCCTCCGCGCCCTACCAGGACAGGTGGTCGAACACCCTGGCCGACAACATCTTCCTGGGTTGGGCCACCGACGCTCGCAGCGATCTGGACAACAAGGTTCCGCCGCGCTTTCGCGACGGCAACGACTACTGGAATCCGAAGAACGACCCGGCCACCTGGCAGCACGTCACCACCTACACCGTCGGCCTGGGGCTCGGCCCGACGCTGAAATACCTGCAATGGGGCGGCGATACCTATTCCGGCTCCTATGCCCAACTGCTCGACGGCAGCAAGAGCTGGCCGAATCCCAGCGCCAGCACCAGCCTCGACGGCATGACCGTCACCGCCAACGAGGGCAAGGTCGCCGCGCTCTGGCACGGCGCGCTGAACTCTCGTGGCGAGTTCTTCAGCGCCGACTCCACCAGCGAGCTGGTGAAGGCCTTCCAGGCCATCGTCAGCAGCATTTCCAGTAACCAGCTGGCGGTGGCCGCCGCGGGGGCAACGTCCACCTCGCTGAGCACCAGCACCTACCTCTACCGCGCCAGCTACCAACCCACCGACTGGAGCGGCGACATCCTGCAATACCGCCTGGATGCCAGTGGCAATGCCCAGGCCAACACCAGCCTGTCCTTTCGCAACCAGCTCAACCAGCGCTCCCCCGCCAGCCGCAGCATCTATGCCAACACCGATCCCGACGGCAGAACGGGCAAACTGCAGGCGTTCATCTGGAACAACCTCGCCGAGCAGCAGAAGGCCCTGCTCGACCGGGCGCCCGGCACCCAACGCGACGACAACCTCGGCCAGCGGCGAGTCGCCTGGCTGCGCGGCGACCGCAGCGACGAGGGGACTATCTTCCGCGCCCGCAACCATTTGCTGGGCGACATCATCTATTCCTCGCCGCTGGTCGTAGGACCACCCTCCTCCGTCGCCTACTACCTGGAGAAGGCCGCCGGCGCCACCGGCTACAACGACTTCCGGCAAGCCCACGCAGACCGGGAGAGCCGTCTCTATGTCGGCGCCAACGACGGCATGCTGCACGCCTTCGATGAAACGGGCAGAGAGCGCTGGGCCTTCGTCCCCGCCGCGGTGTTCGCGCAGCTCAACTACTTGCCCGACACCCGATACGCCGCGCGCTCGGAAGAGGAGAACACCAACAGCCTGCACCGCTTCTACGTCGATGGCAGCGCAGTCACCCGTGACGTCTATTTCAATGGCAGCTGGCACACCGTGCTGGTCATGGCACCCGGGCGCGGCGGGCGCGGCCTGTTCGCGCTGGACATCACCGAAGCGGACTCGCCCCGCCTGCTCTGGGAGCACTCCGCCACCAGCCGTAGCGAAGACGGCAAGGACATCGAGTTCGGCTACCTGCTCGATCGTCCGGTCATCAGCCAGTTCGGCGGCGTGCCCTACGTACTCACCGGCAACGGCTACGACACCGGCAAAGGTTACTCGCTATCGATCCGCCTGGAGGATGGCCGCATCAGCAGCGCCAGCCAGTCCGACGCCGGGGACGGCGAAGTGGGCAGCACGGTTTCCTGGACTCGGGCAGCCAGCCCTGGCGACCTCTCGCACCGCTACTTCGGCAATCTTCAGGGCCGGCTCTACCGGCAAACCGGCATCGACTCGGTGACCAGCCTGCTGTCGAGCATTCCCGCCAGCCGCAGCCAGCCGCTGAGCGCAGCCGCCGAAGTCACCCAGCACCCGCGCGGCGGCCAATTGGTGATGGCCGGCACCGGCAAGTATTTTGAAGGCGGCGACAAGGAAGGTGCCGGCAGCCGGCAGTCCCTCTACGGCTTCTGGGACCAGACCGACTACCTCGCCCATGTCGATGGCGCCGGCGCCCCCTCCGCCCTGGGCAAACTCGCCGACCTGCAGGTGCAGACCCTCACCCGGGAGTCGGTCCAGCACAGCGCAGGCACCAGCGAGGTGCGGCAACTGAGCAGCCGCCGCGTGGACTGGGACAGCAGCGGCAAGCGCGGCGTCGGCATCCGCGGCTGGTATTTCGACCTGGCCGATGGCGAGCTGATCCTCGATCAGCCATTCATGCTGGGCGATGTCCTCTTCGTCACCATCAGCCGACCCAACGCCGATCCCTGCAGTGCCGGCATCACCTACTGGCTGCTCGCCGTCGATCCGAAAACCGGCGGCGCCCTGAACTTCAACGTGTTCGACCTGGTGGGCGACGGTTCCTTCAGCGAGCGTGCCAGCGGCATCAGCGTCAACGGGCCGGTAACCCGCATCGGCGACAGCCTCTACACACCGGACGGCGAGCGCATCCCTGTGCAGCTCTTCGATCCGGTAAACCAGGGCCGTTTCAACTGGCGGATCATGAACTACAACCTGCCCACGAGTTATCCATGAAGTCCCCGCACGCAGACCGGGCAGCCGCCGGCGGCTTTACCCTGGTCGAACTGATGGTGGTGGTGTCCATCCTGGCGCTGCTCGCCGGCATCGCCATTCCCAGCTACCGCCAGTTCGTCCTGCGCGCCAACCGCAGCGACGCGCAGACCCTGCTTCACGACGCCGCAGTCCAGCAGGAGCGCTACCTGGCGCAGTACAGCAAATACACCGACGACCCTGCCAAGCTGGCTTTTGCCTATCCCCTGGCGGCCGACGGCAAGCGCCTCTCGCAAAACGGACTGTACGAACTGGCCGTCGTTTACCTCGACGGCAGCCCCCGCCGCTACCAACTGACCGCCGTGCGGCGGGGAGCGCAGTTGCGCGACAACGACTGCGGCGACTTCACCCTGGACAACCGGGGCACTCGCGGCGTCAGCACCGGCAGCGTGCAAAGCTGCTGGCGCTGATCAAACGCTCGCTTGGATTGCGCTTTCAACAATTTCTGGTGCAGCATCAAGGCCAATGGCTATCCGCTGGCATAGCCCCTGCATTGCCCTACCAGCCCATTCACTCCCTCCGCCGAGGCCCGCTTATGCGCATCGTGCAAGCCACGCTCGACCACCTCGATCTGCTCGCGCCGCTGTTCGTCAAATACCGCGAGTTCTACGGCATGCTTCCCTACCCCGAGTCCTCGCGCAAATTCCTCGAGAAACGCCTGCGCCGCAAGGAATCGGTGATCTACCTGGCCCTGCCGGACGACGACGACGGCAAGCTGCTGGGCTTCTGCCAGCTCTACCCGAGCTACTCCTCGCTGTCGCTCAAGCGCGTGTGGATACTCAACGACATCTACGTCGCCGAAGAGGCGCGCCGCCAGCTGGTCGCCGACCACCTGCTGCAGACCGCCCGGCAGATGGCGCGCGAGACCCAGGCCGTGCGCATGCGTGTGTCCACCAGCGTCAACAACGAAGTGGCGCAGAAAGTCTACGAGTCCATCGGCTTCCGCGAGGACACCGAGTTCAAGAACTACATCCTGCCGATCAGCGACGACCTGAACTGAGGCGCAGCGGCCCGCTGGTATCGGCGGGCCAGGCATATTAAAGTGCCATTATCGGAATCGCCGCGGCCTCCGCCCAAGGGATCCCATGGGTCATTCCCTGCTCGCTCTGCGCACCGCCTGCCTCTGCCTCGCGCTGCTGGGCGCCATCGCCCAGGGCCAGACCCTGCGCGTCGCCACCCTGGAATGGGCGCCCTACGTCGGTAGCGACCTGCCCGGCAACGGGCTGGCCAGCCGCATCCTCAACGAGGCCCTGGCGCTCAACGGTGACAAGGCCGAACTGGTTTTCCTGCCCTGGCAACGGGCCCTCAACGAAACCCGCGAAGGCCGCTTCGACGCGCTGATGCCGGCCTACCTGTCGCCCGACCGCAGCCAGGACTTCTACACCTCGATGCCGCTGCTGGACTCCCAGCTCGGCTTCTTCCGCCGCCGTGACCGCGCCCTGCCGATCAACCCGCGCGACCTCGACACCCTGCGCCCGTACCGAATCGGCGTGGTGCGCGGCTACGTCAACCAGGAAGGCTTCGACGCCGCCGACTTCCTCAACAAGGACGTGGTCGGCAGCGACTGGCAGAACCTGGAAAAACTCCTGCGCGGGCGCATCGACCTGGCCGTGGTGGACCGTTATACCGGCTACCAGTTGCTCAGCCAGAATGCCCCGGCGCTGCGCGAGCAACTGGAGTTCGTCGACCCACCGCTGGAGGTCAAGCCACTCTATGTACTGGTGCCGAAGAAGCTCGCCGAAGGCGAAGCCCTAGCCGCCAGCCTCGACCGCGGCCTGCGCACCCTGCGTCGCAGCGGACGCCTGCAGCAGCTGATCGCCGAGGCACGCCTCGACACGGCGATGAACAGCCGTGAAGTCGCCACCCATCCGCTGGCCGAGCAACTGCCGGCAAGCGGCGATCAGCACGGCGCCGCCCTGACGCCCAGGACGCCGCCGGACCTGCTGAGCTGGCAGGCGAGCCTGCTCTGAGACAGTCCCCCACTCCGCTCCGGGTATTTGTCACAAGGCGTTGCCGCGCTCACAGCGACAGGATTTTCACGCAGAAGCTGTAATATCCTCCCGCGGACTTCCGTCGCAGGATTCGACGGAGCGCGCCCCGTCATACCGGCCACGCCTTATACTGGGCGGCCCGGCCGTTCACCTTGTTGTCAGACAGGCTTCTCATGGAATTCAACCCGATCGACCTGATTCTCCACCTCGACAGCTACCTGTCGCTGGCGGTGGCCAACTACGGCACCTGGATCTACGCCATCCTCTTCCTGGTGATCTTCTGCGAAACCGGCCTGGTGGTAACGCCCTTCCTGCCCGGTGATTCCCTGCTCTTCATCGCCGGCGCCATCTGCGCCACCGGCGGCATGGACCCGTGGATGCTCGGCGGCCTGCTGCTGGTCGCGGCGATCAGCGGCGACAGCACCAACTACGTGATCGGCCGAACCCTGGGCAAGCGCCTGTTCAGCAATCCGAACTCGAAAGTCTTCCGCCGCGATTACCTCGATCAGACCCACGCGTTCTACGAGCGCCACGGCGGCAAGACCGTGACCCTGGCGCGCTTCCTGCCCATCGTGCGGACCTTCGCCCCCTTCGTCGCCGGCATGGCCTACATGCCCTATGCCCGCTTCCTGTTCTTCAGCGTGGCCGGCAGCATCGCCTGGGTCGGTGGCCTGGTGACCCTGGGCTACTTCTTCGGCAACGTGCCGTTCATCAAGCAGAACCTGTCGGTGATGATCGTCGCCATCATCGCCTTCTCGCTGGTGCCCATGCTTATCGGCTTCATCCGCCACAAGTTGCGCCCCTCGGCCAAGGCCCAGCCCGGCGAGCACTGATCCGCCCATGTGGTCGTTCAATGCCTGGCGCCGCCGGCGCTTTCTCGCCCGCTATCCGCTCGATGCAGAGCTGTGGACGCAGGTGCGCCGGCACCTCCCGATCCTCGACGGCCTGAGCGAAGAGGAACTGCGCCGGCTCGGTGAGCGCGCGCTGCTGTTCCTGCGCGACAAGCGCCTGTCGCCGCTGCCGGGCATCGAACTGGACGACTACCGCCGCCTGCTGCTGGCGACCCAGGCCGAACTGCCGCTGCTGCACCTGCCGGACCTGAACTGGTACGGCGGCTTCCATGAGCTGGTGCTCTACCCGGACGACTTCGTCAGCCCGCAGAAGCACCGCGACCCGGCTGGCGTCCTGCACGAGTTCGACGACGAGCGCGCCGGCGAAACCTCGTTGCAAGGTCCGGTGATTCTCGCCTGGCCCGGCGTGGAAAGCGGCGGCGGTTGGGATGCCTACAACCTGGTGATCCACGAACTGGCGCACAAGCTCGACATGCTCAATGGCGACGCCAACGGCTTGCCGCCGCTGCATCGCAACATGCGCGTGGCCGACTGGGCCGCCGCCATGCAGGCCGCCTACGACGACCTCAACCGCCAGCTCGACCACAATCCGCAGGCGCACACCGCCATCGACCCGTACGCGGCGGAGAATCCGGCGGAGTTCTTCGCCGTCACCAGCGAGTACTTCTTTACCGCTCCGGACCTCCTTCAGGCGGCCTATCCCAAAGTCTATGAACAGCTTTCGCTGTTCTACCGGCAAGATCCGCTCTCGCGCCTGCACAAGCTTCAGGCCGAGCACCCCGAATATCAGGAAACTCAGGCGCACTAGGCGATGTCTGTGGCTTGGACACGGCAATCTGCCTATAATCCGCCGCACTTTTTCGGCCCGACCACTATCTGGAGTCGTCCATGAGCTACAGCAGCATCCCGGCTGGCAAAGACCTGCCGAACGACATTTACGTCGCCATCGAGATCCCGGCCAACCACGCGCCGATCAAGTACGAAATCGACAAGGACACCGACTGCCTGTTCGTCGACCGTTTCATGGCCACTCCGATGTTCTACCCGGCCAACTACGGTTTCATCCCCAACACCCTGGCCGACGACGGTGACCCCCTGGACGTGCTGGTCGTGACCCCCTACCCGGTCGCTCCGGGCTCCGTGATCCGCGCCCGTCCGGTTGGCGTGCTGAACATGAGCGACGAAGCCGGCGGCGACGCCAAGCTGATCGCCGTACCGCACGACAAGCTGACCGTCCTGTACAAGGACGTGAAGGAATACACCGACCTGCCGGCCCTGCTGCTGGAGCAGATCAAGCACTTCTTCGAGAACTACAAGGATCTCGAGAAGGGCAAGTGGGTGAAGGTCGAAGGCTGGGGCGACGCCGCTCAGGCCCACGACTACATCACCAAGGCCGTCGCCGCCTTCCAGGCCAAGTGATGGTGGCGCGGATTATCCGCGCAACGAAGAAGCCCCGCCTCGGCGGGGCTTTTTTATGACCGGGATTAGGCTTTTCGTCCCGACTTTGCTACCATCTGCGCCCCGCACGCAGCTCGCTGCGCTGCCACAGAATCAAGGCGGTCCGCCCTACCAGAAGTAAGGTTGGACCACCCCCTGAAAGCCGGCCACAAGCCGGCTTTTTTAATGCCCGCAGAAATCCCTCCGCCCCCGTTGGCCCGCCGTAGGCAAGGGCGTGGGAACTGACGTCTCATACCGCAGCATCCCGACCAACGGCGTGGCCCCGCGCCCCGTCAGAGAGCTCGCACCTCCCCAAACGCCCTCCGCAAGGCGGCAGCGCTCGCTCAGCTCACCACATCCACTCGCAAGCCCGCGTCATCGACACTGGCCCGCAGCCGCGTGGCCGTCGGTTGTTCCAGTAGCCGCTCAGCCAGGACCGGCTCCAGGCCCCGACGCAGGCGCCGAACCAGGTCGCGAGCACCGAAGCGCGGATCATGCCCGCTGCACAGAAGGGCCCTGGCGGCCTCATTCAACTCCAGGCTTCGCCCCCGTCTGCCCAGGCGCTGGTTGAGCTTGCCCAGTTCGATGTCCAGCAGCCCTGGCAGCCAGTCGCCGTCGATACGATCGAACGCCAGGATGCGGTCGATACGGTTGAGGAACTCCGGCTCGAAGTGTCCGTGCAGGGCGTCTTCCAGCACCTTGGGGTGATCATGGGGCAGCAGGTTGAGCCAGCGGCGCCAGCCGCGCTCGAAACGCGCACGGTACTCCCAGACCTTGCGCGCACCGATATTGCTGGTCATGAAGATCAGGCTGTTGCGGAAGTCGATGCGCCTGCTGCCAGCGCTGAGCACCAGCTGGCCACTGTCGAGGACGTTGAGCAACGTGCGGATCACCGTGCGATCGGCCTTCTCCAGCTCGTCGAACAGCACGATGCCCGGTCGCCCATAGCTTCCCGCGATTGCCTCGGCATCGAACAGCGTGGTGCCTTCCTTGCTGCCGACGTAACCGGGCGGCGCTCCGGCCAGTGCAGCGGCATAGTGCTCCTGGGCCAGGGTGTTCATGTCGATCCGGCACAAGGCGTCCGCCCGGCCGTGGATGGCCTGGGCCAGCAGCCGCACCATCTCGGTCTTGCCGACGCCGGTAGGACCGATGAACAGGCTGACCCCCAACGGTCGCTCGGGGTCGCCGATATCGGCTTTCACCACCTTGAGCAGCGCCTCCACCTGATCGAGCGCCGCGTCCTGGCCGATGATGCGCGAACGCAGCAACGCCATCACCGCAGGCGGTTCGAAGAGAAAGCGCGAGGGCAGCAGCGCAGCCTCTTCGCGGGCGAGCTGCCCGCGGTTGTGCTCGAGCAGGTCGTTGACGAATGGCATGGACTTCTCCCTCGGGGCCGGATTCAGCCCAGTTGCCGTTCCTTGCCCGGATGCGGCAACTCAGCCACCGGGCAATCGGCCACACCAATGGTCGAGCGGGTGAGCTGCTCGACGTTCTCCCGGGCCTTCTGCGCGTCCAGCACCCAGGTGCGGTAGAAGTCGAACGGACAGTCCGCCACCCCCTTGTCGCCGTCACCGGAGTTGTAGACCCCGGTGTAGCCGCGGTGCAGCAGCTTGAACAGGTGGTTCTGCGACTGGTCGTTGGCCCGTGCGTCGCGGATCTGCGAGATCGACAGCTGGGCGTACTGGATGCCCATCTCCTCTTCCCCGCATTCGCCGAGGGTGCGGCCGTCGAAACCGATGATCGCCGAGTGGCCGAAGTAGCTGTACACGCCATCGAAGCCGGCAGCGTTGGCTACCGCCACGTAGCAGTTGTTGGCCCAGGCCATGGTCTTGGACATCAGCACCTGCTGCTCCTTGGCCGGGTACATGTAGCCCTGGCAACGCACGATCAGCTCGGCGCCCTTCATCGCACAGTCGCGCCAGATTTCCGGGTAGTTGCCATCGTCGCAGATGATCAGGCTGATCTTCAGGCCCTTGGGGCCTTCGCTGACGTAGGTGCGGTCGCCCGGGTACCAGCCCTCGATGGGGCACCAGGGAATGCACTTGCGGTACTTCTGCACGATCTCGCCCTGGTCGTTGATCAGTACCAGGGTGTTGTAGGGCGCCTTGTGCGGGTGCTCTTCGTGGCGCTCGCCGGTGAGCGAGAAGATGCCCCAGGTCTTCGCCTCGCGGCAGGCGGCGGAGAAGATCGCGGTTTCCTCGCCGGGGATGGTCGCGGCGGTCGCCATCATCTCCTCGGGGTCGTACATGATCCCCATGGTGCTGTACTCGGGGAATACCACCAGGTCCATGCCCGGCAGGCCGAGCTTCATGCCCTTGATCATGTCGGCGATCCTGCGGGCGTTGCCCAGCACCTCGGCCTTGCTGTGCAGGCGCGGCATCTTGTAGTTGACGACGGCGACGCCGACCGTATCGGGGCTGCTGGAAATATCGCCATGGCGCATCGGGTGACTCCTTGGGAAACGGACTGACAGGCAGCGCTGCGCGCGCCCATCGGCAGATGGGGATTAGTGGCTGATCATCCAGGGCCGGGCCGCCGGGCTGGCCTTCAGTCCATGGGGGTTGTCCTTGGTGCGCTGCACCGGCTTGCTTGGCGCGCAGCAACTGCAACCGGCGCCGTGCCTGCGGTTGGCCTTGTACTCTTCGAGGGTCTGCGGGGCATGGCGCGACCGTTCGTTGGCTTCGTTGGCGCGGCGCTGACTGCCGGGCAGGGTCGCCAGACCCGGGGGGCTGAAGATCGCCCGTACACTCTGCGTCTCGCAGCAGGGGCAGGCGCAGGGCTGGTCGCGCTCGGACATGGGCCGCAGCAGGGTGAAGTCACCGCAGTTCGGGCAGTCGTATTCATAGATCGGCATGGCGTGCTCCTGGCAACGAGGCGCGACCATGGGCGGTCGCGCCCAGGGGGCGTCACTTGTCGTAGGCGATGGGCATGTCGATGCTGCCGTCCAGGTAGCGGGTCGGACCGGCGGCGCTGGGGTTGATGTCGAACTCGAAGATGTCCGTCGGCAGCCAGAGGGTGGCGCAGGCGTTGGGGATGTCGACCACTCCGCTGATGTGTCCCTGCACCGGCGCCGAGCCCAGCAGCGAGTAACCCTGGGCGCCGCTGTAGCCGAACTTCTTCAGGTACTCGATGGCATTCAGGCAGGCCTGCTTGTACGCCAGGTTGACGTTCAGGTAGTGCTGCTTGCCGTCATCGTCCACCGAGATGCCTTCGAAGATCAGGAAGTTGTTGTAGGTGGGAACGATGGGGCTGGGCTTGAAAATCGGGTTCCTGATCCCGTACTTGGCCATGCCGCCCTTGATCAGCTCGACCTTCATGTGGACCCAGCCGGCCATCTCGATGGCGCCGCAGAAGGTGATCTCGCCGTCGCCCTGGCTGAAGTGCAGGTCGCCCACCGAGAGGCCGGCGCCGTCGACGTAGACCGGGAAGAAGATCTTCGATCCGCGGGACAGATCCTTGATGTCGCAATTGCCGCCATGTTCGCGCGGCGGCACGGTACGTGCGCCAGTGGCGGCCGCCATGTCTCGCGAGGCGCCGGTCATCTTGCCCATGTGCGCGGTGCTGGCGAACGGCGGGTTGGCCAGCGGCGGCACGCGGGTCGGGTTGGTATCGATCAGTTCCTGCTCGCGGCGGTTCCACTCGGCAAGCATCTTGTGGTCCGGCAGGCAGCCAATCAGGCCGGGGTGGATCAGGCCGGCGAAACGCACGCCGGGAATGTGCCGGCTCCGGGTGAACATGCCCTCGAAGTCCCAGATCGACTTCTGCGCGGACGGGAAGTAGTCGGTCAGGAAGCCGCCGCCGTTCTGCTTCGAGAAGAAGCCGTTGAAGCCCCACTGCGAGTCCGCCTTGGCGCCGATGTCGAGCAGCTCGACCACCAGCAGGTCGCCGGGCTCGGCGCCTTTCACCCCGACCGGGCCGGACAGGTAGTGCACGGTGGACAGGTCGACATCGCGCACGTCGCTGGCGTCGTCGTCGTTCCTGATCGCGCCGCCGGTCCAGTCGTAGGTCTCGAGGATGAAATCGTCCCCCGGCTTGACCCAGCAGGCCATGGGAATGTCCGGGTGCCAGCGGTTGTGAACTTGCTCGTTCTCGGTGGCGGCCTGGTTGAGGTCGACCTGGATCAGGGTGTCGGTCATCGCGCGGCTCCTTGCTGTGCCGGTTGCGGGAAGGTTCCTGGCCAGTCTCGGGGCTTGTATCGGCGCTGCAAATACGTCGGATAACGTATGCCGGAAGCCAGTGGCTGCGCGGTCTCCGGCCATTTCCACCCGGCGTGCGGAAGCGGCCGCCACGCTGTTGCATGGCGGCCGCCAGGAAGCGCTGCTCAGACCGACAGGTAACGGCTGATGGTGGCCTCGTCGACCTTGTCGCGGGTCTCCTCGACCACGAATCGACCCTTCTCGATCACCAGGAAGCGGTCGGCGATGTCAAGGGTGAAGGAGAGCACCTGTTCGGAGACCACGATGGTCAGGTCGCGCATGTTGCGGATCTCCTTCAGGGTGCGGGCGATATCCTTGATGATCGACGGCTGGATGCCTTCGGTCGGCTCGTCGAGCAGCAGCACCTTGGGGTTGGTCGCCAGCGCGCGGGCAATCGCCAGTTGCTGCTGCTGGCCGCCGGAGAGGTTACCGCCCTTGCGGCCGCGCATTTCGTGGAGCACCGGGAAGAGTGCGAAGAGATCGTCCGGCACCTGCCCCTTAGCCGAGGCCGGGAGGCCCGTCTGGATGTTCTCCAGCACCGTCATGCTGGGGAAGATCATCCGTCCCTGGGGTACGTAGGCGATGCCGCTGGCGACCCGCTGGTGGGTCTCCTGGGCGGAAACGTCGCGGCCATCGACGCTGATCGAGCCGGCCCAGGTCGGCAGAATGCCCATCAGGCTCTTGAACAGGGTGGTCTTGCCCATGCCATTACGGCCCATCACCGCGACGATCTCGCGCTTGGCCACGTCCAGGCTGAGCTCGTGGAGGATGCGGCTCTGGCCGTAGCCGGAGACCAGGTTGCTGATCTGGAACATGCGGAACTCCTTGTACCCGAAGCCGCTTGGCGCGGGCGGGAAGCCGTGCCACCGGCGGCGGCACGGCAGGCGATGGCGTCAGTGGCCGAGGTACACCTCGATCACCTTCGGGTTGCTTTGCACCGCTTCCATGCTGCCCTCGGCCAGCACCTTGCCCTGGTGCAGCACGGTGACACGGTGGGCGATGCTCTTGACGAACTCCATGTCGTGCTCGATGACCAGCACCGAACGCCCCTGGCTGATGCGCTTGAGCAGTTCGGCAGTGGCCTGGCGCTCGGCCACGCTCATGCCCGCCACCGGTTCGTCGAGCATCAGCAGCTGCGGGTCCTGCATCAGCAGCATGCCGATTTCCAGCCACTGCTTCTGCCCGTGGGACAGCAGGTCGGCCTGGCGCTGCAGGTGCTCGCCCAGGCCGATCTCGGTCGCCACCTGTTCGACCCGCTCGATCACCTCTGCGGTGCGCTTGAAGAAGAGCGCGCCGAACACCTTGCGTCCCGCCGGGTAGGACATCTCCAGGTTCTCGAACACCGTCAGGTTCTCGTAGATCGAGGGATTCTGGAATTTGCGCCCGACGCCGGCCCGGACGATGTCGTACTCGCGCATCTTCGTCAGCTCGCGCCCCTCGAACTGGATGCTGCCAGCGGTCGCGCGGGTCTTGCCGCAGATCAGATCGAGCACGGTGGTCTTGCCGGCGCCGTTGGGGCCGATCACCACCCGCACCTCGTTGCGGTCGACGTACAGGTTGAGGTCGTTGACGGCCTTGAAACCGTCGAAGGAGACGGTCAGGCCCTCGATGGCCAGCACCGGCTTGGGACTTTCGAAACCCGTCGGGGTCATGGCGTGGTCTCCAGCTCAGGGGATTTGCGCTCGACGGCGGCCGGCGCGACCGGCTGCACCGCAACGGTCATGGCTTTGGGCTTGCGCCGGGTGAAGCGCGCCAGCCACTGGCGCCCGTGGCTGTCCCAGAGCCCGGCGAGGCCGTTGGGGAAGTACATGACGACCACGATGAAGAGCCCGCCCATCAGGTACAGCCACAGCTCCGGGAAGGACTCGGAGAAGTAGGTCTTGCCGAAGTTCACCAGCAGTGCGCCGTAAACCGCGCCCAGCAGCGACAGGCGCCCGCCGACGGCGGCGAAGATGACCATCTCGATGGAGGGTACGATGCCCACGAAGGACGGCGACATGAAGCCCACCTGCAGGGCGAACATGGCGCCACCGATGGCCGAGAAGGCCGCGGCGACGCAGAAGACGAAGATCTTGAAGCTGGCCACGTCGTAGCCGGAGAAACGCACCCGCTCCTCCTTGTCGCGCATGGCCACCAGCAGCCGGCCGAGCTTGGACGCCAGCACGAAGCGGGCGAGCAGGATGCAGCCCAGCAGCAGCGCGGCGTTGACGAAGTAGAGGATGACCTTGGCGCTGTCCGGGCGGATGTCCCAGCCCAGCACCGTTTTCAGGTCGGTGATGCCGTTGACCCCACCGGTCAGGCCCTGCTGGCCGATGATGAGGATGGTCAGGATGGCAGCGATGGCCTGGGTGACGATGGAGAAGTACACGTCCCCTACCCGGCGCTTGAACATCGCCAGCCCGATCACGAACGCCAGCAGCGCCGGTACCGCAACCACCGCCACCAGGGTGAAGCCGAAGCTGTGGAACGGCTGCCAGAGCCAGGGCAGTTCGGTGATCTGGTTCCAGTCCATGAAGTCCGGGATACCGGGAGTGGACTGGATCCTGGTGCTCTCCGGGTCCGAGGCCTCCAGCTTGAGGAACATCGCCATGCAGTACCCGCCGAGGCCGAAGAAGATGCCCTGGCCGAGACTGAGGATGCCGCCGTAGCCCCAGCACAGCACCAGGCCGACGGCGACGAAGGCGTAGGTCAGGTACTTGCCGACCATGTTCAGGCGGAAGGTGTCCAGCGCCAGCGGGAACACCACCAGGATCAGCGCGGCCAGCAACAGCAGGCCGATGGCGCCCTGCCTGCCGCCGAGCAGGTTGTCGATTGCCTTGTTCATTGCGCGCTCCCTACTTGCGGACTTTTGCCGAGAACAGCCCCTGGGGCCGCATCATCAGGATGAGGATCACCGCCGACAGGGTCAGCACCTTGGCCATCGAGCCGGAGAGGAAGAACTCCATGATCGATTGCGCCTGGGCAATGCCGAAGGCCGAGGCGATGGTGCCGAGCAGGCTGGCCGCGCCGCCAAAGACCACCACCAGGAAGGTGTCGACGATGTACAGCGAGCCGGAGGTGGGGCCGATGGAGCCGATGGTGGTGAAGGCCGCGCCGGCTACGCCGGCCACGCCGCAGCCAAGGGCAAAGGTCATGCGGTCCACACGCTTGGTGTTGATCCCCACCGCACGGGCCATCAGCCGGTTCTGCATGGTCGCGCGAACCTGCAGGCCCCAGCGCGAGCGATAGAGCATGAGGAACAGGGTGATGGTCAGCAGCACCGTCAGGGCCATGACGAACAGGCCGTTCTTGGGGATGTCGATACTGTCGGAGGGGCTCCAGGAGCCCATGACCCACTCCGGCATCTCGGCGCTGACCTCACGGGCGCCGAACACCGAACGAAACAGCTGCTGCAGGATCAGCGACAGCCCCCAGGTGGCCAGCAGGGTATCCAGCGGCCGCTGGTAGAGGCGGCTGATCATCGCCCACTCCACCACCCAGCCGATGGCGCCGGCGACGAAGAAGGCGAGAATGATCGCGAAGAAAAAATAGTACGGCTGCAAGGCCGGGAAGTAGTGCAGGGTCAGCGAAGACATCACGTAGGTGGTATAGGCCCCCACGGCGAGGAACTCGCCATGGGCCATGTTGATCACCCCCATCTGCCCGAAGATGATCGCCAGCCCCAGTGCCATCAGCAGCAGCACGCAGAACACCGACAGGCCGTTGAAGCCCTGCATCACGGCGATCGCGCCGAACTCGGATAACCATTCCATGAGGGTCTCCCGCAAAGGTGGTGGGGCCGCCACGCCAGCGGCGGGCGGCCCCGGTCAGGCAAGGCTTACTGGTAGCCCTTGGGGAAGGGGTTGGGCTCGATCAGGTCGGCGGACTCGTGGACCACCTTGAAGGTGCCATCCGGCTGGACCTGCCCGATGCGCGAGCGGCTCCACAGGTGATGGTTGTCGTGGACCTTCACGTAGCCCTCCGGGGCGGTCTTGAGCTCCAGGCCCGGCGAGGCCGCGACCACCTTGTCGACGTCGAAGCTGCCGGCCTTCTCCACCGCCATCTTCCACAGCCAGGGGCCGAGGTAGGCGGCCTGGGTCACGTCGCCGATCACCGCGTCCTTGCCGTACTTGGCCTTGAACGCCTCGACGAACTTCTTGTTGTTGTCGTTATCCAGGGTCTGGAAGTACTTCATCGAGGAGTAGAAGCCGGCCATGTTCTCGCCGCCGATGCCGAGCATTTCATCCTCGGTCACCGAGAGGGTCATCAGGGTCTGCTTGGACGAATTGATGCCGGCAGCCTTGAGCTGTTTGTAGAAGGCCACGTTCGAGCCACCGACCACCGCGGCGAAGACCACATCGGGCTTCTTCAGCTTGATCTTGTTGGTCAGCGAACCGAACTGGGTGCCACCCAGCGGGTAGTACTCCTCGCCCACCACCTCGCCATGCAGCACGTTCTCGATGTGCTTGCGCGCGATCTTCATCGAGGTGCGCGGCCAGATGTAGTCCGAGCCCACCAGGTAGAAGGTCTTGGCGCCCTTCTCCTTGGCCAGCCAGTCCAGCGCCGAGAGGATCTGCTGGGTGGCCTCCTGGCCGGTGTAGAAGACGTTCTTCGACTGCTCCAGGCCCTCGTAGAAAGTCGGGTAGTAGAGCAGGCCGTTGTCCTTCTCGAAGATCGGCAACACCGCCTTGCGCGAGGCCGAGGTCCAGCAGCCGAACACCGCGGCGACCTTGTCCGCCTCCAGCAGCTTCTTGGCCTTCTCGGCGAAGGTCGGCCAATCGGAGGCGCCGTCTTCCTGGATGATCTTGATCTGCCGGCCGAGCACACCGCCCTCGGCGTTGATCTGCTCGATGGCCAGGCGCTCGGCCTGGATCGCGCCGGTCTCGGAGATCGCCATGGTGCCGGTCGCCGAGTGCAGTTGGCCGACGGTCACTTCCTTGTCGGTCACCGCCAGGCCGGTGGTGTTGGCGGCATCCGCCATCACCCCCTGGCTGAACACGCTGGCCGCCAGCAGGGACAATGCCGCGGCACCCAGCGCCAGGCGCCGGGGAAGGCTGGGTTTCACAGCCGATGGTCTGTGCATCTTCTCGCTCCTCTAGGTGATGTACCGGTCGCCCCTTGTGGCCGGGGCTGCGGGGGTTCGCTGCGGAGAGAAGGATGCGTCGCGGGCCGGGCGGCGGAACATACGCAGGATGACGTAACGGCATACGTCATCTGACGTACAGCTCGCTGCAACGGACTGGGGCATGCTCTGCCCATCACGCGCCCGCGCGGAGCAAGGTTGACGGGGTAGCGCGCTTCGAGGTGTCTGGCCCGGCCCCCGTGCGGGGGCACGGAACTTGCCTGATGCCCTTTTCCGCCATACCGCCAGGAGCGCCACCGTGCAGCACACCGGGACGCAACGCATCGCCAAGATCCGCCGCGACTACAACAGCTGGGTCGCCGACGAGACACTGGAGGACTACGCCCTGCGCTACACGCCCAGGTCGTTCCGCAAGTGGTCGGAATTCCGTATCGCCAATACCGCGCTGGGCGCCGTCTCCTTCCTGGCGCTGGAGGCCATCGGCGGCGCCCTGGCGATCAGCTACGGCTTCACCAACACCCTCTGGGCGGTGCTGGCGGTGAGCCTGGTGATCTTCCTCACCGGCCTGCCGATCAGCTACTACGCGGCGCGCTATGGCGTGGACATGGACCTGCTGACCCGCGGCGCCGGCTTCGGCTACATCGGCTCGACCATCACCTCGCTGATCTACGCCAGCTTCACCTTCCTGTTCTTCGCCCTGGAGGCGGCGATCATGGCGCTGGCCCTGGAGCTGTACTTCCGCATCCCGCTGGCGCTGGCCTACGTGATCTGCTCGATCATCGTCATCCCGCTGGTCACTTACGGCATCACCCTGATCAACCGCCTGCAGATGTGGACCCAGCCGATCTGGCTGATCCTGCTGGTGTTGCCCTACGTCTTCGTCGTCGCCAAGAACCCCGGCGCGCTGGCTGACTGGACCACCTTCGCCGGCCGCGAGGGCGAGGCCGGGGCTTTCAACCTGCTGTCCTTCGGGGCCGCCTGCACCGTGGGCCTGGCCCTGGTGACCCAGGTCGGCGAGCAGGTCGACTATCTGCGTTTCCTGCCGGAAAAGACCGCCCGCAATAGCCGCCGCTGGTGGGCAGCGCTGCTGATGGCCGGCCCCGGATGGATCATCCCCGGCGCGCTGAAAATGCTTGCCGGCGCCTTCCTGGCGTTCCTCGCCCTGCAGCACGAGATCCCCATGGAACGCGCCGCCGAACCGACCCAGATGTATCTGGTCGCTTTCGGCTACGTGTTCGCCTCCCCCGCCTGGGCCATGGGCGCCATGGTGCTGTTCGTCATCGTCAGCCAGGTGAAGATCAACCTGACCAACGCCTACGCCGGCTCCCTCGCCTGGTCGAACTTCTTTGCCCGCGTCACCCACAGCCACCCCGGACGCGTGGTGTGGCTGGTGTTCAACGTGATGATCGCGCTGATGCTGATGGAGCTGGGCGTATTCGAAGCCATCGAGGAAGTCCTCGGGCTCTATGCCAACATCGCCATCGCCTGGATAGGCGCCGTGGTCGCGGACCTGGTGATCAACAAACCCCTGGGCCTGTCGCCCAAACACATCGAGTTCAAGCGTGCCCACCTGTACGACATCAACCCGGTGGGCGTCGGCGCCATGCTGCTCGCCTCGCTGCTCTCCGGCCTGGCCCACGCGGGGCTGTTCGGCGCACTGGCACAGGCCGCTTCACCGGTGGTGTCCCTGGGCTCCGCGCTGGTCTGCGCACCGCTGCTGGCGTGGCTCACCGGCGGCCGCTACTACATCGCCCGCACCAGTGTGCTCAAGCTGGAGCACCCGCAGCAGACTCACCTGGATTGCGTGCTTTGTGCCAATGCCTTCGAGCGCGAGGACATCGCCTTCTGCCCCGCCTACGGCGCGCCCATCTGCTCGTTGTGCTGTTCACTGGACGCCCGTTGTGGCGACCTGTGCAAACCCAAGGCGCGCCTCGCGGCGCAGTTCGACGCCCTGCTGCGCTGGCTGCTGCCCAACACCTCGGTGCCGCACTTGCACACCCGCCTGGCGCACTACCTGGGCGTCCTCATCGTCATGGTCGGCCTGATGTTCTGCGCCCTGGCACTGATCTACAGCCAGGTCTCCCAGGGCCTCCAGGGTGACGAGCGCCACCTGCTGTACCAGGGTTTCTTCAAGGCTTTCATGGTCCTCACCCTGTTCGCCGCAGCGCTGGCCTGGTGGGTGGTGCTGACCCGCGAAAGCCGTCACGTGGCACTGGAGGAGTCGACCCGGCAGACCGCCCTGCTGATGCAGGAAATCCAGGCCCACCGCAAGACCGACGAAGCCCTGCAGAAGGCCAAGGAAGCCTCGGAGGCCGCCAACGCCGCGAAGAGTCGCTACGTCACCGGGCTGTCCCACGAGTTGCGCACGCCGCTCAACAGCATTCTCGGCTACACCCAGATACTGCAGCGCGATCCGGCCAGCAGCGGTCGCCAACAGGAAGCCCTGGCGACCATCTACCGCAGCGGCTCGCACCTGCTGTCGCTGATCGATGGCCTGCTCGACGTGGCCAAGATCGAGGCCGGCAAGCTCAACCTGGAACCCACGGAAATCCCCTTCCCGGAGTTCCTCGAACAGTTGCAGCAGATGTTCGCTCCCCAGGCCGGGGAGAAAGGCCTGAGCTTCCGCTTCGAGTCCCAGGGGCGTATCCCGGCGGTGGTGCGTGGCGACGAGAAGCGCATCCGCCAGATCCTCATCAACCTGCTCGGCAACGCGGTGCGCTACACCGACCGCGGCGGCGTCACCCTGCGGGTGACCTATGCCCGCGAGACCGCCGCCTTCGAAGTCATCGACAGCGGCATCGGTATCCCCGAGGAGCAGCTGGAGCGCCTGTTCCAGCCCTTCGAGCGCGGCGACCCGCTGCGCCAGGACAGCGGCCTGGGCCTGGGCCTGACCATCACCCGCATGCTGGTCGCGCTGATGGGCGGCGCCCTGGACGTCAGCAGCAGGCCGGGCCAGGGCACCAGCTTCGTGGTCCGCCTGTTCCTCTCGGAAGTCCGCGTGCCACAGGCGCTGGTCCACGTCGAGCACAATATCGTCGGCTACCAGGGTCCACGGCGCCGGGTGCTGCTGGTGGACGACCACATCGAGCACCGTCGCGTGCTGGCCGGCATGCTCGAGCCGTTGGGGTTCGACTTGGCCGAGGCCGGCAACGGCCAGGAAGCCATCCGCCAGGTGGCACTGCTGCAGCCGGACCTGATCCTCATGGACCTGTCCATGCCGCTGCTCGACGGCCTGGAGGCCAGCACCCTGATTCGCCGCAACGGCCTTTCCACGGCCCCCATCATCGTCATCTCCGCCAACGCCTTCGCCGACGACCGAGAACGCAGCGTTGCCGCCGCCTGTGACGACTACCTGGCCAAGCCGGTGCACGTTCCCCGGCTGCTGGAGAAGATCAGGCAACAGCTGGACCTGGAATGGCTGGAGCGCCATGACGAGACTCCCGTCCCGCCGCCCGCCCGGCTGCAGGCACCGAGCGCGGCCAGCCTCGCCGAACTCCACGAGCTGGGCGCACTGGGCTACGTGAAAGGCATCCTCGAGCGCCTGGACCGCATCGAGGTCGAGGAGCCGGCGAGCGCTGCCTACGTGGATACGCTGCGCAAGCTGGTCAAGCGCTTCCAGCTCAATGAGTTCAACCGTCGCCTCAAGGACACCCTGCAGCCAGCCGACCTGCCCCTGGAAGGAGAAAAACCATGAACGCCGCCCTGCAACCCGCCTCGACCGGCGTCGTGCTGATCGTCGACGACACCCCGGACAACCTGGCACTGCTCTCCGACGCCCTGGACGCCGCCGGCTACATGGTGCTGGTCGCCATGGACGGCGCCAGCGCCCTGGAGCGCATGCAACGCCGCCGTCCGGACGTGGTCCTGCTGGATGCGGTGATGCCTGGCCTGGACGGTTTCGAGACCTGTCGGCGGATCAAGGCCCAGGCCGAGATCGCCGACATCCCGGTCCTGTTCATGACCGCCCTGACCGACACCGAACATGTTGTCGAAGCCTTCTCCGCCGGCGGCATCGACTATGTCACCAAGCCCCTGAAGACCGACGAAGTGCTCGCCCGCGTGGCCGCGCACCTGAGGACTGCCCGTGAGCTCCAGGCCGCCCGGAGACCACCCGCCAGCCGCCCGCAACTCACCGGCGAGCAGAACCTCAAGGCCCTCAGCAACCGCTACCAGCTGACCAGTCGGGAAGTCGAAGTCCTCCACTGGGTGACCTGCGGCAAGACCAACCGGGATATTGGCGACATTCTCGGCATGTCACCCAGAACGGTGAACAAGCACCTGGAACACGTCTACGTGAAACTGGGCGTGGAGACCCGCTCCGCTGCCGCCGTGCTGGCTATCGGCGCCTGCCGGTGAGAAGGGCCGGCTCATCCGGAGCATCAGCACGTGTTCAAGCAGCCGCTGCCCGCCCCCTTTCAGGCGCCCGTGTCAGGGCATGGCTGACCGGCTGCTCCATCCCCGCCAAGCATCCCGCCAGACCGCTCGCCGGCCAATGCGCCGCTGTCACGGGCCAGGCATAAGATCGGACTATTCCTCCGCCGGACCCTCGCCATGAAATGCCCGTCGCTCCTCCTGCTCGCCTTGGTGCTGACAACGCCTGCGCTTGCCCACGCGCAAGCGGCGGACTGGAAGCTCGCCAAGGACGAGGACGGCGTGCGCGTCTACCTCAGCGAAGTGCCCGGCTCGCGGTACAAGAGTTTCCGCGGCGTGACGCTGGTCAAGTCCGACGTCGCCACCCTGGCCCACCTGCAGGAGAACCTGCGCGTCTCCTGCGCCTGGCTCTATGCCTGCGCGCAGATGCGCCTGCTCAAGTACAGCGACGAAGCCATCTGGGTCTATCTCGATACCCAGCTGCCCTGGCCCGCCGCCCCGCGCGACCTGGTGCTGAAGGTGAGCACCGAGGAAACCCCCGACGGCGGCATGATCCGCCACCTGCAGGCCGCGCCGGACTACATCCCACCGGTGAAGGACCGTATCCGCGTGCCCAGCGTCTCCGGCACCTGGCAGATGGTCCCCAAGGGCCCGAGGCTCACCGAAGTCACCTACGAGATGCGCGGCGAGCCGGGCGGCAGCGTGCCGTCCTGGCTGGCGAACCAGTTCGTGGTGGATGCGCCGTTCGAGTCGCTGCGCATGCTGAAAGTGGTGGCGGAGCACCAGGGCGTCCGCGACGGCGGCTACTAGGGCAGCCGGCCGGAAGGCGCCGACTGCAGCGCTTGCCCGGACACCCGCCAGATGGCCGAAGATTTGCCCGCAAAGCCCGTCTCTGCTAGTGTCGCGAGGTTTCCGAATACCCCCGCCGAGATGTCCGCATGGCCCGCAAGAAAGCTTCCCTCGACTTCGAACAGTCCCTCGCCGAGCTGCAAACGCTGGTGGAGCGTCTGGAAAGCGGCGAGCTGTCGCTGGAGGACTCGCTGGGCGCCTTCGAGCAGGGCATCCGCCTGACCCGCGACTGCCAGGCGGCGCTGACCCAGGCGGAGCAGAAGGTGCAGATCCTGCTGGAACGCGACGGCGAGCTGAGCGAAGCGCCCTTCGATCCGGAAGGCGACGACGCATGATCTCGGCCTACCAGGCGCGCTGTCAGGCGCGTGTCGATGCTGCGCTGGAAAAACTCTTCGTCGCCCCCCGTGAAGAGCTCACCCGCATCTATGCCGCCATGCGCTACAGCGTGGTCAATGGTGGCAAGCGCGTGCGTCCGTTGCTGGCCTACGCGGCCTGCGAAGCCCTGGGTGGCGAGGCCGAACGCGCCGATGGCGCGGCCTGCGCGGTGGAGCTGATCCACGCCTATTCCCTGGTGCACGACGACCTGCCGGCCATGGACGACGACGATCTGCGTCGCGGCCAGCCGACCACCCACATCGCCTACGACGAAGCCTGCGCGATTCTCGCCGGTGACGGCCTGCAGGCGCTGGCATTCGAGGTGATCGGTAACGCGCAGCTCAATCCGCAGGATGCCCAGACCCGTCTGGACATGCTGATGATCCTCACCCGTGCCGCCGGTTCTTCCGGGATGGTCGGCGGGCAGGCGATCGACCTGGAATCCGTGGGCCGCAAGATCGACCAGGCCGCGCTGGAAACCATGCACCGGCACAAGACCGGCGCGCTGATCGAAGCCAGCGTTCAGCTGGGTGCCCTGGCCAGCGGCCGCGCCAACGCCGATGCGCTGGAAGCACTGCGCCGCTATGCCGAGGCCGTGGGCCTGGCGTTCCAGGTTCAGGACGACATCCTCGACGTGGAAAGCGACACCGTCACCCTCGGCAAGACCCAGGGCAAGGACCAGGCGCACGACAAGCCGACCTACCCCGCCCTGCTCGGCCTCGACGCCGCCAAGGCCTATGCCCTGGCGCTGCGCGACCAGGCACTGGCTGCGCTGGAAGGTTTCGGCGACAGCGCCGAGCCGCTGCGCGCCCTCGCCCGGTACATCGTCGAACGCCGCAACTGATTTCCCGGCACGCGCATTGCGTGTGCATCACCTGAGGCGCCATTGCGACGACCGTTCGCTGGTGCTTCACTGAATCATCGGGATTTCGTATACCATATCCGACAATGACCACCTGACCGGACTGCATCGTGCCGCTACGCAACGCTCCCAACCTGGGTATCGTCCCCTCCGCTTCGGAGACCATCGCCAAGCACCTGCGCGAGGCGATCATCTCCGGCCAGATGGCGGAAAACGAGCCGATCCGCCAGGACGACATCGCGCAGATCTTCAACGTCAGCAAGATCCCCGTGCGCGAGGCGCTCAAGCGCCTGGAAGCCGAGGGCCTGGTGGAGTTCCAGCGCAACAAGGGCGCGTTGGTGACGAAGATCTCCGAGCCGGAACTGGCGCAGATGTTCGAGGTGCGGGTCGTGCTCGAAGCCCAGGCTATCCGCCTCGCGGTGCCGAACATGACCGCCGAGACCTTCGAGCGCGCCGAGCGCATCTGTGCCGAGTTCGTCGGCGAAGACGATGTCGGGCGCTGGGCCGAACTGAACTGGGAACTGCATGCCTGCCTCTACGAGCCGGCGCAGCGTCCCTATCTGGTCGGCCTGATCCGTTCGATCCACGATAAGCTGGAGCGTTACCTGCGCATGCAGATGAGCCTGTCCTCGGGCAAGGAACGCGCGGACCACGAGCACCACGACATCCTCGACGCCTGCCGCGCCGGCGATGGCGAGCTGGCCGCGCGCTTGCTGGAAGAACATATCAACGGTGTCTGCCGCACGCTCTACGAGCACCTGCCGAATCGCCCCACGCCGAGCTGAGCAAAATTATCCGCTGTGCCGATTTCATCATCGGCCCGGCGGAAAACCCTCAAGCTCCAATCCCCGCCCCGCGCCACCCTAGGGTCAACGACAAGACACCCCAGGGGGCAGCATGAAACGCATCCAGGTTCTCGATTCCCACACCGGCGGCGAACCCACGCGCCTGGTGCTCGACGGCTTTCCCGATCTGGGCAAGGGCAGCATGGCCGAACGTCGCGCGCTGCTGGCCGAGCAGCACGACAGCTGGCGCGCCGCGACCGTGCTGGAACCACGCGGCAGCGACGTGCTGGTCGGCGCGCTGCTCTGCGAGCCGGTGGACCCGAGCGCCTGTGCCGGGGTGATCTTCTTCAACAACACCGGCTACCTGGGCATGTGCGGCCACGGCACCATCGGCCTGGTGGTCTCGCTGGCGCACCTGGGCCGCATCGGCCCGGGAACGCACAAGATCGAGACGCCGGTGGGCACCGTCGAAGCAACCCTGCACGACGACCGCTCGGTGAGCGTGCGCAACGTCCCCTCCTATCGCTACCGCAAACAGGTGCCTGTCGACGTGCCCGGCCATGGCCGGGTGCACGGCGACATCGCCTGGGGCGGCAACTGGTTCTTCCTGATTGCCGATCACGGCCTGCGCGTCGCCGGTGACAACCTGGACGAGCTGACCGCCTACACAGTCGCCGTTCAGAAAGCGCTGGAAGACCAGGGCATCCGTGGCGAGGACGGCGGGCTGATCGACCACATCGAACTGTTCGCCGACGATCCCGACGCGGACAGCCGCAACTACGTGCTCTGCCCCGGCAAGGCCTACGACCGCTCGCCCTGCGGCACCGGCACCAGCGCCAAGCTGGCGTGCCTGGCGGCCGACGGCAAGCTCGCCGCCGGCGACAGCTGGCGCCAGGCCAGCGTGATCGGCAGCCAGTTCGAGGGCCGCTTCGAGTGGATCGGCGAGCCGGCCGAGGGGCGCATCATCCCGACCATTCGAGGCCGCGCCAACATCAGCGCCGAAGCCACCCTGCTGCTGGAAGAGGACGACCCGTTCGCCTGGGGCATTCGTTCGTGAGCGATGCCGACATCATCGTCATCGGCGCCGGCATAGTCGGTGCCGCCTGCGCCCACGCCCTCGCCCGTCGCGGGCTGGACGTGCTGGTGCTGGACGCGCGCCTGCCCGGCGCCACTGCCGTCGGCATGGGCCACCTGCTGGTGCTCGACGACAACGCCGCCGAACTGGCGCTGAGCGACTACTCCCTGCAGCGCTGGCGCGAATGGGGCCACGACATGCCCGCCGAGTGCGCCTACCGCAGCAACGGCACGATGTGGCTGGCCGCCAATGCCGAAGAAATGGCTGAAGCCGAGCGCAAGTTCGCCGTGCTGCGCGAGCACGGTGTCGCCTCGAAGCTGCTCAACGCTGCGGAGCTGCTGCGCGAAGAACCCGAGTTGCGCAATGACCTGCACGGCGGGTTGGAAATCACCGGCGACGGCATCCTCTACGCACCGCGCGCCGCCGCCTGGTTGCTGGAATCGGCCCGCAAACCGATCCGCCAGCGCCAGGCAAAAGTCGTGGAAATCGATGAGCCCCGCGTGCGTCTGGAAGGCGGCCAGTGGCTGAGCGCCAAGGCCATCGTCCTGGCCAATGGCATCCAGGCCACGCAGCTCTGCGCCGACCTGCCCATCGAGCCGAAGAAGGGTCATCTGCTGATCACCGACCGCTACCCCGGCAAGGTGCGCCGCACCCTGGTCGAGCTCGGCTACGTGACCAGCGCACACAACGCCAGCGGCCCCTCGGTGGCCTGCAATATCCAGCCGCGCCCGACCGGGCAGCTGTTCATCGGCGCCTCGCGACAGTTCGGCACCACCGACCCGCAAGTGGAAGGCTGGATGCTGGCGAAGATGCTGCGCCGCGCCGTGGACTACATGCCGGGCCTCGCCAAGCTCAACGTGATCCGCAGTTGGGCCGGTTTTCGCGCCGCCAGTCCGGACGGCATGCCGCTGGTGGGCGAACACCCGCAGCGCCCCGGCCTGTGGTTGGCGGTCGGCCACGAGGGCCTGGGTGTGACCACTGCGCCGGGCACCGCCGACCTGCTCGCCGCGCAGCTGTGCGATGAGCCGCTGCCATTGGTGGCCGAACCCTATTCCCCGAACCGATTCCTCGGAGCCAACGCCCATGCCTGAGCTGATCCTCGATGGCCGCCCGCTGCGCGTCGCCGCCGGCACCACGGTCGCCGCCGCGCTGGCTCTCGGCGGTGACGGCACCACGCGCACCTCGGTCAGCGGCCAGCGTCGCGCGCCGCTGTGCGGCATGGGCGTCTGCCAGGAATGCCGGGTGACCATCGACGGCCAGCGCCGCCTGGCCTGCCAGACCCTGTGCCGTGACGGCATGCAGGTGGAGACGCGTCCATGAGCATGATTGCCGATATCGTCATCATCGGCGCCGGGCCGGCGGGCCTGTCCGCCGCTCTCGCCGCCGCCCCCAGCGGCGCGAGCATCGTCATCCTCGACGACAACCCGCTGCCGGGCGGGCAGATCTGGCGCGACGGCCCCAAGGCACACCTGCCGAGTGCGGCCATCGAGCTGCGCGAGCAGGTTGCCGCCTGCGCCAATATCAAGATTCACAGCGGCACGCGCGTGGTGGCCTTGGCCGGCGAGCGCAGCCTGCTGCTGGAAGACTTCGAGCGCGGCTGGCGGCTGGACTACCGCAAGCTGATCCTCTGCACCGGCGCCCGCGAGCTGCTGCTGCCCTTCCCCGGCTGGACGCTGCCCGGCGTCACTGGCGCGGGCGGCCTGCAGGCGCTAGTCAAAGGCGGCATGCCAGTGGATGGGCAGCACGTGGTGATCGCCGGCAGCGGCCCACTCCTGCTCGCCAGCGCTGCCACCGCCCGCGCCAACGGCGCGAAAATCCTGCGCATTGCCGAGCAGGCATCCTGGCGGGCGGTTGCACGTTTCGCCCTGAAGCTGCCGCGCTGGCCGAACAAGCTGTTGCAGTCGTTCAGCCTGTACGACCCGGCCTACCGTGCCGACAGCCATGTAGTCGCCGCGCTGGGGACCGATCACCTGGAAGGCGTGCGAATCAGCCAGGGCGGCAAACTGAAGGAAATCGCCTGTGACCGGCTGGCTTGCGGCTTCGGTCTGATCCCCAACGTGCAGCTCGGCCAGGCACTGGGTTGCGCGCTGGACGACGGTGCGATCCGCGTAGACGCCTGGCAGGCAAGCAGCCGCGACGGTATCTACGCCGCGGGCGAATGCACCGGCTTCGGTGGCTCGGAGAAAGCCCTGGTGGAAGGCCGCATCGCCGGCCATGCCGCCGTGGGCGAGCACGACCGCGCCCGCGAACTCTGGTCGCAGCGCCAGCGATGGCAAGGCTTCGCCAAGGCACTCAAGTGCGACTTCGCCCTCGACCCGCGCCTGAACCAGCTGGCACAACCGGACACCCTGGTCTGCCGCTGCGAAGACGTGCCCTACTCGGCGCTGGCCGGCAAACCCGACTGGGCTGCCGCCAAGCTCGCCAGCCGCTGTGGCATGGGCGCCTGCCAGGGCCGCGTATGTGGCGCGGCGGCGAAACAGCTGTTCGGCTGGCAACCGCCAACGCCGCGCCCGCCTTTCAGCCCGGCACGGGTGGAAACCCTGCTGCAGCTCGCCGAAGACTGAATTCCAGCCACGTCACCCCGTAGGGCGCATAACGCCTCTGGCGTTATCCGCCATCCTCCGCCGCGAAAGAGCAGCGACGGCGGATAAAGCGTTCCGCTTTATCCGCCCTACGAGTTGACAGCGCCCGACCATCTCGCCACTTTGCAGCGTACCTTCCGCCATGTTCCGACAGCCGACCCGCTTCCCGATGCACGACCTGATCCCCCAGGGCGCCCGCGACCTGGACAGCCTGCTGCAGACTTTCCGGCAGATAGCCCCGCTGCTCGATGCCATGCCCGGCGTGGTGTTCTTCATCAAGGACACCGCGGCGCGCTACGTATTGGTCAACCAGACCCTGGCGCGGCGCTGCGGCGTGAAGGATGCCCGCGAGTTGCTCGGGCGCACGGCCGAGGAGGTCTTCCCCTCGCGCTTCGGCCCGGTCTACACCGAGCAGGACCGCCGCGTGCTGGAGACCGGCGGGCAGCTCAGCGACCAGCTGGAGCTGCACCTCTACCCAGGCCGCCAGCCGGGCTGGTGCCTGACCCACAAGCTGGCATTGCGTGATGCGGAAGGTAACGTCATCGGCATGGCGGGCATTTCCAGCGACCTGCAGGCGGCACAGTCCACGCATCCGGCGTACCAGCGCCTGGCGACGGTGGACGCCTACATCCGCGAGCACTTCGACAAGCCGATCAATCTCGCCGAGCTGACCGAGCTGGCCGGGTTGTCCGTCGCCCAGCTGGAACGCCACTGCAAGCGCATCTTCCAGCTCACCCCACGGCAGATGATCCACAAGGCGCGCCTGGGCGCGGCCACCCGTCTGCTCGGCGAAGACCTGCCGATCACCGAGATCGCCCTGCGCTGCGGCTACACCGACCACAGCGCCTTCAGCCGGCAGTTCCGCGCACTCACCGGGCTGTCCCCGACGCAGTACCGCGAGTCGCAATCCGCGCCCAACTGACAAGCCCCTGGACGCGAACGCCGGCATGAGCCGGGCGCATCCGCCTCTCCTGCCAGATCCCCTCGCCCTAACCCTCTCCACACGGCGTTTTCCGCCATTAGCCGAGGCACGAATACGTAACCGGCGGATAAAGCGTGCCGCTTTTTGCGCCCATCCCCGCCAAGTGCTCCCATTCGGGGCAGCGAAACGCCGTCCTGCTTCATTTGGTAACAGCGTCCGGAACATGGCTACAGGCAGTTCGGAACGCCCTGTAGTCCCCATCCCCACAACAGCGGGCCTCGCGACTGATTGGTCATGCCCAGGTTATTTCTGGCACATGCCTTGCTCATGAAAATATCGTATACGAAATCCATAATACAAAAATCGCTGCACAACACTGACTCAGAGAGGCCCCCATGAAATTCAGCCGAATTGCTTTAGCCCTCACCGCTGTGTTCCTTGCCAGCCAAGCCCAGGCCGACAAGCTCGACGACATCATCGAATCCGGCAAGCTGCGCTGCGCCGTGACCCTGGACTTCCCGCCCATGGGCTCGCGCGATGCGCAGAACAACCCGGTCGGTTTCGACGTGGATTACTGCAACGACCTGGCGAAGGTGTTGGGTGTTACCGCCGAAGTCGTCGAGACGCCCTTCCCGGATCGTATCCCCGCGCTGGTCTCCGGCCGCGCCGACGTGATCGTCGCCTCCACCTCCGACACCCTGGAGCGCGCCAAGACGGTCGCCATGACCATCCCCTACTTCGCCTTCCAGATGGTGGTGCTGACCCGCGAAGACACCGGCATCAACAAGTACGAAGACATCAAGGACCGCCCGGTGGGCAACACCAGCGGCACCTATGAAGCCATCGCGCTGGAGAAGGACGTGAAGAAATGGGGCGGAAAGGGCTCCTTCCGCGCCTACCAGAGCCAGAACGACACCATCCTGGCCGTCGTCCAGGGCCACATCGACGCCACCGTGGTCACCAACACCGTCGCCGCTTCCACCCTCAAGTCCGGCAAGTACAAGGGCCTGAAGGTCGTCGGCAACGCGCCCTACGTGATCGACTATGTGTCGCTGGCCGCCGCACGCAACGAGTACGGCCTGATCCATTACCTCAACCTCTTCGTCAACCAGCAGGTCCGCACCGGCCGCTACGCCGAGCTGTACGAGAAGTGGGTGGGCGGCACCCCGGTCGATCTCACCGTTCCCCACGTGTACTACTGACAGCGGGTGCGACATGTCTTCGATGCAGGCTTCAAGGGTGCAGGACTCACGCCTGACAGGGCGGGTCCTGATGGGGGGTAGCGCCGAAGGGGCGCTACTGTCCGCCGACACCGGGCTGAGCTTCTGGGGTGGCGTCGAGCCGTTCAGCGGCGAGATCATCGACCGCCATCATCCGCTCTCCGGCAGCTTCCTGCCCGGCCGGGTGCTGGCGATTCCCAGCGGACGCGGCTCCTGTACCGGCAGCAGCGTGATGCTGGAGATACTGCTCAACGGCCACGCGCCGGCGGCGCTGCTGCTGGCCGAGCCGGATGAAATCCTCACCCTCGGCGTGCTGGTGGCGCAGGCGTTGTTCGGCCGCTCCATCCCGGTGCTGTGCGTGGGGCGCGAGGGTTTCGAGCTGTTGTCCGCGGGCGGCTGGGCCCGCATCGAAGGCGATACCGTGACACTCACGGCCCAGCGCCCTGCCGATGGCTGGCAGGGCGTGATGGCCAGCGATGCCGGCCCGCTGCCGGAAGGCCTGGCGCTGAACGCGGGAGACCATGAGCTGCTCGATGGCAAGCACGGCAAGGCCGCCCAGGCCGCCATGCAGATCGTCCTGCGCATGGCCGCACTGCAAGGCGCGAAGGATTTGCTCGATGTCGCCCAGGCGCACATCGATGGCTGCATCTATACCGGCCCCGCGAGCCTGCGTTTCGCCCGCCAGCTGGCGGACTGGGGCGGCAAGGTGAAGGTGCCGACCACTCTCAACTCCATCTCCGTGGACCATCGCCGCTGGCGCGAGCTGGGCGTCGACAAGGCCTTCGGCGAGCCTGCCGCCGCGCTGGGCGACGCCTACATGGAGATGGGCGCGCAGATGAGCTACACCTGCGCACCCTACCTGCTGGACAGCAGGCCGAGCCTCGGCGAACAGGTGGTCTGGGCCGAGTCCAACGCCGTGGTGTACGCCAACAGCGTGCTCGGCGCGCGAACCCTGAAATACCCGGACTACCTAGACATCTGCATCGCCCTCACCGGCCGCGCGCCGAACGTCGGCAGCCACCGCGACGAAGGCCGGTTGGCCACGCTGCGGATCGATGTCGAGCTGCCGGCCGAGCACGACGAGTCGATCTTTCCGCTGCTCGGCTACCACATCGGCGAGCTGTGCGGCTCACGCATCCCGGTGGTCGACGGCCTGCAGCCGCTGGCGCCGGACAGCGATGCGCTGAAAGCCTTCGGCGCGGCCTTTGCCACCACGTCCGCCGCGCCGATGTTCCACATTGCCGGGGTCACGCCGGAAGCGCCGGACACCAGCACCGCCCTGGGCGGCAAGACAGCGCAGCAACACCTGCGCGTCACCCCGGCGGACCTCATCGCCTCCTGGCGCGAGCTGGACCACGCCAGCGAACCCGGCGTGCAACTGGTGTCCCTGGGCAACCCGCATTTCTCCGCCAGCGAATGCGCGGAACTGGCCAAACTGGTTGCCGGGCGCCGCAAGCATCCGGACGTCGCACTGGTCATCACCCTGGGCCGCGCCGTGCAGGAAAAGGCCCGCGCCGCCGGCGACGTGAAGGTGCTGGAAGACTTCGGCGCGCAGCTGCTCAACGACACCTGCTGGTGCATGATCGGCGAGCCGGTGATCCCGCCGCAGTGCACCACGCTGATGACCAACTCGGCGAAGTACGCCCACTACGGCCCGGGCCTGGCCGGGCGCCAGGTGCATTTCGGCAGCCTCGCCGCCTGTGTCGAAGCCGCCTGCAGCGGGCGCGGTGACGGTGGCGTCCCGCGCTGGCTGAGCGAGGGGGTGCGCTGATGTTCAACTACAGCTTCCACTGGCGCTCGGCGTTCAAGGCCCTGCCGGACATGCTAGGCGGCGCCTGGGTGACCCTGGAGACGGCCGCGCTGTCGATGATCCTCGGCGTGCTCATCGCGCTGCTGCTGACCGTCATGCGGCAGATGAAGAACCCGTTGCTCAAGGGCTTCGCCGACACCTGGGTGTCCATCGCGCGCAACACCCCGTCGCTGTTCCAGATCTACATCCTGTACTTCGGCCTGGGTTCCTTCGGCCTGCACGTCAGCTCCTGGGTGGCGCTGCTGGCGGGGATCACCTTCAACAACGCCGGCTACCTCGCGGAGAACTTCCGCGGCGGCCTCAAGGCCGTGCCGGATACCCAGATGCGCGCCGCGCGCTCGCTGGGCATGAGCGCCTTCCAGGCGTACCGGATGATCATCGTTCCGCAGCTGCTGCGCATCGTCTATTACCCGCTGACGAACCAGATGGTCTGGGCGGTACTGATGACCTCGCTGGGCGTGGTGGTGGGCCTGAACAACGACCTCACCGGCGTGACCCAGGACTTCAACGTGCGCACCTTCCGCACCTTCGAGTACTTCGCCCTGGCGGCGGTGCTCTATTACCTCATCGCCAAGGTCATCGTGGTGGTCGCCCGCCTGCTGAGCTGGCGACTGTTCCGCTACTAGGAGAAGCACGCATGTTTTCCACGAGCTTCACCGCAAACGACCTGATGTTCCTGCTGCAAGGGGCCTGGGTCACCGTCAAGCTGACCGTCGGCGCGATGCTCATTGGCACCCTCGCCGGCATCGTGCTCGGCTGGCTGCGCGCCACCTTGCCACGCGCCACGATGCCGGTCGGCTGGTTCCTCGACATCTTCAGAAGCGTGCCGCTGCTGATCCAGTTCGTGCTGTTCAACTCGCTGAAAAGCATCGTCGGCCTGAACTGGAGCGCCTTCACCGTCGGCTGCCTGGTACTGGGCGTGTACGCGGCGGCGTTCTGCACCGAGATCATCCGCAGCGGCATCCTCGCCGTCGGCCCGAACATCCGCCGCGCCAGCCGCTCGCTGGGCCTGACCTACTGGCAGGACCTGCGCTACATCGTGCTGCCACTGGCGGCGCGGGTGGCCTTCCCCGGCTGGCTGAACCTGGTGCTGGGGGTGATGAAGGACACCGCGCTGGTCATGTGGATCGGCATCGTCGAACTGCTCCGCGCCTCGCAGACCATCGTCACGCGCATCCAGGAACCCCTGCTGGTGCTGTGCATCGCCGGGGTCATCTATTACCTCATGAGTTGGGTCGTGGCGCGCCTCGGTGCCCGGCTGGAACAAAGGTGGCAGGAAAATGATTGAAATCGACAACGTGCACAAAGCCTATGGCGACCTGGAAGTGGTCAAGGGCGTGAGCCTGACCGTGAAGAAGGGCGAAGTGGTCTCGATTATCGGCGGCTCGGGCTCGGGCAAGTCCACCCTGCTGATGTGCATCAACGGCCTGGAGCCGATCCAGCGCGGCAAGATCCGCGTCGACGGCATCGAGGTCCACGCCAGGACCACCGACCTGAACAAGCTGCGGCAGAAGATCGGCATCGTCTTCCAGCAGTGGAACGCCTTCCCGCACCTCACCGTGCTGGAGAACGTCATGCTCGCCCCGCGCAAGGTGCTCGGCCTGTCCAAGGAAGAGGCCGAGGCGATGGCGGTGAAGCAGCTCAAGCACGTCGGCCTGGGCGACAAGCTCAAGGTGTTCCCGCAGAAGCTCTCCGGCGGGCAGCAGCAGCGCATGGCGATTGCCCGCGCGCTGGCCATGTCGCCGGACTACATGCTGTTCGACGAAGCGACCTCGGCGCTCGACCCGCAGTTGGTGGGCGAGGTGCTCGACACCATGCGCCTGCTCGCCGAAGAGGGCACGACCATGGTGCTGGTGACCCACGAAATCCGCTTCGCGCGCGATGTGTCCGACCGCGTGGCGTTCTTCCGCGAGGGGCTGGTGCACGAGATCGGCACGCCGGACCAGGTGATCGGCAACCCGCAGCGGGCGGAGACGGCGGAGTTCCTGAGGTCGGTGAACTAGAGACAAGAGCCCCTCTCCCTGACCCTCTCCCTGAAGGGAGAGGGCTGGGGAGAGGGAAATGGGCTGCTACAGAACCAGGAGACAGACATGCGTTCGAGCAAGATCATCCACGTGGTCAGTTGCCACGCCGAAGGAGAGGTCGGCGACGTCATAGTCGGCGGCGTCGCCCCGCCGCCAGGCGACACCGTGTGGGCACAGTCGCGCTTCATCGCCAGCGACAACGTGCTGCGCAACTTCGTCCTCAACGAGCCGCGCGGCGGTGTGTTCCGCCATGTGAACCTGCTGGTACCGGCGAAGGACCCGCGCGCGCAGATGGCCTGGATCATCATGGAACCGGCCGATGTGCCGCCCATGTCCGGCTCCAACTCGCTGTGCGTCAGCACCGTGCTGCTCGACAGCGGCATCCTGCCGATGCAGGAACCGCAGACGCGCCTGACCCTGGAAGCCCCAGGCGGCCTGATCGAAGCCGTGGCCGACTGCAAGGACGGCAAGGTGCAACGCGTGGAAGTGCGCAACCTGCCCTCCTTCGCCGACCAGCTCGACGCCTGGATCGAAGTGGAAGGCCTCGGTTCGCTGCAGGTGGATACCGCTTACGGCGGCGACAGTTTCGTGCTCGCCGATGCCCATGCCCTCGGTTTCACCCTGCATGCCTCGGAAGCCGCCGACCTGGTCGCCACCGGCCTGAAGATCACCCAGGCGGCGAACCAGCAACTGGGCTTCAGGCACCCGGAAAACCACGACTGGGCGCACATCTCCTTCTGCCAGCTGACCGCTCCGGTGGAACGCATCGACGGCGTACTGCACGGCCGCAACGCGGTGGTCATCCGCCCCGGCAAGATCGATCGTTCGCCCTGCGGCACCGGTTGCTCGGCGCGCATGGCGGTGCTGCATGCCAAGGGCCAGCTGAAGGACGGCGAGCGCTTCGTCGGCCATTCGATCATCGATTCCAAGTTCCACTGTCGCATCGACGGCCTCACCAGCGTCGGCGGCAAACCGGCGATCCACCCGTGCATTTCCGGCCGCGCCTGGATCACCGGCACCCACCAGCACCTGCTCGACCCATCCGACCCCTGGCCCGAAGGCTATCGGCTGTCGGACACCTGGCCGAACGGTTACTGACGCTTCCCAAATTCACCCCTGATTCGCCGCGTAGCGGCACCCTACGACGAATTTTCAGGGAAGCCCCCCGGAACTTTCGTATACGAAATACGACAATTGGAGAGAAACATGAGCAAGAAGGTCAATTGGAGCGGCGTGTTCCCCGCGGTCACCACCCAGTTCAACGACGATTTCTCGGTCAACCTGGAAGCCACCCACCAGGTGATCTCCAACCTGGTGCGCGACGGCGTGTCGGGCCTGGTGGTCTGCGGTAGCGTGGGCGAGAACACCTCGCTGTCCATCGAGGAGAAGATGGCCGTCACCGAGGTTGCCAAGGACGCCTCCGGTGGCCGCGTGCCGGTGATCTGCGGCATCGCCGAGTTCACCAGCCATGGCGCCTCGCAAGTGGCCAAGGCGGTGCAGAAGGTCGGCGTCGACGGCATCATGGTGATGCCCGCGCTGGTCTACTCCTCGAAGCCCCACGAGACCGCCGCGCACTTCCGCAGCGTGGCCACCAGCACCGACCTGCCGGTGATGGTCTACAACAACCCGCCGATCTACAAGAACGACGTCACCCCGGACATCCTCATCTCCCTGGCCGACTGCGAGAACATCGTCTGCTTCAAGGACAGCTCCGGCGACACCCGCCGCTTCATCGACGTACGCAATGAAGTGGGCAACCGCTTCATCCTCTTCGCCGGCCTCGACGACGTCGTGCTGGAAAGCATCGCAGTGGGTGCCGAGGGCTGGATTTCCGGCATGTCCAACGTCTTCCCGCAGGAAGGCGAAACCATCTTCCGCCTGTGCAAGGCCGGCCGTTATGAAGAGGCCATGCCGATCTACGAATGGCTGATGCCGATCCTCCACCTCGACGCCCGCCCGGACCTGGTGCAGTGCATCAAGCTGTGCGAGGAGATCGCCGGCCGCGGCACCGCTCTGACCCGCCCGCCGCGCCTGGCGCTGCAGGGCGCCGACCGCGAGCACGTGGAGACCATCATGGCCAAGGCGCTGGCGAACCGGCCGAAGCTGCCGGATGTGGGGCTTTGAGTCAGTCATTGCACCTATGAGAGCGCTTCGTGCTGGCTGGGAGCCTTGCGCCTCCGGTCAGTCTGCCCCTCTCCCTGACCCTCTCCCTGAAGGGAGAGGGGACTGGTTCGGCGTGATGGGAAGTAACGTGCTCTGCCTGCAACCAAGGCGTGAGGAGAGCACCGTAGCCCAAACCGCTCGAACATCCCCTTTTCTTCAGGGGGAGACTGGTTCGGCGTGAAGAGGCAACGCGTACTCCCCCTGATGCCACTCCTGAAGGAGAGCACGACAGCCCGAGCCACTCGGACACTCCCTCTCCCTTCAGGGAGAGGGCTGGGGAGAGGGGCTCTTCGCCGCACCGAAATCCAGCACCAGAGAGCCCGCCCATGACCGCCCACAACTTCATCGCCGGCCAGCGCATCGGCGCCGGCACTGTCCGCCTGCAGAGCCTCGACGCCAGCACCGGCGAAGCCCTGCCCCGCGAATTCCTCCAGGCCACCGAGGCCGAAGTCGACGCCGCCGCCCGCGCCGCCGAAGCCGCCTTCCCGGCCTACAACGCCCTGTCGCCGGAGCGCCGCGCCCAGTTCCTCGACGCCATTGCCAGCGAACTCGAAGCGCTCGGCGACGACTTCATCGCCACCGTCTGCCGCGAGACCGCGCTGCCCGCCGCACGCATCCAGGGCGAACGCAGCCGCACCGCGAACCAGATGCGCCTGTTCGCCAAGGTCCTGCGCCGGGGCGACTTCCTCGGTGCGCGCATCGACCGCGCCCTGCCCGAGCGCCAGCCGCTGCCACGCCCGGACCTGCGCCAGTGCCGCACCGGTGTCGGCCCGGTGGCCGTGTTTGGCGCCAGCAACTTCCCGCTGGCCTTCTCCACCGCCGGTGGCGACACCGCCGCCGCACTCGCCGCTGGCTGCCCCGTGGTAGTGAAGGCCCACAGCGGCCACATGGCCACGGCCGAGTTCGTCGGTGAAGCCATCATCCGCGCCGCCGAATCCACCGGCATGCCTGCCGGCGTGTTCAATATGATCTACGGCGCCGGCGTCGGCGAGCCGCTGGTCAAGCACCCGGCGATCCAGGCGGTCGGCTTCACCGGCTCGCTCAAGGGCGGCCGCGCACTGTGCGATCTCGCCGCCGCGCGCCCGCAGCCGATCCCGGTCTTCGCCGAGATGAGCAGTATCAACCCGGTTCTCGTGCTGCCAGCCGCCCTGGAAGCGCGCGGCGAAAAGATCGCCCGCGAACTGGTGGATTCGGTGGTGATGGGTTGCGGCCAGTTCTGCACCAACCCCGGCCTGGTGATCGGTATCGCTTCGCCGGCCTTCAGCCTGTTCGTCGCCCACCTGATCGCCGAGATCGGCCAGCGCCCGGCGCAGACCATGCTCAACGCCGGCACCCTGAAAAGCTACGAGAAGGGCATCGGCAGGCTGCTCACCCACCCCGGCCTGCGTCATCTCGCCGGGCAGCCGCAGGAAGGCGCGCAGGCGTTCCCGCAACTGTTCCAGGCCAATGCCAGCCTGCTGCTGGAAGGCGAGGAACTGCTGCAGGAAGAAGTCTTCGGTCCGACCACCATCGTCGTCGAAGTGGCCGATGACGCCGAACTGCGCCGCGCGCTGGACGGCCTGCACGGCCAGCTCACCGCCACACTGATCGCCGAACCGGACGACCTCGCACGCTTCGCCGCCCTGGTGCCGGTGCTGGAGCACAAGGCCGGTCGCCTGCTGATCAACGGCTATCCGACCGGCGTGGAAGTCTGCGACGCCATGGTTCACGGCGGCCCCTATCCGGCGACCTCCGACGCGCGCGGCACGTCCGTCGGCAGCCTGGCCATCGACCGCTTCCTGCGCCCGGTGTGCTACCAGAACTACCCGGATGCGTTGCTGCCCGAAGCGCTGAAGGACGCCAACCCGCTGGGTATCGCGCGGCTGGTGGACGGCGAGACGACGCGCAACGCGGTGATCCGCTGAAGGGTTCGTCGGCGCGGGATTGAACTGTCGGCCAGTCCCGCGCCGCTGTTCGGCCCCGGCCTTGCGCCGGGGCTTTTTTCTTCGCGAAACGCCGCGAGGCATGGCTTTTCGCAGGGCGCATAACGCGCCAGCGCTATCCGCTACGAAGCCAGCGGCGGATAACCTGTTCCAGGTTATTCGCCCTACGTCCTGCCTACTCCAGCAGCTTGCGCAGATCGGCATACAGCGAATCGCTGATCTCCACGCCCTCTTTCAAGCTGCGTTCGCGCGCCGCGAAACGCCGCTGCGATGGCAGGCGCGCGCCCATGTCGAGGATGGACTCGAACAACTTCTCCGCCCGCTCCAGGTGCTGCGGGGCTTCTGCGCCAAGGAAGCGCGCCGGATCGATGGCGATCAGCAGTTCGCCGTGGTACGGCGAAGACTTCGTCCCGGCGTCGAACTCCGTGGACTCGGCACTGGTCAGGTCGCCAATCAGCGGGCCGGCAATCAGTTCGACCATGGTCGCCAGCGCCGAGCCCTTGTGACCGCCGAAGGTCAGCATGGCGCCATCGAGCACCGCGCCCGGGTCAGTGCTGGGGTTGCCCTGGGCATCGATGCCCCAGCCCAGCGGAATGGCCTTGCCCTCGCGCTCATGCAGCTGGATTTCCCCGCGAGCCACGACGGTGGTGGCGAAGTCGAAGACGTAGGGATTCTGGCCGGCACGCGGCCAGCCGAAAGCGATGGGGTTGGTGCCGAACAAAGGCCGCGTCCCGCCTGCCGGTGCCACGTAGGCCTGGGCCGGGGTCACCGCCAGCGCCACCAGACCCTGGGCGACTATCCGTTCGATCTCCCCCCACAGAGCCGAAAAGTGCACGCAATGGTTGACCGCCATCGCGGCAATGCCCTGGCTCCGCGCCTTCTCCGCCAGTTTCGGCAGCCCGAGGTCGAAGGCGCACTGCGAGAAGCCACCCTTGGCGTCGACCCGCACCAGCGCCGGCGCGGGCTCCGACAGCTCCGGCACGGCATCCAGCGAAACCTTTCCGGCACGCGCCGTATGGATGCAGCCCAGCAGTCGCCAGACACCATGGGAGGTGCAGCCGTCGCGCTCGCCGGCCAGCACCGTCTCGGTCACGCCCTGCACATGGGGCTCGCTGAAACCGTGGCGACGCAGGATCGCTTCGGACAGTTCGCGCAGTTCAGCCAGGCTCAATCGGACCACGATTCAATTCCTTTGTGGCGAAGGGCAGCGGAGGCCGCCCGGACGCCCCCCACAGTGACCGCTCGACCGGGTCGACGCTTGAATGGATTCCTTCGGGAATACGACGAATTCGGCACAGCGCTCCGGAGCAAGCCGGCAAGGAATATCCATCTGTCCGAGGCGTAGCCATGCATTCGTCATCAGCCTACAAGGCCTCGGAAACTTCCGATTGAACTCGTCGAGCACTCTCGTTCGATGACGACATACAAACACCAACCACCTCTCAAATCCCTCCATCCCCCTGTCCACCGTCGGTCGCAGCATTTTCCCCAAGCGGGCTCCCCCTACCATTCGGCGCAGGAAAGACCACGGCAACCCCGTTCTTCCGTCGATTTATCCCGGTCGCTCGTCGACTTACTTCCCTTGTATGGAACATCCCATGAGCACTACCTCGAGCTCTTCGTACCAAAGAACCTTCTCCGCCAGCCCGCTGTATGGCAACGACGCCTACTCCGCATCCGCCTATACCCCCTGGCAGCCGCCGGTCGCTGAATTCGAGCCCGCCGTCATCCTTGGCGCTCTCGATGCGACCCAGGAGAGCTTGAGCAACGGCCAGACCACCAGTGTCGCCACCCCGTTGCTCTTCGGTACGGGCAATCCCGGCGAGACCCTCCACCTGTGGGCTACCGCCATGGACAGCACCGGTCTCATGCTCGCCGGCTACCCCCTGGGCCAGACCGTGGTCCAGGCTGACGGCACCTGGCAATTCAGTGTTCCTCAAGTCCCGCAGAGCGCCTTCTATGACTTCCAGGTCAGCTCCAGCCAGGGTCAGTCGAGCAACTTCCGCCTGAACATCACCGACGTGCAGGCCGCCGAACCGGTACACCATGAAACGGTCCTCGTCGGCGCCATCGACCACGTGGGTCCGGTCACCGGCGAACTGCACAACGGCGCCACCACCGATGACACCCGTCCGACCTTCCACGGCACCGGCAACCCCGGCGAACTGATCAATATCAGTGCCGTCGCCATCGGCGCGGACGGAAAAGCCGCTTCGGGCAGCGTCATCCTCCTGGGTAACGCGCTGGTCCAGCCGGACGGCACCTGGCAATTCACCCCTATTCATGCCCTCGGCGAAGGGACCTATGACTTCTATGCCGGGCACGACACGACAGGGACTGCCTTGCGCCTGGACATCGACAAGTCCTCCAGCAACTGGCAGCCAGTGGACCCACAGCCGGAACCTCAGCCTCAGCCGGAACCCCAGCCCGAGCCGCAACCGCTGCCGGTAACGGCCACCATCACCGGCGCCATCGACCATGTCGGCCCCGTGACTGGTGAACTGGCCAATGGCGCCACCACCGACGACACCCGTCCGACCTTCCACGGCACCGGCACCCCGGGCGAGCTGATCAATATCAACGCCGTCGCCATCGGCGCGGACGGAAAAGCCGCTTCGGCCATCACCATCTTCCTGGGTAACGCGCTGGTCCAGCCGGACGGCACCTGGCAATTCACCCCCCTTCACGCCCTCGGAGAAGGGACCTACGACTTCTACGCCGGCCACGACACGACAGGGACTGCCTTGCGCCTGGACATCGACAAGTCCTCCAGCAACTGGCAGCCAGTGGACCCGCAGCCGGAACCTCAGCCTCAGCCGGAACCCCAGCCTGAGCCGCAACCGCTGCCGGTAACGGCCACCATCACCGGCGCCATCGACCATGTCGGCCCCGTGACCGGTGAACTGGCCAATGGCGCCACCACTGACGACACCCGTCCGACCTTCCACGGCACCGGCACCCCGGGCGATCTGATCAACATCAGCGCCGTCCCGACCGACGCCGATGGCCACGCCCTCTCCAACGTCACCCTCGGCCTGGGTAGCGCCCTGGTCCAGCAGGACGGAACCTGGCAGCTCACCGCGCCTTTCGCCATCAAGGAGGGCTCCTATGACTTCTACGTCGGCCACGGTGTCGCAGAAGGAGATGCGTTCCACCTGGTCATCGACAGAGGACAATCGCTGAACAGCGACAGCACGGCACAAATGGTCGGCCAGCAAGGCTGGGAACTCGACATGGCGACTTTCAACGTCCCGGCCAATGACGGCCCGGCGGCCGGCAAGAGCGCCCTGCCGTCCTTGCACGGCATGCTGGAAACGGGTGAATCGGTGCTGCCGTTCTCCAACGCAGCGTCCAACACCGGAGGACACGAGCACTATAGCGCCCCCCTCGACGTCCGCCCGGCACAATTCGACGAGCTTGCCCAGCACGTTGTGATCTGACCCAGGCGTCAAACAGCGGGCCTCCCTCGGGAGGCCCCCTGCGACAACTTGCCACCGCACCAGCCGTTTTCCCCTGCCCCCCCTGTTGCCGGCCGCCGGCAAATGCCGCGAGGTCACCCTGAGCAGCTAGCCATTCCCCGACCATCCGGTCGTCCGATGGATTGGCCCCACGTTGCTTGGGGCATTCCGGCGCATCAGGTAAACTTCCGCATCTTTGCCTTCTCATAACGATCAGCCTGATGCCCACGACGTTTCACGAGATTCCCCGCGAGCGCCCTGCCACGCCCCTGCTTGACCGCGCCAGCACGCCGGTCGAGCTGCGCCGGCTGGGCGAAGCGGAGCTGCTGACCCTCGCTGACGAACTGCGCCAGTACCTGCTGTACAGCGTGGGCCAGACCGGTGGCCATTTCGGCGCAGGCCTGGGCGTCATCGAACTGACGATCGCCCTGCACTACGTCTTCGACACCCCGGACGACCGCCTGGTGTGGGACGTCGGCCACCAGGCCTACCCGCACAAGATCCTCACCGGTCGCCGCGAGCGCATGGGCAGCCTGCGCCAGAAGGATGGCCTGGCCGCCTTCCCGCGCCGCTCGGAGAGCGAGTACGACACCTTTGGCGTCGGCCACTCGAGCACCTCCATCAGTGCCGCCCTCGGCATGGCCATCGCTGCGCGCATGCAGGGTTCCAATCGCAAGTCGGTGGCGGTGATCGGCGACGGCGCGCTGACCGCCGGCATGGCCTTCGAGGCGCTCAACCACGCGTCGGAGGTCAAGGCCGACATGCTGGTGATCCTCAACGACAACGACATGTCGATCTCGAATAATGTCGGCGGCCTGTCCAACTACCTGGCCAAGATCCTCTCCAGCCGCACCTACAGCAGCATGCGCGAAGGCAGCAAGAAGGTGCTCTCGCGCCTGCCCGGCGCCTGGGAGATCGCCCGCCGCACCGAGGAGTACGCCAAGGGCATGCTGGTCCCCGGCACGCTCTTCGAAGAGCTGGGCTGGAACTACATCGGCCCCATCGACGGCCACGACCTGCCGACCCTGATCGCCACCCTGCGCAACATGCGCGATCTCAAGGGCCCGCAGTTCCTCCACGTGGTGACCAAGAAGGGCAAGGGCTTCGGCCCGGCCGAGATCGACCCCATCGGCTACCACGCCATCACCAAGCTGGAGCCCGAGGGCGCCCCCGCCCACGCCGTGCCGAAGAAGGCCGGCGGGCCGAAGTACTCCAGCGTGTTCGGCCAGTGGCTGTGTGACATGGCGGCGCAAGACCCGCGCCTGGTCGGCATCACCCCGGCGATGAAGGAAGGCTCCGACCTGGTGGCCTTCGCCGACAGGTTCCCGGAGCGCTACTTCGACGTCGCCATCGCCGAGCAACACGCCGTGACCCTGGCGGCCGGCATGGCCTGCGACGGCGCCAAGCCGGTGGTGGCGATCTATTCCACCTTCCTGCAGCGCGGCTATGACCAGTTGATCCACGACGTCGCGGTGCAGAACCTCGACGTGCTGTTCGCCATCGACCGCGCAGGCCTGGTGGGCGAAGACGGCCCGACCCACGCCGGCAGCTTCGACCTCTCCTACCTGCGCTGCATCCCCGGCATGCTGGTGATGACGCCCAGCGACGAAAACGAACTGCGCAAACTGCTCACCACCGGCCATCACTTCGAAGGCCCGGCGGCGGTGCGCTATCCGCGCGGCACCGGCCCCAACGCCACCATCGAGGCAGCGCTGGAGCCGGTCGAGATCGGCAAGGGCGTGGTGCGCCGCGAAGGCAAGGCCGGCAAGGTCGCGTTCCTGGTGTTCGGCGTGCAACTGGCCGAGGCACTGAAAGTGGCCGAGCAGTTCGACGCCACCGTGGCCGACATGCGCTTCGTCAAGCCGCTGGACGAGGAGCTGGTGCGCCAGCTCGCCGCCAGCCACGAGTTGCTGGTGACCGTCGAGGAAAACTCGGTGATGGGTGGCGCGGGCGCCGCCGTCAGCGAATTCCTCGCCCGCGAGAATATCCAGCAGCCGATCCTGCACCTGGGCCTGCCGGACTACTACGTCGAGCACGCCAAACCGGCGCAGATGCTCGCGGAGTGCGGGCTGGACGCCGCCGGCATCGAAGCCGCGGTGAAGGCGCGCCTGGAAGCGCTCGGCAGCCGTTGAGCGCATCCCTCGCACTGAGTATTGCCAGTCACCGGCGCACCCTCTAAGGTGCGCCGGTTTTCGTTCGAGGTAACGGGAAGCAGGTGAAAGACCTGCGCTGCCCCCGCAACGGTAACCGACGCGCCCCTGATGGAGCGCAGCATCGCCATCCGCCACTGCTCAACGCGGGAAGGCGGCGATGTGATGTCGGCAGCCCGGAGACCGCCCTCGACACGCCCCGACAGGTGTTGCGGAGGGCCGCACCGTCAAGTGCGGCGCGTCCGCCCTTGCCACGCCCTCCTCGAAAGTCATCCGACCGCTTTTGAGGACGTTCCATGAAACTGACCCGACTCGCCCTGGCCACCAGCCTGCTGCCCGGCCTGGCCTTCGCTGCCGACGACATCTACCGGCTCTCCGACCAGGTGATCACCTCCGCCCGCCAGGCCCAGCCGCGTGCCGAAGCCACCTCGGCCAACAGCGTGTTCACCCGCACCGACATCGAGCGGCTACAAGTGCGCAGCGTTCCCGCCCTGCTCGCCCGCGTGCCCGGCGTGCAGATGGGCAGCTCCGGCGGCGTGGTCTCCTACTCCGTGCGCGGCACCAGCACCGCGCAGACCCTGGTGCTGGTGGACGGCCAGCGCGTCGCCTCGGCCAGCAGCGGCATCGCCCGCCTGGACTACCTGAGCATCGACAGCATCGAGCGCGTCGAAGTGACCCGTGGCCCGCGCTCCGCGCTGTACGGCGCCGACGCCATCGGCGGGGTCATCCAGATCTTTACCCGCCGCGGCGAAGCCGGCCTGCACCCCGAAGTGCGCCTGGCCGCCGGCAGCCACGGCACCTTCGAACGCAGCCTGAGCCTCTCCGGCGGCGACGAACAGACCCGCTACAACCTCGGCGGCAGCCTCGACGAGAGCCAGGGCTGGGACCGCACCAGCGACAACGTCGGCGCCGACAGCGACCACGATGCCCAGCGCAACAAGGCCGTGCACCTGAACCTGGACCACCGCTTCAGCGAGGACTGGAAGGCCGGCCTGAACCTCAACGACCAGCGCGGCAAGAACGAATACGACGACGCCTACAACTTCGAACCGGGCTCGCCCCGCGACGAATTCCGCGTCAGCAGCTACAGCGCCTACCTCGACGGCCAGATCACCCCGATGTGGAACAGCCGCCTGGAACTGGGCCGCAGCTTCGACCGCAACAAGGCCGTGGGCGCCGCGGACAGCTGGAACAACGGCACCCTGGAAACCACCCGCCACTCGGCGAGCTGGATCAACCGCCTGCAGCTGGACGAAGCCAACCAACTGGCGCTGGGCGCCGACTGGTACGAGGACAAGGTCGACGGCACCACCGATTTCGCCGAGGACCAGCGCAGCAACCGCGCCTTCTTCGCCCAGCACAGCTTCAAGGGCGAGAGCTTCGGTACCGAACTGGGCATCCGCCACGACAACAACCAGGCCTACGGCAGCCAGAACAGCTGGAACGCCGCCTTCAGCCTGCCGGTGGGCGACAGCCAGACCTGGATTGCCAGCTACGGCGAAGGTTTTCGCGCGCCGACCTTCAGCGACCTCTACTACCCCGGCGCGAGCAACCCGGACCTGAAGGCCGAGACCTCGAAGACCTACGAGCTGCAATGGCGCGGCGACTTCTCCGGCACCCATCTGGAAGCCTCGCTGTACCGTACCGAGATCGACGACCTGATCGCCTGGGACAGCACCAGCAACCAGCCGGAGAACATCAACAAGGCGCGCATAACCGGCTTCGAGGCCAGCGTCGCCCGCGAGGTAATGGGCTGGCAGGCCGCCCTCGGCCTGAGCCTGATCGACCCGCGCGACCGCGACACCGGCCACACCCTGCCTTACCGCGCGCGCCGCACCCTGAGCCTGGACCTCGACCGCCAGTTCGGCGCCTTCGGCGTCGGCGGCACCTGGCGCGCGGTCAGCCAGCGCTACGACGACGCGGCCAACACCCGCGAGCTGTCCGGCTACGGCGTGCTCGACCTGCGCACCAGTTGGCTGGCCAGCAATGAAATTCGCTTTGACCTGAAGCTGGATAACGCCCTGGACCGCGACTACACCCTGGGCGACTACCTGCGCCCGACCAGCCCGATGGACTTCATGGGCGAAGCCCGTCCCTACCGCGAACCCGGCCGCACCGCGCTGCTGGCGGTGACCTGGACGCCGGAGCTGTAACTCCTGCCAGCGCTGCGGCGCTTTCGCAGGATGGCGTGGAGCGAAGCGATACCCATCGTGCCTGGCACTGCCAGTGGGTATCGCCTAGCCTCCACCCATCCTACGATCTAACTCCCCCGGAAACTGTAGGAGCGGACTTCGTCCGCGAGGTGCCTAGTTTCGTAGGGCGCATAACCTGGAACAGGTTATCCGCCGACAAGCCTCCCGATGGCGGATAACGCTGGCGCGTTATTCGCCCTACGCCCATGCCACCTCGGGAGCGAATGCTAACGACCGGGGACTTACCTCAACACGCCCGCCATCCGCCCCAGCTCCGCGCAATCGCGCGCATGCCAGTCGGTCAGCTCGGGCCAGGGGTTCTCTGGCAGATTCACCAGCGCACTGTGCGCCCCGGCGGCACGGGCGCAATCGAGATCGAAGCGGTAATCGCCGACCATCAGCATCCGCTGCGGCGCCACGTCCCAGCGCGCGGCGAGGCGCAGCAGGCCATCCGGGCTGGGCTTGGGAGCGGCCTCGCCTCGGCCGAGAACATCCTCGGTCAGGAAGCAATCACCGATGCCGATGGCGGCCAGCGTGATCAGCGCCAGCTCATGGGCATTGCGGGTGAGAATGCCCAGTCGGTAACCCGCGCCATGCAGCGCGCGCACCAGCTCCACGGCACCCGGCGCGGCGGTGGAGGCCACCGCCAGCTCGCGCTCGTGCTCCAGCAGCCATGCATGCTTGGCCGCCGCCTCGTCCTCCGGCAGCGCGGCCAGGTGGCTGAGGATGTCGTGTTCCTGGGGAATCCCCAGTGCCCGCTTGATCGCCGGGAAGTCGTGCACCGCCAGGGTCAGGGTGCCGTCCATGTCGAACACCCAGTGGCGCACTTCACCCAGCGTCATGCCCAGTCCTCGCGGCGGCGGATCAGGCCTTCCTGGGTCGAGGACGCCACCAGCTGGCCGTCGCGGTTGAAGATGCTGCCGCGCACGAAGCCGCGGCCATTGCCGGCCCAGGGGCTGTCGATGGCGTAAAGCAGCCACTCGTCCGCGCGCAGGTCGCGGTGGAACCACACGGAGTGGTCGATGGTGGCGACCTGCATGTCCTTCTGCCACACCGAGCGGCCGTGGGGCAGCAGCGAGGTGGTGAGGAAACCGAAGTCCGAGGCGTAGGCGAGGATGTACTTGTGCAGCGCCGGGATGTCCGGCAGCTTGCCGTCGGCGCGCAGCCACAGGTACTTGATCGGCTCGCCGACCATCGGCTCGTAGGGGTCGTTCTGGGTGACCGGGCGGATTTCGATGGGCTTGGGATAGAGCAGCTTGTCGCGGATGCGCTCGGGGAATTTCTCCGCCCCGGCCTTCTTCAGTTCCAGGTCGGTGGGCAGGTTCTCCGGGCCGACCACGTCGGGCATGGCGATCTGGTGCTCGAAGCCGCCCTCATCGGTCTGGAACGAGGTGCTCAGGGCGAAGATCGGCTGGCCCTTCTGGATCGCCGTGACGCGGCGAGTGCTGAAAGTGCCGCCGTCGCGCACGCGGTCGACCTGGTAGACGACCGGCTTGCTGGCATCGCCCGGGCGCAGGAAGTAGCCGTGCATCGAGTGCACGTGGCGCTCCGGGTCCACCGTCTGGCTGGCCGCCGACAGCGCCTGGCCGAGCACCTGCCCGCCGTACAGCTGGCGGAACCCGAGGTCCTGGCTCATGCCGCGGAACAGGTTCTCTTCGATCTGTTCCAGGCTCAGCAGAGCCACCAGGTTGTCCAGGATCTGGGTCATGCGCGTTGTTTCCTCAATTGCGGTCTTGCTGAAGTGGGAGTCGGCGTGGCGACGGATAGGCGGGAAGGCTGCTGAGGCGTTCGTCCCACACGGCGCGGCCGATGGTGAAATGATAGAGGCTGACCGGGCAGTCCGGACCGCCGCCGAGCAATTCGTCCAGCGCCGGATCGAAATAGCAGCCGATGCCGGTGCCCGACAGGCCCGCCGCTTCGGCTTCCAGGTAAAGCAACTGGCCGATCTGCCCGGCTTCCCAGTACAGGCGCGGGTAGGCCCAGGCACCCTCGGCCAGAGCGCCGTCGAGATCGGCCAGCATGGCGAAGGCGACGCAGCCGTCGCTGGCGATGTCCTGCCCGCAGGAGAGGAACGCCGATAGCCCGCGCGCATCGCCGGCCAGCAGGCGGTAAAGCGGCAAGCCGCTCTCCTCCACGCTCTGCCACAGGTAATCCGCACGCAGCCCGCCCGCCTCGCGGCCACTGCGGCTGAGCCAGTACAGGCCCGGTTCCAGTTCCTGGACGCGATGGACGAACAGCAACAGGTCGAGCCGCGCCGGCTCGCCCGTGCAGGCGAAGGGCACGGGCGAGCGCTCCGGCATCAGGCGGCGCAACCAGGCATACAGCAGTTCGGCGTGAATACCGCTGCGGCCGTCCATGGATTGCGCGCTGCGTCGGCGGTGGAGGATGGGACGCAGCGGCAGGCCGGGGTTATCCACAGCCGCCTCGGCTTTCGCTGCCGGCCAGTCACGGGCCGGCAACGCCGGCGCGCGGCACAGCGCGTGTACGCGCTCCAGCTCCGGCCAGGGGCGAGACTCCCGCGACAGGCGATTGGGCGAACCGGCCAGGGGCAGCCCGGCGAGGCCCTTGAGCAACGTGCCAGGCAGGCGGAATTCGCCGGCCTGCGCCGGGCCGATCCACAACAGCGCATCGGCAAACTCGTGCTCGCTGAAGCCTTCGCGGTCGAGGCCGATCAGACTGTCCAATTGCGCTTCGGCCACACCGCGCAGCAGGCGCACTTCCCAGCCCTGGATCGCCGCGGCGATCCCCAGGCAGGCCAGCGCGTGGCCGAGGTCGTGATTGCAGTATCGATAGGCGCGCTCGCCGTACTTCCAGGCTTCGCGCCAGGGAATGCTCGCCAGCGCCAGCAAAAAGCCGTCGGCAGGCAGGGCGTCGCTCAGTTGCTCGGCCAGCGGCGCAGAGAGCTCGGCGCGCACCTCCAGCACATGCTCGTCGGCGCTGTAGTGCGCCAGCAGCGCAGCGTTATCCACAGCCCCGGCGGGCAGCAGCAGATAGGCCTCGGTCGGGTGCAGGTTGCCGCTGGAAGGGTTGACCCGCAGTGCCCAGCGGCTGCCGCCGGCGTCCTTCCAGGCCGACAGCGCCAGGCTGTCGTAGAGCAGCTGCGAGACGCTGGCGAGGGTCAGCGGCGCAGGCGTGCCGAGCGGGCCGGCGAACACCTCGTCATAGCCCGGCGACTCTTCCTGCGGCCGGTGCAGCAATTCGATGCAGCGCGCCCCGGCATAGCGGCGGAAGGCGGCCGGCTGGGTCGCCCAGTCGAGCTGGCCGGGGCCGGGGGCGAAGCGCTCGGGACGATGGCTGCTGAGGTCGTGATAGGCGCGGACGCCTTCGATTGGCTTCATGGGCGACGAATCCGGTAGAGCACATGCTGGCGCAGCGGATGGCCTGGCGGCAGGCGCGGATGCTCGAAGTCGCCGGCCTCGTCGCGCTGCATGCCCAGGCGCTGCATCAGCCCTTGGGAAGGCAGGTTGGCCGGCACGGTGAATGCGACCACCTCGTCGAGCTTCAGCGAATCGAAGGCGAACGCCAGCGCCGCGCGGGCCGCTTCCAGCGCATAGCCCTGTCGCCAATACGCCGTGTTGAAACGCCAGCCGATTTCCACCGCCGGGGTGAAAGGGGCATCGAAGGACACTCGCGCCAACCCGAGTACGCCGATGAAGGCGCCATCGTCGCGGCGCTCGACTATCCACTGGCCGAAGCCGTGCTCGTCGAAGTGCTGGAGAATGCGTGCGGCCAGCAGGTCGCTGTCCTCGCGGCTCAGGCAGGCGGGGAAATGGTGCATCACCTGCGCGTCGGCGTTCAGCGCGGCGAAAGGCGCAAGATCGTCGTGACGCCAGGGACGCAGCAGCAGCCGCTCGGTGGTCAGGCTGGGAAAATCCATGGGAATCTTCGCGGATCATCGAAGGTCACCATGATACCCGGCTGCGAGCTTGTAGGACGCAATCCGTCAGACGAAGCGCAATCGATTCAGCACAGAGACGCCTTCATCTGGTATTTTTCTCCTACCTTCGCTGTCGGTCACTGCCTTGACCGTGCTCATGCAGACAGCCGCGCCGCCAGGGCGCACCGCAAAAAAGACCAAGGAACCCCCATGACGACCTCCACCACCGGACTGCAACGCAGTACGGCCCTGGTGCTTTTCGCTTTGGCTGTTGGCGGCTTCGCCATCGGCACCACCGAATTCGCCACCATGAGCCTGCTGCCCTACTTCGCCCCGGCGCTGGGCATCGATGCCCCGACCGCCGGCCACGTGATCAGCGCCTACGCCCTGGGCGTGGTCGTCGGTGCGCCGCTGCTGGCAGTGCTCGGCGCGCGGCTGCCGCGGCGTACCCTGCTGGTATTGCTGATGGCGCTGTTCGCCCTCGGCAATGGCCTGAGCGCGCTGGCGCCGACCTACCACTGGATGCTGCTGTTCCGCTTCATCAGCGGCCTGCCCCACGGTGCCTATTTCGGCATCGCCGCGCTGGTCGCCGCCTCCATCGTGCCGCCACACCGTCGCACCGTGGCGGTGGGGCGGATGTTCCTCGGCCTCACCGTCGCCACCATCATCGGCGTGCCGCTGGCCAACTGGCTGAGCCAGGCCGTGGGCTGGCGCTGGAGCTTCGCCCTGGTGGCCGCGCTGGGCGTGCTGACGATGATCTGCGTGCGCCTGCTGGCCCCCTACTCGCCCGCCGAGCCGGACTCCAGCCCGCTGCGCGAGCTGGGTGCGCTCAAGCGCGGCCAGGTCTGGCTGACCCTGGGCATCGGCGCCATCGGCTTCGGCGGGCTGTTCGCGGTGTACACCTACCTGGCCGACATCCTCGGTGCGGTGACCCACGTTTCGCCCAGCATCGTACCGCTGGTGATGGCGGTGTTCGGCATCGGCATGACCCTGGGCAACCTGTTCATCCCGGTGCTCGCCGACCGTGCCGTGATGCCCACCGCCGGTGGCCTGCTGGTGTGGAGCGCGGTGGTGCTGGCGATCTTCCCGTTCACCGCGGGGAACATCTGGACCATCTCGATCTGCGTGTTCTTCGTCGGCTTCGGCGGTGCCCTGGGCACCGTGCTGCAGACCCGCCTGATGGACGTCGCCGAAGACGCCCAGGGCCTGGCCGCGGCGCTGAACCATTCGGCGTTCAACTTCGCCAATGCGCTGGGCCCGTACCTCGGCGGCCTGGCCCTGGCAGCCGGCTACGGCTGGACCTCGCCGGGCTGGGTCGGCAGCCTGCTGGCCATTGGCGGCTTCGTGCTGTGGTCGGTGTCGGTGGCTACCAGCCGCAGCTCGCGCCGCGACGCAGCGATCTCCAACGAAGGCTGAAAACGACAAGGGCCGGCGCAACGCCAGCCCTTTCGTCTGCGCGCTGCGCCGACGTACCCTGTGCAGCACATTCCCGATCCGCCGACGCCATGCCGCTGCCCCTGGTCTACCACGACGACTACAGTCCGCCCTTCCCGGACAACCACCGCTTCCCCATGGAGAAGTTCCGCCTGCTGCGCGACCACCTGGTGGACAGCGGCCTGGTGAATGACGCGCAACTGCTGCGTCCGGAACTCTGCCCGACGGATGTCCTGGCCCTGGCCCACGACCGCGCCTACATCGAGCGCTACTGCAGCGGCGAGATGAGCCGCGAGGAACTGCGCCGCCTCGGCCTGCCCTGGAGCGAAGCGCTGGCGAGGCGCACGGTGCGCGCGGTGGGTGGTTCGCTGCTGACAGCCGAACTGGCACTGCAGAACGGCCTGGCCTGCCACCTCGCCGGCGGCACGCACCACGCGCACCACGACCACGCCTCGGGCTTCTGCATCTTCAACGACCTGGCGGTGATCAGCCTCTATCTGCTGGAAAGCGGCAAGGCCAACCGGGTGCTGATCTTCGACTGCGACGTGCACCAGGGCGACGGCACCGCGCGTATCCTGGAGAACGTGCCGGACGCGGTGACAGTGTCATTGCACTGCGAGAAGAACTTCCCCGCGCGCAAGGCGCAGAGCGACTGGGACATTCCCCTGCCGTTGCACCTGGGTGACGCGGAGTACCTGAAGGTGGTGCAGGAGGCGCTGGACTACCTGCTGCCGCTGTACCAGCCGGACATCGTGCTCTACGACGCCGGCGTGGATGTGCACAAGGACGACGCCCTGGGTTACCTGCAACTCACCGACGCGGGACTGGCGGCGCGGGACGAGCACGTCATCCGCCGCTGCCTTTCCAGCGACATCCCGGTGGTGGGCGTGATCGGCGGTGGCTACGACAGGGACCGCCAGGCGCTGGCCCGGCGCCATGGCATCCTGCACCACAGCGCCGCGCGGGTAGCGCGCGAGTTTCAGCTGGACCGGTAGCGCGAGTTGTTGGTGTCCATGCGCGACGGCAGGCGCTGCTGTTCCCAGCGCATCAGTTCGTGGTCGGAGTACCCCAGCAAAGCAGCGGCGCGTGGCCGGCATTCGGCGGCGTAGTGCTTTTCGCAGAAGCGCATCACCTGTTCGGGAACGTGGTGCTGCAACAGCTCCTGCGCGCGCAGCGGCCCCGCGTATTGCAGGTAGCGCGGCAGCAGGCGGCTCCAGTTGGTGAACACGTAGAGGTTGTGCAGGGCGATCTGTATCGACAGCAACTCCAGCACGCGTTGTTCGAACTTCACCTTCGAACCCTGCAGGTTCTTGTTCAGGCGCACCACCATGTGAGCCACCGCCTCGTTGAGCAGCGTGCGGATTTCCTCACTGGGAAGGCTGCGGATGACAATGTCGAGGCCATTCACCCGCACACGGGTGTCGCTGCCCTCCACCCAAAGGTGGGCCTCATGAGAGCGAAGGTAATCACGAACTTTCATCGGCAGTCGGACCAAGGTTTTGCAAGAGGCCCGCATGCTGATGGATTCACAAAAGCGCCAACATCGGCGCAATCCCGATCCCCTGTAAGAATTATCGCAACCCCTAGCGTTCAGGGATCGGAAAGCCTCTTCCCCTCTCACGAGTATTTTCCACGGCAACTGTGGAGCGGCCTGTGGATAAGCTGCGGGAAAGCGGCTGGCACCCCCGTCCCGGCAGGTTCCGGGCGAGCTGAGCGAAAAATGAGCAACGGCGCGCAGCGCCCCTGCGCTAGAATTGCGCCTTTTCCTGTCCTCCTTCGCCTGGCCCCTGCATGACCGATCCCCGCCCGCCCGCCTCCCGTACCGCGATTGTCATCGGCGGCGGCCCCGCCGGCCTCATGGCCGCCGAGGTCCTGGCCAGTGCTGGCGTGCAGGTGCAACTGTTCGATGCCATGCCCTCGGTCGGGCGCAAGTTCCTGCTGGCCGGCGTGGGCGGCATGAACATCACCCATTCCGAGCCGCGCGAGCCGTTCCTGTCGCGCTACGGCCAGCGCGCGCCGAGCCTGGCGCCGCTGATCGACGCCTTCGACAACCAGGCGCTGTGCGCGTGGATCCACGGCCTGGGTATCGACACTTTCGTCGGCACCTCCGGCCGCGTCTTCCCCACCGACATGAAGGCCGCGCCGCTGCTGCGCGCCTGGCTCAAGCGCCTGCGCGAAGCCGGCGTGGTTATCCACACCCGCCACCGCTGGCAGGGCTGGGACGCCGAGGGCGCGCTGTTGATCGACGGGCCGGAAGGCCAACGCAGCGTCAGCGCCGACGCCACCGTGCTGGCTCTGGGCGGCGGCAGCTGGCAGCGCCTGGGTTCGGACGGGGCCTGGGCGCCGCTGCTGGCCGAACGCGCTGTGGATATTTCGCCGCTGCGCCCGGCCAACTGCGGCTTCGAGGTGGCCGGCTGGAGCGAGTTCTTCCGCGACAAGTTCGCCGGCGCGCCGGTCAAGCCGGTGGCGCTCTCGCTGGCCGGCGGCACGCCGCGCCAGGGCGAGTTCGTGGTCACCGCCGGCGGCATCGAAGGCAGCCTGGTCTATGCGCTGTCCTCCGGCATCCGCGAGCGCATCGAACAGAGCGGCAGCGCCACCTTGCATCTGGACCTGCTGCCCAACCGCAGCCTGGAACAGGTCGCCAAGGCCGTCGCCCAGCCGCGCGGCTCCAAGTCCATGGCCAACCACCTGCGCGGCCGACTCGGCCTGGACGGCGTGCGCGCCGGGCTGTTGCGGGAGTTGTCCACAGCCGCCGACTACGCCGATCCGCAGCGGCTCGCTGCGCTGATCAAAGCGTTGCCGCTGACCGTGGTACGCCCCCGTCCACTGGACGAAGCCATCAGCAGCGCTGGCGGCGTGACCTTCGAGGCGCTGGACGAACAACTGATGCTCAAGGCGCTGCCTGGCGTGTTCTGCGCCGGCGAGATGCTCGACTGGGAAGCCCCCACCGGCGGCTACCTGCTCACCGCCTGCTTCGCCAGCGGTCGCGCCGCAGGGCTCGGCGCCTTGCAGTGGCTGCAGGCGCCAGGCTGACCCCTGCTATTCATGGAACCATAGTGCTAGATTCTCGACTCCCCCCCAGGAGTCGCCTGCATGCCGCTGACCTTCCGCCGCGCCCGCCTCGATGATGTCGATGCCGCCATCCCGCTGATCTACAGCTCCGGCCCCGACGCCTTCGACTACGCCTTCGCCCGCCCAGGCCGCAACTGCGCCCAGGATTTCCTGCGCTACGCCTTTGTCCAGGGTGGCGGCCAATTCGGCTGGCGCCAGCACTGGGTCGGCGAACAGGACGGCCAGGTGGTAGCGGCCGGCACGGTGTTCGGCGGCGAAGCCAACCTGGGCTACATGCTGGCGGCGACGCGGCAGATCCTCGGTTACTTCGGATGGGGCTCGGCGGGGGTGATTCGCCGCGGCCTGCAACTGGAACGGATCATCTGCCCGCCGCCGCGCCGGACACTGTATCTGGCGCACCTGGGCGTTACGCCGACACTGCGCGGCGAAGGCCTGGGCAGCCAGTTGATCGACCACTTCCTGCAGATCGGCCGCAGCGTCGGCCTGCCCATGGCGGCACTGGACGTCTCGGCGGCCAATCCCAGGGCCCAGGCGCTCTATGAGCGGCTGGGCTTCAGCGTGCAGGCGGAGCGCGTCTCGACCCTGCCGGGCGTCTCCAGCCATCGCTACATGCAGCGCCCACTCTGAGATAGACTCGCGGCCAGCCGCCCGCCAGAGGCGGCCTGCTCCGTCGCCGTCGAGAAAGCCTGCTCACGCATGAACCAGGAAGGTTGCCCATGAGCACTGCCAGCGTTGAACTGAAAGTCTTCGTCCCCGCCCGCGATTTCGCACTCTCCCAGCAGTTCTACAAGGAGCTGGGATTCCTCTCGCCGTGGAACTCCGAGGAACTCGCCTACTTCCACCATGGCGACCACTGCGCCTTCCTGCTGCAGAACTACTACGTCAAGGAATTCGCCGAGAACCTGATGCTGCACCTGCTGGTGGAGGATGCCGACGCCTGGTACGCGAAGGTCCTCGACTCCGGCCTCGCCGAGCGCTACGGCGTGCGCCTCGGTGCACTGGAAGACCAGCCGTGGAAGATGCGCGACTTCACCCTGCACGACCCGAGCGGCGTGCTCTGGCGGATCGGGCATAACCTCGACTGAGGTGTGTCGCGGGTCCTGAAGGGAGAGGGGGCTTGTCCGTGCCGAGCGAGAGTAGATTTCAGCCGGCTGACTCCAGAACACCCGACTCTGCCCAACGGTCCCCTCTCCCTTCAGGGAGAGGGGCAAAGCCCGGCCGAAACACCCGAGTGACTGGGAGTATCCATTCGCGAGCAAGATCGCTCCTACAATGATGCCGCTACTTCAGGTACCAACCCCAGGGCTGATCCGAGACATACTCGGTCACCTGCTTCACCTCCAGGTAGTTCTCCAGCCCCCAAACGCCCAGCTCGCGGCCGATGCCGCTGTGCTTCATGCCGCCCCAGGGCGCCTGGGTGAAGGTCGGTTGCGAGCAGTTGATCCAGACGATCCCCGCACGCAGCCCGTCGGCCACCCGCGCGGCGCGCTGCGGATCGCCCGACATCACCGCGCCGGCCAGGCCGAAGCGACTGTCGTTGGCCAGGCGCAGGGCCTCGGCCTCGGTCTTGAAGCGCTTCACGCAGAGCACCGGGCCGAAGATTTCCTCGCGCCAGATCAGCGCGTCCTCGGCCGGCTCGTCGAAGATCGCAGGCTCGATGAACCAGCCCTCCTCCAGCCCCACCGGACGCGTGCCGCCGGTGAGGAGCCGGGCGCCGCTGGCACGGCCGCGCTCGACGAAACCGAGCACTTTCTCGTGCTGCCCCTGGCTGACCAGCGGCCCCAGCAGCACACCCGGCTGCAGGCCGTTGCCGATGCTGATGGCGCGGGTCGCTTCCACCAGGCGCTCGATCAGGCGCGGGGCGATGCCCTCCTGCACCAGCAGGCGCGAGGTGGCGCTGCACACCTGCCCCTGGTTCCAGAAGATACCGAAGAGGATCCACTCCACCGCCGCCTCGACATCGCTGTCGTCGAAGACGATGAAGGCCGACTTGCCGCCCAGCTCCAGGCTGACGTTCTTGATGTCCTGGGCCGCCGCCGACATGATCCGCGAGCCGGTCGGCACGCTGCCGGTGAAGGCCAGCTTGTCCACCCCCGGATGCTGGCTGAGCGGTCCGCCGGCCTCCGCGCCGAGGCCCGGCAGCACGTTGAGCACGCCCGCCGGCAGGCCCACGGTGTCTGCCGCAGCGGCCAGCTCCAGCGCGCTCAGCGGCGTCAGCTCGGACGGCTTGAGCACACAGGTGGCGCCCGCCGCCAAAGCCGGCGCGACCTTCCAGGCGGCCATCAGCAGCGGGTAGTTCCAGGGGATGATCTGCCCGGCCACGCCCACCGGCTCCTGACGGATGCGGCAGCGGAAACGTTCGTCGGGCAGTGGCAGAGCCTGGTCCTGGCGCTCGTCCAGTTCCCGCGCCAGCCCGGCGTAGTAGCGGAAGCAGCCGATGGCGTCGGCCACGTCCCACTGTGCCTCGGGCAGCGGCTTGCCGTTGTCGCGCACCTCCAGTTCGGCCAGCGAGTCCTGGTTGCGCGCAAGCTCCGTGGCCAAGGCTTCCAGCCACTCGGCGCGCTCCGCGCCACGGCTCTGGCCCCAGCCGCGGTTGAAGGCGGTACGTGCCGCGCGCACGGCGTGGTCGACGTCTTCCTCGGTGGCCGCCGGCACTTCGCGCAGGGGCTGGCCGGTGGCCGGGTCGAAGCTGGTGAAGCGACCGCCCAGGTCCGGCCTGACCCACTGCCCGTTGATGTAGAGCTGGTCACGCATGCTCGCGTCTCCTTGAAGTCGGCCCTCAGGCGGCCTGAACGCCGGTGCGGCGGTTCTGCAGGTAGCGGGAGGTGAACAGCAGCGCCAGCGAGGCGCAGATGATCACCGTGGAGATGGCGTTGATCTCCGGCGTGATGCCGCGGCGGATCGACGAGAAGATGTAGATCGGCAGCGTGGTCTCGGAGCCGGCCACGAAGAAGGCGATGATGAAATCGTCGAAGCTGAAGGTGAACGCCAGCAGGAAGCCCGCCAGGATCGCCGGGGCGATCTGCGGCAGGGTCACACGCCAGAAGGTGTCCAGCGGAGGCGCGTAGAGGTCGGCGGAGGCTTCCAGCAGCGACTTGTCCATGGCTTCGACGCGGGTGCGGACGATCACCATGACCAGCGCCATGGTGAACAGCGAGTGCGCCGCCACCACGGTGCCGAAGCCCATGTTGAGTTTCGGCAGGCCGATGTCCAGCAGCGCCAGCAGCGGGTTGAGCACATCGAACAGGGTGATGAAGGCGATCAGCGTGGCGATGCCGATGACGATGCCCGGCACGATGATCGCGCAGTAGGTCAGCGCATCGAACAGCAGGCGCGCACGCTTGCCCACGCGCTGCAGGCCGAACACCGCGAGGGTACCGAACAGCGTGGCGATCAGCGCCGAACAGAAGGCGATCATCGCGCTGTTGCCCAGCGCTTCCATGATGAACGGGTTGCCGAAGGCGCGGCCGAACCACTGCACCGAGCAGCACTGGAAGCTCAGCCCGCTGCGCCCGGCATTGAAGGCGAAGAGCATGATCAGCGCGATGGGCGCGTAGAGGAACAGGTAGACCGAGGTGGAGTAACTGCGCAGCCACATCTCAGAGCACTCCGTCGTTGCGTGAGCCGCCGTAGCGCGCCACGAGTTTCAGGTAGACGCCGATGATCGCCAGCATCATCGCCACCAGGGTCATCGCCACCGCGCTGCCGAACGGCCAGTTGCGCGATTGCAGGAACAGGTCGACCAGGGCGTTGCCGACGAAGAACACCTTGCCGCCGCCGAGGATCGCCGGGATCAGGAACTCGCCCATGAGCAGGATGAACACCAGCATCACCCCGGTGATCACCCCCGGTGCCGACAGCGGCAGGGTGATCCGGCGGAAGGTCTCGAAAGCACTGGCGCCGAGGTCGCCGGAGGCTTCCAGCAGGCGCTTGTCGAGCTTCTCCAGGGTCACGTAGATGGGGAACACCATCAGCGGCAGGTAGCCGTAGACGATGCCGATCAGCACCGCATAGGGCGTGTTGATCAGACGCACGTCGGCGATGCCGAAGCTCTCCAGCAGCGCCGGGATGCCGCGGCCGCTGAGGATGAAGATCCAGGCGTAGGTGCGGATCAGGAAACTGGTCCAGAACGGCACTATCACCAGGGTCAGCAGCAGCGACTTGTTGCGCCGCACCTTCACCGCCAGGAAATAGGCCAGCGGGTAGGCTGCCAGGAGGCACGCGAGAGTGCCCAGCGGCGCCAGGGTCAGGGTGTTCCAGAAGGCCTGGGCGCGGGAGCCGAGGTTCAGGTAGTTCTCCAGGGTCAGCCCGCCGCCGTAGCCACCGACGGCGCTGCGTTCGCCGAAGCTGAAGACCAGGATGATCACCAGCGGCATCAGCAGAAGCAGCAGGAACCACAGGGTGGACGGCAGGAGCAGCAGGAGCGTGACGCGCCGGCCGAGGCTTTTCGCACGCGAGACCGTGGGCGTCGGCCGGGTCTGCGGCAACGGGGCGCTGACAGCGATGTTCATGTTCGATTCCCTACACATGGGATTGCACGGACCTTTTTTGTAGGAGCGAGGGGGGCGCCATCGTTATTGCTCGCGAACGGATTCCCCGGCAGCTGTGAAGCTGGGCGGGTTCGCGAGCAAGGGCCAGGCGCCCCCCTCGATCCTACGAAGAGCCGATCAGGCGGCCTTGAACCGCGCCATCAGTTCGGCGCGCGCCGGGCTGGTGAGGGTCGCCGCGGCGCCGAACTCCAGCGGCGAAAGACGCTCGGCCGCCGGGTACATGATCGGGTCGTCGAGCATCTCCTTGGAGAGCAGCGCATCGACGCGCTTGTCCCCGCTCGGGTAGCCGTGAGAGAGCACCTCCAGCTTGTTGTGCTGCGGGTCGAGCAGGTAGTTGATGAACGCGTAGGCGGCATCCTTGTGCTCGGCGCCCTTGGGAATGGCGAAGAAGTCGCTCCAGATCTCGCCGCCCTCCTTGCCCAGCACGAAGGTCATGTCCGGGTTGTCGCGGTGCAGCTGCGAGGCGTCGCCGGTCCAGGCCATGGCCATCCAGGCGTCGCCGTTGCGCAGCGAGGGCTGGATGTCGGAGTTGATCGCGAACAGGTGCGGCTTGGCCTGGATCAGCAGTTTCTCGGCCTCGGCCAGTTCCTTCGGGTCCAGCGAGTTGAAGCTGTAGCCGTAGTACTTGAGCGCGTTGCCGATGGCGGTGAGCTGGTAGTCGTGGACGATGGTGCGGCCCGAGGCGCTGGTCAGGGTGAGGTCCCAGAACTGCTTCCAGGAATCCGGGCTGCCCTTGACCTTGCTGGCGTCGTAGACGATGCCGGTGGTGCCCCAGTTCTTCGGCACCGCGTAGACCTTGCCGTCCACCGTGCCCTGGGCCATGAAGCGCTCCTCGAAGGCCTTGGGGTCGAAGTTGGGAATGCGCGAGAGGTCCAGCGGCTCGATCAGCCCGAGCTGCACATAGGTGCTGATGGTGTAGTTGGTCGGCACGAAGACGTCCCAGCCGCTGCCGCCGGCCTGCAGCTTGGCGAGCATCTCCTCGTTGGAGCCGAACACGTTCATCTGTACGCGCGCGCCCGTGGCCTTGGCGAAGGCGTCGAAGTTTTCCTGGCTGTGGTAGTTCGGCCAGGTGGCCAGCGCCAGGCGGTCACCGATGTTGCTGCCCTCGGCGGCGTAGGCCTTGCCGGTCAGCAGACCGGGGGTGTTGGCGGCGACCACCGCCATCGCCAGGCCGAGACCGGTCCTGCCGAGGAAGTCGCGCCGCGTGATGGAGCCGTTTTCCCAGCTGCGCATCGTCTTGATGAAGCTCTTCTTGTCCATCGTCACTCCCCGCCTGTCTGCTGATTGTCGTTATGGTTGGATCATCGAACTCAAAGGGCCATGGCCAGGCCGCTGGCCTGGTTCCAGCCGACCTGTACCGGCGCGCCGTGCTCGAAGGCTTCCGCCTCGCCACCAGCCTTGCGCGGCACGCGCACGCAGACGATGCCGAAAGCGTCGGTGCGCACGCGGTATTCGGTGAGGTTGCCCAGGTAGATGCGGTCTTCGACGCGCCCCTTCAGGCGCACTTCGCGCTGCAGGTCCGAATCGGCGGCGGCGATGCCGACCAGCTCGGGGCGCACGGCGATGCAGCCCTCGGCCTGGGGCGCCAGCGCGGGGCCGGTGGGCGTCGGCGGGCTGCTCAGTTCCAGCCCGGCCGGGGTGCCCAGGACCACGCGGCCGGAATCGAGCCGGCGCACGGTGCCGGAGAAGAGGTTGGACTCGCCGATGAAGTCCGCCACGTAGCGGCTCGCCGGGGTCTCGTAGAGCGCCTCGGGGGTGGCGGTCTGGATGATCAGGCCGTCCTTCATGATGCTGATGCTGTCGCTCATCGACAGCGCCTCTTCCTGGTCATGGGTGACCAGCACGAAGGTGATGCCGACCTCGCGCTGCAGGCGCAGCAACTCCGACTGCATCTCCTTGCGCAGCTTGCGGTCCAGCGCCGCCAGCGGCTCGTCGAGCAGCAGTACGGTGGGCTTGTTCACCAACGCGCGGGCCAGTGCCACGCGCTGTTGCTGGCCGCCGGAAAGCTCATGGGGCTTGCGCGTGCCGAAGCCGGACAGGCGCACCATCTCCAGCGCCTCGTCGGCCATGCGGCGCTGCTGCGCGCGGTCGGGGCGCGGGGTACGGTAGCGCAGGCCGTAGGCGATGTTCTCGGCAACGGTCAGGTGCGGAAACAGTGCGTAATGCTGGAACACCATGTTCACCGGGCGCTGGTGCGCCGGCACCCCGGCTACCGCCTTGCCAGCCAGCAGCACCTCGCCTTCGCTGGGCTGCTCGAAGCCGGCGATCATCCGCAGGGTGGTGGTCTTGCCGCAGCCCGAACTGCCGAGGAAGGAATGGAAGGCGCCGCGCTTCACCTTGAAGCTCAATCCGTTGACCGCCGGCACGCTGCCGTAGCGCTTGACCACGTTGCGGAATTCGATATCGAAGTCCTGACCACTCTCCATCACCGCGCGCTCCCACTTTGTTCTTGTTGGGGCTCAAGCTAGCAACGCGGCTTTCGGGGTGTATATATCCCTCGGGGGATAGACGGCGGGATTGGATCACCCGCTACGTAGTCACGGACGCGACGTGTAGGAGCGCGCCATGCGCGCGATCGCGGGCATGGCCCGCTCCTACAAGGGGCATCCGCAGCTGGCCGTGACTGTAGGAGCGAGCTTGCTCGCGAACAGGATTCCCCAGAAATACCGGCGTTGGGCGGTTCGCGAGCAAGCTCGCTCCTACGAAGAGCCGTGCACTCAGCCCACCGCGCGCATCCCACCCGCTCCGTCGCGCCCCGCCAGTTCACGGATGAACAACCCGAGCAGCTCCGACTGGCTGCCGATGCCGAGCTTGGCGTAGAGGTTCTTGCGGTGGATCTTCACCGTGCCGGGGCTGATATCCAGCTGCTCGGCCACCGAAGCGCTGGAGTGGCCACGCAGCAACAGCTGGACGATCTCCTGCTCGCGGGGCGTGAGCAACTGGGCGCCGAACTGGTCGAAGGCCTCGCGGATCTGGTAGTCCAGGTCCTGTGCCGGACGCGGTTGCGCGCGACGCAGCTCCCAGGCCTCGCGCACCACCTGCTCGACCACCGGTCGCGCGCATTCCAGCAGCTGCATCTCGTCGCGGCTGAAGGCGGGGCTGGAGGTCTTGCGCATCAGCGAGAGCACGGCTGTGGCGCCATCGGCGAGGTCGACGAAGAAGGCGATCTCCTCGGTCAGGCCGGTCTGCTGGTAATACGTCTGGTAGTACTCGCCCAGGTAGAAGTGGTCCGGCGCGAACTGCCGCAGGCGCCATAGTCCAGGCGCCTGATGGCGCGTGCAGGCAAGGTAGAAGGGATCGAGCAGGTAGGGGCCGGCCTGGTAGTCCTCGACGTAGACATGCCGGATGTCCGCCGGGAAGCTGTCGAACAGGTCCAGTGGCCGGTGGTTGCCCTCGTAGACGAAGAGCACGAAGTTATCCACCGCGCAGACCTGCTGCAGCCACTGGCTGAGGCCGAGCAGACGCGGGCGACCGGCGGCCAGCGGGAGCAGGTGGGCGACTCCGCCGGTCCAGGCTTTGAGTTCCTTGTGGCGCATGGGCTGTCGTTCTTGTTGTGTGCGCGATGGGCACACTATAGGCGTTCGGGATTCCACACGGAAATGCAGCTTTTGCGCCACACCCTGCAAGGCCCCGCCACGCCTGACGACAGCAACTGATCCGGCCTCTGGGGCGCACCGCGATGAAGCAGGCGCGCGCCGTATCGGCTCAGGGGCGACGAGCGCCCTTGCCGCCCGGCTTTCCAGCAGGCTTGCCGCTGGAGGGCTTGCCGCCAGCCGGTTTTCCGCCAAGGCCAAAGCCCGGCGCCTTGCGCACCGCCTTGACCTGCGGCTTGTCGTCCAGCAGCGAGCCCAGGTGCACCTTGCCCGGCTTGCCTTCGGGCACCTTGGGTTGCTTGGGCTTCTTCGGCTTCTTCATGACCTGGCCGCCGGGGGCGGTGACAGGTACCCGGTGTTCCGCCTCGAAGCCGTCTTCTTCCTGGCGTTGCAGGGTCTGGCCGATCAGCGTCTCGATGGCCGCCAACTGCTGCACTTCGTCAGCGCAGACCAGCGAGATCGCCTGACCGCTGGCGCCGGCACGGCCGGTGCGACCGATGCGGTGTACGTAATCCTCGGGGACGATGGGCAGGTCGAAGTTGACCACCAGCGGCATCTCCTCGATATCCAGGCCGCGCGCGGCAACATCGGTGGCGATCAGGAAGTCCACTTCGCCGGCCTTGAACCGCGCCAGGGCGCGCAGGCGTGCCGGTTGCGGCTTGTCGCCATGGATCGAGTCGGCGCGGATGCCCTGCTCTTGCAGCACGCCGACCAGCTCGTCGACGCCCTTGCGGGTCTTGGCGAACACCAGCGCCTGGCGCCAGCCCTGCTTGCGCAGCAGGTGCAGGAACAGCTCGGCCTTGCGCTTCTTGTCCACTGTGACCAGGTGCTGCTTCACCGTCTTCGCCGCCGTATTGCGCGGCGCCACGTCGATGGTCAGCGGGTCGCGCAGCAGGGTACGGGCCATCTGGCGGATGGCGTCGGAGAAGGTCGCGGAGAACAGCAGGGTCTGCCGACGCCTGGGCAGCGCGGCGAAGACTTCGTCCAGCTCGCGGGCAAAACCCAGGTCGAGCATGCGGTCGGCTTCGTCCAGCACCAGCACCTGCAGCTGGGTGAATTTCAGCGCGTTCTGCCGGTACAGGTCGAGCAGACGGCCGGGGGTGGCCACCAGCACGTCGACGCCCTTGCGCAGCTTCATCATCTGCGGGTTGATGCTGACCCCGCCGTAAGCCACGGCGGTGCGCAGCGGCACGTGTTGGCCGTAGGCGCGGAAGCTTTCATGCACCTGCTCGGCCAGCTCGCGGGTCGGCACCAGCACCAGCGCGCGGATCGAGTTGGCGGCCACCTGCGGGCCTTCCTGCAGCAGCTTCTGCAGCAGCGGCAGGGCGAAGCCGGCGGTCTTGCCGGTACCGGTCTGGGCGGCGGCCAGCAGGTCGCGGCCCTTGAGCACGGCCGGGATGGCCTGGGCCTGCACCGCCGTCGGGTTCTGGTAGCCGAGCCCGTCGAGGGCGCGCAGGAGGGGATCGATCAGGCCAAGGTTGGCGAAGGTCATGGAGCGCTCGCGAAAAACGATTCGAATGGGCGGCATTGTAGCCGCAAGGCTCAGGAGCGCAGCAGCAGCGCGCCTTCGATAGGTACGTAGCGGCTGGCGGCGCGGATCAGCGCCTGGGCGGTGAGGCCCGGCACGCCGTAGGCGGTGGCGTCGGTGCCGCCGGCGCGGACACGGTCGAGCAGCAGGTCGAAATCGCCGTCGCCGGAGGCCAGGACGATCTCGTCCACCTTGGGCGCGGCGTCGAGGATGTCGATGGTGATGCCCACGTCCCAGTCACCCTTGGCAGAGCCGTCGGCGCGCTGGATGTAGGGCTTGAGCTTCACGGTGAAGCCGAGCTTGCGCAGGATCTGCTGGAACTGCTGCTGCTTCGCGTCGCCGCGGTCGATGGCGTAGGCGTAGGCCTGGACGATAGTGCCCTGGGCACTCAGCTCGGCCCACAGCGCGGCGTAGTTGAAGTGGCAGCCGTAGGCCTGACGCACGGTGTAGTAGAGGTTCTGCACGTCGGCGAACAGGGCGATGGTCTTCAACGGTGACTCCGGGGCTCGAACAGCGGGGGCGCATTATCGGCACAGCGAAGCGCCCCCGCCAGTCCCGGCGGGCGGGCGGCTCAGCTGAACATGTCGCCGTCATCGCCACCAAAGAAGCCGGAGTCGTCGCCGAAGCTGCTGTCGTCGTCGTAATTGGCGTCGCTGAATCCATTGTCGGCGTAGCGGTCGCCGCCCAGGGACGTGTCATCGAAGTTCGACGGCTCCGGCTGCACCGGCTGCTCCTGGATCACCTCGACGATTTCCTGGGGCTGGCTGCCGTGGAACAGGCCGGTTAGTGCATTCGCCACCATCACGCCACCGGCCACGCCCGCCGCGGTCTGCAGGGCGCCGCGCAGGAAGCCGCCACCCTGGGCCATGGCCGGGGCCGCTTGTGCAGGCCTGAAGTCGTTCGGGTTGCTGGCCGCGGGGTTATTGGCGTAGGCCGCGTTGCCACCGGGTTGCGAGAAGCGCGTCTGGCCCCAGCCGTCCGGCCGTTGCTGCGCTTGCGCCGGGCGCGGCTCCTGGCTCTGGCCGCCACCGAACAGCCCGGCGAGGAAGCCGCCGCTGCTTGGGCGCTGTTCCTGGGCCCTGGCCTGCTGCGCTTCCAGCTCCTTGACGCGCTGGTCCAGGCGCTTGATCGCCGCTTCCTGGATCAGCATCGCCTGGGCCATGTAGTACGGCGCCGCCGGCTGTTGCACCAGGTGCCTGTTGATCTGCGCCTCGGCCTGGGCATCGCGCGGCGCAGTCTGCGCCTCGGCGTCACGCAGGCGGGTGAACAGACCATCGATCAGGGATTGCTCTTCGGAATTCATGGCAGGCCTCGAGTGAGCGGGTGGTTCGGCAGAACGTTGCCTCTGCAACATTGGATCGGCTCGCAAAAAAACAAGTTCCGATCGCAGAATTCTGGCGTCTTCAGCTGAGGGTTTGCTTAAGTTAGAGTCGAAGCCCTCGGACAGTATCGGGTTACTGATGAATCCCCTCTCCATCCTCCGCGACACCTGGTTCTTCTTCTCCCGTCATCTGGGCACCCTGGTGCCGCTGTGCCTGCCCTGGATCGTCATCGAGACGCTGGTGCAGCAGCAGATCAACGTTGCCGCCGGCCCGCAGAATTTCGCCCCCTGGGGTATGGCCGCGGGCCTGGTGTTCTACCCGATCTACACCGCCAGCCTGATCCTCTTCATGATCGACGCGGGCGAAGGCGTGGAGCGCGGCGTCCGCGACCTCTGGAGCGCGGCGCTGCGGTTGTGGCCGGCGTTCGCCCTGCTCTCGGCGATCACCTCGCTGCTGATAGTGCTCGGCCTGTACCTGATGGTGCTGCCGGGCATCTTCGTGATGATCAAGCTGGCCTTCGCCGAATTTCTCCTGGTGCAACGCGGCCGCGCGCCCATCGACGCCATGCGCGAGAGTTTCGCTCAGACCACCGGGCACTTCTTCCTGCTGCTGATGACCTCCCTGGTGATACTCGCGCCGGTGTGGCTCGCCGAAGGCTGGATCACCGAGACCGGCCAGGACTCGCCGGTACTGGGCATCGCGCTGCACTCGCTGAGCGGGTTCTTCCAGCTGCTGCTGACGGTCGCCGCCTACCGCATCTTCATCCTGCTCGGCCGCGAGGCCGCCTGAGCGGCAGCAAGTCGCAACACATCCGCCGGCAAGCCGGGCGCCGGCGTTCTACGCTGGAGTCTCCTTTCACCGAGTAAGGAGACTCGCCGTGAGCGACTTCCCTCCCAGCTGCCTTTCGCACATTTCCATCGGCACCAATGACTATCCCCGCGCCAAGGCGTTCTACGACGCCGTGCTGCCGGCCCTGGGCTGCCAGCCGATCATGGAACACCCCGGTGCCGTGGCTTATGGCCGCGTATTCCCCGAATTCTGGCTGCAGACACCCATCGACGGCCGCCCGGCCAGCGTGGGCAACGGCACGCATTTCGGCTTCATGGCCAATTCCCGCGAGGACGTGGACGCTTTCTACCGCGCCGCGATGGCCGCCGGCGCGACCGACGACGGCGCGCCCGGCCCGCGCCCGCAGTATGGCGCCCCTTACTACGGCTGCTTCGTTCGGGATCTGGACGGGCACAAGATCGAGGCGTCGTTCTGGGACATGGCTCTGGCAGGCGGCGGTTTCGACTCGCACTCACACTGAGCGTAGGAGCGGACTCCGTCCGCGATTGGCCAGCGGCGCGATGTGAAATCGATCGCGGACGAAGTCCGTTCCTACCGGAATAGTCCTCCGCAGAGCGCGGCCCGCTCCGCGCCCGGGCTGCGCGCCCCGTTCCGAAGGGAGAGGGAGCCGCCCGTGCCAGCTGACGCCTTGGTTTCAACCTGCACCATATGGCCCCTCTCCCTTCCGGGAGAGGGGAAATCCAAGGCACGGATTTATCAGAAGAAGACCGTTGCTCCTACCCACTGCTCAAGAACAGCGCTTGGGATGGAGAAAGAACTTCGACATCTCAATGCCCGGGCCTGAGCCCCGACATCTTCGGCACCAGCAGTTTCTCGAACAGACGCGGGAAGAAGCGCGCCAGTATGCGCGCCCGCCAGTTGACGTTGGACAGCACCAGCAGCCGCCGACGACGCAAGGCTCCCTGGTAGATCGCCTCGGCCACGTCGCGCGGCGAGGCCACTTCCGCGCCCAGCACCACGGCTGGCTGGCGAATCACCGAGCCGTCGCCCACCAGGGCGTTCTTGCGCAGGTCGGTGGCGGTAAAGCCCGGGCAGGCCAGCGTGATCGCCACGCCGGTGCCGTCCAGCTCCATGCGCAGCGTGTCGAACAGCCCGTGCAGCGCATGCTTGCTGGCGTTGTAGGCGCTGCGGTAGAGCAGCGGGGCGAAGCCGGTCAGCGAGCTGAGCACGACGATCTGCCCGTGCCGCGCCAGCAGGCTGGGCAGCGCCGCCTGGGTGCAGTGCAGCGCACCATAGAAGTTCACCGCCATCACCCGCCGGAACACCGCCAGCTCGGTCTCGATGAACAGGCTGCGGTGGGTGATGCCGGCGTTGTTCACCAGCACGTCGATGCCGCCGAAGCGCTCGACGGCAAGCGCCACTGCACGCTCCACCGCCTCAGCGTCGGCGATGTCGCAGCGCAGGCCGAGGGCCTCGACGTTCAGGTGCTCGCGCAGGTGCTGCACCAGGCTGTCCAGCGCCGCCTGGTCGAGGTCGAGGATCACCGGGTGCGCGCCGGCCTGGGCGAAGCGCAGCACCAGGGCGCGACCGATGCCGGAACAGCCGCCGCTGACCAGCACCACCTTGCGCCTGAAGGTCGAATGGGAGAAGCGTGGGCGGGGCATGGCAGTCTCCCGAAGCCCGCAGGGCGCGATGTTGACGTCTTGCGAACTACATCTCACAAGGTTTCAGGATAATTCCCACATCAAACACGGAGGTGAAATACAAAGTCGCAACCACTATCCTCTGGACCCAACAAGCATAGCCCCTGGTCACCCATGAGCCTCTCGCTTCGCCGCCGCCTACTTTTCGTGTTGTTGGTTGCCCTGCTGCTCGTCGTCACCGCTGCCGCCTGGCTGCTGGCCTGGCACCCCGCCGAGCGCGAGGCCGTCGTCGCCCAGTGCCGCACGCCCGCGCCGCAACTGCAGCCGGGGCAGGCGCTGAAGGTGATGACCTGGAACGTCCAGTACCTGGCCGGCAAGCGCTACATCTTCTGGGACGACCTGCCCGACACCACCGGCCCCGACGACAGCCCCAGCCCCGAGGACATCGCCTACAGCCTTGACGAAGTGGTGCGGGTGATCCGCGACGAAGCCCCGGACATCGTCCTGCTGCAGGAGGTCGACGACGGTGCCGCCGCCACCGGCAAGCAGGACCAGCAGGCGCTCATCGGCGATCGCCTGACCGACCTCTACCCCTGCTCCACCGCCGCCTTCGACTGGAAAGCGCGCTTCGATCCGAACCCTCACGTGTTCGGCAGCGCCGGGCGCAAGCTGGTGACCTTCAGTCGTTTCCAGATCACCGGCGGCGAGCGCATCGCCCTGCCGCAGCGCTCGTCCATTCCGCTGCTGCACCTGTTCGCCCCGCAGCCGGCGATGCTGCAAAGCGACCTGCCAATCCGCGGCGGTGGCCAGTTCAGCGTGATCAACACGCGGCTGGAGCGCCCCAACGGCGACGACACGCCGCAACGCCAGGTCGAGGCCGTCGAAGCCCACCTGAACACCTTGCAGGCTGCCGGCCGCCCCTGGCTGCTGGGCGGCGACCTCGGCCTGCTGCCGCTGGGCCAGTACCCCTACCTGCCAGAGGTGCTGCGCGCGCCCTACCGCGCCAACAGCGAACTGAACCTGCTGGCGGCGCGCTTCCCGGTGGTCCCGGCCGTCGAGGAATCCAGCGGCGCCGAGCAGGAGAAGTGGTACACCCACTTTCCCAACGACCCGCGCGTGCACAAGCCCGATCGCACCCTCGACTACCTGTTCCACAGTCCCAGCCTGAACCGCCTCGATGCCGGCGTGCGCAGCCACGACACCCTGCGCATCTCCAACCACCTGCCGCTGTCCGCACGCTTCCTGCTGCCCCACTGAGCGCTGCGGCACAAGGTCGCTGGCGGAAGCTGGACAGGAGCGACGTGGCGGTCGCATGCTCGGCCCGCTTCGAACAAAAACGATAACGAGCACTCGGGCCATCCATGCATTTGCGCCGTCTCGCCGGGCTGATCCTCGCCCTGTTCTGCCTTAACGCCCTCGCCGTCGACAGGCCCACGCTGGCCGACCGGCTGCCGCATCCGCTGCCCGCCTTGACCGTCGGCTACTATGAATTCCCGCCCTACACCTACACGGACCCGGACGGCGCCACCCGCGGCAGCGGCGCCGAGATGGTCCGGCGCATCCTGCTCAAGGCCGGCTACCGCGCCGACTTCCGCCCGCTGCCCAGCGCCCGCCTCTACCTGGGCCTGCAGGACGGCAGCGTGCAGCTATGGGCCGGCGCACCGGGCAAGCCGGAGCTGGTGGACAGCACGCTGGAATGCGAACGCGTGCTGGGGCACGTCGAACTGAACCTGTACCGCCTGGCCTCGCGCCCGTCGCCGCAGTTGCCCGAAGGGCTGACCGGAAGCCGGATGATCCTGATCAGCGGCTACAGCTACTGGCGGCCGATCACCGAAATGCTCGAAGACCCGAAGCTCCAGCTGGAAGTGCACCGCACCAGCACCCACGCCGCCGCCCTGCAGATGCTCGAACGCGGCCGCGGCGACTACCTGATCGACTACCAGACGCCGGTGGAACAGGCGCGCCGGGAGCTGAACATGGCGCCCCTGGCCTTCGACAACCTGTACAGCGTGCCGACCAAGCTCATCGTCTCCCGCCACGCCCCCAACGCCGAAGCCTTGCGCGCGCAGCTGGACCACGCCTACGACGAACTGGTGACGGCAGGCTACGAGATGACGTTGCCCTGACCGGGAAGACCGCTCTCGCGTGGGAGCGGACCCTGTCCGCGATCGGCTCCGCTTCGCAAAGAAACATCGCGGATGAATCCGCTCCTGCAAGAGCAGGAGCCCTTGCGCGAATTTCAGGTCCCGCGCGGCTTGGCCCGCGCCGTCGGCTCGGCGGTCAGGGGGTCATCCGGCCAATAGTGATTCGTACTGTGTTCAGAGAAATCATTGACACATCAATACAGCCAACAACCAACCATGAGCGTCTGCTGAGCTCGATCGGCTATATCCCGCCTGCGGAGGCTGAGGCAAACTTCCACCGGCAACAAGCAAGTCAGGCCATGGCGGCCTGACTTAAACGAAACGGCCTCCACGAAATCCGGTGCGATTCAATTTGCCATATCCCTCTCCCACTGCATGTCATTGAGTATCTCTCGCAAAACCACCGATTCAGCCTGCCCAAGATTCATAGGGCTGACCGGAGCCAACGTGATCAGCAAAATCCCCCTTACGGGAGACCCTGCTAGCCTTTAGGTGGGCTGGGATCATAGTCAGGAGCAACAGCATCTTTCGCTCGGATCTTCCCATTTACACCTTTGGTGGTGAGCTCTCCCCCTTGGTTCTTGAGCATTTCCCGAGCAGCTCGCTGCGCCTCCGCCGGAGTTTCATGCCCGGCTTGCGTCGTTACGTTTTTTCCCTAGGTACCATCCTCACGCCTTGATACCGTTCTGTCTTGGTCTTTGCTCAGAACTGCCTCCTACGCGATATGGCCAGTTAGTTATAGCCAATCAAGTACCAGGCTGCTTTCCATCTGCAGCAGCTAATGCCCGAGCTTTATCCGAATGGGCAGATCGATAGGTTATCCCAGCAGTCCAATTTCAAAAGCCCACCTTAAAAGTGTCTGGCAAAATAAATCAGGGAAGAGTTGCCCTTGCCTCCTTCATCTTCCTATAGTTTTCCCCATTACAAAGGCAACGAAACCATTGAGGCTTTATGAGCGACGGCTGGCTGGGCTTTTTGGGCGGGGTGCTAGCAGCACTGATCGGAGGTGTCATAGCGAGCATTGTTCAGCGTGTGAATGAGCATCGCAAAGAGAAGACTGCGGCAAGGCTATCCACATACTTCCTACTTCTAGAGCTGAGCCAGCAGTACTTCTGGGTGGCGTCGGCGGAGATCGGAGGTCGCCCTGCCCCGGATTCCGTGCTCAACACGTGCCACAAACTCGCATGGCAGATCGCAGATAAGCTACGGCAATTCGACGACGTTGAGCACGTAGAGGAAATTCTGACAATACTATTCAGCTCATCCTTACCTTCAGCGAATGAGCGAGCAAAAAGACTCGACGCACTGTTAAACAGCTATGGGAACTTAGTCAATCCAAGATATGCAAAAGCAATTCTTAAAATTAGCAACAACAACATCATAGACCAGATGAAACAGGGAACACTGAAATCTAACGCGCCCGGTGCTTGGCGCTTCCCAGTGATTGACAAATCACAAGAGAGCTGATTGCGATAAGCAGTCGGACTCTCGAGCTCTTTATAACTCCATTCATTATGCACCGAAAAGGAGGCGAAAATGGCAACGACCGTTTACTTCGATCAAACCATAAAAGATCAAGGCGGAAGAACAGAGATGGAGCTAGAAATTGGCCGATCCTCATTCTATCCAGAGGACAGCATCTACATAAAGGTTGATGGCAAGCTAGTTATCATGGATAGAGCCACAGCCGCAAAATTTGCAGAGGCAGTTAATTCCGTAGGTTTCTATCACGGCTTCTTGTGATTGGCCGCCTAAAGCTGGATGCGTCCCACTGTGGTATGATGGCAATGACCATAACCCCCACGCCTCGGGCGGGAACTTCCCGTACTGCGCACCAGGGGGTTTGTTTTTTCTTCTGATGCCCACTCCGTCGAAGCCGCCATAAGGCCCTATTCGAATTGTCAGTGAGTAGCGAATAGGGACGCATCTAAGGGCTCAAGATGCGTTTGGCTCATCAACTCGAGGCAGTGAGAATCTGATCGAACTCGGGCAGCAATATCCGGCGCTGCATCTTGGCTGTCAACGAGCGAGGCCGCAAAGCGTGATTCGCTTCGATGCCATCGATGAGGGCTGTCTGCCGAGCAGCGATTAGCGTCAGAAATGCATCCTTAGCCAGCAGTTGGGCCCCTGCAGCACGCGCGGGCCTTCCTTCAGATTCTGATCAAACTTCTTGTAGTACCGATGATAGAGCTGAGAAATCGCCGGTGATCGTAGAGCCTCGCCCTGCAGCACTATGGATAACTTCCAACCAAATACAGTAGCAGGAGTCAGTGGCAGGCAGGAGAGCAACATCTGCTCCAACTGCCTCCGTGGCTCCAGTTATCATCGACGCCTTGGACTTGTGCTCCACATTTGAGTAACTTACGCAACCGAGTGTGCGTGAGCCTCCCCGCTCTCTAAATCCAGATGAGGTCCGCGTAGCACCCCCTGTGGTCAGCTCGTAAAGGGCAAATAGCAGGACGATCAGGCAGCGGCTGATCTCTCATTTTCTTCGAAGTGAGCCCGCCTTTATCGGGACCATGCCTCACATATCGAGCTCTCGTGATGGGTCCCCTGCGCGCTGACGCTACTTCGGCGTCGTATAAACTCCACGCTTCCGCTCAATCTACTTTCGCGGTTTTGCGCGAGCTGTGGGTTCAGCTTGCATTGGATCGTCTGGCCACCAGTGTTTGGGGTAACGACCTTTAAGGTCTTTTTTCACATCGGCATACGTACTGCGCCAGAAGCTGGCCAGATCCTGCGTCACCTGCACCGGCCTCTGCGCGGGAGATAGCAGGTGCAGCTTTACCGCCAACCGGCCTCCCGCGATGCGCGGCGTATCGGCCAGGCCGAATAATTCCTGCAGGCGAACGGCGAGCACCGGCGGGAATTCACTGTAGTCGAGGCGAATGCTCGACCCCGACGGCACCTGCAGCGTGCGTGGTGCCAACTCCTCCAACTGTTGCGGTAGAGGCCAGGGCAACACCGCATGGAGAATCCCACTCAACTCCAGGCTGGCAAAGTGCGACAGTCGCGAGACCTTGCCGAGGTACGGCAGCAGCCAGTTCTTTAGGGACGCCAGCAGTGCGGTGTCGCTAACGTCCGGCCACTCGCTCTCTCCCCGTTCCTCTAAGTCCATCCGTCGCAGCAAGGTAATGCGCGCTTGCCATTGGCGTAACTCCGGTGTCCATGGCAGTAGTTCCAGGCCCTTGCGCCGCACCAGACCGAGCAGGGCGCGACTGCGAACCTCGGCGTCGAGATTAGGCAGCGCTTCAGTAGACAGCACCAACTCGCCGACCCTGCGCTGACGTTCAGCACGCAGCACGCCCTCGCGCTCATCCCACTCTACCTCGTCGTGGACGGTAACCTGCTCGGCTAGGATCGTTTCGAATAGCGCTGGATCTAGCGCGGCGGCCAGATAGATGCGCTCTTCCCGCTGCCCCTGTCGGCTGCCGAGATCGGCAACTACCAGCCAGGCTTCCTTCATCAGTGCATCCGGCTCACCGAACAACGCTGCGCGACCGCCGGCCAGGCGATACTCACCTCCGCCTTCTCTACGTTGCCGGGCCACGCGATCAGGATAAGCAAATGCTAAAAGTGCACCGAGCCAACGTGGATTTTCGGGATCCGGAACGGAGTCTTTCACAGAGCCCCGCAAGTAGCTTCGATACTGGCGAGATAGCTGACGGATGCGCAGCATCGTCCCTCGGCTTGCTCGACCTCCGGCCGACTCTCCTGCCAACAGTGCAGCGCGCACATGAAGATCAGCACCGGCTCCGCGAACGATGTCACGCTCCCCTAAAAGGGCCGCTATATCACAGGCCAAACTACTGAGGCCGAGAGTCTGGCCACGTAACAGCAAATGAGCGACTCGGGGGTGAACTGGTAACTCTGCCATGGCCTGGCCATGAGCGCTCAAAGCTCCACTGTCCGCCAGCGCACCAAGCCGACCAAGCAGTTCCATGGCCTGCGCATAAGCGGCAGAGGGCGGTGTATCTAGCCAAGCTAAATCATTGGGGCTCGCGCCCCATCGCTTTAACTGAAGAGCAAGCCCAGCAAGATCTGCCTGCAATATCTCGGGAGTTCCGTATGCCGGCAGCTGCTCATGCTGAGCTTCAGACCAAAGACGATAACAAACACCAGGTTCCAGTCGACCAGCCCGTCCAGCGCGCTGAGTAGCGGAAGCGCGGGAGATACGCTGGGTGTCCAAACGTGTCATCCCACTACCTGGATCGAATCGTGGGACTCTTGCTAAACCAGCGTCCACCACGATACGCACACCGTCGATTGTCAGACTGGTCTCCGCGATATTCGTAGCTAATACAATCTTCCGCTTACCTAATGGCGGAGATTCAATTGCAGCACGCTGCGCTGCAAGTTCCAGCTCACCATGAAGCGGGTAAATCACGAATTCATCACGACCGGACAACGACTCACTGAGCTGTTCTGCCACACGGCGAATCTCTGCTTGGCCAGGTAAAAAAACGAGGAGACTTCCGGCCTCATCAGCCAATGCCTGCAGCACTGTCTGGACGACTCGGGGCTCGACGAATTCTCCGCTTTGCCAAGGTCGCCCCCAGCGCACATCGACTGGGTACATGCGTCCACCGCTGCGAACAACCGGAGCACCGTTGAGCAACTTGGAAAGGCGCTCTCCCTCCAAAGTTGCAGACATCACGAGCAACTTAAGCGGTGTCTCTCGCAGGAGTTCACGACCATTAATTGTTAAGGCCAACGCCAGATCTGCGTCCAAACTACGCTCGTGGTACTCGTCCATGATGACTAGACCAACACCATCAAGCGCAGGATCGTCTTGCAAGCGCCTTACTAGAATCCCCTCTGTTACGACTTCGATTCGAGTTCTGGGACCGACCTTGGTGTCTAAGCGAATTCTATATCCAACAGTCTCGCCAACTTTCTCACCAAGCTCATCCGCTAGGCGTTCAGCCGCAGCTCGAGCTGCGAGACGCCTTGGCTCCAACATCAGGATTGTTTGGCCATCTAGCCAAGCTTCGTCCAGGAGTGCGACAGGCACACGAGTTGTCTTCCCTGCCCCGGGCGGGGCCTCCAGAACAACCTCGTCACGCTCAAACAACGCTCTTCTCAACGCAGGTATGACGGCATCAATTGGAAGGCTATTCATGGAGGACCTCAAGCTGGTCAATCAGGATATTCGGCAGGCAAGAAGATCAGCGCTAGAGGGAAGTGCTACGCGAATCTTGAGTACTCAACAGGAGCAGAGCAGCAGTAAGAACAACGACCTCGAGGCGAGCGACCCTGAAAGGGATGGCTGCATTTGCGGTAGTCAATCCTAGTGATATGTGTGAAATCGCTGCCTCCGTCAGTCAATGGAGCCAAGTTATGCAATTCAGCTGAGTCCGTAGAGTTATGTAGTAGCTTGGGATAGCGCCCCTTCAAATCCTTCTTCACTTGCGCATAGGTACTGCGCCAGAAGTTGGCCAGGTCCTGGGTCACCTGCACCGGACGTTGCGCCGGCGACAGCAGGTGCAGCTTCACCGCCACCCGTCCACCCGCGATCCGCGGGGTGTCGGCAAGGCCGAACAGCTCCTGCAGGCGAACGGCAAGCACCGGCGGAAACTCGCTGTAGTCCAGGCGTATGTTCGAGCCCGACGGCACCTGCAGCGTGCGCGGCGCCTGCTCGTCCAACCGTTGCGGCAACGGCCAGGGCAGCAGCGCGTGGAGAATCCCGCTCAGCTCCAGGTTGGCGAAGTGCGACAGCCGCGAAACCTTGCCCAGGTAGGGCAGCAACCAGTCGTCCAGCGAAGCCAGCAGTGCGGAGTCGCTGACATCCGGCCACTCGCTCTCGCCCTTGCCGTCCAGATCGAGCCGGCGCAGCAAGGCGATGCGCGCCTGCCACTGGCGCAATTCCGGCGTCCACGGCAGCAGCTCCAGGCCCTTGCGCCGCACCAGCCCGAGCAGCGCGCGGCTGCGGGCCTCGGCGTCCAGGTTGGGCAGCGCCTCGGTGGACAGCACCAGTTCGCCGACCTTGCGTTGGCGCTCGGCGCGCAGCACGCCCTCGCGCTCATCCCACTCCAGCTCGTCGTGGACGCTGACCTGTTCGGCCAGGATCGATTCGAACAGCGCCGGCTCCAGCGCCGCCGCCAGGTAGATGCGCTCCTCGCGCTGGCCCTGGCGGCTGCCGAGATCGGCGATCACCAGCCAGGCTTCCTTCATCAGCGCATCCGGCTCGCCGAACAGCGCGGCGCGGCCGTTGGCCAAGCGGTACTCGCCGCCGCCAGCGCGACGCTGGCGGGCGATGCGGTCCGGGTAGGCGAACGCCAGCAGGCCGCCCAGCCAGCGCGGGTGATCGGGGTCGGCCACCGATTCGCGGACCGGGCCACGCAGGTAGCCCTTGAACTGCCGCGCCAGCTGCCGAACGCGCTGCACCGCGCCCCGGCTGGCGCGCGGGCCGCTCTGCTCGCCGGCCAGCAAGGCGATGCGGTGATGCAGGTCGGCGTCGTTACCGCGCAGGATGTCGCGCTCACCGAGCAAAGCCGCCAGATCACAGGCCAACTGCCCCAGCCCCAACGCATGGCCACGCAGCAGCAAATGGGCGATACGCGGGTGCGCCGGTACTTCGGCCATGGCCTGGCCGTGGGGCGTGAGGCTGCCGCCACCGGCGCGGGAGGCCAGCGCGCCAAGGCGCTCCAGCAAGTCCTGCGCCTGGGCATAAGCGGCAGCGGGCGGCAGGTCGAGCCAGGCCAGCTCCTGCGGGGCGACGCCCCAGCGCGCCAGTTGCAGGGCGAGGCCAGCGAGGTCGGCCTGGAGGATTTCCGCCGCGCCATAGGCCGGCAACTGATCGTGCTGCGCCTCGGACCACAGGCGGTAGCAGGCGCCCGCCTCCAGTCGTCCGGCACGGCCGGCGCGCTGGGTGGCGGAGGCGCGGGAGATACGCTGGGTGTCCAGGCGGGTCATGCCACTGCCCGGATCGAATCGCGGCACCCGCGCCAGCCCGGCATCCACGACCACCCGCACGCCGTCGATGGTCAGGCTGGTCTCGGCAATGTTGGTCGCTAGCACGACCTTGCGCTTGCCCACCGGAGCGGGCTCGATGGCGGCGCGCTGGGCATCGAGGTCGAGTTCGCCGTGCAGCGGGCAGATGAGAACCTCGGGGCGACCGGCCAGTGCCTCGCCCAACTGTTCGGCGACGCGACGGATTTCCGCCTGGCCGGGGAGGAACACCAGCAGGCTGCCAGGCTCATCCGCCAGCGCCTGCTGCACTGTCTGCACCACGCGTGGCTCGATGAACTCACCGGCCTGCCACGGCCGGCCCCAGCGGATGTCCACCGGGAACATGCGGCCCTCGCTGCGCACCACCGGCGCGTCGCCCAGCAGTGCGGACAAGCGCTCGCCTTCCAGCGTGGCCGACATCACCAGCACCTTGAGCGGCGGCTCGTCGCGCAGCAGCGCCCGGCCATTGAGGGTCAGCGCCAACGCCAGGTCAGCGTCCAGGGACCGTTCGTGGAATTCGTCGAAGATCACCAGCCCCACACCTTCCAGCGCCGGGTCGTCCTGCAGGCGGCGGGCGAGGATGCCTTCAGTGACCACCTCGATGCGTGTCTTCGGTCCCACCCTGCTGTCCAGGCGGATGCGGTAGCCGACGGTCTCGCCGACCTTCTCGCCCAGTTCCGCGGCCAGTCTTTCGGCGGCGGCGCGGGCAGCCAGCCGGCGTGGCTCCAGCATCAGGATCGACTGCCCGTCCAGCCACGCCTCGCCCAGCAACGCCAGCGGCACGCGGGTAGTCTTGCCCGCGCCGGGCGGCGCTTCCAACACCACTTCGTGGCGCGCGGCCAGGGCCTGGCGCAGGGCGGGAAGGACGCTGTCGGTGGGAAGGGCGTTCATGCCGGCTCCTGGAACTCGAATTTCATGGGGCGGTAACCCGGAATACGCGGGGGGCGGCGATTATAGCGGGCGAACCGCGGTGCCAACTCAGCAGTCATAGAAGCAACGAGAACGCTGGCTAGTGCGAAACTGCCAGCAGCCGTTCAGGACTCGTTGTTATAGTTGTCCGCATCATCCTCCCGGAGGTTTTTTCATGCGTCTTGCCACCCGAGTGTCCTGTGCCGTTCTGAGCGCCGCCCTGTTCAGCCAGCTGACTGCCTGCGGCACCCTGTTCTACCCCGATCGCCGCGGCCAGATCGACGGCCGCATCGACCCGGCTGTCGCCGCCCTGGATGCCGTCGGCCTGTTGTTCTACGTCATCCCGGGCCTGATCGCCTTCGGCGTAGACTTCGCCACCGGCGCGATCTACCTGCCCGACGAGAAGTACTCGGTCGCACCGGAAAAGCTCAAGGATGCCGTGAGTGAAGACGGCAGCGTGGACAAGGCTAAACTCAAGGCGATCCTCGAGCGTGAAACCGGCCGCAGCCTGCCCCTGGACGACCCGCGTCTGATCCAGCGCAGCGGCAGCCTCCAACAACTCGCCAGCCTGGGCCTGCGCCCGGAGGCCTGATATGCACGGCGCTCTCGCTTCACACCTTCAGCAACTCCTGGCGTACCACCAGTGGGCCTACGAACGCATCCTGGAGGCCGTCGCGCCCCTGAATGAACAGGCCTACCGCGCACCGCGCGGGCTGTTCTTCGGCAGCCTGCACGGCACCCTCAACCACCTCGCGGTGGTCGATCGCATCTGGTTCGCCCGTGTGCAGCGAGAGCCCTGGCAGTTCGAACGACTCGATGCCGAGGCCGCGCCGGATCGCGCCAGCCTCGCCGAATTCCTCAACGACGGTGTCGGCGCCTGGCGCCTGTGGCTGAGCAAGCAGAGCGACGCCACCCTCGGCACCCAGCTGGACTACCGCAACATGGCCGGGCAGGAACACCGCCAGAGCCTGGCGAACATCGTCCAGCACCTGGTCAACCACGGCACCCACCACCGCGGGCAGATGAGCGCCGCGCTCACCGCGCTGGGCCAGAAGGCGCCGCTGCTGGACTACATCTACTTCCTGCCCGACCGCCTGGACACCTGATGCTCAAGCACGCCAGCCATGCCCACCTGATGCGGCTGGCGACCTTTGCGTCGCTCGGCGTCGCCACCACCCTGATCGTCGCCAAGGCCATCGCCTGGTGGCTCAGCGGCTCGGTCAGCCTGCTGGCCGGCCTCACGGACTCGCTGCTCGACGGCGCCGCCTCCTTCCTCAACCTGCTGGCGGTGCACTACGCCATCCGCCCGGCGGACGACGACCACCGCTACGGCCACGGCAAGGCCGAGTCGCTGTCGGGGCTGGCCCAGGCATTGTTCATCGCGGTCAGTGCCGTGCTGGTCGGCATCCAGGCCATCGACCGCCTGCAACACCCCGAGCCCGTGGAAGCCGTGGGCTGGGGCGTCGCGGTGATGGTCCTGTCGCTGGCGCTCACCGCCGGCCTGCTGCTGGTGCAGGGCCATGTGGTGAAGATCACCGGCTCCAACGCCATCCGCGCCGACTCCCTGCACTATCGCTCCGATCTTCTGCTCAACAGCAGCATCCTGGTCGCCCTGCTGCTGGCGCAGTTCGGCTGGCAACAGATGGACGCCATCTTCGGCCTGGGCATCGCCCTGTACATTCTGTGGAGTTCCTTCCAGATCGCCCGCGAATCCGTCGCGGTGCTGATGGATGAAGAGCTGCCGCCGGACGTCAGCACGCGCATGCTCGAACTGGTGCGCGAGGTTCCCGGCGTGCTGGGCGCCCATGACCTGCGCACAAGGATTTCCGGCACCCACTGGTTCGTCCAGCTACACCTGGAACTGCCCGGCGAGCTGTCGCTGTCCAAGGCGCATCACCTGTGTGACGAAGCCGTGCTGGCGATCCACAGGGAATTCCCCCGGGCCGAGGTGCTGGTACACGCCGACCCGCAGGAAGTGGTGGGAAAAGAGACCATCAGTTGACGCTGTAGCCACGCCCGCTCAGGCAGGCGCCCAGGGCGCGGCGGTAGTTTTCGGCGACGTAGGCCGGCGGCGCGTAGTTCGCCGAGGCCGGGTCGAAGCCGCTCTGCTGCAGCGCCCAGCCATGGCATTCATAGCGATCGCGGGCCTGCTGGTCCTGCCCCTGGCCGTACAGCGGATAGGCGATCACGTCGTAGGGCGACTGCGCCACTGCCACGGCCTGCGGCTGGGGCGGTGCCACCACTTCATAATCCTGTGAACCGGCCTGCCACATGTAATAGGTGCCGGCGGCGAGGAAATAGCCAATGCTGCCGATCCAGACCTGCTCGGCGTAGGACGGCAGGTAGCGCACCCGCGCCCCGTAAGGCGGGGTCACCACCACATAGCGCGAGCCGTAGGGGCGATACCAGTAGCCGTCATTGAAGTAGTAGTCGCTACCGCGATAGGGCACGCGGTAATGCCCGCTCGGCATGCTGTCCGTCACGTACCCCGGCCGCCAGTAGGACGGATGCGGCCCCCAATTGCCGTGGGAGGGCGGCGGGCGACCTTGCCAGCCGCCCGGCGGAGGACGGGTACCCCCTTGCCAACCGGCGCCGCCGTGGTCGTGATCCTGCCACTGCGAAGTGGTACCGCCGCCAATGGGACGGCCCTGCCACTGGCGTCCGTTGTCGCCGGAAGGGCGCGGGGCGGGCTGATGATTGTCATCGGCGGAAGGGTGACCTTGCCACGGCCCGCCATCGTTACCCTGCGGGCGCCCCTGCCATTGCCCACCATTATTGCCCTGGGGACGACCCTGCCATTGCCCACCGTTATTGCCCTGGGGACGACCCTGCCATTGCCCACCGTTGTTGCCCTGCGGACGACCCTGCCATTGCCCACCGTTATTACCCTGGGGACGACCCTGCCATTGCCCACCGTTGTTGCCCTGCGGACGGCTCTGCGACTGTCCGCCGGGGTTCTGCGGCGGGTGTGGCTGCCAGTTGCCCATGGGGCGCGACGGCCCCTGGCGGGTCATCGGTGATTGCCCGGCATTGGCGGACGGATGGCCCTGCCCCTGCATATCGGGCCCATCGGCCGCCAGCGCCTGGACCGCAACGGCCAGCGAAAGCACAGCGAACCAGGCGAACCGCCCGAAGCCCGACTTCATGGAATCCTCACTTCGGCAACAGCCGAAACCAGTGATGTGACAATGCCATAGACCACGACACAGCGCCCGCATTGCAAGGCGCTGGGTAAAGTCAGGGTAAAGATGGGGGACAGATCGCGGGCAAGAAAAAAGGGAGGCTCGTCAGCCTCCCTTTGTGGAATCTCGTCCTGCTCGTCGCTGTTGGCGCCGGCTCACCTCGCTCCGCCTTCTGGGCAGTGCGTAGCCCGGTGGCCGGCGCGATCCTGTGGGGTCGGCAAGCCGCGAAGCGCCTGATTGGGCGGATCGCAGGGGGACGTGATGTCCGGGCTGTGAATCTGGAAGAAATAGTAAAGCGACAGATCGGGGAAATGATTGCTAAGATTGCTCATACAGGCACCACCTGAGCAACAATTTCCCAAAAATTACGCCACAAGCGCAATTGAATCGAAACACGAGGCTTTCATGGACAAGTTGGACCGCTACGACCTGCGAATTCTTGCCGAACTGCAACGCGATGCGCGCATCTCCAATCAGGAGCTGGCCGAACGTATCGGCCTGTCGCCCTCCCCTTGCTCACGGCGGGTCAAGCAGCTCGAGGACGACGGCTACATCGTCCGCCAGGTCGCCCTGCTGGACAGCAAGAAGCTCGGCCTGAGCCTCACCGCCTTCGTACTGATCGGCATGGACCGCCACACGCCGGAGCGTTTCGAGCACTTCCAGCAGATCATCGGCAAATGCCCCGAAGTGCTGGAATGCAGCCTGGTGACGGGTATGGACGCGGACTATCAGCTCAAGGTGATGGTGCCGGACATGGAACACTACCAGCACTTCCTGCTCGGCACCCTGACCCGCATCGAGGGCGTGACCAGCGTGCGCTCGAGCTTCGTGCTGCGCAATGTGATGGCCAGTACCGAGCTGCCGCTGGATCACCTGCGGGCTTGATCGGCTTTCTGCGGGAGCGAGCTTGCTCGCGAACGTGGCCTCCTGGCACGCCGGTGCCGTGCGGTTCGCGAGCAAGCTCGCTCCTACAACCTGCGCCCCTGCGACACAGCGGCGCACCCTGCCTCCCGCCGAACGAAATCGATACCGCAGATTTCCCCGCCAGCCGTGCCTCGGCGCGAACTTTTGCGGCATTGCGCCCGCCGCGCAGGAGGAACTGTTCAATTCATGAACGGCTCTGAACGACAGATCGCCGCATGCGTATAATGCGCGCCTTCTTCACCACCACCGCGTCCCGGCGTCCCTCGGACACCCTCCGCACCGGGCAGGAGCTGTAATGAACGAAAGTTTCGAAGACTGGATGATGTATGGCCTGGTGACCGGCCTGATCCTGTTCATGGCCTTCATCGTCTGGGACCTCGCCAAGAAGTCCAAGGCCGGCCGCATGGGCACCATGGTGCTGTTCTTCGCACTGGGCCTGGGCGTGCTCGGCTTCCTGATCAAGTCCGTGGTCGTCGCCGGGCTCGAAGGCGGCTTCTGACCCACGCCCCACCCCGAGCCTCAGAGTTCGGGGCTGACTTCCCGCCACTGTCCCGGTTGCAGCCCATCCAGCTGCCATGGCCCGATGCGCACGCGCACCAGGCGCAGCGTGGGCAGGCCGACCGCTGCCGTCATCCGCCGCACCTGGCGGTTGCGCCCCTCGCGGATCACCAGCTCCAGCCAGGCCGTGGGGATCGACTTGCGGAAGCGCACCGGCGGATCGCGCTCCCATAGCTGCGGCTCCTCCAGCCGCCGGGCCTCGGCCGGCAGGGTCGGGCCGTCATTGAGCTGCACGCCCTTGCGCAGCTGCTCGAGCTGCTCGTCGCTCGGCTCACCCTCTACCTGTACCCAATAGGTCTTCGGCAGCTTGTGCTTCGGATCGGCGATGCGCGCCTGCAGGCGGCCATCGTTGGTCAGCAGCAAAAGGCCCTCGCTGTCGCGGTCCAGGCGGCCGGCCGGGTAGATGCCCGGCACATCGACGAAATCCTTCAGCGTCGCGCGTCCCTCGCTGTCGTTGAACTGCGTCAGCACGTCGAACGGCTTGTTCAGCAGGATCAGCTTCGGTTGCGCTGGCGGCGCCTTGGCCACGCGGCGAGGCGCGGGACGGCTGGCGGGGCGGCGATTGCTGGGGCGCGGAGGACGGGGCATGGCGAAAAGACTGGTAACCGAGGTTGGGGGTACGGCGAATGCCCGGCATGCTAGGTTGTGCCGAGTACTCATCGCAAGAGCGCGCACGAGCATGCCCAAGAGCCACCCCACCTGGCTGATCACCCTGCAGAACCTCAGCGGCCGCCTCGGCGCCCGCTATCGCGGCCCGCAGACGGCGCATTTCGACGGCATCCGCTTCCACAACCTCGACCGCCGACCGCACCATGGCCTGCGCGCCTTCCTCAAATGGCAGCGCGAACGCGGCCGCCAGCAGGAATGGATCGCCCAGCCCGGCCGCGATGCGCGCCCGGAAACTCCGGCGCGCGTCGAGGGCGATGAACTGCGCGTCACCTACATCAACCACGCCACCCTGCTGATCCAGCACCGTGGCCTGAACATCCTCACCGACCCGCTCTGGTGCGAGCGCACCAGCCCGTTCAGCTTCGTCGGGCCCAAGCGCGTGCATCCGCCGGGCCTGGCGCTGGACGAGCTGCCGGCGATCAACCTGATCCTGGTCAGCCACAACCACTACGACCACCTGGATATCCACAGCCTGCGCGAGCTGGCGCGGCGCTTCCCGTCGGCGAAGGTAGTGACGGGACTGGGCAACGGCGAGCTGATCCGCGCCTGCGGCTTCACCGATATCGCCGAGCTGGACTGGTGGCAGAGCCTGCCGCTGCCCGAGGGCATGCTGCTCAGCGGCGTGCCGGCGCAGCACTGGTCGGCGCGCTCGCGGCGCGACACCAACCGCACGCTGTGGATGGGTTTCGTGCTGCACTCGCCGGATGGCCCGCTGCTGTTTCCCGGCGATACCGGGCTGGGCGAAGAGTTCGGCCTGATATACGAGCGCTTCGGCCCCATGCGCTTCGCCGCCCTGCCCATCGGCGCCTACGAACCGCGCTGGTTCATGCGCCACCACCACATGAACCCGGATGACGCCGTGCAGGCACACCAGCACCTGGACTCGCAGTGCAGCATGGCGATCCATTTCGGCACCTTCCGCCTGAGCGACGAAGGCCAGTTCACGCCGGTCAGCGACCTGGCGGCAGCGTTGCAGAAACGAGGCGTGGCGGCGGAGCGTTTCCGCGCGCCGAAGCCGGGGGAACAATGGCTGGTTCCACCGATGCCGGATGCCTCTTTGTAGGTGCGAGCTATCGCGGACAGCGTCCGCTCCTACGGTCGGCACCGGGGTTGGAACGGACTCTGTCCGCGATCGGCCGGCGCTCGCGCCGATGCTTCAAAAGATCGCGAGCAGGCTCACTCCTACGAAGAGCAGTCTCAGTTCTCCCGCACCCGCTTGCTGCAGCAGTTGCGATAACGCTTTCCGCTGTTGCACGGACACGGCTTGTCGCCGCGGCCGCCCAGTTCCAGCCAGCTTTCCAGGCGCTGACGCATGGATTCACGGACTTCCCGGCGCTCGTCGTCCAACTGCGGTTTGCTCAGCTCGCGGCTGAGCCAGAGGTAGTCTTCCAGCAGCTCGTCACGCTCCAGCGCGTGCAGCTGTTCGGCCAGTGGCACGCCTTCGTAACGGCGCTTCGGGTCAGGCAGGAAGGCGATGGCCTCCCCGCCCGGCAACACGTTCCACAGGCGGCCCTGGGCGTCGCGCCAGCAGGCGCTGAAACGGCCGCGCAGCGCCAGGCCCGGCCACTCTTCCAGGCACCAGCCATCCACCCGCTCACCGCCCAGTCCTTCCACCGCCTTGCCTACGGAGAACCAGGGTTCGCCGGCGATGCTGTCGGGCAGAGGGAGCGGCGCGGCAACTTCGGGCGTGCCGTTTTCCACCAGTCGGCGGGCGAAACGGCGCAGCGGGTTGGTGAGGTGAGAAGGAGCGCGAAACGGCATGGGATCACCAGCGGAAAAGGTCGGCGAAGGTCCGACCGGAGGGACGCGCCACGGTTCCCCGTAGCGCGGCGGACGAGCCTTCCAGGCCCACCTCGGGTAGCGTCAACGCGCTCGGTTCAATAGCTGCGAGTGGAGATGGGCTTGGCCTCGACACCCAGCTCGCGCAGTAGATCGTCGAGCAAGGCGGAGGCTCCGAAACGCAGGTGCTCGGGCGTTATCCAGGCCGAGCCGAAACGCTCCTCCACCAGCGCCCGGTATTGCAGTGCATCGGCCAGGCTGCGCAGCCCACCGGACACCTTCAGCCCGACCTTGCCGCCCGCCTCCTCGATACATTCGAGCATCACCTTCACAGCTTCGGGCGTCGCGTGCGTGGCCGCCTTGCCGGTGCTGGTCTTGAGGAAGTCCGCACCGCCGGCAATGGCTTCGCGGCAGGCCGTGCGGATCAGCTCCGGATCCGCCAGCTCGCCGGTTTCCAGGATGACTTTCAGGCGATGGTAGGGACCACAGAGTGTCTTGCAGGTGCGGATCAGCTCCTCCGCAGCGGTGGCCTCGCCCGCCTTGAGCTTGCGCCAGGGATAGACCAGATCGATCTCGTCGGCCCCCTCGGCGAGGGTCTTGCGCACCTCCTCCGCCACATCCGCCAGCGGCGCATTCCCGGCGGGGAAGTTGCACACGCTGGCGACCTTCACCGAGCGCCCGCCCAGGGTGTTGAGCGTACGCCGGGCAACGTGCACCAGCTTCGGCCACACGCACACCGCCGCCACTTCGCCGTAAGGCGTCAGGGAACGGCGGCAGAGGTCCACGGTGCTTTGCAGGTCATCGCCGGCATTCAGCGAGGTCAGGTCCAGCAGGGCGAGCACACGGCCCGCCGGGGTCTTGCGAGGATCGGTCATCGGCAACGCTCTCCTTCGGCTTTCTTCAGCCCCGCCTGCGCGGGCAACAAATCACCAGCACGCCATCAAGGCCGTAGGGGCGCATAACCTGGAACAGGTTATCCGCCGCAACCACCACGGCGGATAACGCTGGCGCGTCATGCGCCCTACACGGCAGCCGGGGGCAACCACCATCGCCCCGGCAGGCGCTCCGCGCCCTGTCGCAGATCAGCGGAACGGCGGCTCGTCGAAGCTGCGCAGCTTGCGCGAGTGCAGCGAGTTGAGCTGGGTGCGCAGCAGGTCCACGGCGGCAACGCCAATGGACAGGTGCTGGCTCACCGCGCGCTGGTAGAAGGCCGTGGCGGCGCCGGGCAGCTTGATCTCGCTGTGCAGCGGCTTGTCCGACACGCACAGCAGCGTGCCGTAAGGCACCCGCAGACGGTAGCCCTGTGCGGCGATGGTGCCGCTTTCCATATCCACCGCAATCGCCCGCGCCAGGTTGATCAGCGGGCGCTCCTGGGCCCAGTGCAGCTCCCAGTTGCGGTCATCGTAAGTCAGCACGGTGCCGGTGCGCAGGCGACGCTTGAGCTGGTCGCCGCGCTCGCCGGTCACCAGCGCGGCGGCCTCCTGCAGTGCCAGCTGCACCTCGGCCAGCGCCGGGATCGGGATGTGCGGCGGCAGCACGCGGTCGAGGATGCCGTCGCGGCGCATGTAGGCGTGGGCCAGCACGTAGTCGCCGATGGTCTGCGACTGCCGCAGGCCGCCGCAGTGGCCGACCATCAGCCAGCAGTGCGGACGCAGCACGGCGAGGTGGTCGGTGATGTTCTTCGCGTTGGACGGGCCGACGCCGATGTTCACCAGGGTCACGCCGTCGCCGTCTTCGGCGATCAGGTGGTAGGCCGGCATCTGGAAGCGGTGCCACTCGACGCTGGCGACGATGGCGTTCGCTTCCCCCTCGTCGGTGCCGCGCTCGATGATCACGTTGCCCGGCAGCACCATGCGCACGAAGCGCGGGTCGTCGCGCAGGCGCTCCAGGCCCAGGTGGATGAACTGGTCGACGTAGCGGTGGTAGTTGGTCAGCAGAATCCACGGCTGCACATGGCGCCAGTCACTGCCGGTGTAATGCACCATGCGGCGCAGGGAGAAGTCGGTACGCGCGGCGTCGAACAGCGCCAGCGGCATCGGGTCGGCGTTCTCCCATTCGTACAGGCCGTCGGCCACGCCGTCGGAGGTGGCCGACAGGTCGGTACTGGGGAACACCCGCGCCAGTTCGGCGGCCGTCACGCCGGAACCCCCCAGCTCGTCGCCGCTTTCCACCACATAAGGGTAAGGAATGTTCTGCTGGCTGACGCCGACTTCCACGCGCACGGTGAAGTCCTCCATCAGCGGGCGCAGCTGTTCCAGCAGGTATTTGCGGAAGGCCTTGGGCTGGGTGATGGTCACCGCGTAGGTGCCGGGTACCTGGACCTTGGCGTAGGCGCGGGTGGTGGACGGCACTTCACCCTGGCACAGGTAGGTCACCCGCAGCAGCGGGTAGCGGAATTGTTCGCGCTGCTGCGCGTCGGGGACTTCGCGGTCCTTCAGGTACCGCTTCAGCGCCTGGTTCAGGGCGCCGGTGGCACGCTCGTGGAGCACGGCCAGCTGGTCGACGGCCTCTTCGGCGGTCTGCGCGACGAAGAACTCGTCGCCAGTCGTAAGACTCATGGTGGGCATCCTGTCTGAACGATCAGCTCCATCTTGCCTGCTTCCGTCACAGAAAGGGATGACAGATTCCCGGTTGGCAGGACGAGCGGAAGGGTTGAAGAAAGCCTATGACAGAATCCGTGCCTGCGAGTGCGGATGACAGCCCGAATTACCGGCCGACCTTCCGTTTTCGTATATCGCGTGTCGGGGCGTCCCAAGCTGCCGGAGGCGCCTTGTTTATCGAGGCGTCGCGGCTAGATTGGCCGCGCTGCGGTCAATCCCGCAGCCGGGTTTGACGGCCTGATTCTGCAGACGCGAATGCGTCCCTGGACGCATGCGAAGGTGAGAAACACCTTGGCAAGCCTCGCTGTACTCGCGATTTATCGTCGTGACAGTCAATGGCAAATCGCGCAGGGAGGCCTTTGGCGTTGTGGCCTGCCGGGTACTGTAGACCGGTCCGTCAACCCTGCGCGGTTTGCCGCCCTTCGATTGACGGCGATGGGCAGCGGCTGCTCCCAATCATTTGAGGAGTTTTGCCATGAACAACGAAGTTCATATCTCTACAGTGTTTATGCGTCACCAAAGATCGCTTCGCGCCCTGATGATAGAGGACCAACCCTGGTTCTCTGTCCGTGATCTGGGCGTACTGATCGGCCACGACGCCGAGCAGTATGCCGCCCACCGTCTCGATCCCGACCTGCGGCAGAAAGTCCGCCTGCAGACCCAGACAGGCGAGGAAGACGCCTGGATAGTCAGCGAGGGCGGCTTCTTCTTCCTGCTGACGCGCTACCGCCACCCGGAAAACCGCAGCCTGCGCCAGTGGATCACCCAGGAAGTCATCCCCGCCCTGCGCGGCCCCACCCTCCCCGTCCAGCACCCGCGCCGCTCCCTGCTGCGCTGGGAAAACCGCGACATCGCCCTGCTGGAATGGAACGACCAGCTCTGGGTGCGCTACAGCGACGTGCCGCAACTGCTCCAGCCCAAGGCGGAACCGGCTCCACGCACCGGCTGGCGGCATCCACTGCGCTGGATCACTGGCGCCTGAGCGGCAAGGAACGTAGGGCGCATAACCTGGAACAGGTTATCCGCCGGAACCTCCACGGCGGATAACGCTGACGCGTTATTCGCCCTACCGGACCGAGTACACGTCGCCCCTGAGGAACCCGAAATCATGTCACTACGCGATCCCACCGACGATATAACGCAATACGCATTACGCATTGCGTTATACGCGCACCATGATACCGTATCTCCATGATCACGTCGTTTGCATGCAAACACACGCAAGCGCTGTTCGAAGGAGCCTGTCCGAAAGCCTTCAGAGCCTTTCAGGCTCAGGCGGAACGGAAGCTACAAATGCTGGACGCCGCGGCGACGCTGGACTTCCTCAGGTCGCCGCCGGGCAATCGATTGGAAGCCCTGCAGGGCAACCGCACAGGCCAGTACAGCATCCGGATCAACGGGCAATGGCGAATCTGCTTTCGCTGGCTCGATGGCAACGTGCACGACGTCGAGATTGGACTACCACTGAAGGTAAACAGGCATGACACAAAACCGCATGCGCCCGGTCCATCCGGGTGAAATCCTCCGCGAGGAGTATCTGCTGCCGCTGGAGATGTCAGCCAACGCCTTGGCCACGGCACTGAGGGTTCCCGCGACGCGAATCCACGAGATCGTCAACGAGCGCCGCAGCATCACGGCGGATACCGCACTTCGACTGGCGCGTTACTTCGGCGGCGACGCGCAGTCCTGGGTCAACCTGCAGACGGCCTTCGATCTACGCGTCGCGGAGTTGGAGTCAGGGCAGCAGATCATCGACGAGATCAAACCAAGGGCGGCATAGCACCGCCCTGGGCCTAGCGTTCAACCTCACGCCAGATGCGGCGACGCCCGCGCCACCAGCGCCTCCACATCCACCCCGCGCGGCAGGGTGCCGTAGACACGACCGCCATCGTCCAGGCGGCTGGCGATGAAGGCGTCGGAGACCACTGAGTTGCCCGCTTCCAGCAGCAGCTTGGCCTGCAGGGCGATGGCGACGTTCTCGGTGAGCTGGCGGGCGCGGTACTGGATGTCCTGGGTGTCGGCGAAGGACGCCTTGAGGTTGCCGATGAACGAGGCCAGTCGCGCGTCGCCGTGGCCATCGCCCAGTTCGGCGAACAGCGCGTCGAGCACGCCCGGTTCCTTCGACAGCGCGCGCAGCACGTCCAGGCACTGCACGTTGCCGGAGCCTTCCCAGGTGGAGTTGACCGGCGCTTCGCGGTACAGGCGCGGGAGGATGGTGTCTTCGACGTAGCCGGCGCCGCCCAGGCATTCGGCGGCTTCGTTGATCATCGCGGGGGCGCGTTTGCAGATCCAGTACTTGCCCACGGCGGTGACCAAGCGGGCGAACTTGTCCTCCCGCTCGTCGTGCAGGTGGTCCAGGGCGCGGCCCATGCGCATCGTCAGCGCCAGCGCGGCTTCGCTTTCCAGGGCCAGGTCGGCCAGCACGTTCTGCATCAGCGGCTGCTCGGCCAGCACGCGACCGCCGACCTGGCGGTAGGCGCAGTGGTGCGCGGCCTGGGTCAGCGCCTGGCGCATCAGGGAGCTGGAACCGATCATGCAATCGAAGCGGGTCATGGCGACCATCTCGATGATGGTGGGCACGCCACGGCCTTCCTCGCCGACCATCCAGGCCAGCGCGCCACGGTACTCGACCTCGCTGGAGGCGTTGGACCAGTTGCCCAGCTTGTTCTTCAGGCGCTGGATGTAGAACTCGTTGCGGCTGCCGTCCGGGCGGTGGCGCGGCAGCAGGAAGCAGGTCAGGCCCTTGTCGGTGTAGGCCAGGGTGAGGAAGGCATCGCACATGGGCGCCGAGCAGAACCATTTGTGGCCGACCAGTTCGTAGGCCTGGCCCGGGCCGGGAATGCCCACCGGATAGGCACGGGTGGTGTTGGCGCGCACGTCGGTGCCGCCCTGCTTCTCGGTCATGGCCATGCCGATGGTGGCGCCGGCCTTCTGCTCGATGGGCAGGTTGCGCGGGTCGTATTCGGTGGAGAGGATCTTCGGCAGCCACTTCTCGGCGATGTCCGCTTGCAGGCGGATCGCCGGCACGCTGGCGAAGGTCATGGTCAGCGGGCAGCCGGTGCCGGCTTCGGCCTGGCTGTGCAGGTAGCTCAGGCCCGCGCGGGCGACCTGGGCGCCGGCACGCGGGTCGGTCCAGGGCATGGAGGGAATGCCGGCCTCGATGGAGGCGCGCATCAGCTCGTGGTAGGCCGGGTGGAATTCGATCAGGTCAATGCGATGGCCGTAGCGGTCGTGGGACTTGAACACCGGCTTGTTCTCGTTGGCCAGGAAACCCGCCGCCATCAATGGCCCGCCGGCCAGCGCACCGTAAGCGTCGAGCTTCTGCTCGGCGAAGCCGCCGTCGTAGCGACGCACCCACTCCTGCAGCGGCAGGTCGATGCGATAAAGGTTGGCACCGTCCAGCGGCGGCACCTGGTTGGTCACTTCATGGGTTTCGGCGTACTGGTGCAGGCTCATGGCGGGTCCTCCGTGGCGGTTGTGGGCGAGGCAGGCTTTGGCAGAACGGATGGGCGCGCCCCGACGGCGCGCAGGCAGAAGGTCACGAGGGCGTCACTGACGTCCTCCAGGGAAACGCGGGATTGCCCGGCATCCCGTGCCGCGCGGGCCGGTGGCGAGAGCGGGCCGATCAGAGCCTCGGCGATGGCGCCGACCAGGCAGGCGGCGGTCAGCTGCACCGGCTGCGGCTGGAATTCGCCGGCGGCGATGCCCTGCTCCAGCAGGGTGACGAACAGCGCGGCGTAGGCTTCGCGGTAGATCAGGCGCTGCTCGTCCACTTCCGGATCGACCGGTTCAGCGATCAGCGCAAAGGCCAGTTGGCGGCTACCCCAGGCGCGGGCGGCGAACTGGTGCAGGCCACGGTTCAGGCGTTCGGAGGCGCTGCCGGGAGCTTTCAGCAAAGTGCCCAGGGTATCGACTTCATGCTGGCTGGCGCGGGCGAAGACCTCGGCGGCCAGCTCGCCCTTGCCGCTGAAGTGCCGGTAGAGGCTGCCGGTGGCGATGCCGGCGTCATCGGCCAGGCCCTGCATGGTCAGCGCGGCGAAGCCGCCATCGGCAACCCGCGCCAGCGCCAGCGCGAGGATGCGCTCACGCTGTTCGCCGTCCTTTTGCAAGCGGGCCGGGGTTTGCCGGTAAGCCATGGTCTGAATCCTGATTCACTGCATGAAAAGCAGTGAATCACGGTTCAGACTTTGGCGAAAAGAGACATTCCCGCCACGGACGGAGCGGTTCTGGCCAAATCGCCACCGTCCGCCCTACGGATAAATAGCGCAGGGTTACCAGAGCGGCATCTGGTAGCTGACGATGACCCGCGTTTCGTCGATGTCGTTGCCGAAGTCGCTGCGGAAGGCGCCGTTGCGCACCTTGAAGCCGAGGTTCTTCAACGGGCCGTTCTGCACCACGTAGCCGATATCGGTGTCGCGCTCCCACTCCTTGCCGCGTCCCTGGCCATTGAGCAGGTCGATGTGGTCGCCCTGCAGGTAGCGGGTCATGAAGGTCAGGCCGGGCAGGCCGAGGCCGGCGAAGTCGTAGTCGTAGCGCGCCTGCCAGGAGCGCTCGTCCTTGTTGGCGAAGTCGCCGATCTGCACGAAGTTGGTCAGGTACGGGTCGGTGCCGGACAGGTAGGCAAAGCCGGTATCCCCGGACATGCGCTGGTAGCCCACGCCAAAACCGCTGCCACCGATGCGGTAGGTGAACAGTGCGTTGAGCGCACGGTTGTCGACGTTGCTGCCGCCGTCATCGGTGGAACGCGCCCAGCGGATGTCGGACTTGAGCGATTGGCCCTCGGTGATCGGCAGGGTGTGCACCACGCTCAGGTAGTGCTGGCGGTAGAAGTTCTCCAGGCCGCCGTAGTGGTAGCTGGTGCTGAGGTTGTCGGTCCAGCGGTAGGTGCCGCCGGCGAGGTTGAAGCGGTCGCTCTTGGTGTGGCTGCCCAGCACGATGTTGCGCTTGTTGCCACGGGTCATCGACAGGTCTTCCTCGTTGGTCGAGTCGCGCTGCTTCACCTGGCGAAGCTGGCCGAGCTGCGCGGTGAGACCGTCGATCTCGTTGATCTCGGCGAGGCCGCCCTGGAAGGTCTGCGGGGCCAGGCGGGTGTCGTTGTACTGCACCACCGGCAACTTCGGCAGCAGGGTGCCGACCTTCAGGGTGCTCTTCGAGGCGCGCAGCTTGGCAGTCAGGCCAAGGGAGCTGTAGTCGTCGGCGGCGCGCTTGTCGCTGGCCGAGTACGGCAGCAGGCCGGAGCCGGTGCGGTCGGGGCTGGAGTCCAGCTTGATGCCCAGCAGGCCGAGCGCATCGACGCCCACGCCGACCGTGCCCTCGGTGTAGCCCGACTCGAAGCGCAGCAGGAATCCCTGCGCCCACTCCTCGGATTTCGACTGCGCGGCACCGCTCTGGCGGTAGTCGCGGTTGAAGTAGAAATTGCGCAGTTCCAGGTTGGCCTTGCTGTCCGCGATGAAGTCCGCGTGGGCGAACAGGGGCAGGCAGGCGAAGCTCGACACGAGCGCCCGTACGGGAAGATTTTTCATTGTTGTTGTCTCTTCGTCAGGTGAGGTGAAGGCGGCGCCGCTGCTGTCTGGAAGTCAGTGCGAGCCCCTCTCCCCCGCCCTCTCCCTGAAGGGAGAGGGCGGGGGAGAGGGAGGCCCACGCGCTTGGCTCCCGGAAGCAGCGCTTGCTCCCACGCCGCCACGGTGGAAATCACTGGATCAGCAAACCCTCCAGTCGTTTGCGGATCAGGCCCTGCGCCTGCTCGACGATGCCGCGCAGCAATTCCTCGCAGGTCGGTTCGTCATCGATCAGGCCCTGGACCATGCCCGCCGACCAAATCCCCAAGTCGGTGTCGCCCTGCTCGTAGACCGTGCGCCCGCGCAGCCCGCTGACCAGCGTGGCGATGTCGGCGTAGGTGGCATTGCCGCGTGCCTCGATGGCCAGCACCTCCTGGCTGACGGCGTTGCGTGCGACCCGTGCGCTGTTGCGCAGCGAACGCATGATCACGTCGGTGGAACGCTCGTCGGCGGCACGGATCGCCGCCTTGACCTGCGAATGGATCGGGCATTCGCGGGTGCTGAGGAAGCGCGTGCCCATGCTGATCGCGTCGGCCCCCAGCGCCAGCGCCGCCACCAGCCCCCGGCCGTCGGCGAAACCGCCGGAGGCGATGATCGGCACGCTCAGCCGGTTGGCCGCCGCCGGCAGCAGGACCAGGCCGGGAATGTCGTCCTCCCCCGGATGGCCGGCGCACTCGAAGCCGTCGATGGACACCGCATTCACACCCAATTGCTCGGCCTTGAGCGCATGGCGCACGGCGGTGCATTTGTGGATCACCTTGATGCCGTGCTGGCGGAACTCGGCGATATGCTCGCCGGGGTTATTGCCGGCGGTTTCGACCACGCGGATGCCACCCTCGATGATCGCCGCGCGGTACTCGGCGTAGGGGATCGGCTTCTGCGTGGGCAACAGCGTGAGGTTGACGCCGAAAGGCTGGTCGGTGAGCTCACGGCAACGCGCAATCTCATCGGCCAGCGCCTGTGGGGACGGCTGGGTCAGCGCCGAGAGCGTCGCCAGCCCGCCGGCATTGGCCACGGCCGCCGCCATCTCGGCGCGCCCCACCCACTGCATGCCGCCCTGCATGATCGGGTGCCGCACGCCGAAGGTTTCGGTGAATCGGGTCTTGAACATGCGCCTGCCTCCGAAAGGTCAGATCGGGTCCCAGGAGAACACGTCCGGGCTGCGCGCCAGGTCCATGAAGCTGCCGCGCAATGCCGGCATGCCGTGCTCGGCGATGCTCTGCGGGGTCCAGCCGTTGTCGCTGTGCACGCTGCGCAGCGGACGGCTCTGGCTCATCAGGAAGATCTCGTGGTTGCGCGCGGCGAACACCTGGCCGTTGACCGCGCTGGCGGCGTCGGAAGCAAGGTACACAGCCAACGGCGCGTTCTTGTCCGGGGTCATGCGCTGGAGGTTTTCCACCCGCGCCTTCTGCTCCGGCGTCTCAGCCGGAATGGAGTCGGTCATGCGGCTCCAGGCGAAGGGCGCGATGCAGTTGGAGCGCACGTTGTAGCGCTGCATGTCGAGGGCGATGGACTTGCTCAGGGCGACGATGCCCAGCTTGGCTGCCGAGTAGTTGGCCTGGCCGAAGTTGCCGATCAGCCCCGAGGTGCTGGTCATGTGCACGAAGGCGCCGCTGTTCTGCGCGCGGAAGTGCTCGGCGGCAGCGCGGCTGACGAAGAAGCTGCCGTTCAGATGCACGTTGATCACCGACAGCCAGTCCTCGGCGCTCATCTTGTGGAAGATGGTGTCGCGCAGGATGCCGGCGTTGTTCACCACGATGTCGACGCGGCCGAAGGCGTCGATGGCGCTGGAGACGATGCGTCGCGCGCTGTCCCAGTCCGACACGCTGTCGGTGTTGATCGCGCCGTCGCCGCCGCGCTGGCGGATCAGCCCGAGGGTTTCCTCGGCCGGGGAAGCCGAGCCGCCCTCGCCCTGCAGGGACACGCCGATATCGTTGATCAGTACCCGCGCGCCACTGTCGGCCAGGGCCAGGGCAATCTCGCGGCCGATGCCGCCACCGGCGCCGGTGACGATCGCTACCTTGCCTTCGTTGAGTCGTTGGGTCATCGCTAATTCCTTACTGTTCGGTTCGTTCAATCGGAGAATTCGTTGCGCGCAGATCAGCTCGGCAGGCCGAGCACGGCCTTGGCCAGGATGTTGCGCTGGATTTCGTTGGTGCCGCCGTAGATGGTGGTCGGCCGTGACTGGATGAAGATGCCCGCCGGGTGCAGCTCGGGATCGTCGCTGAAGGGGTTGAGCAGCGCCGAATCCGGGCCGGCGATCTCCAGCCCCAGTTCGCTGATGCGCTGGTACAGCTCGGACTGGTGGATCTTCAGCAGGGACACGTCCGGGCCCAGCTCCTCGCCACGCCGCAGGCGTTCGGCGAAGCGCTCGTAGAGCGCCTTGTGGCAGTCCAGGTCCATGCTCAGCGCGGCGAAGCGCTGGGAGAACACCGGGTCGTCCCACAGGCCCTGGTGACGCGAGAGGCGCACCAGGCGCTCGAGGGCGAACGTGGCCTGCTTCGGCGAGCCGAGGAAGATGCGCTCGAAGCCCAGCAGCGCCTTGGCCATGCCCCAGCCGTGGTTGACCGCGCCGACGAGGTTCTCCTCCGGCACACGCACGTCGTTGAAGAACACCTCGCAGAATTCGCCCTGCAGTTCGAGGTTGAGGATCGGCCGCACCTCGACGCCGGGGCTGTCCATCGGCACCAGCAGGAAGCTGATGCCCTGCTGCGCCTTGGCGCTGCGCTCGGTGCGCGCCAGCACGAATATCCAGTTGGCCTCGGTGCCCATGGTGGTCCAGGTCTTCTGGCCGTTGATCACCCATTCGCCGTCACGCAGCACCGCCTCGGTGCGTAGGCTGGCCAGGTCGGAGCCGGCGTTGGGTTCGCTGTAGCCCTGGCACCAGATGTCTTCGCCACTGAGGATGCGCGGCAGGAAGCGCTCGCGCTGGGCGTCGGTGCCATAGCGGATCAGCAGCGGGCCGAGCATGGTGATGCCGCTGTCGGGCAGGCGCGCGCAACCGTAGTTCTCCATCTCCTCGATCATGATCAGCTGCTTGCCGGCGGACAGCCCCATGCCGCCGTGCTGCACCGGCCAGCCGGGGCACAGCCAGCCCTGCTGCGACAGCGCCTGGTACCACTCCCAGGTGTCGTCGCGGCCCAGGCGGTGGGCCGGGTTGCGGATGCGCTGCGGGTAGTTGGCGGCGACCCAGTCGCGCACCAGCCGGCGGAATTCGTCATCGCCCAGGGCGTTGTAATCGGTCATGTCACTGCTCTCTTGATTACTGGCCCCGGAACTTCGGGGAACGTTTTTCGAGGAAAGCCGCCTTGCCTTCGGCGTGGTCGGCGCTGAGGAACAGCTGGCTCTGGAAATCGCCCTCGCGTTCGAGCAGCAGTTCCAGGCCATCGGCGAGCAATGCCTTGGTCAGCGCCAGCGGCAGCGGTGCCTGTTGCTCGACCTTCGCGGCCAACGCGAGGGCAGCGTCGAGCGCGGCACCGGGTGCGCAGAGCTGATCCACCAGGCCGATGCGCAGTGCTTCCTCGGCTTCGATCACCTGGCCGAACATCAGCACCTGCCGCGCGCGGCCGATGCCGATACGGGCCGGCAGGGTGTGCAGTTGGCCAAGATCGGCGATCAGCCCGACCTTGCCGAAGCCGGCGGCGAAGCGCGCCGTGCCGCCACACACCAGGCTATCGCAGGCCAGCGCCACGGACAGCCCGGCACCCACCGCCCAACCTTCGATGGCGGCGATGATTGGCTTGCCCATGCGCAGCATCTGGCGGATCAGGTCGGCGTTCTTCTGCATGCGCACGCGGCCGGCGCCAAGGTCGGTGACGTGCATGTCGCTGAGGTCGCCGCCAGCGCTGAAGACTTCCGCCGAGCCGGTGAGCACCACGCTGCGCACGGCAGCATCAGCTTCCGCTTCACGCAGCGCTTCGAGCAGCTCGGCACGCAGCGCGGGGGACAATGCATTGCGCCGCGCCGGATTGTTGAAGCGCAGCAGGCGCACCGAGCCATGGCTTTCCTGCAGCAGCATCTCGCTCATCACGCCACCTCCGCATGCAGCAGGGCGATGTAGCGCGCCCGGTGGAAGGCCAGCGAGCCCTGGCTGTTGAGCAGCACCATGGCGCGGCGCAGGAACAGGCCGATGTCGGCCTCGTCGGTGTAGCCGATGCCGCCGTGCAGCTGGATCGCCTGGCGGGTGACCAGCATGGCAGCCTCGGCCGCACGGACCTTGGCGGTGGACACCAGGCGCTGTACCTGCGCAGTCGGCGCGCCTTCGTCCAGCGCGGTGGCCGCTTCGCCGACGATGGCGCGGGCCAGTTCGATCTGCAGCTTCAGATCGACCATGCGGTGCTGCAGCGACTGGAAGCTGCCAATCTCGCGGCCGAACTGGCGGCGTACGCCGAGGTAGTCGCGGGTCTGTTCGAAGGCCGCATCCATCAGCCCCACCAGGTAGGCGGCGCAGGCCAGTGCCGACTCATCGAGCGCAGCCGGCGCGGCTTCGACGAGTTGCGCGGGCGTGCCATCGAAGCGCAGACGCGCGAGGTGGCCGCCGTCCTGGGTCGGCTCCTGGTGAACGCTGAGCCCTTCGGCGTTGCGCTGCACCAGTGCAAGGCCGACGTTGCAGGCGACCAGCCAGGCATCGGCCGCAGCGCCCAAGGCCACATGGGCGATCTCGCCGCGCAGCTGGCCATCGCGCAGTACCGGCAACGCGGCGCCCGCCTCGTAGCCGATACCGGCGGGCAGGATCAACCGCTCGCCAGCCAGCAGCGCGTCGCGCTCGTCAGCCGGCAGTAATGGCGCCACCAGGCTCGCCTCGATCAGCGGCTCGGGCAGCAGGCCGCGTCCGAGCTCTTCCAGCAGCGCGGTGTACTCGGCCATGCCCAGGCCGCTGCCGCCCAGCTCTTCGGCGAGGCGCAGGCCCGGCCAGCCCATGGCGCAGACTTCGCCCCAGGCGTCGCGGTCAACGCCCGCCTGCTGGAAGCGCAGACGGCGCACCCGGCCCAGGTCGCCGCCGCGCGGGACCAGGGAGGCGGCGCTGTCACGGATCAGCCGCAGGCGCTCTTCGCGCTCCTCGGCCATCGCGGTGTGGTCGGTCATTTCATCATTCCCGTGTCGGTTGAACAGCTCCGGCCGCCGCGGGCCGGTACTTGAAACTGCCGGTGGCGCTGGCGATCAGCTCGCCGGCCTCATCGAAGATGTCCGCCGCGCAGAAGCACAGCGTGCGGGTGCGCTTGAGCAGCCGGCCGACGGCGTTGATCTCGCCGCGGGTGCTGCCCATGAAGTGGGTAGCCATGTCGATGGTGACCATCGAGCAGCCCGGCATCTGCGCGCGGATGGCCCCGGCCATGGCGGCGTCGAGCACGCTCATCAGCACGCCGCCATGGAAGCTGTCGATGTAGTTCATCAGCTCCGGTCGATGGCGCAGGCGCACCCGCACGACGTCGCCGTCGATCCAGCGTTCCAGGCCGAGGAACTCCTGGAAGGTGAAGCGGCCGCTGGGGAACATGTCCGGCCCGGGCGCATTGGCAGCGCAGGTGAGATCGGTCATCGCAGGCTTTCCTCCGTGACGGGTTGGCCCAGCGGGCGGGCAGTGCTGTGCGTCGACGCACGCGCAGGTGTGCTGGGCTGCGCCGTGCGCGCTTCGCGGTTCGGGTCATACAGGCGGTTGGGGATCAGCAGCGCGGGGATCAGGCCGGTGATGACGTAGGTAATGCCCATCACCAGGAAGCCCGCGCCGATGGACACATGGGAGGCCAGCAGGCCGATGGCCGCCGGGGCCACCGCCGCGCCGATGCGGCCGAGGTTGTAGGAAGTGCCCACGGCGGCGCCGCGTACCTGGGTGGAGAAGCTCTCGGTCATGTAGGTGGCCAGCACTCCCACCGGCACGCCGTAGATGAAGCCGAACAGCGCGAGGATCCAGACGATGTTGTCCGGTGTGTGCCAGAACACGATCACCGGCATGAAGATGGCGGTGCCGATGGCGCCGGCGGCGAAGGTGGCGCGGCGGCCGAAGCGGTCCGAGGCGATGCCGGCGAGCACCTTGCCGAGGATCATCGCGGTGTAGGTGCCGACCATGTAGCCGGTCATGGACTTGAAGTTCATGCCCAGCTCGCTCTCCAGGTACGAGGGCATCCAGTTGTTGGTCCCGTAGTAGCCGAACAGCAGGAAGCACGAGGTGAGGCTCCAGAGCACGAACATGCGTCGGGTGGACGGGTCGACCAGCAACTGGCGCATGCCGCCGCTGTTGGCGGCCTGGCGGGCAGCGCCGGCAGCGCGCTGTTGCGCCCGTTGCGCACGAGCGGCCAGCCACGACGGCGACTCCGGCACCCAGGGCCGCAGCGCCAGGCAGATCAGCGCCGCGCCGATGGCGGTGAAGAACAGCGCACGCCAGCCGTAATCCGGGATGATCTGTCCGGCGAGCACCGTCGCCACCAGGTAACCCACGGTCCAGCCGGCCTGCATGGTCGCTAGGATGGTGGTGCGGTACCTGGCGGTGACGAACTCGGACATCAGGATGTTGCAGGCCACGAACAGCGAGCCCAGGCCCAGCGAGGAGACGAAGCGGATCAGCGCGAAGGCCCAGTAGTTGTGCGCCAGGCCCAGCAACGCGGTGCCGACGGAGAACACCAGGATGGTCCAGGTCACCACGCGCACCCGACCGAAGCGGTCGCACGCCCAGCCGCCGTAGATGCCGCCGATGGCCATGCCGGCCAGGGTGATGCTGCCCAGCGAGCCGGCCTCGAAGTTGGACAGGCCGAATTCGACCTTGAGGCTGTTCAGGCTGTAGGCGAGGAACATCAGGTCGGCGCCGTCGGCGAGCAGACCCAGGAAGCAGAAGAAGAAGGCGATCACCAGGGTCCGCCGCGGTATCGCGGAGCCCTGGGCCAAGCTGTCGGATGCGTTCATTGTTGTTGTTCTCGCAGGTGAGTTGAGGTCGTCTTCGCGCTAGGCCATCCCGGCTGGTTCTCCACTGTCCGGGGTCAGGCGTACGCAGCCGTTGTCCAGCACCACCACATCGCGTTCGACGACGCGGGTGCGGAAGGAGCCGTCGTTCCAGATTTCGGTACGCAGGGTTTCGCCGGGGTAAACCGGTGCGGAGAAGCGCACCTGCAGGTGGGCGAAGCGCTCCGCGCGGTAGTCGGCGAAGCCGCGCAGCAACGCGTGGAAGGCCACGCCGAGGGTGCACAGGCCATGCAGGATCGGCCGCGGGAAACCACCGCGAGCCGCCGCCGCGGGGCTGGCGTGGATCGGGTTGTCGTCGCCGTTCAGGCGGTAGAACAGCGCCTGCTCCGGGCGTGTCGGCAGGTCGATGAGCAGGTCCGGCGCCTGTTCGGGCAGACGGTGCGGCTGGCTCAGCGACTGGCTGTCGCCGCCGAAGCCGCCATCGCCGCGCAGGAAGGTGGTGCCACGGGCGATCGCCAGCACCTCGCTGCTCCGCGCATCGCTGACGACCTTCTCGCTGTAGAGCAGCGCGCCCTTGCCGGCGCCCTTGTCCACCAGCCCGGTGACGCGGGTGCGGCCGATCACTTCGCCTTCCACCGGCAGCGGTTTCAGCCACTCGATGCTCTGCTCGCCATGGACCAGGCGCAGGGCGTCGACGCCGGTGTCCGGGTTGCCCAGCCAGAAGCCGGGATGACCGAGCACCACGGCCATGCAGGGCAACGCCTGGAGGTCGCGGTTGGCATCGACGAAGGTCAGCTGGTGCTCGTCCATCGGGTCCGTACCCAGGCCCACCGACAGTGCATAGAAAGCACTGTCGTGGCGGCTGAAGCGCTGCCGTACTTCGGGAATCGGGTAGTTCAGCAGGTGCTCAGGATTCAGCGCCATGGACCACCTCCTCCACTTCCAGCACCGCGTCGGCGGCCCAGGCGCCCTGCCCCTCGGGCATGGCGAAGACCGGGTTGAGGTCCACCGAGCGCAGGCGCGGGCCGGCCTCGGCAGCGAACTGCGAAAGCTGCGCAAGCACCCGCGACAGCGCCTTGATGTCGGTCACCGGACGACCTCGTGCCCCCAGCAGCAGCGGCGCGCCCTTGATGCTGCGGATCATCTGTTCAGCCTCGTCAACGCCGAACGGGCAGCGGCGGAACACCACGTCCTTGAGGACTTCGACGAAGATCCCGCCAAGGCCGAACACCGCCACCGGACCGAACTGCGGGTCGCGCTGGATGCCCATGAAACACTCCACGCCGCCCTGCAGCTGACGGGCCACCAGCACGCCGTCGAGGCGAGCGTTCGGTGCGTGTTCGGCAGCGCGTTGCAGCAACAGCTCATAGCCCTCGCGCACGGCCTGGGCGCTATTCACATTGAGCAGCACGCCGCCGATTTCCGATTTGTGCAGGATGTCCGCCGAGGCGATCTTCAGCACCACCGGGAAGCCGATCTGCTCAGCGAAAGCAGCAGCTTCCGCCGCACTCTTCAGCACCCGCTCGGGCGCCGATTCGATGCCGGCGCGGGCCAGCAGTTGCTTGGCTTCGGCCTCACCGGGCGTGCTGGCCGGCAGCTCGACGCCACCGGGCGCGGGGATCCTGCGCAGCGGCCGGGCGAAGGCCTCGCCCAGCTGGCCCATGGCCTGGATGGCGCGCACGGCGCGGGTCGGGTCTTCGAACAGGGCGAAGCCGGTCTTCTGGTAGGGCGCCAATTCCTCGCCCTCGCCCATCACCGAGACCACGAACAGGCGGTCCGGATGGTCGGCCTTGATCCGCGCGAATTGCTCGGCCAGGCGCGGGCCGATGGAGGCGGCGGTTCCGGCCTGGGTGAAGAAGGCGATCAGCGAACGGTAGCCGCCGTCCACCACCATGGACTCGGTGAAGTCGTGGACCAGGCTCAGGTCATTCAGCGCCTGGGCGGTACAGTCCACCGGGTTGAGCGGCGAGGCATAGTGCAGGCGCTGTTTCAGGCGCGCCTGGGCCGCTTCCGGCATCGGCGGCATGGGTAGGCCGACGTCCTCGGCGGCGTCGCTGACGATGATGCCGGCGCCACCGCTGACGGTGATCATCCCCAGGCTGTTGTTCACCGGGTAGATGCGCTGGGTGGCGAGGTAGGCGATGTCCACCAGTTCCTCGGTGGTGCGTGCGCGGACCACCGCATAGTCGGCCAGCACCGCGTCGAGCACCTTGTCGTCGCCCGCCAGGGAGGCGGTGTGGGACATCGCCGCGCGGCCGCCCAGTTCGCTGCGCCCGACCTTGTGCAGGATCACCGGTTTGCCGGCGCGATGGGCCGCTTCCAGGGCAGCGAGGAAGCTGTCGACGTTGCGGATGGATTCGGCGTAGGCCATCACGACGTCGATCTCCGGCGACTCCACCAGCCAGCCGATGGCGTCGCCCAGGGTGACGTCGGCCTCGTTGCCGGTGGCGACGCAGATCGGCGTGCCCAGCCCGCGCTGCCGCGACAGGCCGAGCAGGTGCGCGCCATAGGCACCGGACTGGGTGGCGATGCCGACGCGCCCGGCCAGCGGGATGCCGCGCTCCAGGCTGGTGGAGAAGAAGGCGTAGTAGCCCAGGTTGGCGTTGAACACGCCCAGCGCGTTCGGCCCCAGCAGGCGCATGTTGGCCACGCGGGCAGCCTCGACGATGGCGTCCTGCATGGCCACGCCTTCCTCGCCGACTTCGCTGAAGCCAGAGGAAAATACGATGGCGCTGCGCGCGCCCTTGCGCCCCAGTGCCTGGACGGTCTCCAGCACCTGTGGCGCGGGCACCGCGATGATCGCCACGTCCGGCGCCTCGGGCAGCGCGTCGACGCTGGCATAGGCAGGCAGGCCCTGGATCTCGGTACGGTTGGGGTTCACCGGCAGGATGCGACCGCTGAAGCCGTTGCGCAGCATGTAGGCGATGGGGCGGCCGCCGATGCGGTGCGGGTCGCTGGAGGCGCCGACCACCGCGACCGAGCGCGGCTGCACCAGGGGGGTGAGACTGGAGAAACCGGAGTGTTGCAAGTGACTCACTGACATGACGTTCCACCTGAACAAGTAGCGGGTGCCGGCCGTTTGTGGGCCGGCGCGAGGGCGAGCGCGTCCACGGCGGGCCGTCTGCAACGGCCACCGGGAGCGTCGAACCCGAATCTCAGAGCACGTTCTGGGTGCCGAGCAGCGCGGTGACCTGGCTGGACAACGTGCCGCCGTTGCCGTGCAGCAGCGCCACGTCGGCCTTCTTCAGCTGGCGTTCCCCGGCCTGGCGGCGCAGCTGGGTGACCGCCTCGATGATCAGGAACATGCCGTACATGCCCGGATGCACACAGGACAGCCCGCCACCGTTGGTGTTCACCGCCAGCTCGCCGCCGGGGGCGATGCGCCCGCCCTGGACGAAGCGGCCGCCCTCGCCCTTCGGGCAGAAGCCGAGGTCTTCGAGGAACAGGAGGGTATTGATGGTGAAGGCGTCGTAGACCATCACCAGGTCGATGTCCGAGTGCTTCACTCCGGCCATCTGCAGGGCGCGTGGGCCACTCTCGGAAGCGGCGGTCACGGTGAGGTCGGGCATGGCGACGATGGAGCGGTGCCACTGCGCACCGGCCGCGCCGAGGAAGTAGATCGGTGCCTTGGGCAGGTCCCGCGCGCGGTCGGCGCGCACCATCACGCAGGCGCCGCCGCCATCGGTGACCAGACAGCAGTCGGCCTTGCTCAGCGGGTCGCTGACCATCCGCGCGGCGAGCACCTCATCGATGCTCAGCGGGCCACGGGCAAAGGCCTCGGGGTTCAGGTTGGCCCAGCCGCGCGCCGCCACGGCCACTTCGGCCAGGTGCTCGCGGGTAGTGCCGTATTGATGCATGTGGCGGCTGGCGGCCAGGGCATAGGCTGTGATCGGGTGGCGCGGCTGGTAGGGCGTCTCATGCCATTGCGGCTCGCTCATCGACACCAGCTTGCCGCCGGCAGTGCGCTGGTTGGAGCCGTAGCAGATCAGCGCGGCGTCACACAGGCCGGCCTCCAGGGCGAGGGTCGCCTGCAGCAGGTGCAACTCGAAGCTGGAGCCGCCGACGTTGGTGCCGTCGACGAATTTCGGCTTGATGCCCAGGTATTCGCAGACCGAGAGGGTCGGGAAGGCGTGGGAGCTGGTGGCCGAGAATACCGCGTCGATGTCCGAGAGCTTCAGTCCGGCATCGGCGATGGCCTTCATCGAGGCCTGGCCGAGCAGCTCCATGGCGCTGTAGCCGTGGGCTTCGCCGATACCGGCGCTGCCGATGCCGACGATTGCGGTCTTGCCGCGCAGGACCTGGCTCATGGCTGTACCTCCGCCAGGGGCTCGAAGACGACGGCGGGACCGCTGTCCTGCTGGACGATGCGCGCCTTGACGCGGGTGCCGATGGGCAGGCTGAGACGGCCTTCGATGCGGGACATCATGCGCACACCCTCATCGAGGTCGACCAGGGCGACGTTGTAGTCACCGCTGCGGGCGCGGTTGACTGTCAGGGCATAGAGGGTGCCCAGGCCACTGGCGGGAACCCATTCCAGGTCCGTTTCGCCGCTGCCGGGCACCTGGGTGCGCGGGTAGAACACGTGCCGGCCGGTGGAGGCGCTGCGCTGCAACATGAAGCGCCCCTGGGCGAGGAAAGCGAGGTACTGCGCCTCGGGCCCTGGCATGTTGCGGTCGGGGAAATCCACCATCGAGGTTTCTCCTTTGTTCTTGTTCTGCCTTTGTTGCAAAGTGCGTTACCGCCCATGCCAAGCCAGCTTCACGGAAGCCGTTGCAGGCGTCGCAGGGTCAGAATACATTCACAATACTGAATGTCAATCAGAATACAGAATATGACCACTGAAAAAACCGTCGAAGAAGCCAGCAGCAAACGCACCGGCGGCGCCAAGGATGTCGGCGCCGTGGTGAATGCCATTCAGATCCTGCGCCACCTAGCCAACGCCGAAGGCCCCGAGGGCGCGACCGCCATCGCCCGCGCCACCGGCATCAGCCCGAGCACCACCTTCAATATCCTGCGCACGCTGAGCAACGAGCAGCTGACCTCGTTCGACAACGAGACCAAGACCTATCGCCTGGGCCTGGGCCTGTCGGAGCTGGCGGTGAGCTTCATCGGCCGCAGCTACGCCGACCTGATCCAGCCGGAACTGGAGCGCCTTAGCACCAACCACAGCATCCTGATCACCCTGTGGCAGGTCACCGACGATGCGCACATCCGCGTGATCGCCGTGTCCGCCCCGACCGTGGCGCACGTCAACGTTGCCGTGGGCTCGCGCCTGCCGGAACTGGTAGGGGCCGCCGGGCGCTGCATCGCCGGGCTGCGCAACCTGCCCGAGGATGAACTGCGTCGCCGCCTGACCCGCGTACGCTGGGAGAATCCGCCGAGCTTCGAGGAGTACCGCAGCGACGCTGCGGCCACCCTGGAGCGCGGCTGGGCCATCGACCAGGACCACCTGTATCGCGGCGTCAGCATGGTCGCCAGCGCGATCATCGACCACGACCGCCAGCCACGCTTCATCATTTCCGGCATCGGCATCAGCGCTCAGCACGACCGTGAAAAGCTGGAGCAGATCGGCGCCGGCCTGCACGAGACGGCGCGCTTCATCAGCCGCTCGCTGTTCCCACAGATTGGCACTGCGGAATAAGCCACTGAATATTCTTCATATGAAATGTCATTCATCCGAATGGATGAATTCAACGAAACCAGCGGAGCTGGCGCGGAACCGCACAACGCCCTCCGCACGCCGGCGCCCGTGTCGCAGCATTCCCGATGCGACTGATGGCAGCGATATTCGCCGCCAGGGGCCCACAGCCGCGGCTATCGCCGGTATCATGGCAAGTCTTGATGGAGTCCTGGCGGTGACCATCACGCGGAGAACGCCGTTCCCGCCGCAAGCCCGAATCCCTGTGCGATCCGGGCAGCCCGCCGCCAGAGCCCGCCAAACCCTCTGCCCGGATGCTCGCCCGCCTTGCATGGCTTGCGGCCTCCGCAGGTAATCCCATTGAATGAGGCAACCATGGAACAGAAAGACATCGATTGGGGCACGCTCGGATTCGATTACATCAAGACCGACTTCCGCTACATCTCCCACTGGCGCGATGGTCTGTGGGACGACGGCAAGCTGACCGAAGACAACACCCTGCACATCAGCGAAGGCTCCTCCGCCCTGCACTACGGCCAGCAATGCTTCGAAGGCCTGAAGGCCTACCGCTGCAAGGACGGCTCGATCAACCTGTTCCGCCCGGACCAGAACGCCGCGCGCATGGCCCGCAGCTGCGCCCGCGTACTGATGCCGCAGGTGTCCGAACAGCAGTTCATCGACGCCTGCAAGCAGGTGGTGCGCGCCAACGAGCGCTTCATTCCTCCGTACGGCTCCGGCGGCGCGCTGTACCTGCGCCCGTTCGTGATCGGCGTGGGCGACAACATCGGCGTGCGCCCGGCTCCGGAGTTCATTTTCTCGGTGTTCTGCATCCCGGTCGGCGCCTACTTCAAGGGCGGCATGAAGCCCCATGACTTCGTGATCTCCACCTACGACCGCGCCGCGCCCAACGGCACCGGCGCCGCCAAGGTCGGCGGCAACTACGCCGCCAGCCTGATGCCGGGCGCGCAGGCCAAGAAAGACGGCTTCGCCGACTGCATCTACCTCGACCCGGCTACCCACAGCCGCATCGAGGAAGTGGGTTCGGCCAACTTCTTCGCCATCACCCACGACAACGAGTTCGTCACCCCGCGCTCCAGCTCGGTACTGCCGGGCATCACCCGCCTGTCGCTGATGCAACTGGCCGAACAGCGCCTGGGCCTGAAAGTGATCGAAGGCGACGTGCAGATCGACGACCTGGCGCGTTTCAAGGAAGCCGGCGCCTGCGGTACCGCCGCGGTGATCACCCCGATCGGCGGCATCCAGTACAAGGACAACCTGCACGTGTTCTTCAGCCGTGAAGACGTCGGCCCGGTGACCCGCCGCCTCTACGAAGAGCTGACCGGCATCCAGAAGGGTGACGTGGAAGGCCCGGAAGGCTGGGTCGTCAAGGTCGACTGAGACTGACTTCTCGCTGAAACGCAGAACGCCGCGCTACCTTCCGGGAGCGCGGCGTTTTTCTTTGGATTGGCAGAGGCTCCGTCATTGCGAAGGAGCGGGCTCTTTCCGCGATGCTGTCCGGCGCGATGCGAACCTATCGAGGACGAAGTCCGCTCCTACGCATAGTCCAGCCTCAGGCGTGGCTGGGCAACGCCGGCTGGCAAAGCGTCCAGTCATGCAACAGCGCCTGCAGCTCCTCGAACTTTACCGGCTTGGCCATGTAGTCGCTCATGCCAGCAGCCAGGCAGCGCTCTCGGTCGCCGCTATGGCTATGGGCGGTGATCGCCAGCACCGGCAGGTCGGCGCAACGCGGCAGCGTGCGGATCGCCCGGCAAGTGGCGAAGCCGTCCATCACCGGCATCTGGCAATCCAGCAACACGGTGTCGACGGTCTCCCGACGCAGCAGCTCGATGGCCTCGGCGCCATTGTCGGCGGTGCGCACGCGATAACCGAGCTTGAGCAGCATGCCGCGGATCACCAGCTGGTTGATGGCGTTATCCTCGACCACCAGCACGGTGCACTGGTCCGGGCTGCGCAATACCTGGCCGCCTGCGCGACGCGGCGGCGGAGCGATGCCTTGCACCGGCTGGCCAACCTGCAATTCGAGGGTGAAGCGGCTGCCCTGTCCCGGCACGGATTCGTGGGCCAGCGTGCCGCCCAGCAGCGCGACCAGCTTGCGCGTCAGCGCCAGACCGATACCGAGGCCGCCGTACTCGCGGGTCAGCGAACCGTCGAGTTGGAAGAAGCGCTGATAGAGCGTGCCATCGGAGGGGGTAGAGAAGCCGATGCCGCTGTCCTGTACTTCGATGCGCAGCGCCAGCCCTTCATTGTTCGGCACACCGCCAACTCGCAGGTTCACGCCGCCCTGGTGGGTGAACTTGATGGCATTGTCGATCAGGTAGCCGAGCGCCTGGGCCAGTTTGCCGGCATCGCCTTCGAGGGTGTCGGGCAGGCTCTCGTCCAGTTGCAGGACGAAGCGCAGCCCGCGCTCCTCGGCACGTGGCGCATACTGCGCGCGCAGGCCATCGCACAGTCCGCGCAGGCTGAACGGCTCGCGGCGCGGGTAGAGCTTGCCGGCCTGCAGCTCGATCAGCGCGAGGATGTCATTGACCATGCGCATCATGTCGCGCGCCGAACCGGTGGCGGTCTTGTGGTACTGGGCCAGTTCGATGTCCATCGGCACCGTCTGCATCAGCTCCAGCGAGCCGATCACCCCGCTCATGGGCGTCCGCAGTTCGTGGGTGACGGTCGCGAGGAACTCGTCCTTCAGGCGGTTGCTGCTGGCCAGTTCCAGGTTCAACTGCTCCAGCTTGCGGCTGGTTTCCTGGAGGATGCGCGTGCGCTCCTCCTTCATGGCGTTGATGCGGTCCGCCAGCGCCAGGGACAGCAGGCCGACCTCCAGCGCCGAACCGATCTGACTGGCGTACATGGTGAGGAAGATGTTGGGCAGCAGGCCCAGCACCATCAGCGTGTTGATCACTCCGCCGAGCAGGAAGGCGCTCCAGGCGAAGATGAAGTAGCGCGCCACGCGCATTCCGCGCAGCCAGGCGACGATGCCGGCGGTGAAGATCACCACGGTGAAGGCCAGCGCCAGGTAGGTGGCCAGGCGCAGGGCGACGGCATAGCTGACCGTCAGAGCCAGCACCATCACCAGCGCGCCGATGCCCATCAGCACCCGCAGGATGCGGTCGATCCACAGGCTGTGCTCGCGGGTATGCAGGAAACTGCGGGCGAATTGACAGCCGAACAGCCCCGCCGAGCCGATCAGGAAGGGCGTGGCGGCGTTGGCCCACCAGGGACTGTCGGGCCAGAAGTACTCGATGCCCGCGCCGTTGACCGAGACCTGGTAGAAGCCGAACGAGGCTATATAAAGGATGTAATAGAGGTAGCTGGTGTCGCGGACGCTGAGGAAGATGAACAGGTTGTAGATCAGCATCACCAGCAGCACGCCGTAGATGATACCCAGCACATAGATGCGCTGCGGCTGCTCCTCCAGGTAGGCCTTGGACGACCAGAGCGTCAGCGGCGCCTGGATCGAGCCCTGGCTTTCCAGGCGCAGGTAGACGCGCAGGGGCTTGCCCGGCTCCAGCTTGAGGTCGAACAGGTAGTTGTTCTGGCGGATCGGCCGGCTGTCGAATGGCAGGGTGTCGCCGGTGCGCTGGGCCAGCTTGAAACCGCCCTGGCCGTCGGGCAGGTAGAGGTCGAGCTTGTCCAGCGGCGGGTAGGCCAGCTCCAGCAGCCAATTGGCAGGATCGCTCGAGGCCTTGGGCTGGTAGTCCAGATCCAGCCGCAGCCAGAACACCGAGCGCGAGTAGCCGGCGTTGAGCACATCGCGCTCGTGGCGGCGGAAGCTGGCGGCCAGCGCCGGCGAACTGATCTCGGCGATGTCGGCCGTGCCGCGAACATCTTCGAAGACATCCATCGCCCGCCCCAGGGGCAGCTGCCCGACGTGTTCGTCGAAGCTGATGGCGCTCGCCACTGGCGAGAGGATGAGTAGGATCAGAAAGATCAACCAGTGCCGCATGGTGCCCCGCCGTTGCCGCCGACAGCTGCGCCGGAGATCCCCATCTCCCGCTTTGGCGCGCCGTGGTGGCGTTGTGTTGGAATCGGCGAACTCTAGCACAGGCCTTGTGCCACGTGACATTCGACCATTCGGGCAGGGCGTGGCCAGGCGTTGCGCACTGGACCGCCCGGTCAGCTCAGCAGCCCATTTTGGTGATAAGCTCCCGCGCCATGAAAACACCTGCCTCCCGTCCCGTAGTGCTCTGCCTGTCCGGCCACGACCCCAGTGGCGGTGCCGGCCTGCAGGCCGATATCGAAGCCCTGATCGCCCAAGGCTGCCATGCGGCGCCGACCGTCACTGCGCTGACCGTTCAGGATACTGTCAACGTTTCCGACTTCCGCGTGCTCGACCGCGAGTGGGTGCTGGCCCAGGCCAACGCCGTGATCGCCGACCTGCCGGTGGCCGCGGTCAAGCTGGGCATGCTCGGCTCGGTGCAGATGGTCGACACCGTGGTCGAAATCATGCAGTCGCTGCCGGGCATCCCGCTGGTCTGCGACCCGGTGCTGCGCGCCGGCGGCGGCGGCTCGCTGGGCAAGGACGACGTCGGCTACGCCATGCGCGAACGCCTGCTGCCAATCGCCGCTGTGGCGACGCCGAACCTGCCCGAAGCGCGCATCCTTGCCGAACTGCCCGAGGGCACCGCGGACGAGTGCGCCGACAAGCTGCTGCCGTATATCCAGACCCTGCTGATCACCGGTGGCCATGGCGACGAGTCCGAGGTGCACAATCGCCTGTACACCCGCGACGGCCAGCGCCACACCTTCACCTGCCAGCGCCTGCCCGGCAGCTACCATGGTTCGGGCTGCACCCTGGCGAGTACCCTCGCCGGCCGCCTGGCCCTGGGGGAGGAACTGGTGAGCGCGGTGCGCAGCGCCCTGGACTACACCTGGCGCACCCTGCGCGACGCGGAAGCACCAGGCCACGGCCAGTACGTGCCGCGCCGCCTGCCGCTGGACTATTGCTCTTAATATGTGCGGCGCCTGCCGCAGCGGGCGCCTGAAATCGAGGTTGTGATGAAACTGCGCGGACTCTACGCCATCACCGACAGCCAGCTGCTCGACGGCGGCCGCCTGCTGCCCTACGTCGAAGCCGCCCTGAAGGGCGGCGCCAAACTGCTGCAGTACCGCGACAAGTCCGACGACGCCTCGCGCCGCCTGCGCGAAGCCGAGGCCCTGCGCGAACTCTGCGCGCGCTACGGCGCCACGCTGCTGATCAACGACGACGCCGAACTGGCCGCGCGCCTGGGCGTCAGCGTGCACCTGGGGCAGACCGACGGCTCGCTGGCCGCCGCCCGCGCCCTGCTTGGCCGCAACGCGGTCATCGGCGGCACCTGCCACGCCAGCCTCGAGATGGCCGAGAAGGCTATCGCCGAAGGCGCCAGCTACGTCGCCTTCGGCCGCTTCTTCGCCTCCCAGACCAAACCCGGTGCCTCCGCCGCCAGCGTCGAGCTGCTGGAACAGGCCAGGGCCCGCTTCAACGTGCCGCTGGTGGCCATCGGCGGTGTGACCCTGGATAACGCACCCGAGCTGATCGCCCGTGGCGCCGACATGATCGCCGTGATCCACGCCCTGTTCGCTGCCGACACCCCGGCCGAAGTCGAACAGCGCGCCCGCGCCTTCAGCCAACTCTTCGAAACCCGCTGAGCGCCACGCGCCCAGCCCTTCACCGCTTCGCGAGGTACACCATGTCCCGTTCCGAAACGCTTTTCGCCAATGCCCAGAAACACATCCCCGGTGGCGTCAACTCGCCGGTGCGCGCGTTCAAGAGCGTCGGCGGCACCCCGCTGTTCTTCAAGCACGCGGAAGGCGCCTACGTGGTGGACGAGGATGACAAGCGCTACGTCGACTACGTCGGCTCCTGGGGCCCGATGATCCTCGGCCACAGCCACCCGGACGTCCTCGACGCCGTGCGCAAGCAGCTCGACCACGGCCTGTCCTACGGCGCGCCGACTGCGCTGGAAGTGGAAATGGCCGATCTGGTCTGCTCCCTGGTCCCGTCGATGGACATGGTGCGCATGGTCAGCTCCGGCACCGAAGCCACCATGAGCGCCATCCGCCTGGCCCGTGGCTACACCGGCCGCGACAGCATCATCAAGTTCGAAGGCTGCTACCACGGCCACTCCGACAGCCTGCTGGTAAAAGCCGGCTCCGGCGCCCTGACCTTCGGCGTACCGAACTCCCCGGGCGTGCCGGCGGCCTTTGCCAAGCACACCCTGACCCTGCCCTACAACGACATCGCGGCGGTGGAAAAGACCCTGGCTGAAGTCGGCAAGGAAGTGGCGTGCATCATCGTCGAGCCGGTCGCCGGCAACATGAACTGCGTGCCGCCGACCGCCGGCTTCCTCGAAGGCCTGCGCAGCCTGTGCGACCAGTACGGCGTGGTGCTGATCTTCGACGAAGTCATGACCGGCTTCCGCGTGGCCCTGGGCGGTGCGCAGGCGCACTACGGCATCACCCCGGACCTGTCGACCTTCGGCAAGATCATTGGCGGCGGCATGCCGGTGGGCGCCTTCGGCGGCAAGCGCGAGATCATGGAGCACATCTCTCCGCTCGGCCCGGTCTACCAGGCCGGCACCCTGTCGGGCAACCCGCTGGCCATGGCCGCCGGCCTGACCACCCTGCGCCTGATCAGCCGCCCCAGCTTCCACGACGAGCTGACCCGCTACACCACCCGCATGCTGCAAGGCCTGCAGGACCGTGCCGACGCAGCCGGCGTGCCGTTCGTGACCACCCAGGCGGGTGCCGCGATGTTCGGCCTGTACTTCAGCGGCGCCGACGACATCATCACCTTCGAAGACGTCATGGGCAGCGACGTGGAGCGCTTCAAGCGCTTCTTCCACCTGATGCTGGACGCAGGCGTCTACCTCGCGCCGAGCGCCTTCGAGGCCGGCTTCACCTCCATCGCCCACGGCGAAACCGAGCTGAAGCTGACCCTGGACGCCGCCGAGCGCGCCTTCGCCGCCCTCAAGTGATGCCCCTTGCGAAGGCGCCCGAGCGGGCGCCTTCCGCCCTGCCTCGCCGCTCCGAGGGCTTTACCCGCTCTTTACGCCGCCCACAAGCCGTCGCCGCTTTCTGATAAAAAAACAGAAAAGAAGGTAAAGACTTTGTAAGGAAGCGCCTGCTTATTTCATAATGTGAAGGCTGGCGCATTTCGCTGGCCGGGTTTTACCCGCCCCGATCCTGGAGGCCGTTTCTCCCCATGTACCGTTCCGGTCGCACCCTGCTGGGTTGCCTGTTGCTCGCACTGCCCCTGTTCACTCAGGCGGGCGGCAACTCGCTGCTGATTCCAGCCACCGGACGCTGCACCCTGAATACCGTGCCGGAACAGCTGCAACAGGCCCTGGCCAGCTGCCAGCAGGCCGCCAATGCCGGCGACGCCCAGGCACAGTTCGAACTGGGGGAATTCTTCTACACCGGCGAGCGCGCCCCGCGCGACTTCCAGGCTGCACTGCACTGGTACGAGAAGGCTTCGCTGCAGGGCCACGCCGACGCACAGCTGCGCCTGGGCACCATGTTCTTCCGCGGCGAAGGCGTGAAGGCCAACAACGTGCAGGCCTACATCGTGCTGAAGATGGCCGCGGTCAACGGCGCCGAAGACGCCATGGACAGCGCCGATCTGGTTGCCGAGCAGATGAACAAGGACGAACTGGACATCGCCACCAAGGTGCTCGGGCAGATTTTCCGCAACTACCTGATCGAATTGCAGACTGCCGGCAATTCGCCGTTCTCGCCACTGCCCTGATTCACCGCCCGCCTTTCTCGCAGGGCGCACAACGCGCCAGCGTTATCCGCCACGTGCGCAGGCGGCGGATAACCTGTTTCAGGTTATTCCCCTACTGCCTGGCGATTCGCGAGCAGGCTCGCTCCTACGAAAAGCGTCAGTCCTTGCTCGGCATCGGCATGGGGAACGGCATCACATTGCCGCTGGGCTTGGCCTCGCTGATCTTCGCGGTGCCCAGGCGCTCCACTTCGTCGATGCGGATGATCGAGTGCAGCGGCACGAAGCTGCGGATGACGCCGTCGAACTGCGCCTTGAGCTTCTCCTCGCTGGGGTCCACCACCACCTGGGTGCGCTCGCCGAAGACGAACTCCTCGATCTCCAGGAAGCCCCACAGATCGCTCTGGTAGATCTGCTTGGCGTACATCTCGTACACCTGGCCCTGATTGAGGAAGACCACCTTGTAGATCGGGTTCTCGCGCTTGCTCATGAACGAAGGATGACAGCTTTGCAAAAAGGGCACGCAGAATAGCACAGACAGCCGCCTCGCATGGCCGCCGCTGGTAGACGCCGACGTCGGAGCTTATAATGCGCGGTCATTTTTTAACCAGCTCAAGACTGATTTCATGGCCAAGAAGCTTTTTATCCAGACCCACGGTTGCCAGATGAACGAGTACGACAGCTCGCGCATGGCTGATCTGCTGGGTGAACACCAGGCCCTGGAAATCACCGAGAAGGCCGAGGAAGCCGACGTCATCCTGCTCAATACCTGCTCGATCCGCGAGAAGGCCCAGGAGAAGGTGTTCTCCGAACTGGGCGCCTGGCGCACGCTCAAGCAGCAGAACCCCAATCTGGTGATCGGCGTTGGCGGCTGCGTGGCCAGTCAGGAAGGCGCAGCGATCCGCGAACGCGCGCCCTACGTCGATGTGGTGTTCGGTCCGCAGACCCTGCACCGCCTGCCGGAAATGATCGACGCCGCCCGCACCACCCGCAAACCGCAGGTGGACGTGTCATTCCCGGAAATCGAGAAATTCGATCGCCTGCCCGAGCCCCGGGTCGACGGCCCCACCGCCTTCGTCTCAGTGATGGAAGGCTGCAGTAAGTACTGCACCTTCTGTGTGGTGCCCTACACACGCGGCGAAGAAGTCAGCCGCCCGTTCGACGACGTGCTGGCCGAGGTGATCCACCTGGCCGAGAACGGCGTGAAGGAAGTCACCCTGCTCGGCCAGAACGTCAACGGCTACCGCGGACCGACCCATGACGGGCGCATCGCCGACTTTGCCGAACTGATCCGCGTGGTCGCCGAGGTCGATGGCATCGAGCGCATCCGCTACACCACCTCGCACCCACTGGAGTTCTCCGACTCGCTGATTGCCGCCCACGCCGAAGTGCCGCAGTTGGTGAAGTTCGTCCACCTGCCGGTGCAGGCCGGCTCCGACCGCATCCTCGCGGCCATGAAGCGCAACCACACCGCGCTGGAATTCAAGTCACGCATCCGCAAGCTGAAGGCTGCCGTTCCGGACATCTGCATCAGCTCGGACTTCATCGTCGGCTTCCCTGGCGAGACAGAGAAGGACTTCGAGCAGACCCTGAAGCTGGTGGAAGAGGTCGGCTTCGACTTCTCCTTCTCCTTCATCTACAGCCCGCGCCCAGGCACCCCGGCCGCCGACCTGGTCGACGACACCCCCGAAGAGGTGAAGAAGCAGCGCCTGCTGACGCTCAACAGCCGCCTCAACCAGCAGGGCTTCGAGATCAGCCGACGGATGGTCGGCACCCTCCAGCGCATCCTCGTCACCGACTACGCCAAGCGCGACCCCGGCCAGTTGCAGGGGCGCACCGAGAACAACCGCGTGGTCAACTTCCGCTGCGACAATCCGCGCCTGATCGGCCAGTTCGTCGACGTGGAAATCTACGAGGCGCTGCCCAACTCCCTGCGCGCGACCCTCGTGGAAGCGCCGCACTGACAGTGGAGGCCAGTCACTGACAAACGACCGTTGAAGGCCCCATTGGCGACTGAACTTTCGTACTCGGTCGCGCGGGGTTATTCTTCGACCATCTCCCTTTGAAGCACGGCGACTTAGACAACACCTTGAACGCCCCCCTGGATATCCATCGTTTCATGCTCGAGCCCTTCGAGGCCCGCAGCTTCGCCAACCTGTGCGGCCAGTTCGACGAACACCTGCACCAGATCGAGAAGCGCCTCGGCATCGAGATCCGCAACCGCGGCAACCAGTTCGAACTGGTCGGTGACCCCGAGCGCACCCAAGCGGCCGAAAACCTTCTGCAACGTCTCTACCGCGAAGTGCAGAACGGCACCGAGATGACGCCTGACCTGGTCCACCTGTTCCTGCAGGAGTCCGGCCTGGAAGAACTCTCCGTCGAGCCCGCCGCCCCGCTGGTCACGCTCAAGACCCGCCAGGCGCACATCCGCCCGCGCGGTGCGAACCAGCAGCGCTACGTGAAGGCCATCCTCGACCACGACATCAACTTCGGCATCGGCCCGGCCGGCACGGGCAAGACCTACCTGGCGGTGGCCTGCGCCGTGGACGCCCTGGAGCGCGAGCAGATCCGCCGCATCCTGCTGGTGCGCCCGGCGGTCGAAGCTGGCGAGAAACTCGGCTTCCTGCCCGGCGACCTGTCACAGAAGATCGACCCCTACCTGCGCCCGCTGTACGACGCGCTGTACGAAATGCTCGGCTTCGAAACCGTGGCCAAGCTGATCGAACGCCAGGTGATCGAAGTCGCGCCGCTGGCGTACATGCGCGGCCGCACGCTGAGCAACAGCTTCATCATCCTCGACGAAAGCCAGAACACCACGATGGAACAGATGAAGATGTTCCTCACCCGGATCGGCTTCGGCTCCACCGCGGTGATCACCGGCGACGTCACCCAGGTCGACCTGCCCAAGGGCACCCGCTCCGGCCTGAAGCACGTGATGGAAGTGCTGCGCGACGTTCCCGGCATCAGCTTCACCCATTTCAAGTCCAAGGACGTCGTGCGCCACCCGCTGGTACAGCGCATCGTCGATGCCTACGACGCTTACGAGAATCGCCTGACCGGCATAGAAGGCCAGGGCAACAAGCATGCTTGAACTGGACCTGCAGGTCGTTTCCGAAGCGCCCGGACTGCCGAGCGAAGCGCAGTTCCGCCAATGGTGCGAACTGGCCCTACGCCAGCGCCAGAACGATTCGGAACTCACCATCCGCCTGGTGGACGAAGCCGAAGGGCGCGAACTGAACAAGACCTGGCGGCACAAGGACTACTCCACCAACGTATTGTCCTTCCCCGCCGACGTTCCCGATGAACTGCTGGACATCCCACTGCTCGGCGACCTGGTGATCTGCGCCCCCGTAGTCACCCGCGAGGCCGCCGAACAGGGCAAGGCCGCCGAGGCCCACTGGGCCCACCTGGTCATCCATGGTTGCCTCCATCTGCTCGGCTACGATCACATCGAAGACGAAGAAGCCGAGGAAATGGAAGGCCTGGAACGCGAATTGCTGGCTGAACTGGGTCACCCCGACCCGTATGCGGCCGACGAAGAATAAAAGCCACCGAGCAAGGAAAAGATGAGCGAAGACCGATCGAGCAATGGGCACAAGTCATGGTTGGACAAGATCACCCAGGCTTTTGCCCATGAGCCGAGAAACCGCCAGGAGCTGCTTGAGCTGCTGCGCGAAGCACACGCCAACAAGCTGCTGGACAGCGAAGCGCTGTCCATCGTCGAGGGCGCGATCCAGGTGGCGGACCTCCAGGTCCGCGACATCATGATCCCGCGTTCGCAAATGATCTCCATCAAGTCGACGCAGAAGCCTGCTGACTTCCTTCCCGCCATCATCGAAGCGGCGCACTCGCGCTACCCGGTGATCGGCGAGAGCCTGGACGACATCATGGGTGTGCTGCTGGCCAAGGACCTGCTGCCGCTGATCCTTCACGACCAGAACCACGCCTTCAACATCAAGGACCTGCTGCGCCCTGCCACCTTCGTGCCCGAGTCCAAGCGGCTGAACGTGCTGCTGCGCGAGTTCCGCGCCAACCGCAATCACATGGCCATCGTCATCGATGAATACGGCGGCGTGGCGGGGTTGGTGACCATCGAGGACGTGCTGGAGCAGATCGTCGGCGACATCGAGGACGAGCACGACGTCGAGGAAGACAGCTACATCAAGCCGCTGCCCAGCGGTGACTTCATCGTCAAGGCGCTGACCCCGGTGGAAGCCTTCAATGACTTCTTCGGCGCGGAGTTCTCCGATGAGGAATTCGACACCGTTGGCGGCGTGGTGATGAGCGCCTTCGGCCACCTGCCCAAGCGCAACGAAACCACCGAACTGGGCGGCTTCCGCTTCCGCGTCCTCAACGCGGACAGTCGCCGCCTGCACCTGCTGCGCCTCACCCCGCTGCAGGACTGAGCCACCGCGCACCCTGTAGGAGCGGGCGGTGCCCGCGATGGCGGACAAAATCCGCTCCTACAGGAACGCGCAACTCACCCCTCGCCCTATTCCTACTGAAAAACCCTCCGCGTCCTGCAACATCCCGCCGCAGTCAGCTCATGGCTTTTGGCTTTCATCCCCATAGCCTACCGTTCGTCTCTCCATTACTCTTGCGCATCGCTTAACCGCAACAAGGATTTCCGATGCGCTGGATCACCCGACCCGGCCTGCCAGGCCATTTGCTCGCCCTGGCCGCCGGCGCGCTCACGCCGCTGACCCTCGCTCCGTTCGGCTACTGGCCGCTGGCGGTGCTCTCGCTGGCCCTGTTCTACCTCGGCCTGCGCGGCACCACCCCCGGTTCGTCGCTCTGGCGCGGCTGGTGGTACGGCTTCGGCGCTTTCATCGCCGGCACCAGCTGGATCTACTTCAGCATCCACAATTTCGGCGGCGCCTCCGGACCACTGGCCGGCTTCCTGGTCGGCGGCTTCAGTGCTGGCGTGGCCTTCTTCTTCGCGCTGCCCGCCTGGGTCTGGGCGAAGTTCTTCCGTCGCAACAATGCCCCGGTCAGCGATGCGCTGGCCTTCGCCGCGTTGTGGGTGGTGCTGGAGCTGTTCCGCAGCTGGTTCCTCACCGGCTTCCCCTGGCTCTACGCCGGCTACAGCCAGCTCGAAGGCCCGCTGGCCGGCCTCGCTCCGCTGGGCGGCGTCTGGCTGGTGTCCTTCGGCATCGCCCTGACCGGCGCGCTGATCATCAACCTCCCGGCCCTGGCCCGCCGCCCCGCGCGCCTGGTAATCGGGCTGATCCTGCTGATCGCCCCCTGGGCCGTCGGCCTGGGCTACAAAGGCCACGCCTGGACCACCCCGGCCGGCGCACCGCTGAAGGTCGCCGCGCTGCAGGGCAACATCGCCCAGGAAATGAAGTGGGACCCGAAGGCCATCACCCACCAGCTGGAGCTGTATCGCGACCTGACCGCCGAGCAGAAGGACATCGACCTGATTGTCTGGCCGGAAACCGCCGTCCCGGTGCTCAAGGACCAGGCAACCGGCTACCTGGAGATGATCAACGGCGTCGCCACCGCCAAGAAGGCCGCGCTCATTACCGGCGTGCCGGTGCGCGAGAAAACCGCCGAAGGCATTCGCTACTACAACGGCATCACCGTGGTCGGCGAAGGCAGCGGCAACTACCTCAAGCAGAAGCTGGTGCCCTTCGGCGAGTACGTTCCACTGCAGGACCTGCTGCGCGGCCTGATCGCCTTCTTCGACCTGCCCATGTCCGACTTCGCCCGAGGCCCGGCCGACCAGCCGCTGCTCAAGGCCAAGGGCTACTCCGTGGCGCCGTACATCTGCTACGAAGTGGTCTACCCGGAATTCGCCGCCGAGCTCGCGGCGCAGAGTCAACTGCTGCTGACCATCAGCAATGACGCCTGGTTCGGCACCTCCATCGGCCCGCTGCAGCACCTGCAGATGGCACAGATGCGCGCCCTGGAAGCCGGCCGCTGGATGGTGCGCGGCACCAACAACGGCGTCACCGCGCTGATCGACCCGTTCGGCAGGCTCGCAGTGCAGATCCCGCAGTTCCAGCAGGGGGTACTGCACGGCGAAGTGGTGCCGATGCAGGGCCTGACACCGTACTTGAAATGGCGCGTCTGGCCGCTGGCGATCCTCAGCGCCGTGCTGCTGGTGTGGGCGCTGGTGCGCCGGCGCACGCATCCGGAAGAGCGACGGCTGTTCGGCTGATTCCGACGAACAGGGCCTCATCACGAGGCCCTTTTTCATTCTGGCCGTCGAGCTTGCTCGCGAACCGCATCATGCCGGTGCTATCGATAGAACAACCGATACCCGACGAGCCCGATCGCCTCATTCAGCATCTGCCCGCTCTGCCAGATCGCCCGGCTTTCCGGCAGCCAGCCGCCGGCAGGTACTGCGTCATCCTTCCCGATATACCCCGAAGGCGCCGGCACCACTTCCAGCCCGGCCTTCTCGAAACTCCAGATCGAGCGCGGCATGTGAAGGGCACTGGTGACCAGGACCACCCGCCTGATACCCGCCTCGCGCAGCGTTTGCGCGCTGAGCTGCGCATTCTCCCAGGTCGTGCGGCTACGGCCTTCCTCCCAGCGCACCGGTACGCCGTAATCGTCCAGCAGGCTCTGCGCCATGATCCGCGCCTCCGAGGGCGGGGTGCCGTAATGCAGGCCGCCGGAGGTCAACACCGGGAGGCCGCTGGCCTTGGCCAGGCGCGCCGCGTAGCGGATGCGCTCGCGGGCCATCAGGCCGGGCTGGTCTTCGTCCCAGGCGCGATCCCCGCGGACACGGCCGGCGCCCAGCACCACGATGGCATCGGCCCGCTGCGCCAGCCCCGCCCATTGCGCTTGCTTGAGCGGCTCCTGCTGCTCCAACTGACGCGCGCCCCACTCCACCGAGACCGGCAGGCTCATCACCAGCAGGCCGAGAAAGCCGGAAAAGAAGCAGAACGCCGAGAAACGCGGATAACGGCGGCGCAGCACGAAGCCCAGGAGCAGCAACAGCAGCAGCAACCCAGGCGGCATGAAGATCTGTTTGAGGATGAAGCGGATAGGCATTGGCGCCTCCTTGTCGAGGCGGCAAGCCTAACGGATCGGGGAAATGTCAGCGTGCTTTCGCGTTGCGGAACAGCTGCGAGCCACAGGAAGTGCAGGGCAGCACACCCTGGTTGCGGCTCCAGGCCACGGGCGAACCACACAGCGCGCATTGCAGCGATTGCGGGCGCGGCACCAGGCGCAGACGGCTGGGCGCTGCAGGTTGGCGCACATGGCGCGGCGGGCGGGCCGGGGCGCGCTCCAGCATGGCGAGTTCTTCCGCGGCGGCATGCCAGCCGCGCAGCCAGTTCACATCCTGGTCCAGATAAGCCCTGATCAACTCCATCTCGGCACTGCTCAAGCCGCGCAACTCCAGTTCCACGGGGCATTCGTCACGTAGTCTCTCAGCGGTATCGGCCTCATCCAGGGCCAGCGCGAGTCGTTGCAACAACCGTTCATACAGACCGGAACCCGAAGCACTTGCGCGATGCAACTCAGCCATCAGTCACCTCAAGACAGGCGGAAACCTCCCGCCCTCAGGCAAAGCTTAGCGGGCCACCCCGCGCCACACCGAGCGTGCGACAAACGGCGCGGGCTACCGGCTCGAGTGGGGGTCATGTATGCTACGGGGCTTTCTGTAGCCGCCCGGCCCGTGTCTTCTCGGGGGTCGGTTCAGCGGAGGGCCACTCGACCTCCCTGGCTGCACACTTCTTTTCCGTACAGGTTCAAATCGCGCCATGCACGAGCAATATCAGCCTCTCGAGATCGAATCCCAGGCCCAGAAGTTCTGGAACGAACACAACTCCTTCCGCGTCGACGAAGTCGCCGGCAAGGAGAAGTTCTACTGCCTGTCGATGTTCCCGTATCCGAGCGGCAAGCTACACATGGGGCATGTGCGCAACTACACCATCGGCGACGTGATCAGCCGCTACCATCGCATGCAGGGCAAGAACGTCCTGCAGCCGATGGGCTGGGACGCGTTCGGCATGCCGGCGGAAAACGCCGCGATGAAGAACAACGTCGCACCGGCGGCCTGGACCTACGACAACATCGCCTACATGAAGTCCCAGCTCAACAGCCTGGGCCTGGCGATCGACTGGACCCGCGAAGTCACCACCTGCAAGCCGGACTACTACCGCTGGGAGCAGTGGCTGTTCACCCGCCTGTTCGAGAAAGGCGTGATCTACCGCAAGAACGGCACCGTGAACTGGGACCCGGTCGACCAGACCGTGCTGGCCAACGAGCAGGTCATCGACGGCCGTGGCTGGCGTTCGGGCGCGCTGATCGAGAAGCGCGAAATCCCGATGTACTACTTCAAGATCACTGCCTACGCCGAAGAGCTGCTGTCCAGCCTCGACGACCTGCCGGGCTGGCCCGAGCAGGTCAAGACCATGCAGCGCAACTGGATCGGCAAGTCGCGCGGCATGGAGATCGCCTTCCCCTATGACCAGGCTTCCATCGGCGAAGCCGGCCAGCTGAAGGTCTTCACCACCCGTCCGGACACCCTGATGGGCGCCACCTACGTCGCCGTGGCCGCCGAGCACCCGCTGGCTACCCTGGCCGCCCAGCGCGATCCGTCGCTGCAGGCGTTCATCGACGAATGCAAACGCGGCGGCGTCGCCGAAGCCGACATCGCCACCCAGGAGAAGAAAGGCGTCGCCACTTCCCTGTTCGTCGAGCATCCGCTGACCGGCGACAAGCTGCCGGTATGGATCGCCAACTACGTCCTGATGACCTACGGCGAAGGCGCCGTGATGGCCGTGCCGGGTCACGACGAGCGCGATTTCGAGTTTTCCAACAAGTACGGCCTGCCGATTGTCCAGGTCATCGCCCAGGTCGGCGCGGACAACGACTTCGAACCGACCACCTGGAAAGAGTGGTACGGCCTGAAGGACGAGAGCGTCATCACCGTCAACTCCGGCAAGTATGACGGCCTCGGCTACCAGGCCGCGTTCGACGCCATCGGCGCCGACCTCGCCGCCAAGGGCCTCGGCCAGCAGCGCACCCAGTTCCGCCTGCGCGACTGGGGCATCAGCCGCCAGCGCTACTGGGGCTGCCCGATCCCGATCATCCATTGCGACGCCTGCGGCGACGTGCCGGTCCCGGCCGACCAGCTGCCGGTCGTCCTGCCCGAGGACGTGGTGCCGGACGGCGCCGGTTCGCCCCTGGCCAAGCTGCCGTCGTTCTACGAGTGCAGCTGCCCGAAATGCGGCCAGCCGGCCAAGCGCGAAACCGACACCATGGACACCTTCGTCGAGTCGTCCTGGTACTTCGCCCGCTACGCCTGCCCGCAGTTCGAAGACGGCATGCTGGACAAGAAGGCCGCCAACTACTGGCTGCCGGTCGACCAGTACATCGGCGGCATCGAGCATGCCATCCTCCACCTGCTCTACGCGCGCTTCTTCCACAAGCTGATGCGTGACGAAGGCCTGATCGACTCCGACGAGCCGTTCAAGAACCTGCTGACCCAGGGCATGGTGGTCGCCGAGACCTACTACCGCACCAATCCCAACGGCAGCAAGGATTGGTTCAATCCTGCCGACGTCGAGGTCGAGCGGGATGCCAAGGCCAAGGTCATCGGTGCACGCCTGAAGAGCGACGGCCTGCCGGTGGAAATCGGCGGCACCGAGAAGATGTCCAAGTCCAAGAACAATGGCGTGGACCCGCAGGCGATGATCGATGCCTACGGCGCCGACACCTGCCGCCTGTTCATGATGTTCGCCTCGCCGCCGGACATGAGCTGCGAATGGTCCGACTCCGGCATTGAAGGCGCCAACCGCTTCCTGCGCCGCGTCTGGCGTCTGGCCCAGGCCCACGTCAACGCAGGCCCCGCTGGCGCCGTGGACAAGTCCGCGCTGGACGACGCACAGAAAGCCATCCACCGCGCCATTCACCTGGCCATCCGTCAGGCCAGCCAGGACGTCGGCCAGCACCACAAGTTCAACACCGCCATCGCCGCGGTGATGACCCTGATGAACGTGCTGGAAAAAGCCCCGACCGAATCCGCCACCGACCGCGCCCTGCTGCAGGAAGGCCTGGAGACCGTCACCCTGCTGCTCGCTCCGATCACCCCGCACATCTGCCACGTTATCTGGCAGGAGCTGGGCAAGGACGGCGCAGTGATCGACGCCAGTTGGCCGCAGGTCGACGAAGCCGCCCTGGTGCAGGACAGCCTGCAACTGGTGGTACAGGTCAACGGCAAGCTGCGCGGCCACATCGAAATGCCCGCCAGCGCCAGCCGCGAGGACGTCGAAGCAGCCGCGCGCGCCAACGAGAACGTGCTGCGTTTCACCGACGGCCTGACCATCCGCAAGGTCATCGTGGTGCCCGGCAAGCTGGTCAATATCGTCGCCAACTAAAGCAACGCTGGAAAAGACCCATTCGCCCGTGGCACCTTCGCCACGGGCATACCGGATCAACAGGAGTGAGGGAAGCTTGATGAAACGTATCCTGACCAGCCTCGCGCTGATCGGCCTGGCCGGCGTGCTGAGCGCCTGCGGTTTCCAACTGCGCGGCCTGGGCGATACGAACTTTGCGCTCAAGGAAATCGATGTGAGCGCGCGCAATGCCTACGGCGAAACCGTCACGCAGCTCAAGCAGGTGCTTGAAGGCAGCGGTGTGAAAGTCGTCTCCCGCGCGCCCTACCACCTGATCCTCGCCCGCGAAGACGTGACCCAGCGCAGCGTCAGCTACACCAGTTCGGCACGCAGCGCGGAAAACGAACTGACCAACACCCTGAGCTACGAGATCCGTGGCAGCGACAACCTGCTGCTGCTCGCCAATCAGGTTCAGGTGCGCAAGGTCTACGTGCAGGACGAGAACAACCTGATCGGTTCCGACCAGGAAGCCCAGCAGATCCGCAACGAAATGCGCCGCGATCTGGTCCAGCAGATGGTCACCCGCCTGCAACTCATCACCCCGGCTCAGCTCGACGACCTGCAAGCCAAGGCGGAAGCCAAGGCCAAGGCCGAAGCGGACGCGATGAAGGCCGCGGACGAGGCTGCCAAGTCTCAGCCGCAGCAGTCGCCGATCGAATTTCCGAAGCAGTAAGCGACAAGGGGCCGGCCAACCGGCCCCTTTCTCATCATGAAGCTCAATCCCGGACAACTCGCCAAGCACCTGCAAGGCAACCTCGCGCCCGTCTACGTGGTCAGCGGCGACGAACCGTTGCTCTGCCAGGAAGCCTGCGACGCCATCCGTGCCGCCTGCCGCCAGCGTGATTTTGGTGAGCGCCAGGTGTTCAACGCCGAAGCCAACTTCGACTGGGGCCAGCTGCTTGAAGCCGGAGCCAGCCTGTCGCTGTTCGCCGAAAAGCGCCTGATCGAACTGCGCCTGCCCTCCGGCAAGCCCGGCGACAAGGGCGCGGCGATCATCCAGGAATACCTGCAACGGCCGCCGGAAGATACCGTCCTGCTGGTCAGCCTGCCCAAGCTCGACGGCAGCACGCAGAAGACCAAATGGGCCAAGGCCCTGATCGACGGCGACGCCGCACAGTTCATCCAGATCTGGCCCATCGACGCACACCAGTTGCCGCAGTGGATCCGCCAGCGCCTCTCCCAGGCCGGACTTGCCGCCAGCCAGGAAGCGGTGGACCTGATCGCCGCGCGCGTCGAAGGCAACCTGCTGGCCGCCGCCCAGGAAATCGAAAAGCTCAAGCTGCTCGCCGACGGCCAGCAGATCGATGCCGATACCGTGCAAGCCGCGGTCGCGGACAGCGCGCGATTCGATGTCTTCGGCCTGATCGATGCAGCCCTGAACGGCGAAGCCGCCCACTGCCTGCGCATGCTCGAAGGCCTGCGCGGCGAAGGCGTGGAGCCGCCGGTCATCCTCTGGGCCCTGGCACGGGAAGTCCGCGTGCTTTCCAGCCTTGCCCAGCAGTTCAGCCAGGGCGTACCGCTGGACAAGGCCTTCAGCCAGTGCCGCCCGCCCATCTGGGACAAGCGCCGCCCGCTGATGAGCAAGGCCCTGCAGCGGCACACCGCGCAGCGCTGGAACCAGATGCTGCAGGACGCCCAGCTGATCGACGCCCAGATCAAGGGCCAGGCTCCCGGCAACGTCTGGAACAGCCTCGCCCGTCTCGCCCTGCTGGTCGCCGGCCAGCGCATCAACCTGCCTTCGGCCTGATTGCAACACCTCGCGACCTGACGACCGGTGTGACCGAGAGGGCATTGCGGACGAAGTCCGCCTCTCCTTGACACCGCCTCCGCAGGGCGCCCGGTAGGAGCGACCTTGCTAGCGCACCCGCCCAACGCCCGCAGTTTCAGGGCCGCGCCGGCGCTGCCCGGTGCTCCTGGCCTTCCGACCTATCCAACGCCACCCCGCGAGTATCACGGCCGGTACTGATCAGCACACAGATGAGCACCGCCACCACCCCGGCAACCACGGCCATCGCCGTGCCATAGCTGTAGTTCCTGGCGATCTCCGCCTGCAGCGGCGCATTGACTGAAGCGATCAGGTTGCCCAGCTGATAGACGAACCCCGGCAGCACCGCACGGGTGCCCACTGGCGCCAGTTCGTTCAGATAGGCGGGAATCACACCCCAGGCGCCCTGCACCATGAACTGCATCAGGAAGGCACCGATGCCCAGCGTCACTGCGCCGTGGCTGAACGCCCACAAGGGCAGCACCGGTAGCGCCAGCAGCGAGCCGCAGATAATGGCCTTCTTGCGCCCGATGCGCTCGGACAGGCTGCCGAACAGGATGCCTCCCAGGATCGCCGCGATGTTATAGACCACCGCGATCAGGCTGACCGTCTGCGTATCGAACCCGTGCTGCACTTTCAGGAAAGTCGGGTAGAGGTCCTGCGTACCATGGCTGAAGAAGTTGAAACAGGCCATCAGCAATACTGCGTACAGGCACAGCTTCCACTGGTTGCGCAGGACCGGCCACAGCGGCGTCGACTCCTTGCGCTCGCGAGACGCCTGCCAGATCGGCGACTCCGGCACCTTGAACCAGATGAACACCACCAGCACCACCGGTAGGCAACCGACGATGAACATCCCACGCCAGCCCAGCGCTTCGAAGAACAGACCATAGATGATCGACGCGATCAGGTAGCCCGCCGGATAACCGGCCTGGAACAGCCCCGACACCATCCCCCGCGAACGCTCGGGAATGGTCTCCATCGCCAGCGAAGAAGCCACGCCCCAGATGCCACCCATCGCCACGCCGTAGACCACGCGCAGGATCAGGAAGGTCTCGAGGTTCGGCGAAAAAGCCGAGGCCAGCTCCAGCACCGAGTAGGTCAGGATATTCGCCATCAGGACCGGTCGTCGGCCAAAGCGCTCGGCAGCGCGACCGAACAGCAGCGCGCCGATGGGCCGCACCGCCAGGGTCAGCAGGATTGCCAGCGACACCTGCGGGAGGCCCACCTGGAAGCTCTGCGCAATATCGGTGAGTACGAAGACCAGGAGGAAGAAGTCGAAGGCATCCAGCGTCCAGGCGAGCACCGAAGCGATCACCACATTGCGCTGGGTCGGGGACCATTGCTGCATGACACATCTCCAGCCGGGGGCGTCGCGATCCCTGCACGCCGCGGCAATAGTTAGTCAGCTACCAAGCTAACCGAGCCAGCGAACGAGCCACAGCCGCGCCCTTGAAAAGATCTGTTACAGAAATAGCGACAATCCGCCGCAGCCCAGGGTTCGACGAATCCGCAAGGCGACCGGCCATGACTGCGAACGGTTCAGCGCACCGTCCCTCCGGACTCCTGCAATGCGGGACGCTTCCTTCCCCGCTCCTCGGTCGGCCGATCCAGCGCCAGCTCGTAAAGCTGCCGAGCTTCGCTGACCAGCGGCGAGAGCGCCGTTGCCAGACGCTACGTCGCGCGGATCAGGCCAGGATCGGAGTCGTCCGCCCCCAGGCAAAGCAGGTCTTCCACCGCCGTCAGGCGTCGCAGCGCGGCGTCGCGCAACGCCTCGACCGAGGCCAGGGCATTGATGAACATCACGTCTTCGTAGGGACGGTACTCCAGCGGAACGGGGAGGAATTCAGTCATGGCGCACCTCCGGGGACAGTGCAGCAGGACTGAAAGAACCAGGGTGGGGCGCGAGAGTAAAAGGGGGATAGTGCATGCAAAAACACTCCTTTTCAGCGAAGAGCCGCCTCGCTAGCTCACTGCGACGCAAGTTAGGGAGGCGGGACCGTGCGGAGGTCGCAGTACCGGCGAACAGGAGCGAAAGACCGGCCAGGCATAAGCCTGCACCGCACGGCCCACCATGGATGCATCACCTATCAGACAGGGTTGCCTGACTTGAGAGCAAAGGTGTTACGTGCGCACCTGTTGGCGATACCGGGCTGCGACACCCGGCCACGGGATTGACCGTGGCAGCCGGAATCTAGCGAGCACGCACGTAGGCCCTCAAGGCTAAAAGAAGGTAGGAGATTTCACTGTTCCGACAGCTCAAACCCGGACGTTTCGCCGCATAGCGTGGCCCGGTTCACCTCTTAGGAAACTGCCCACAGGCATTCTGAAGGCCAATCCCCCTGTAGGAGCGGGCCGCGCCCGCGATCGCGCCCATCGGGCGCCCTACAGGCCAGCTCCGAGGTATCTCATCGCGAGGAAGCGGGCTTCCTTCGAGAGGGATTCCGCCTCATTCCCACTCCCGTACCTGACGCACCTCCACGCAGCCTAGCCGCCCCGGCGGAATCTTCGCAGCGATGCGTTCGGCCTCTTCCATGCTCTGCGCCTCGATCAGGTAGAAACCGCCTAACTGCTCACGCGTCTCGGCGAACGGTCCGTCGGTGACGGAAAGCTTTTCACCTTGCCCGCGCAATGTGCGCCCGGTCGGCGTCGGCAACAGCGCGTTAGCCGCGATGTAGTTACCGCTGCGGCGCAATTGTTCGCTGTAGGTCATGCACTCGTCGACGATGCCACGCAGCTCGGCTTCCGGCAGCGCGGCGGCCTTGCGCTCGTCGAAGTAGATCATGCAGAGAAACTTCATCACCCTTGTCCTCGTTCTTGTCTGTTATGTCAGAAAGGTCCGTCGTCCCAGCGTAGCCCCGAACGCCAACGGCTCGCCTTGGCCCGCCCGCCGGTAGACCAGCGGCATGGACAAGCATCCCGGATAGGCGGAAGATGCGCGCGCCGGCAACGGCGCCGGCTCCAACGAGGAAAGTCAGATGGCGAAGAAATCCAAACGGCCGAACAAGGCCAAGTCCCTGATCGCACAACCGTTGTTCCGCAGCCGCCAAGAGCAACCGCTCAAGGGCAAAGGCAGTTACCGCCGCGAAGCCTCCCACACTTGGGAGGCTTCTTCGCTTCTGGCGGCCTGAAACGTCAGAAAACCTGAACCACCCCCACCCTTTCGCTTTCAACCGGACAGCCAAGCCGTGGAGGTCCACCCATGAAAGCGCCCCTGATAGTCGCCATCCTCGCCCTCCCCTTCAGCCTGTCCGCCCATGCGTTCTGCTCCGATCAGGAAGCTGAAGCCAAGGGCAAGCAGGTCGCCGCCAAGGTCACCGAAGTCACCCGCAGCGATCCCCAGCGCGCGCAGAAGCTCAATGAAAAGCTGGTCGAACTGAACAAGGCTCGCTCCAGCGAACAACGTCCGGATGACTGCGCCGCCTACGACGATATGCTCAAGGAGCTGAACCAGAGCGCGCCGAAGGTCGACCAGGAAACCGGCAGCAAGCCAAAGCAGTAGCCGCTGCGCCATGCCTACCGCGGACTTCCGATCGCTGCGTGTGTGGGGCCGCGATGGGCCCCCTGGGATGCGCCTGCCGGAGGATGGCGTATAAATCCGCGCCTACCTAAAAGATCAATCCGATGCACCACTCGACGGGGCATCTATCGGGAAGGGGAATTTTCCCGCGTTCGCGTCATCGAACCTGCAGACCCACCGCTTTTGCCCAGGCAGACGCGTCACGGTGGCCATGCTAAGGTGGCCGCTCCCCTGCCAGTTCCCGAGGAGAGCAATGCGCAAGCCTGTTTCACCTGTTGTCGGCCAACGCTGCCTGCTCGTCGCCGCTCTGTCCCTGGCCAGCTTCGGCCTGCTGACCTCCTGCACCGAGCCTCCACCCAAGGGTGCAGCCGTAGAGCATGTACAACCCACGCAAAGCTTCGCCCAATGGCGCGATGGCTTTCGCGCGCACGCGCTGGCCGCCGGCATCAGCCCGCAGACCTTCGATCAGGCGTTCGAAGGCATCGAGCCGGATGACTCGGTGGTGACCGCCGACCGCAGTCAGCCCGAGTTCACTCGCCCCGTCTGGCAGTACCTGGAAAGCGCCGTCTCCCCGGCAAGAGTGCGCAATGGTCAGGACCGCCTATTGCAGAACGCGGAGGTGCTGCAACGCATCGACACGACTTACGGTGTGGACCGCGAAGCAGTGGTAGCGATCTGGGGCATGGAAAGCAATTTCGGCCAGCAGATGGGCAGCAAGAACGTGATCCGCTCGCTGGCCACGCTGGCCTACGAAGGCCGTCGCCCGGACTTCGGTCGCGACCAGCTGATCGCCGCCCTGCAGATCCTCCAGCATGGCGATGTACCAGCGAGCAACATGATCGGCTCCTGGGCTGGCGCCATGGGACAGACGCAGTTCATTCCCACCACTTACAACCAGTACGCGGTGGACTTCGACGGCGATGGCCGGCGCGACATCTGGGGATCGTCCACCGACGCCCTGGCTTCCACGGCCAATTACCTGAAGACTTCCGGCTGGCAGCGCGGCCAGTCCTGGGGCTTCGAAGTACGCCTGCCGCCAGGCTTCGACTACTCCCTGGCGGAAATGAACATACGCAAACCCATGGCCGAGTGGCTGCGCCTGGGTGTTCGTCCGGCGAGTGGCAACCTGCCTTCGGATCCGCAAGCCAGCGTCTCGCTGGTGCTACCGGCAGGCTATCGCGGCCCGGCGTTCCTGGTGACCGACAACTTCCGCGCAATACTCAAGTACAACAACTCGACGTCCTACGCCCTGGCCGTTGGCCTTCTGGCGGACAGCTTCAAGGGCGGCGGAAAACTGGTGGGAAGCTGGCCAGTGGCAGACACGCCGCTGAGCCGCAGCGATCGTATCGAACTGCAACAGACCCTGGCCGACCGAGGCCTTGCCCCTGGCACGGTGGACGGCATCATCGGCGCCAATACGCGCAAGGCCATACGCGCCTTCCAGCAGTCCATCAATCAGCCGGCTGACGGCTACCCGACCCCGGCGCTGCTGCAGCAATTGCGCAACGCACACTGATCAGGCGAAACGAAAAAAGGCGCCCGAAGGCGCCTTTTTACCCTGCCACACCCGGCGAGCGAATAGCCACCGGAGTACGGGCACCCTGTTACTGGTAGTACAGGCTGATATAACCAAAGGTGGAAATCTTGCCGGGTGTCACTGGCGTCACCTTGGCGTAGTACTGCGCGTAGTAAGGAAGGTCGGCCGAGGTCGTGGTCACCTGAATGCCGGTGTCCTGATTCATATTGATCGGCGTAAAGGTCCTATCCAGCACTCGAATTTGAGCGTTGGTGCCGCCGGAAACCGTATTGATCAACGCACCGGTGCTCGCGTCCACGTTGGCAAACTTCTCCCAGACAACATTGACCGCCCCCGGACAATCCGTCAGCGACACCACGAACTTGGTGTTCTGCGCCCAACTGCCCACCGATGGCAATGCGCTGGTATTGATGCTGCTCAGCGGAACATTGATCGACACTGGTTCGGTGGTGGAGTTGTTGATCTTGCAGGACTCTGTCGTGACCTCGCCGCCGATATTCACCTGAGCGTCAAAAGCAAACGCCCCACTGGCCAACATTGAAAGAGCTCCCACAACCAGCAGATGTTTCATTTCAATCTCCTTATTAAGAACCATCATAGAAACCAGAACTCAATATTTGAGTTCTAGCCCTCACCTATCAAGAAAAAAGCCAACGAGAACGAGGAAAAAATAGCCCTCGAAAGCCATTACACCGAAAAATCAACCATCCAAGTTTAATTTAGTAAAATCCTCAAAACCCACCACGCCTAACTGAGACTCAATCATTGATAGAACAAGGTGAAGCCCATGACAGCATTAGCCTTTCCAGCTCCTACCACCGATCCAGTTTTATAATAACGAGCTTTAAAGCTGAGCGAGTAGTTAAGCTGTCCAGATCCAATCAACTGCTGACTCCCCATTGGTGACGGCACAGCCCCACTGGAGTCCAGCAACTGAACTCCAACACCGACAGCCCCCCCAGTAACATTAACAATGGACTGCGATTGATTAGCATACCCTGTCATCTGGTCCATCTGGTAGCGAATAGGGACAGTTTGCGGGCAATTGGTTAATTGCACATTGACATCCGCAGGATTACTTGAGAATGGCCGAGAACTAAACTCACTGACCTTGTGACTTCCCATATAAACATTGGGAATGGAAATATGACATCCGGCTACCACGAACTTTATCGAACCAGTAACCGTAGTATAAGAGAGCACCCCATTAGGAGGATTGGAGACAGTCACATTGGCCGTTGGAACATCTATCGCCCCCACAACTCCTGAAGCAATAGGCCCCGTCTTCACAAATACATAATTATATACCGGCCTAACTATGTAGGTATTACCCATAGGGTTGTATGTGCTGGCATATGGAAGGACAGTTCCATTTCTATTCCTTACAACCTGAACCCCAACACCAGGCAAATTGGTCGAATAAATCTTCGACCCAGCCATCCCATGAGGCTGACTTGTTATATTCCAGTACATCGTCCCCCCAGTATCCGTGCAGTTGACATTGGGTTGAACAGATTCCCCTGAGCTAACAATGGTTGCCAGAACACTACCATCGGCAGCATTCGCTGGCACAGAAAAGGTACCTGAGAGAGCAATAGTCGACTGAACATTTCCTGCTGTTATCCTACACGCGGCCGCCTGCGCAGCCACAGAGCCAAGGGATAACACCAAGACGCACATCCATTTACTGAAAAACAATGGAGCAATCTTAAACGATGAAGAAAAACTAATTCCCATTACCAATAACCAACTTAAGTTACAATTTTACAATTGCAGGTTTATCCAATATCGCACGGCATATTTCCTCTACCTTCAGGAATGAAGCATCCTTCGCGTTTTCTTTCGGCAATTGATAATTGATGCCACAACTTTTGCCTGGACCATCGCCCCATTTGACCTGCAGCTGTCCCGTGGGCTCCAGGCCGCGAAGGAATATGCGCCCTCCCTGCCCTACCATGGAGAGATTGTTGCCCTTGGCATCCAACACCTCGGCACCCAGCGGAATGACCTCGCCATCGTCCCGTTTCACGGTCATGAGCACTGGCGCACCAGTGGTAGTCGGGTACTTGAGCATGACGATGGAGCCAAAGCGCGGCGCCACGCTCTGTGAGGTGACCTGCAACTCGACATCCTTGGAGGTGCCTTTCGGGTCGATCTCGATGTCGTTCTGGCGGTACGGGGTCAGACCACCCACCACGGCGTAGCCGTTGCCGGCGACCTTGGCCCCGACGTTGGAGTTGACCGACGCCCCCTCAGCCCCCTTGGCTTCGAGGATGGCCAGGGTCTCACCCTGGTTCTGGCTGAAATTGATGCCACCCGGGTGCGCCACGATGGAGCCACGAGCGCCGAATCCTGCCTGCTTGTAGCCATCGCCGCCGCTGGCACTGGCGGTATAGATGGCATGGGGCGAGTTGTAGGTGACGTTGGCACCACCGCTGTACTTGCGGTCGTTATCAACCTTGTTGCCCGAGCCGTAGACCGCATAGCTGATCTGCCGCTCTTCACCCGTGGTGCCGCTGAGGGTGCTCTGGACGCTGTTGTTCTTGTTGTCAGTGACGTTCAGGTTGGTAGTCAGCGACAACGGATTACCGCTGTCCATACCGATCGGAACGTTGATGCTGACCATGTAGGTATTCTGGTAATCGCTGTCGCTAATGCGGCCATCGCGACTGCTGGTGCTACCCGTACTGGTCCGGGATGCGCTCAGGTTGACGGTGCCCCAGTTGAACCCGGTGCTGTAGCCGGCCTGGAAACTCGTATCGGTATCGCTACGGTTCCAGTAGTTCTGCTTGGAGCCACTGAAGTAGAAGGAGCTGCGTTCCCCCACCGGCTGATTGACAGTCAACTGGTAGCGGTTGCGCTGACGGTCCAGGTCATACTTCTCGCTGAGCCGCCCCCAGACCTGAGCGTAATCCTGCAGGCTCAGGTAGTTCTCGCTGTTGAAGCGATAGGCGGCAATGGTCATGTTGGTGGACGTCGCTTCGAGCAACTTGCTGTAGGTCAGCCGGTAGCTCTGGCCGCTCATGTCGGGTTTGACGCCATAACGCTCGGTGGGCAAAGCCGTGGCATGGGACTGGGTGACATCCGCTGCCAGGGCACCAAAGGGTGTGCTGAACGCAAGGCCACCCTGGACAGCCTGGTATGAATTGGCCACGATGCCGCCGGTATAGGCGGTCATCAGGTTGTTGAGGCCGTACTGGTAGGTGCCCTGGGCAAAGTTGGGCTCACGATCCAGGGTGTCGTCACGGTACTGCCCCCCCGTCAAGCTGTAGCGGGACACGCCTGGCCGCACCAGTTGGCTGATTGAGGCATAGGGCACGAGGAATGACTTCACGCGACCGTCAGCTTCGGTAATTTCCACTGTCAGGTCGCCGGCGTAGCCGGTGTTGAACAGGTCGTTGATCTCGAACGGACCGGGCGCGACGGTGGTTTCATAGATGACGTTCTCGCCCTGCTTCACTCGCACTCGCGCGTTGGTATCAGCTACACCCCGGATGTCCGGGGCGAAGCCGCGCTGGGAGTCGGGCAGCATTCGATCGTCGCTGGCAAGCTGGATCCCCGTGAAGGGCACGGAGTCGAAAAGGTCGCTGGGGGTATAGTACTGGCCCGCCGTGAATTGCGACTTCAAGGCGGTGACATCCCGCTGGGCATAGGTGCTGAGTGACTGGTAGCCACTCTGCGCCGGGCTGCCGTCGGTCTTGCTGTGGTTGTAGGTACCGTTGTATCGCAGGCGCCAATCAGCGAGGTTCATCCCCGCGTTGATGCCGGCATACTTCTGCGTGGAGTTGGAGCCGCTGCTGTCCGTGCGATACAGGTTGGTATCGTAGTTGAGGAAACCAGCAGTCACGCCGCCGTCCCATTGCGAAGGGTCCACGTAGCCACGCACCTGCCGCCCCACGTAAAGCTGCGGGATAGACACGCGAGCGGTCAGCTCGGAGAGGTCAACGTCGATCTTGCCGTCCGGGACGGCGGCGGCGAAGTCGACACAGTCGCCGGTGACCAGTTTCTGGTTTTGCGCAGGCAACTTGCTGACGGCGACCCCCATCTCTGGGAACTGCGCGGCCTTGACGCAATAGCGAGTGGTCGCACCCTTGCCGCTGCCGTTGGATACCGCGCTGATCGGCATACGGCCAATCCAGGCGTCATTGACATAGACATCCAGCCGGTAAGTGCCCGGCTCAACTGGCGTACCGTTTTCGAATCGTGAAACATCGACGCTGGGGCTGCTTCCGCCATTATCGAAGAAGTTGGGGTTGAAGGCAGCGAAGGATGGCGAATCATGGAGAGCGGCTGGAGCTGCCCCGCCGATTGCGGACTCTGCGGCGCAAACAGAGCTACCGCCGAGTATCAGCAAGGCTCCCAACATCAGGCCACAGCCAATGGCCACCGGCGAAGTTCCTTGGGCCGCGACCGCGGCGGCCAGCGAGGAGCGCTCGAACGGCAGGAAGTCAGTACCTTGCTTCAGATCCATGGTGTTTTCTCCAGTGCTCCACTTTTTTGGGAACGAACGAATCCTCACCGCGCAGAAAGCCGGGCAGGGGGACCTAGTCAGATGAATGCGACTGGCCGGACTCAATCCGGCCATGCAGCTATCAGAGGGCGCTCTCGTGCTGGTTCAATGCGCCGTAATCCGTCACCCACTGGTAGTCGACCTTGGCGCCGGCACCCGGTTGAGCGGTGAGACTCGGCAGGGGGAAATCCACTTGGCTGCCTGGGGCAACCATCTTCACGTCGTCCTTACGCACGTCGTAGCTCCTGCCGCCAGCAACAAGCTGGACAGTGGCGAGCGAGACGTGGAATGCGCCGTCGTTACGGGCGCGGATGACGTAACCATTCCCGGCGTGGGCAACCGACCAGCGCAGGTTTTCCGCAGCCTGGTTCGGGTTACCCGGTAGGCCCTCGGGGCGATAGAAGATCTTCATCCGCGAACGGACGGCCACCTGGAGGAAGTTCGCCTCCTGGTCCTTGGGCATGGGCGGAACATCGAGCACATTCAGCCAGAAGACGGTTTCCTGCTTTCTGGACGCAGCATCATCGCCGGTGTAGACCAGACGCAGGGTCTGCCCCTTCTTCGCCTCGACACGGGTGATAGGGGGCGTGATCAGGAAGGGGCCGTCTGCCTTGTCGGCAGTGAGTTTCTCATTGCCCTTGTCGACCCAGGCCTGCACCAGGGAAGGCTGTTCGCCGATGTTGGTCATCTTGATGGAGACCTCCCGCTCTTTAGCGGGATAGACGACACGGGAGCCCTGGATAACGATCCCGGCCTGAGCCAGGCCACACCAGAGCGCGGTCACACTCAGGCAACCGACGAACCAGAGGGATTTTGAAGTCAGACTTGCCATTGCACGATCACCTTAGAGAACCGGAGGAGCCCGAGATGGAAAGCCTCCCCCGGGTATTGCCAACCACGGGCGCCGAAATCGGCGCAGACCGATTAGTAGGTCAGTGTCCAGTAACCGACGGTCTGCAGCTTGCCGGCGGTGGCGGAGCCCGCCTGGGAGTAGTACTGCGCCATGTACTTCAGGGTGGCGCTGCCATCGGCGGCCGGAGTGAACTTGTAGCCAGGGTCGGTATTGATGTTGATGTAGTTGCTGCTCGGGTCGAGCAGGCGGACGGTGGCATTGGTGCCAGTAACGGTATTCACCAGAGTGCCGGCGCTGTCGACCTGGCCGGTGATCTCCCACTTGGCGGTGGTGGCGCTGACAGGGCAGTTGGTCAGGTTGAAGGTAAATGGTGTGTTGCCCGCCCAGCTTTCGGCGCCGGCCAGGGCGCTCTTGTTGACCGTGGGCAGGGTCACATCGACAACCGCGGAGCCCTGCTTGCCGTTTACTTCACAAGTCTGGTCCAGCACTTCGCCGTTGAAGTTGACCTGTGCGTCGTAAGCAAATGCGCCAACGGAAGCGGAGGAGAGAATTGCAGCTACGAGCAGCTTTTTCATGTTGTTCACTCAGCAGTGTGGTCAGGATGCAGGGGACTGGCTCCTCACCAATTCAGCCATATCGAAGTTCCCCATGGCGTGGAGCGCCGCCCTCGAAAAGGGCAAGCGACCTGTGAATTCTGCTGATTCAACTCGTCCAGTGCTGTCGGCCAAGGTGACAAAGCCCTCAGGAAACCTCCGATTCGAAATCGAGAATTCCTACACACTAGGGATGGCTGGAAAACGGAACACCTAACGCGGAAACGAAAAAGGCCGCCTCTCGTGGGAGAGGCGGCCTTTTCTTCGAGCGGCTACCGGGTCGGGCGAGGCCCGCGGGTGATCAACCGATCCTGGTACCGTGCGCCTGCTGATCGGCGTGGTACGAGGAACGCACCAGAGGGCCGGAAGCAACGTTCTTGAAGCCCATCTTCTCACCTTCCTCGGCGAACCAGGCAAAGGTGTCCGGGTGGACGAAGCGCTGCACCGGCAGGTGGTTGCGCGAGGGCTGCAGGTACTGACCGAGGGTCAACATGTCGATGTCGTGCTCGCGCATGCGCTGCATGACTTCGATGACTTCCTCGTCGGTCTCGCCCAGGCCGAGCATCAGGCCGGACTTGGTGGGTACGTGCGGAACCATCTGCTTGAACTTCTGCAGCAGGTCCAGCGACCACTCGAAATCGGAGCCCGGACGGGACGACTTGTACAGGCGCGGTACGGTTTCCAGGTTGTGGTTGAACACGTCCGGCGGCTCGTTGGCGGTGATTTCCAGGGCGATGTCCATACGGCCGCGGTAGTCCGGGACCAGGGTCTCCAGCTGCACGCCGGGGGACAGCTTGCGGATTTCACGCAGGCAGTCGGCAAAGTGCTGGGCACCGCCGTCACGCAGGTCGTCGCGGTCCACCGAGGTGATCACCACGTACTTCAGGCGCAGGTCGGCGATGGCGATGGCGAGGTTGGTCGGCTCATCGACGTCCAGCGGCTTCGGACGGCCGTGGCCGACGTCGCAGAACGGGCAACGGCGGGTGCAGATGTCGCCCATGATCATGAAGGTGGCAGTCCCGCCAGAGAAGCACTCACCCAGGTTCGGGCAGGAGGCTTCCTCGCAGACGCTGTGCAGCTTGTGCTTGCGCAGCAGTTGCTTGATGCGGTCGACCTCGGGGGATACGGGGATGCGCACGCGAATCCAGTCGGGCTTCTTGGGCAGTTCCTCGGTGGGGATGATCTTCACCGGAATGCGCGCGACCTTCTCCGCCCCGCGCAGCTTGACGCCGACTTCCACCTTGCCCGGCTTGGCGGCCGGCGCAGCCTGGCCGGAATTCTCCACAACAGTGCTCATCTAGGTTGGATCCCGCCCGTTAGGGTCTTCTGTGCCGCGTAGCCAAGGCGTTCGACGAGTTCGCCACGCAGGCGCTCGCGCACATCGGCCAATGCGATGGGGCCGGCCAGCTGACTCAGCTGGGTCATGGCCATGCCTGCGTAACCGCAGGGATTGATGCGTCGAAAGGGCTCCAGGTCCATGTCCACGTTGAGGGCCAGGCCATGGAAGGAGCGGCCATTGCGGATGCGCAGGCCAAGGGATGCGATCTTCGCGCCGTCCACATAGACGCCCGGAGCGTCGGGTTTGGACACAGCCGTGACGCCGTAGCTGCCCAGCAGGCCGATAAGGCTCTGCTCGATGCGCGAGACTAGGTCACGCACGCCAATGCCGGAGCGGCGCACATCGAGCAATAGATAAGCCACAAGCTGGCCGGGGCCGTGGTAGGTCACCTGGCCGCCGCGGTCGACCTGGACGACCGGAATGTCGCCAGGGAACAGCACGTGCTCGGCCTTGCCGGCCTGGCCCTGGGTGAACACGCGCTCGTGCTCGAGCAGCCAGACTTCATCGGGCGTAGCGGCTTCGCGCTCGGCGGTGAAGCGCTGCATGGCGTGCCAGGTCGGCTCGTAAGGGAGGATACCCAGCTCACGAAAGCCCAGCGTTTCGCCCATCAGAGCACCATGTGGACGCGGCCGGTGGCGCGCAGGTCTTTATGGATGTTCTGCAGTTGGTCGACGCCGGTGGCGGTGATCAGCACCTGCACGGACAGGAAGCGGCCGTTGCGGCTGTCACGGGTGACCAGGGTGGTGATGTCGAGCTCCGGCGCATGGCGCTGGATGACTTCGATGACCAGATCGGAGAAACCTTCGCCGGCATCGCCGATGACCTTGATCGGATAGCGTTCGCAGGGAAACTCGATCTTCGGCGCGGGTTGTTCTGTGGTATCGACAGAATCAGGGATATCAGTCATGGCTCTCGCGGGCGGGTGGCCCGCCTCCGCATGAGCGTCCGGGATCGGGGCGCTCCGGGTGGATCGGACGACGGCCGCCGGGCCACTGGAGGGACCGGGCAGTCGCAGGCGGGCATTTTACCCGAGTTTGCGACTGCGCGGGCGGGTCAATCCCGGCCTTGTATACAAAAGTGCAAGGCCGGGACGAGCGGTCAGTTGAACAGACCGTAGAAGAACATGCGCAGGCTGTCCCAGATACGGCGGAAGAAGCCACCTTCTTCCACGGCGTTCAGGGCGACCAGATCGGAGGTGCGGACAACCTTGTCACCCAGCTTGACCTCGACCTTGCCGATGACCTGGCCCTGCTGGATCGGCGCGACCAGGTTGGGCTCAACCACCATGTTGGCCTGCAGCTGCTTGAGCTGGCCGCGCGGCACGGTCATGGTCAGGTCTTCGGACAGGCCGGCTTTGACTTCGTGCTCGGAACCTTTCCAGACCATGGCCTTGGTCAGCTCGGCGCCCTTCTTGTAGAAGGTCTGCGATTCGAAGAAGCGGAAGCCGTAGGTCAGCAGCTTCTGGGTCTCGGCGGCGCGGGCCTGTTCGCTGTTGGTGCCGAACACCACGGCGATCATGCGCTGGCCGTCCCGTACGGCGGAAGCCACCAGGCAGTAGCCGGCTTCGTCGGTGTGGCCGGTCTTCAGGCCGTCGACGGTCTTGTCGCGCCACAGCAGCAGGTTGCGGTTGGGCTGCTTGATGTTGTTCCAGAAGAACTCTTTCTGCGCGTAGATGGCGTAATGGGTCGGCTCGCCGTAGATGATCGCGCGAGCCAGGATCGCCATGTCCTTGGCGGACGAGTAGTGGTCCGGGTTGGGCAGGCCGGTGGCGTCCATGAAGTGGGAGTTGCTCATGCCCAGCTTCTGCGCGGTGGTGTTCATCATGTCGGCGAAGGCGTCTTCGCTGCCGGCAATGTGCTCGGCCAGGGCGACGGAGGCGTCGTTGCCCGACTGAATGATGATGCCGTGCAGCAGGTCGCTCACCGAGACCTGGGAGCCGACCTTGATGAACATGCGCGAGCCGCCGGTGCGCCAGGCGTGCTCGCTGACGGTCACCAGGTCGGATTCGGCGATGCGGCCGCCTTCGATCTCCTTGGTGGCGATGTAGGCGGTCATCAGCTTGGTCAGGCTGGCGGGCGGCAGGCGCTCGTCGCCGGCGTTCTCGACCAGGATGTTGCCGCTGGCGCCGTCCATCAGCACCCAGGCCTTGGCCGCGAGCTGCGGAGCGGCGGGAACGACTTCAGCTGCCCAGCTGGCCACGGGGGCGCTGAACAGCACGAGCAAGGACAGGCGTTTGGCGAAGTTGAAGATGTTCATCCGTCTCTCTGGGGTTCACTAATGGTCAAACAATCCCCTTGGGGGGAACTCGGTGCTGCGACCTCTGACGGGCCGCTGCAGCGCGTGCGGTGGAATCTCAGTCCAGGCGCACGAGCTTGGGTTGGCCAAGGTTGGCCACGCGGATGCTGTCCTGCATCCTGCTTGCTTCATCCTGCGTTCCGATCGGCCCCAGGCGTACCCGGTACAAGGTCTGCTGGTTGACCACGACCGAGCTGATAAAGGATTTCGCCCCCGTCAGGCCGCCGACCTTCTCCTTGAGAAGCTCCGCAGCGTCCGGGTTGGCGAAGGCACCCACCTGGAGATACAGGCCATCGGCTGGTAATGAAGCGTTTTTTTTTGAGTCGATCTGCACCGGCGCCACGGGCGCGGCGTGCTGCGCCGGCGGCGGGGTGTAGGTTTCGATCGGCTGGGCCATGGCGACCGCCTGCGGCTGCGCAGCGGGCTGCGAGGCCATCTTCGGCAGCGCCATGATCATCGGCGGCTGCTTGCCCTGGGAGGCCCACCAGCGGTCGGGGTCGATACCCTCGACCTTCACGTGGGCAGTGCCGGTCTCCGCGTAGCCGAGCTTCTTGGCGGCGGCGAAGGACAGGTCGATCACCCGGTCCGAGTAGAACGGGCCGCGGTCGTTGACGCGAACAATGACGCTCTTGCCGTTGTCCAGGTTGGTCACGCGCACATAGCTGGGTAGCGGCAGGGTCTTGTGCGCGGCGGTCATGCCGTACAGGTCGTACTGCTCGCCGTTGGCGGTGGCCTGGCCGTGGAACTTGGTGCCGTACCAGGAGGCGGTGCCGACAACGCTGTAGGTGTTGGCGTTGTTCAGCGGATAGTAGGTCTTGCCCAGCACGGTGTAGGGGTTGTTCTTGAACGGCCCGTTGTGCGGCATCGGCACGGCATCCGGGATGCGCGAAACGTCCACGTCCCACCAGGGCGCGCCGTCGCGGTGCGGGCGGTTGTAGTCGTAGGGCCCGGAAATGCCGCTGCTGACCTGCGGCTGGGGCTGCGGCGCGCGGTTGCCCGTACAGCTGGCGAGGAACAGGGTGCTCAGGCCAACGCAGGCGGCCAGCGACCAGAGGCCGGGACTTGCGATTCGCTTGCTCAATGGACACCTCGCGCCTTGGCGATCTCGCCGGCCAGCTGATGCACCGCCATGGCATACATGGCGCTGCGGTTGTAACGGGTGATCACGTAGAAGTTCGGCAGGCCGACCCAGTATTCGGTGCCCTGCGCCCCCTCCAGCCGCATGGCGGTCACCATCAGGTCGTCGCGGATCACGTCATGGGTGCGCCAGCCCTGAGAGCGTAGCTGACCGAGGTTCATCTGCGGTTCCAGCCCCTGGGTGAGCGCGCCCTCGGCGGTGGAGGTGCCGATTTCCGCCTGCGACACCACCGGCTCGCCGGTGTGCCAGCCGTGCTGCTTGAAGTAGTTGGCGACACTGCCGATGGCATCGGTGGGGTCGCTCCAGATATTGATGTGGCCGTCGCCGTCGAAGTCCACGGCGTAGGCGCGGAAGCTGCTCGGCATGAACTGCGGCAGGCCCATGGCGCCGGCGTAGGAGCCGGTCAGGCTGAGCGGGTCGACCTGCTGTTCGCGGGCCAGCAGCAGGAACTGCTTGAGTTCCTTGCGGAAGAAGTCGGCGCGCGGCGGGTAGTCGAAGCCCAGGGTGGACAGCGCGTCCATCACCTTGAAGTTGCCGGTGTTGCGGCCGAAGAAGGTCTCAACGCCAATGATGGAGACGATGTACTGCGCCGGCACGCCGTATTCCTGCTCGGCGCGGGCCAGGGCCTCGGCGTTCTGGTTCCAGAAGTCCACTCCCCGGCTGATGCGCGCGTCAGTGACGAAGATCGGACGGTATTCCTTCCAGGTCTTCACCCGCTCGGCCGGGCGGGAGATGGCGTCGAGGATGGACTGCTTGCGCTCCACGTCGTGGAAGAGGCCCATGAGCTGTTCGCCGGCGAAGCCGTAGTCACGGGTCATCTCGCTGACGAACTCGGCGACCTGGGGCGAACCATCGTAGTCGCCCGCACCAGCGGCGCCGGACATGCCGATCGCCCCCGCGATTCCGACCCAATGCACCCCCCTGGCAGCCCAGGCGCGCAGTACTTGCATTCCTTTCTTCACTCTTGTCATCAAACCTGGGCGATCCACTTCCGGTGGGTGTGGATCGACATCAAAACGCCGAACCCTGACATCAGGGTCACCAGCGAAGTTCCGCCGTAACTAATGAAGGGCAGCGGCACCCCCACCACTGGCAACAATCCGCTGACCATACCAATGTTGACGAACACATACACGAAGAAGGTCATGGTGATGCTGCCGGCGAGCAGTTTGCCGAACAGCGTCTGCGCCTGCGCCGTGATCACCAGCCCCCGGTAGATCACCAGCAGGTACAGCACCAGCAGCAGGCACACGCCGACCAGGCCGAACTCTTCGCCGAGCACGGCAATGATAAAGTCCGTGTGGCTTTCGGGCAAAAAATCCAGATGGGACTGCGTACCCAGCAGCCAGCCCTTGCCGAACACCCCGCCCGAGCCGATGGCCGCCTTGGACTGGATGATGTTCCAGCCGCTGCCCAGCGGGTCGCTTTCCGGGTCGAGGAAGGTCAGCACGCGTTGCTTCTGATAGTCGTGCATGACGAAGTACCACATGCCCACGGCCACCGGCACGGCAGCCGACACCGCCATGATGATCCAGCGCCAGCGCAGGCCGCCGACGAACAGTACAAAGGCGCCGGAAGCCAGTACCAGCATCGCGGTGCCCAAGTCCGGCTGCTTGAGGATCAGCACGAAGGGCACCACGATCAGCGCCAACCCCACCACGCTGTGCTTGAAGCCGGGCGGCAGCGAACGTTTGGAGAGGTACCAGGCAATGGTCATGGGCATCAGCAGCTTCATGAATTCCGCCGGCTGGAAGCGGATCACCCCTGGAATGTTGATCCAGCGGGTCGCGCCCATGGCGTTGTGGCCCATGACGTCGACCACCACCAGAAGCGCCACGCCGATCAGGTAGCCCAGCGGCACCCAGCGGGCGAGGAAGCGCGGCTCGATCTGCGCCAGCACGAACATTGCGCCCAGGCCCATGCCAAAGGACGAAGCCTGCTTGATCAGCAGGTCCCAGCTCTTGCCGCTGGCGGAATACAGGACGAACAGGCCGGCCGAGCCGAGGGTCAGCAGCAGCAGGAGCAACAGGCCGTCGATGTGCAGGCGCTGCAGCAGGCTGGATCGCCGCTTCATCACGTCTTCGCTGGACAGCGTGCGGTCGAAATTACCGTTCATGGTCATGGCTTGGGCGCCTCCGCCGTGGCCTGCGGTGCGTATTCGGGCTTGAGCTTGCCGGTCTCGTCGAGCAGCCAGGCGTCGGTCACGGCCTTGAGCACGGGAGCGGCGACGCCGGAGCCGGACTCGCCGTTCTCCACCATCACCGCCACGGCGATCTGCGGGTTGTCCGCCGGGGCGAAGCCGACGAAAAGGGCGTGGTCGCGGTGGCGCTCGAGCAGCTTGGAGCGGTTGTACTTCTCGCCCTGCTTGATCGCAACGACCTGCGCGGTACCGGACTTGCCGGCGATGCGGTAGACCGACGTGGCGCCGACCTTGTGCGCGGTACCGCGAGCCCCATGGACCACCTGCTGCATGCCGTAGTCCACCAGGTTCCAGTTGTTCGGGTCCTTGAGCACGATATTGGGCATCGGATCCTCGTCGACCGGCGGCTTGCCGTCGATGGTCTTGGCCAGGTGCGGACGAATCCACTTGCCCTTGTTGGCCAGCAGCGCGGTCATCTGCGCCAATTGCAGCGGCGTAGCCTGCATGTAGCCCTGGCCGATACCGAGAATCAGGGTCTCGCCCGGGAACCAGGCCTGCCGGCGCAGGGCGCGCTTCCACTGGCGCGACGGCATCAGGCCTTCGGCCTCACCGTACATGTCCAGGGCGACGCGCTGGCCGAAGCCGAATTCGCTCATGTAGTCGTGCAGGCGGTCGATGCCCAGCTTATGCGCCAGGTCGTAGAAGTAGGTGTCGTTGGAGCGCATGATCGCGGTCTCCAGGGTCACCCAGCCATCACCCGTGCGGTTCCAGTTGCGGTACTTGTGATCGTAGTTCGGCAACTGATAGAACCCGGGGTCGAACACGCGGCTGGTGGGCGTCACCACCCCGGCGTCAAGGCCGGCGATGGCCACCGCCGGCTTCACCGTCGAGCCCGGCGGGTACAGGCCGCGCAGCACACGGTTGTAAAGCGGGCGGTCCTCGGAGTCGCGCAGGGCCGCGTAGTCCCTGAAGCTGATGCCGGTGACGAACAGGTTGGGGTCGTAGCTCGGCTGGCTGACCATCGCCAGCACGTCGCCGGTGGACGGCTGGATCGCCACGATGGCGCCACGCCGGCCCGCCAGCGCCGCTTCGGCGGCAGCCTGCAGCTTGCTGTCGATACTCAGCACGATGTCGCGGCCGGAGACCGGTTCGGTGCGCTTGAGCACGCGCAGGACGCGGCCACGGGCGTTGGTCTCGACTTCCTCGTAACCCACGGTGCCGTGCAGCGCGTCCTCGTAGAACTTCTCCACGCCGGTCTTGCCGATGTGGTGGGTGCCCGAATAGGCCACCGGATCGAGCTTCTTCAGCTCCGACTCGTTGATCCGCCCGACATAGCCGACCGAGTGGGCGAAGTGCTCGCCCAGCGGGTAGTGCCGGACGAACTGCGCGGCCACGTCGACGCCGTTGAGGCGGTACTGGTTCACTGCGATGCGGGCGATCTGCTCTTCCGAGAGCTCGAACATGATCGGCACCGGTTCGAACGGCCGGCGCCCCTGCTTCATGCGCTTCTCGAAGATGGCCTTGTCTTCCTCGGTGAGGCCGAGGATATCCACCAGGGTCTTGAGCGTTTCCTGCAGGTTCTCGGTGCGCTCGCGGGTGATGGTCAGGCTGAAGCTGGGACGGTTGTCGGCGATGATCACCCCGTTGCGGTCGAAGATCAGCCCGCGATTGGGCGGGATCGGCTGCACGTGGACGCGGTTGTTTTCCGACAGCGTCGAGTGGTAGTCGTACTGCGTCACCTGCAGGTGATACATGCGCGCCACCAGCACCAGGGCGAGCAGGAAGATCGCCACCCCGCCGACGATGACGCGGGCGCGGACCTGACGGGCGTCCTTCTCGTGGTCCTTGAGCTGTATCGGCTGCGGCATCGAAAACGGCTACGACTACTTGTGGTAGGGGTGCCCGGACAGGACCGTCCAGGCGCGGTAGATCTGCTCGCCGACCAGGATCCGCACCAGCGGGTGCGGCAGGGTCAGCGGCGACAGCGACCAGCGCTGTTCGCTGCGCGCGCAGACCTCCGGCGCCAGGCCTTCCGGCCCGCCGACCATGAGGTTCACGGTGCGCGCGTCCAGGCGCCAGCGGTCGAGCTCCTGCGCGAGCTGTGGGGTGCTCCAGGGCTTGCCTTCGACTTCCAGGGTGACGATGCGTTCCCCCGGCTGGACCTTGCCCAGCATGGCCTCGCCTTCCTGGCGGATCAGCCGCGCCACGTCGGCATTCTTGCCGCGCGTGTTCAGCGGGATTTCCACCAGCTCCAAGGACAGCTCCGAGGGCAGGCGCTTGACGTACTCCGCCCAGCCCTCTTCCACCCAGCGCGGCATGCGCGAGCCGACCGCGATCAGACGCAGACGCACGGCAGGCTTACTCGGCGCTGTGCGAGGCGCGGCTCTGCTCGGCGCCCTGCCACAGGCGCTCCAGATCGTAGAACTGGCGGGTGGCCGGCTGCATGACGTGGACCACGACGTTGGCGAGGTCGATCAGGACCCACTCGCCGCCTTCCTGGCCTTCGCTGCCGATGGGGCGCACGCCCTGTTCCTTGACCTTTTCCAGAACGTTGTCGGCCAGCGACTTGACCTGACGGCTGGAGGCACCGGTGGCGATGACCATGGTGTCGGTGATGCTGGTCTTCTCGCGCACGTCGATGACGACGATGTCCTGCGCCTTGAGATCTTCCAGGGCAGCGATGGTCAGTTCGACCAGTTGTTCGGTTTGCATGTATGACTCTCTGACTTGTTCAGTGGGGCGCCTGGTACAGGCCGTGCGCCTCGATATAGTTCAATACCGCATCCGGCACCAGGTAGCGCACCGAGCGCCCCTGCGACAGGAGTTGGCGGATCTGGGTGGCGGATACTGCCAGCGGCGTCTGCCAGACGAAGGTGATCTGCCCGGCGGGGCCGGTCATCGCCTTCGGGTCGGCAACACTGCGCGCCGCCAGCAGGTCGCGCAGGTCTTCCGGCGGCTCGCTGTCGGCATCCGGGCGCTGCAGCACGACGATATGACAATGCTCCAGCAACTCTTCCCAGCGATGCCAGGTCGGCAGGCCGCAGAATGCGTCCCAGCCGACCAGCAGGAACAACTGGTCCTGCTCATCCAGCTCCCCACGCAGCGACTCCAGGGTGTCGATGGTGTAGGAGGGTTTGTCACGCTTCAGCTCGCGGCCGTCGACCACCAGCGGGTCTACACCGGCTACCGCCAGCTCGACCATCGCCAGCCGCTGCGCAGGTTTCACCTGGGGTGTGTCGCGGTGCGGCGGGCGGAAGTTGGGGATCAGGCGCAACTCGTCGAATTCGAACTGCTCGGCCATCTCCAGCGCACTGCGCAGGTGGCCGATGTGCACCGGGTCGAAGGTGCCGCCGAACAGACCGACCCGACGGGAAATCGCCTTGTTCATCAGGTCCGCACGTGCCCGTCGCCGAACACCACGTATTTCTCGCTGGTCAGGCCTTCCAGGCCGACCGGGCCGCGGGCGTGCAGCTTGTCGGTGGAAATACCGATCTCCGCGCCCAGGCCGTACTCGAAGCCGTCAGCGAAGCGAGTCGAGGCGTTGACCATGACCGAGGCCGAGTCCACTTCGGTGAGGAAGCGGCGTGCATCGGTGAAGTTCTCGGTGATGATCGCGTCGGTGTGCTGCGAGCCATAGGTGTTGATGTGCTCGATGGCGGCGTCGAGGCCGTCGACGATGCGGATCGACAGGATCGGCGCGTTGTACTCGGTGCGCCAGTCTTCCTCGGTGGCTTCCAGCACGTCGGCGCCCAGCAGCGCGCGGGTGGCGGCGTCGCCACGCAATTCCACGCCCTTGTCGCGATAGATGGCAGCCAGCGGCGGCAGCACGCGGTCGGCGATGCCGGCGTGCACCAGCAGCGTCTCCATGGTGTTGCACGGCGCGTAGCGCTGGGTCTTGGCGTTGTCGGCAACGCGAATTGCCTTGTCCAGGTCGGCGGCGACGTCGATATAGACATGGCAGATGCCGTCCAGGTGCTTGATCACCGGCACCTTGGCATCGCGGCTGATGCGCTCGATCAGGCCCTTGCCACCGCGCGGAACGATGACGTCGACGTATTCGGGCATGGTGATCAGCGCACCCACGGCTGCGCGGTCGGTGGTTTCCACCACTTGCACGACGCTGGCGGGCAGGCCGGCCTTGGCCAGGCCGGTCTGGATGCAGGCAGCAATGGCCTGGTTGGAGTGGATCGCCTCGGAACCGCCGCGCAGGATGGTCGCGTTGCCCGACTTCAGGCACAGGCTGGCAGCGTCGATGGTCACGTTCGGACGTGACTCGTAGATGATGCCCACCACACCCAGGGGCACGCGCATCTTGCCGAGCTGGATGCCGGAAGGCACGTAGCGCATGTCGCGGATCTCGCCGATGGGATCCGGCAGCGTGGCGACCTGGCGCAGACCTTCGATCATGTCGTCGATGCGCGCCGGAGTCAGGGCCAGGCGGTCGAGCATGGCTGGCTCCAGACCATTGGCACGGCCATTGGCCAGATCCTTTTCGTTGGCTTCGGTCAGCTGGGCGCGGGCGGCGTCCAGGGCATCGGCTGCGGCCAGCAGGGCTTGGTTCTTCTGCGCGGTCGTGGCGCGCGCGACCACGCGCGACGCTTCACGGGCGGCGCGGCCCAGGCGGCTCATATAGTCGAGAACGGACTCGGTCATGATCAAACGCGTCTGCGTGAGGGAAATGCGCAAGTATAGCGGGAGCGCCCCCTCAGCGGCCAGCCACAGCAGCCGGCCGGTCAGCGACGCGCCGCACGTAACGCTTACCCGCCTCAACACCCCGCCCCATCGGTGAAACGGTGACATCCGCAGGCTCCCTGGCCCCTTACGCCGCCCGAAGGTTGGGTAACCAAATTCGTATCGGCTGGTTACTTTGCAAGCATGGCTAGTTGCCCCCGCAGTGCTCGCATGCCAGGGACTCAGGCCAGGGAAGAACAACAAGAGGCGGTCCACCGCCGGAGAACTGCCATGCGCTATCGCACCGATTACAGCGCCCAGTCCCTGACCGCCGCCCCGGCGGTGCTGGAACTGGACGGTTGGCAACTGCACTACCAGGCCTTCTCCTCCAGGGAAGATGACACTCGCCCGCCCGTCCTGTTGCTGGGCGGCGCGTTCCAGAGCTTCCGCTCTTTCGCCAGCGAGGTTTCCGAGCTGCTCGCCGGGCACCCGGTGATCCTGCTCGACCTTCCCAGCCAGGGCGGCAACCTGCAACTGGCACCGCAACTGAGCCTGGAGGACCTGGCCGACCTGATCGCCGCCTTCGCCGAAACGTTGCAACTGCCGCCGCTGATGCCTATCGGGCTGTCCTATGGCTCGGCCCTGGCCGCGCTGTTCGCCGCCCGCCATCCGGCGCGCTGCGGCCGCCTGCTGCTGGCCGGCATCACCGCCTTCGGCCGTCCCGGCGCCCGCGCGCTGCTGGTGGAAGCCCTGGCGCGCCTGGAGCTGGGCGAGCAGACGCCTTTCGCCCACGGCGTGCTGACCGGACTGATCAACCCGCTGCGGCTGGGCGATACCGGCGTGTCCCCGGTGTTCCGCAAGGCCCTGCTGCGCCAGCTGCAACGCCTGACACCGGGGGAAATCGAGCGCTACCGGCAGAACAGCCTGCGCCTGCTGGCCTTCGGCGGTTTCGACCGCCACCCGCAGTGCCCGACCCTGGTGCTGGCCGGCGAGTACGACCACTTCACCCAACCCTGGGAGCACGCCGAATTCGCCCACGCCTGCGCGGACGCCGAGTTCGCGCTGATCCACAACGCCGACCACCTGGCCCAGTTCGAACGCCGCGACGCCTGTGCCCGCCTCTACAACCCCTTCCTGCGCGGCGAAGCGCTGCCGCGCAGCGCCGCCGGTAGCACGCGCTTCCAGCGCCAGCAGTTGCTGCACCTGGAACGCCGCTTCGAACCGCGGCTTGCTCCGCTCGATCAGCGCGCGGTCCTGCGCAACAGCGAGGGCGGCGAATGGCGCTGCGAGCTGGCGGAACTGGGGTACTTTGGCGGCCTGATCCGCGTCGAGCTGCCGGGCAATCGCCCGGCGCGCGGCTGGAAGCTGGCCGCCGCAGGCCTGCCGGAGCTGGACATCCTGCCGCTGCGCTACGGCGACGACGGCCTGGCCTTCATCTTCGCCCACGGCGACCCGCAGGCCAGCGCGGCGCTGGCGGCGATGGTGGTGCCGATGCAGCAGGGGGCGTGTGCGGCTTGATCGACTGAGCGATGATGGCCCGCGCTCGGGCTGCTTCCCTCTCCCCCGCCGTCTCCCTTCAGGGAGACGGCGCCGTTCGGCGTGGCTGGGGACTCCGGCGTCAGCCGGTGACTTCATGGGGACTCCCCTGCCACAAGCGGCAAAGGACAGTCTCATCTCCCTTCAGGGAGAGGGGCAGGGAGAGGGCAATCCCCACTCCGAACCTACAAAGATGTCGATCAAACCCGCGCCTCGATCACCCGCACCAGGCTTGGCATCCGCCCCCTGGGCAACTCCAGCCCCACGCCATCCACCTGCGGATCGAGCACCCCCACCCGCCCGAACCCGCATCGGGTGAACGCCTGCTCGATCTCGTCGGCGCTGCGGTAATGCAGCGGATACCCACCCCGCGTCAGCCGGCCGATCAGCCCGACGCCCCAGCGGATCTGCCGGTAGCGCGGATGTTCGCGCAGGTCGGGGTAGAGTTCGGTCAGGTAGGTCGCCTCGGGGAAGTGCCGCAGCGCCGAGGCCAGCCTGCGCCAGAACCCCTCGATCACCGGGCGCTGGAAGTAATTCACCAGTCCTTCGGTGATCACCGCCACAGGGCGATCCGGGTCCAGTTCGGACAGCAACGCCGCCAGGCACTGCTCGCCCTGTTCGGCGAGGATATCCACAGCCCGGACGCGGTGCTTGCCGTCCAGCCAGCCCTGTTCCTGCAGCAGCGCGGACTTGCGCGCGGCCATTGGCGGCAGGTCGGCTTCCAGGTAGGTCAGCTGCGGATAGCGCTCGCGAAAGCGCCGGCCACGGGGCGACAACCCGCAAGCGATCTCCACCACCTGGGTCACACCGCGCAGTTCGATGGCCTGGGTCAGCCGCGCATCGATCAGCAGGTGACGTTGCAGCAGGAAGTCTTCGATATTCAGCCCGAAGGCGATCCGAGCGCCCCAGTTGATCGGCGCCACGCAGCCATGCACCCAGCGGCCGAAGGCGGTGGCGAAGGCCGGGTCGGCCAGTTGGTGCCGATACCAGACGTAACCGGTGTAGTGCGCACTGGGGGTGATGTGGGCGCTGTCGGCCCGGATCCGTTCAGCCATGCTTAAGATTCTTGTTGTTATGATTCCCCAGCCTAAGACCGGCCCGAGAACCGCGACAATCCAATGTCTGCCGAACCCAACCTAAGTTTGCCCTGGCCTGGCGCCAACCCGCTGCCGGACGCCTTCTTCAACCGCGACGCCCTCACTGTTGCCCGCCAACTGCTGGGCAAGGTGATTCGCCACCGGGTCGGCGACCTGTGGCTGTCCGCGCGGATCATCGAGACCGAGGCCTATTACCTGGCCGAAAAAGGCAGCCACGCCTCGCTGGGCTATACCGAGAAGCGCAAGGCGCTGTTCCTCGATGGCGGGCACATCTATATGTATTACGCCCGTGGCGGCGACTCGCTGAACTTCAGCGCCGGCGGCCCGGGCAATGCGGTGCTGATCAAGTCCGGCCACCCCTGGCTGGACTGCATTTCCGGCGATGCCGCACTGGCCTGCATGCGCCAGCTCAACCCCGCCGCGGACGGCAGCGAGCGCGCACTGGGCAAGCTGTGCGCCGGCCAGACCCTGCTTTGCCGCTCGCTGGGCCTGAAGGTGCCGGACTGGGACGCCCAGCGTTTCGACCCGCAGCGGCTGTTCGTCGACGACCTCGACGAGACGCCCTCGCAAATCATCCAGGCCGCGCGCCTGGGCATTCCCCACGGCCGCGACGAACACCTGCCATACCGTTTCGTCGACGCCGCCTTCGCTCCCTTCTGCACACGCAACCCCATGCGCCGCGGACAGGTCGAAGGACATGACTACCACCTGCTAGGACCTCAGGACGACTCCATCCGATGATCGATCTCGCCGCCTTCAACACCTGGATGGCCACCCACCCGCAATGGCTCGCCCTGGTCCTGTTCCTGGTCGCCTTCCTCGAATGCGCCGCCATCATCGGTATCCTCCTGCCGGGCGTCGTGATGCTCTTCGCCATTGCCGTGCTCGCCGGCAGCGGTGCCCTCGGGCTCGGTGAAACCCTGGCGCTCGCATTCTTCGGCGGGCTGCTGGGCGATCTCTGCTCGTACTGGATCGGCCGCCACTTCCACCAGGACATACGCCGCCTGCCGGTGCTTCGCCATCATCCGGAATGGATCGCCAGCGCCGAGGGCTTCTTCCACCGCTACGGCGTCGCCAGCCTGCTGGTGGGCCGTTTCATCGGTGCGCTGCGGCCCTTCCTGCCCATGGTTGCCGGCATGCTGGACATGCCCTTCGGCCGCTTCCTCGGCGTTTCTGTCATCGCCGCCGCCGGCTGGTCCGTCGCTTACCTGGTGCCGGGTTGGGCCACGGGCGCGGCGATGCGCCTGCCATTGCCGGAAGGCTTCTGGCCCGAGGCCGGCGTCGTGGCCGCCTGTATCGCCGTGGTCTTTGCGCTGATCATTCACGCTGAGCTGCGCAAGGAGCGCAACGCCCCGCTGATCGGCGCCCTTGGCTGCTTCACCCTGCTGGCCGCCATGCTGATCGGCTGGCCCTACCTGGACGCCCTCGACAAGGGCCTGATGGCGCTGGTGCAGGAACACCGCCAAGCCTGGCTGGACGACGTGATGGTGGCCGTCACCCGGGTCGGCGACTTCCGCACCCAGTTCATCGCCGGCGCGCTGCTGGCGGTACTGCTGGCTGCACTGCGACTGTGGCGCCACGCGCTCTTCGCCGCCGGCACCATGGTCGGCACCGCGCTGCTCAACACCACCCTCAAGCACCTGTTCAGCCGCGCACGGCCGGAAGTGATCGCCGACCCGCTGTCTGCCTTCAGCATGCCCAGCGGGCACAGCTCGGCGTCCTTCGCATTCTTTTTGGTACTCGGCGTGCTGGCCAGCCGGGAGAAATCCCCGCGCGTGCGCCTGACCTGGATGCTGCTGGCGGTGATCCCCGCCGCGACCATCGCGCTGTCGCGGGTCTACCTGGGGGCGCACTGGCCCAGCGATATCGTGGCCGGCGCCCTGCTCGGCGCTTCGGTGTGCGCTGCCAGCCTGTGGATGAGCCAGCGCCGCATCGAGCTGCCGGCCCTCGCGCCACGCATCTGGTGGAGCCTGCTGCCCACGGCGATGGTGCTGCTGGCAGTGGCCAGCGCCTGGGGCCTGTCGGCGGCGATCCACCGCTACACGCCGCTCTGACTCAAGCCCAGGGGCGCTTGCGCATCAGTTCGGCGCAGCGCAACTGGACGAACTCGCGCAACTGGGTCACCGCCCGGCTGAGCTGGGCGCGGTGGGTGCAGAACAGGTTCATCGGCGTGGCCTCACCCAGGTAGTCCGCCAGCGCCACTTCCAGCCGGCCGGCGCGCACGTCGGCCGCCACGTCCAGCCAGGACTTGTAGACCAGTCCCTGCCCGGACACGGCCCAGCGCCGCACCACATCGGCATCGTCGCAGAGGCGATCGCCGCGCACCGTCACTTCGTGCTGCTTGCGGCTATCACTGAAACGCCAGCGCTCGTGGGCGCGCCCGCCCAGCATGTACAGCAGGCAGTTGTGTTTCTGCAGCTCGTCCGGGTGCGCCGGCTTGCCATGGCGGGCGAAGTAGTCCGGAGCGCCACAGAGCACCCGGCGGTTATCCGGGGCCAGCGGCAGCGCCACCAGGTTCGAATCGCCCGGCAGGCCGAGGCGGAAGGCGACGTCCACCGGCTGCCGGTAGAGGTCGGCCTGGCGGTCGCTGATCAGCAGGCGCAGGTTCATCCGCGGGTGCAGCATCTGGAACTCGTCGAGCCAGGGCAGCAGCACGTTGCGACCGAAATCCGAAGGCGCCGAAACCTGGAAGTTGCCGGCAATCTCGCTCTTGCCGCCGGCCAGCAGCTGGCGGCCGTCGTCCAGGCTCTGCAGTGCGGCACGGGCGTGGGCCAGATACAGCTCGCCCTCGGCAGTCAGGCGCAGGCTGCGGGTAGAGCGGGCGAACAGGCGCACATCCAGCTCGCTTTCCAGGCGCTTGAGCGCCGCGCTGGCCACCGCCGGCGACAGTTCCAGCTCGCGGGCGGCGGCGGAGAGGCTGCCGCGCTCGGCGGTGCGGACGAAAATCTGCAGGTCGTCGAAACGCAGCATTTTCAAAAATCCTTTGAAAGAGACTCTCTACTTACGCGGTTTTTCTTCACGGCGAAAGAGAGCAGCATGCCTTCACGTTCAATGCACCTGCCCCACCAATCTGGAGATACCCGGATGAGCCTGACCCTGATCGCCATCATTCGCGCCAAGCCCGGCCGCGCCGACAGCCTGCAGGAGCGCCTGCACGGCATGCTCGCACCATCCCGTGCCGAGGCCGGCTGTCTGCAGTACGACCTGCACCGCGATATCAAGGACGCCGAGCTGATCTACATGATCGAGCAGTGGCGCGACGAGGAAGCTCTGGCCGAGCACGAGGCCAGCCCGCACTTCCAGGCCTTCGTGAAGGCCGCCGAACCCGACCTCGCGGAACTCGACATCCGCCTGATGAACCGCATCGACTGATCGTTCAAAACGAATAGGAATCCCCATGAAAGCCATCGGCTACACCCAGAGCCTGCCCAGCAGCGACGCCCATTCCCTGCTTGACATCCAGCTGCCCGACCCCACGCCCGGCCCGCGCGACCTGCTGGTGGAAGTGCGCGCCATTTCCGTCAACCCGGTGGACACCAAGGTGCGCCAGCGCGCCCAGCCTGCCGAAGGCCAGTACAAGGTGCTCGGCTGGGATGCTGCCGGCGTGGTCCGCGCGGTGGGCAGCGAAGTCAGCCTGTTCAAGCCGGGCGACAAGGTCTGGTATGCCGGCGACCTGACCCGCCCCGGCAGCAACGCTGAACTGCAGCTGGTGGACGAGCGTATCGTCGGCGCCATGCCAAGCAGCCTGGACTTCGCTCACGCCGCCGCGCTGCCGCTGACTACCATTACCGCGTGGGAGCTGCTGTTCGACCGTCTGCAGGTCGCCGAGGGCAATGCGAGCAAAGGCCAGAGCCTGCTGATCGTCGGCGCCGCCGGCGGCGTTGGCTCGATCCTCACCCAGCTGGCGCGCCAGCTCACCGGCATGACCGTGATCGGCACCGCCTCGCGCCCGGAAACCCAACAATGGGTGCGCGACCTCGGCGCGCACCATGTGATCGATCACCGCAAGCCGCTCAGTGAAGAGCTCAAGCGCATCGGCGTCGGCGAAGTCACCCACGTGGCCAGCCTGAACCAGACCGAGCAGCATCTGCCTGAAATCGTCGCCAGCCTGCGCCCGCAGGGCCGCCTGGCGCTGATCGACGACCCCGAGAGCCTTGACGTGCGCCTGCTCAAGCAGAAGAGCCTGTCGCTGCACTGGGAGTTCATGTACACCCGCTCGATGTTCCAGACCGACGACATGATCGAGCAGCACAAGCTGCTGCAGCGCGTGGCCGGGTTGATCGACAGCGGCGTGCTGAAGACCACACTGGGCGAGCACTTCGGCAGGATCGACGCCGCCAACCTGCGTCGCGCCCATGCGCTGCTGGAAAGCAACACGGCCAAGGGCAAGATCGTGCTGGAAGGCTTCTGATCGCCTTCAAACCCGCCCTACGAAGCCATTGAGCGCAGCTGTTCGCGAGCAAGAGCTCGGCGCTTCCTCGGTCCTACGGAAAGCCGCTCCGGTGCGTCCGGCAACCTGTAGGAGCGAGCTTGCTCGCGAACCCTGGCCAACTCAGTCGCTGGTCCTGGCGCCGGCCAGCATCCGGCAAAGCTTTTCGGTGGCGTCGAGCATCGCGAAGCTCGGCTTCTCCAGGTTGCGGTCCGGCACCACCCTGAGCTGCTTGAGACGGGTGGCGCTGAGTTGCTGCATACCGGTCCAGCTGCGCAGCTGCTCTTCGCTGGCGGCCAGAATCACCTGTGGATCGCGCGCCAGCACCGACTCCAGACCAACCTGCGGCGCCGCCAGATCGAGGTCGGCGAACAGGTTGCGCCCCCCGCACACCGCCAGCGCCTCGCTGATGATCTGCCGGCCACCGACGGTATAGAGCGGGCGGTCCCACACCTGATAGAACACCTTGAGCGGCGGCTCGCGGTGGTACTGGGCCCGCAGCTGCGCCAAGCGCGCATCGAAGGCTTCCGCCAGCTCACGCCCCTGCTCCGCCCGCCCCAAGTGCTCGCCCAACTCGCGGAACTGCCGGGAGATATCCTCAAGACGGTGCGGATCGGCCACATAGACCGGGATACCTGCGGACTTCAGGCGTTGCAGCTGCGCTTCGGGCACGGCGCCGGGCCAGACCAGCAGCAGGTCGGGCTGCAGGGCGAGAATCCGTTCGAGGTTGACCTGGCCGTAGCGACCGACGGACGGCAGGCCTTGCAGCGCCTGCGGACGCGGGCCGCCATCGAGCAGGCCGGCCAGCCGGTCGGCGGCGCCCAGTTCGAGGACCATGTCGGTGAGCGAGGGCGCCAGGCTGACCACCCGCTCCGCTGCCGCGGCGGGCAGGCCGGCGAGCAGCAGGAGCAGGCAAAGAAAGCGGCGCATCAGGCCAGTTGGCGCGGCAGGCGGTACAACCAGAGAATGACCAGGCTGGCGAAGCCCAGCAGCAACACGGGCACGCCGTGCAGGTCGACCAGCACCGCCAGGGCGCCAATCCAGGCCGGCAGGCTGCCGACCAGTGCACCACGGCGCTGCGCGGCGCCCAGCGCCTGCCAGGCAGCGGGCTCATCCGCGCCGTCGCGGGCCTTGCCCGCGGCAATCAACGCATGCTTGTAGCGGCGGAACAGCGGCAGGGTGAGGAACATCGACAGCAACCCGACGACAAACACCGGCGTGGCCAGCGATTCGGGCCAGGGCGCCTCCCCCACCAGCGCCAGCATCAGGTGTTGCGGCGCCAGCGCGAGCGCCAGCAGCAACCACCAGAGCAGGTTCAGCCGGCGCCGGGCAGCGGCGCGGTTCACGAAGCGGATGCCTCGGCCTCGGCTTCGCCCTGGTGCATGTTGCCCAGCATATGGCCCAGCTTGCCTGCCTTGGTCTGCAGGTAGCGCCTGTTGTGCGGGTTCAGGCCCTTGTGCAGCGGCACGCGCTCGGCAACGGTCAGGCCGTAGCCTTCCAGCGCCTTCACCTTGCGCGGATTGTTGGTCATCAGCCGCAGCGAGCAGACGCCCAGGTGCTGGAGCATCGGCAGGCACATGGCGTAGTCACGCTGGTCGGCGCCAAAGCCCAGGGCCAGGTTGGCTTCCACGGTATCGGCGCCTTCGTCCTGCAGGGCGTAGGCGCGGATCTTGTTAAGGAGGCCGATGCCACGGCCTTCCTGACGCAGGTACAGCAGGACGCCGCGGCCTTCCTTGGCGATGGCCGACAATGCGCCCTCGAGCTGGAATCCGCAGTCGCAGCGCAAGCTGAACAGCGCGTCGCCCGTGAGGCATTCGGAATGCAGACGCCCCAGCGCCGGCTGGCCGTCGTCGAGCTTGCCCATGGTCAGGGCGACGTGTTCCTTGCCGGTTTCCTCGTCGAGGAAGCCATGCATGGTGAATTCGCCGAAGGGGGTGGGCAGCTTGGAGGCGGCGACGAAAACGACAGACACCGGAAACTCCTGAAAGATTTGTCTAAGGAAGGAGGACCGGCATTGTAACAGCAGCGCCGGCCGCACCGTCATTGCGAATTCTGCAAGATAAGCATCGATGCTTTTGATAGAAGCCGCGCGATCAGTGCTTAGCCTGGATGTACATCATGCCCTGGTCTTCCCGCCAGCCGACGCGGTTGAGATAGCTCATGCCCAGCAGGATGTCGGTGGGGAAGTCGCCTTCGAGCACCACGGCCTCGACGCCCAGCACCTCGACCCCGCCCAGCTTCACGCTGTTGAGCGTGACCCGCCAGCCCTTGGCGGTGCCGCTGGCGGTGGAAGCCATCATCGGCGTGCCGCTGGCGCGGTAATCGATGCCCAGGCGACGGGCCTGGCCTTCGTTCATGGCGACCGAGGTGGCGCCGGTATCCACCAGGAACTGCGCGTTCTGGTTGTTGATGGTGCCGGCCACCCAGTAATGACCGCCAGTGCCACGGGCGATGCCCATCTCGGTACGGGCCGAGGGGGCGGCATAGCCGGCTCCGCTGTACTCGCGGCTCAGCTCATAAGTCTGCTCGACGCCACCGACGCGCAGCACCGCCTTGTGGCTGTCGGCGCTGACCACCTGCACGCCTTCGGGGCCGGTCTGGCCGACCTTCACCAGCTTGCGCTGGCCGTCGATATTGAGCACCGCGGCCCCCGGGAACAGGCCTACCACCCGGATCTGGGGCGCCGCCACTGCAGCGACGGAACACAGAGACAGGCAGATCAGGGCGGACAGGCGCATGGCGATCACTCCTTGGGCGGCAACAGAGGTTTCAGCGGGGCGTAGGGCCAATTCCAGCGAGCGAAGATACGCTCCAGCTCGCCGCTGCGATACAGAGCCTGCATGCGTGAATCATAGAGCTTCGCCAGCGCCCGCCCACGTTCGTTGTTGGCGAAGCCAAGATACAGAGGAATCGAGCCGACATCGGTGATGCGGTACTCGCTGGCGTCGACGCCCGGGGCCTGGATCATCTCTTCCAGCTCAGGCCGCGCATCGATGAAGTAGTCGATACGGTGGCCATCGAGCATCGGCAACGCCGAGCTGCGCCGCTGCAGTTCGTTGCGCTGTTTGAGAGGGTCCAGGTAGCGGTCGAAGGCATAGCCGCGCATCCATGCCAGGCGGTAGCGATCCAGCGTGGCGAGCGAGGGTTCGGGAGAAGTCTTCAGGCCCAGTGCGCCGATGGGGTCGACGTCATACGGCCAGTGCGGATAGAGGATTTGTTCGATTTCGTTGCGGTAGGAGCCGACCCAGGCATCCGCCTCGCCGCGCTGCACCAGCCCGACCGAACGCACATAGGGCTCGCTGCGCAGGTTCAGGCGCACACCCTCGGGCTCGTAGATGGCCCGCAGCAGATCCCAGGCCAGGCCACGACCATCGGCCTGGGTGTAGTTGACCCAGACTTCGCTGACCACGCGGATTTCCCTGGGAGCCCGGGCATACGCTTCGGCAGTCGTGTCGGCAGCCAGGGCCGACGGCAGGGAAGTCGCCGGCAGCCAGCACAGGCACAAAAGCAGGCACAGCAGTGGGCGCATCGATCTTCCTCAGATCAGCCAGTGAGCCCAACCCCATGTCAGGCCTTGCATGACCAGCCAGGCAAAGACGCCGGCCAGCACATCGTCCAGCATGATGCCGACGCCACCGTGGACGTTGCGGTCGATCCAGCTGATCGGCCAGGGCTTGGCAATGTCGACGATGCGGAACACCACGAAACCGACCACAAGCCACCACCATCCCTCCGGCACCAGCCAGAGGGTGATCCACATGCCGACCATCTCGTCCCAGACGATGCCCTCGTGATCGTGTACACGCAGGTCATCGGCGACCTTGCCGCAAAGCCAGAAGCCGAACAGCATGGTGACGCCCAGCATCAGCCAGTAGCCCCAGTCCGGCAGCATCTGCCAGAGCGGAATGAAGGGTAGCGCAACCAGCGAACCCCAGGTGCCCGGCGCCTTGGGCAGGGTACCCGAGCCGAAGCCGAAGGCCAGGAAGTGCCAGGGATTGCTCCACACCGAATGGGGTACGGGTTGGGCCGGGGCCTGGTTGGGGTGTTCTGTCACGGTCACTCCATGAAATGCAGGTAGCCGCCCTGACGCGGCGTGATGTCGGCGCCGGCAGCATCGAGCACGCGGACGCCGGAACCGGCTTCCACCCTACCGACCACACACAATGCCGGCCAGTTCGCGGAAAGTGCCGGCAGGTGCTCGGGCGGCAGGGTGAAGGCCAGCACGTAGTCATCGCCAGCGCCCAGTTTGAGCTGCAACGCGCGCTGGGGCCCCAGCAGGGCTTCCAGCTCCGGGCTGGAGGGCAGTCTGTCGGCCTCGATGACGAGCGCCACGCCCGAAGCGCGGGCGATGTGTCCGCAGTCGGCAAGCAGCCCGTCGGAAATATCCAGCGCCGCCGTGGCCTTGCCACGCAGCGCCTGCCCGAAGTCCAGCTGCGGCTGCGGCGACCAGTAGCGCGCCAGCAGCGGCTCGGCGACGAACGGTTCGGCAGTCATCTCGCCCAACACCAGCGGCAACGCCCCGCCTGCCTCGCCCAACGGCCCGCCGACACAGAGCAGGTCGCCCGGCCGCGCACCGGCGCGAGTCAGCGCCTGTCCGGCGGGCACCCCGCCGAATACGGTGACGGTCATCGCCAGCGGCCCACGGGTGGTGTCGCCGCCGATCAGCGCCAGCGTGCATTCCTGCGCCTTCTGGTTCAAACCACGGGCGAAACCTTCCAGCCAGGCCGGGTCGGCCTCGGGCAGGGTCAGGGCAAGGGTGAAGCCGATGGGCGATGCGCCCATGGCCGCCAGGTCGCTGGCAGACACCGCCAGGGCACGCTGGCCGAGCAGGAAGGGGTCGCAGACGGTAGGGAAATGCACACCGACGACGAGCGTGTCGGTGGAAATCGCCAGCTGTTCACCGGCCTTGGGCGCGAGGAGCGCGCAGTCGTCGCCGATCCCCAAGGCCACTGCCTCGCCGCCGGCCGCACAGGCGGCCGAGGCGAAGTAGCGACGGATCAGCTCGAACTCACCCATGCCTCAGCGCTTGGCGCCACGCAGTTCGGCGGCGCGCAGGCGCGGAGCGAGCTTGTCCAGCACGCCGTTGACGAACTTGTGTCCGTCGGTGGCGCCGAAGGTCTTGGCCAGCTCGATGCCTTCGTTGATGACGACCTTGTACGGCACGTCCAGGCGGTTACGCAGCTCGTAGGTGGCCAGGCGCAGGATGGCCAGCTCCACCGGGTCGATCTCTTCCAGCGCGCGGTCCAGGCAAGGGGTGAATTCCTCGTCCAGGTCGGTCTTCAGGCGCGGCACGCCGTGCAGGATCTCGTGGAAGTAGGCGCCATCGACATCGCTGAAATCGTTGTCGGTACGGAAGGTCGCCTCGATCTCATTGAGCGGCTGGCCAGCCATCTGCCAGGAATACAGGGCCTGCACCGCGAGGCTGCGGGCCTTGCGACGCATGGCGATCTTGTTCGGCTTGGCAGGCTTTGCGGGCTTGTTGTCCGGAGTGTTGCCGTCCTGGGTGCTCACTTGGCCTCCAGCTGCGACAGCAGGCTCACCATTTCCAGGGCGGACAGGGCAGCCTCGGCGCCTTTGTTGCCGGCCTTGGTGCCGGAGCGCTCGATGGCTTGTTCGATGGAGTCGACCGTCAGCACGCCGAAGGCGACCGGCACGCCGAACTGCAGGGAAACCTGCGCCAGACCCTTGGTGCATTCACCAGCTACGTACTCGAAGTGCGGGGTGCCGCCGCGGATCACCGCGCCGAGGGCAATGATGGCGTCGAACTCGCCGCGCTGGGCAACTTTCTGCGCCACCAGCGGGATTTCGAAGGCGCCCGGAGCGCGGATCACGGTGATGTCGCTCTGGGCGACGCCGTGGCGCACCAGCGCATCGATGGCGCCTTCCACCAGGCTTTCCACCACGAAGCTGTTGAAGCGGCCAACCACCAGGGCGAAGCGGCCTTTGGGGGCGATGAAGGTACCTTCGATGGTCTTCAGGGTCATGGGCAAGTCTCACTGTTAAAGAGCCGGAGCGTCAGCGTGACGCTCCGCAAATAGGGTAGAAGAACGGCACCGCCGTGCCAGGGCACGGCGGCGAGGTTCATTCAGCGGGCAGGTATTCTACAACTTCCAGGTCGAAACCGGATATCGCGTTGAAGCGCATCGGCGCCGACATCAGGCGCATCTTGCGAACCCCCAGGTCGCGCAGGATCTGCGAACCGGCACCCACGGTGCTGTAGGTGGTGGTCGGTTTCTGCACCGGCGCCGCGGTGTTGGTGATTTCGCGGACATGCGCCAGCAGATCGTCGCCGCCGACCTGGTGACCCAGCAGCAGCACCACGCCGCTGCCGGCCTCGGCCACCTTGGCCATGGCCGCGCGCAGGCTCCAGCGGCCCGCCTGGTTGACCATCAGCAGGTCGCGCAGCGGGTCGGGGTTGTGCACGCGCACCAGGGTCGGCTCTTCCGGGCAGACCTTGCCCAGGGTCAGCGCCAGGTGCACGTCGCCTTCCACGGAGTCGCGGTAGGTGATCAGCTTGAACTGGCCAAGCTCCGTATCCAGTGGCTGCTCGGCGAGGCGCTCGACGGTGCGCTCGTGGATCAGGCGGTAGTGGATCAGGTCGGCGATGGTGCCGATCTTGATGTCGTGCTGCTTGGCGAACTCTTCCAGTTCCGGGCGGCGGGCCATGGTGCCGTCGTCGTTCATGATCTCGCAGATCACCCCGGACGGCTCGAAGCCGGCCATGCGCGCCAGGTCGCAGGCCGCTTCGGTGTGACCGGCGCGAGCCAGCACGCCGCCGGGCTGCGACATCAGCGGGAAGATGTGGCCGGGGCTGACGATGTCGGCGGCGACGGCGTTCTTCGCCGCAGCGGCCTGCACGGTGCGGGCGCGGTCAGCGGCAGAGATGCCGGTGGTGACGCCTTCGGCGGCCTCGATGGAAACGGTGAACTTGGTGCCGAAGCCGGAACCGTTGCGCTGCACCATCAGCGGGAGCCCCAGGCGCTCGCAGCGCTCGCGGGTCATCGGCATGCAGATCAGGCCACGGGCGAAGCGGGCCATGAAGTTGATGTCTTCGGTGCGGACACACTCGGAGGCGATGATCAGGTCGCCTTCGTTCTCGCGGTCCTCGTCATCCATGAGGATGACCATCTTGCCCTGACGCATGTCGTCGAGCAGTTCTTCAATGCTGTTGAGTGCCATACGGGGAAGAGCCTTATCAGTGTTTCATGAAGCCGTTTTCGGCCAGGAATGCTTCGGTGATGCCGCCAGCGCCGGCTGCGGGGTCCGCTGCCTTGTCGCCGAGCAGCAGGCGCTCCAGGTAGCGCGCCAGCAGGTCGACTTCGAGGTTGACCAGGCGACCACCGCGGTAGTCGGCCATGATGGTCTCCTGCACGGTGTGCGGGACGATGGTCAGCTCGAATTCGGCGCCGTTGACCGCGTTCACCGTCAGGCTGGTGCCGTCCACGGTGATCGAGCCCTTGAGCGCGATGTACTTGGCCAGTTCGCGCGGCGCGCGCACGGTGAACTGGATGGCGCGGGCGTTTTCCTCGCGCTTGACGATCTCGCCGACGCCGTCGACGTGGCCGCTGACCAGGTGGCCGCCCAGGCGGGTAGTCGGGGTCAGGGCCTTTTCCAGGTTCACCCGACTGCCGATCTTGAGCTGCGCGAAGGCGGTGCGGGCCAGCGTCTCGCGGCTGACGTCGGCCCAGAAGCCGTCGCCGGGCAGCTCCACCGCCGTCAGGCAGATGCCGTTGACCGCGATGCTGTCGCCGAGCTTGACGTCGGCAAGGTCGAGCTTGCCGGTCTTCACGTACAGGCGCACGTCACCGCCTTTGGGGGTGATGGATGCGATGGTGCCGATGGATTCGATTATGCCGGTGAACATGAGGCCTCCCGCACGACGAAGGCCGCTGGCCGGCAAGGCCGCGTAGCCAACTGGGAAAGATGATGCATGTGGCGAACTCCTGTTTTGGTTAAAAAACAGGGCGTATCGATCGAAGGGATTTCACGGGCGCGCGCAGGCACGCCCCGATGGCTCATCCCGTTCTCTCTTCATCCGGACTATGACCGTCGGCCCCGGAATCACACCGGGTCTGCTGACCCTGGCCATCCGGCGAACCGGTCTGGACAGGCGCTCGCGGGCTAGACGCATTGCGCGTCATTACCGCCGGTGGGGACTTGCACCCCGCCCTGAGAACGACAATCGCGGCCGTTACAGCATCGACCGCGTGTGGCGTTTTACCACAGGCCGGCGCAACTCGGAAGCTTCCTATTGATCGCTCCACGCCCGCCGGCGAGCCAAAGACTGTGACGCCGGCCCGACATCACAGCGGCCTGGCCGTGACCAGCCAGTCGTCTCCTACCGCGCGGATATCGACGATCTTCAACTCACGGGATTCGCTCATACGCTCCAGCGGCAGCTCCAGCAGCGGGCGCGCGGAGGAGCCGAGCAGCTTGGGCGCCATGAAGATGCTGTACTCGTCCACCAGGCCGAGGCGGGCAAAGGCGCCAGCCAGGCGCGGGCCGGCCTCCACCAGCACCTCGTTGACGCCACGGCGGCCGAGTTCGCTGAGCAGCGCCAGCAGGTCGACCTGGCCGTCGAGGCCGGCAAGGTTGAGCAATTCGTGACCGACCACGGCGTAGTTCGGGTCGTCCTGGGTGCTCACCACCAGCGCGGGGCCAGCCTGGAAAAAGATGGCGGTCAGCGGCACGCGCAGGCGGCCATCGATCAGCACGCGCAGCGGCTGGCGCCGGGCGGCCAGTTCGGTCTGCTCGGCATCCAGGCCCAGTTCGTCCGGTCGCACGGTCAGACGGGCATCGTCGGTCAGCACGGTGTCGGCGCCGGAAAGCACCACGCTGGACTGCGCGCGCAGCCGCTGCACGGCACGCCGCGCCGCCGGGCCGGTGATCCACTGGCTCTCGCCGCTGGCCATGGCAGTGCGGCCGTCCAGGCTCATCGCCAGCTTCACACGAACAAAGGGCAGGCCGGTTTCCATGCGTTTCAGGAAGCCGACGTTCAGCGCGCGGGCTTCGCCCTCCAGCACGCCGGAGCGCGTCTCGATGCCGGCTTCGGCAATCCGCTTCATGCCGCTGCCGGCCACTTGCGGGTTCGGGTCCTGCATGGCCGCCACCACGCGGGCAAGGCCGGCGCCGATCAGCGCATCGGCGCAGGGCGGCGTGCGGCCGAAGTGGCTGCAGGGCTCCAGGGTGACATAAGCGGTGGCGCCACGGGCTTTGTCACCGGCCTGGCGCAGGGCGTGGACCTCCGCATGGGGCTCGCCGGCGCGCACGTGCCAGCCTTCACCGACCACCTCGCCATCGCGGACGATGACGCAGCCGACGCGCGGGTTGGGATGGGTCGTGTACCAGCCCTTGCGCGCCAGTTCAATGGCGCGGGCCATCCACAGCTCATCCATGCCACTCATTCCTTGGAGGGCTCGCGGGCCAGGCGCTCGATTTCCTCGCGGAACTCGTTGAGGTCCTGGAAGCGGCGATACACCGAGGCGAAGCGGATGTAGGCGACTTCGTCGAGCTTCTGCAGTTCGGCCATCACCAGCTCGCCCAGCACCCGCGACTTGATCTCGCGCTCACCGGTGGCGCGCAGCTTGTGCTTGATATGCGCCATCGCCTCTTCCAGCCGCTCGATGCTCACGGGGCGCTTTTCCAGAGCGCGCTGCATGCCGGCGCGCAACTTGTCCTCGTCGAAGGGCTGGCGGCTGCCGTCCTGCTTGATCAGGCGCGGCATGACCAGCTCGGCGGTCTCGAAGGTGGTGAAACGCTCGCCGCAGGCCAGGCACTCGCGGCGCCGGCGGACCTGGTCGCCCTCGGCGACCAGGCGCGAATCGATGACTTTGGTGTCGTGGGCGCCGCAGAAAGGACAGTGCATGGCGAGTATTGGGCAGTCTTGTCGGAAGAATGGGTAAGAGGCTCATGGTAGCGCATCGACTGGCCGAAGAAACCCCGCTCCCACGAGACAAGCCGCAGGCATTAGGCTATATAGGCGCCCGCCTGGAATCTGTTGCGATGGAGCCCGCCATGTTCGTCCGTCTGCTCTGCCTGTCCCTTACCGTCCTGCTGGCCGCCTGCGCCAGCGAGAAGCCCGCGCCGGTCGCCCAGCCGGTCACCGTCACAAAGCAACCGACTTCCCCGCTGAACGAGCCGGTGCCGGCCAACATGCGCGCCCTCAGCGGCCAGCTCAGCAGTTCCCAGGGCTTCCTGCCGGCCGGCAGCGAAGTGGAGCTGGCGCTGCTGGTGATCGACCAGCGCGACCGCCCGCAACAGCTGCTCTCCAGCGAAAAGATGATCGCCACCGGCCAGGCCCTGCCATTCCGCGTGGTATTCAATCCGCAGTCCTTCCCGGCCGGCGCCCGCGTCGAATTGCACGGCCGCGTCTCGCAGTCCGGCCAGTTGGCCTGGCGCCTGCCGCCGGTGCGCATCACCCAGCCGGAAACCCGCGCCCTCGGTGAACTGCGCCTGGAGCGCGCGCCGTGACGCCGCCGCTTTCCCTGCAGAAGGCCCTCGGTGAACTGCTCGGCGACGCACGCCTGTCCGCCGAGACATTGCCCGGTACCGACATCCGCCTCTGGCTGATCGACGCGCAGAACATGGACCGCGAGTTCAGCCCCGACGAGACCCGGCGCATCCTCGAAGAACCGCCCTACTGGTGCTTCTGCTGGGCCAGCGGCCTGGTACTCGCGCACTGGCTCGCCGAGAAGCCCGAATGGGTACGCGGCAGGCGCGTGCTGGATTTCGGCGCAGGCTCGGGCATTGCCGCCATCGCTGCGGCCAAGGCCGGTGCCGCCGAAGTGGTGGCCTGCGACCTCGACCCGCTGGCATTGGACGCCTGCCGCGCCAACGCCGAGCTGAACGGCGTGGAGCTGAGCTACTCGGCGGACTTCTTCCAGGAGGAAGACCGCTACGACCTGATCATCGTCGCCGATGTGCTCTACGACCGCGCCAACCTGCCGCTGCTTGACGAATTCCTCAGCCGTGGCCGCGAGGCCCTGGTGGCCGACTCGCGGGTTCGCGACTTCAGCCATCCGCTGTACCAGCGCCTGGGCATTCTCGACGGCTGCACCTGGCCGGACCTGGCCGAGCCGGCCGAATTCCGCCACGTCAGCCTGTATCACGCACGACGCGAGTGACATCGGCGCGTTGGGCGGGCCGATCGCGGACAAAGTCCGCTCCTACGTAACCGGTTGGCACGGTGCAAGAGCGCGCGTGGGAGCGGACTTCGTCCGCGATCACTCCCCGGCCGCAGCAGCGTCCCCTATTGCTCGGCCGGGTTGTTTCCGTCAGGCAGCGCCCCCACTTATAGTGGCAACCACCTTCATCGCCCCACTCGATTCGGGATTCCCATGAGCGATACGCCCTACATCTTCGACGCCAGCATCGCCAACTTCGATCAGGTCGTCATCGAGAACTCCTTCCACAAGCCGGTCCTGGTGGACTTCTGGGCCGACTGGTGCGCCCCGTGCAAGGCGCTGATGCCGCTGCTGGCGCAGATCACCGAGTCTTACCAGGGCGAACTGCTGCTGGCCAAGGTCAACTGCGACATCGAGCAGGACATCGTGATGCGCTTCGGCATCCGCAGCCTGCCCACCGTGGTGCTGTTCAAGGACGGCCAGCCGGTGGACGGTTTCGCCGGCGCGCAGCCCGAATCGGCGATCCGCCAGATGCTCGAACAGCATGTGCAGCCGCCCGCCCCGGCAGCCGGCAATCCGCTGGAGCTGGCGCAGACCGCCTTCAACGAGGGCCGTTTCGCCGAAGCCGAGGCACAGCTGAAAGCGCTGCTGGGCGAAGACAACACCAACGCCGCCGCGCTGATCCTCTACGCCCGCTGCCTCGCCGAGCGCGGCGAACTGGGTGAAGCCGAAACCGTGCTCGACGCAGTGAAGAGCGACGACCACAAGCAGGCACTGGCCGCCGCCAGGGCCCAGCTGACCTTCCTGCGCCAGGCCGCCGACCTGCCCGACGCCGCCACGCTGAAAACCCGCCTGGCCGCCGACGCCAACGACGACGAAGCCACCTACCAGCTGGCCATCCAGCAACTGGCCCGCCAACAGTACGAAGCGGCGCTGGACGCCCTGCTCAAGCTGTTCGTACGCAACCGCAGCTACGGCGAGGACCTGCCGCGCAAGACGCTGGTCCAGGTGTTCGACCTGCTGGGCAACGACCACCCGCTGGTGATCACCTACCGCCGCAAATTGGCGAACGTGCTGTACTGATGAAAAAGGCGCCGCAAGGCGCCTTTTGCTTACTGTCGCAACGCACCGCTACTCTTCGACCCAGCTGAAGAGCTGCACACCGTCGCGCACCTCGATCTTCACCTTCGGACTGTGACGCAGCCGCACCAGCAACCCCTTCGCCGCCCCGGAACTCCCCGCCAACGCTGCCAATTCGTCCAGCAACTGCGGCCCTTCCGCTCTGCCACTGCGCCGTAGCAGGTCCTGCGCCGCCAGCCACAGCTGATCCACCGGCGCGCCCACTGCCGGCGTCGGCACGGCAGCGGCCGCAGGCGCCGCGACAGCAACCGGCAGGCTCTGCCCCAGCCGTGCCCAGTCGGCGTCATCCATCTCCAAGGTGAGGTCCACCGGCCACTCGCCAATGGTGCCCTTGATTCTCAGCATCACCCTTCTCCTCGCGCTGTTTCGCGCATGCTCCCACGGCATCGGCGCCACGCCAAACACATGCTAAGCTGGCCTTAATTTTTCATCTGTTATAACGTAACAAAATCATTCACCGGACCGGAGTTTCCCATGCGCCCCCTGCTCCTCGCTGTCGCCCTGCTGCCCTTCGCTGTACAAGCCCACGACGAACATGAACACGGCAGCCTCGGCAAGCACGAGCATGGCGTCGCCCAGCTCAACGTCGCCCTGGACGGCAAGACCCTGGAACTGGAGCTGGACAGCCCGGCGATGAACTTCGTCGGCTTCGAGCACGCCGCCGCCAGCGACGCCGACAAGGCCACGGTCGCCGCCGTGCAGGCCCAGCTCAAGCAGCCGCTGCAACTGCTCGCCCTGCCCGCCTCGGCCCAATGCAGCGTAAAGTCGGTGGACCTCTCCAGCCCGTTGTTCGGCGATGCGCCCAAGGCCGAAGATCACGATCATGAGCACGCCGATGGCGACCACGACGAGCACGAAGGCCACCAGCACGCCGACATCGATGCCCGCTATGAGCTGACCTGTGCCGAGCCTCAGCATCTGGCCGGCCTCGATTTCGCGCCGCTGTTCCAGCGATTCCCGGCGACCCAGAAGATTCAGGTACAACTGATCGGCCCCAGCGGCCAGCAAGGTGCAGAATTGACCGCTGCCAACCCGACCCTGAACTTCTGATCACGACGCGCTGAAATGACCGCACTGCTCGAACTCGACAACCTCGGTTTCGCCTGGCCCGGCCAGGCGGAGCTGCTGGATATCCCCGCCTTCGCGCTGGCCCGTGGCGAAACCCTGTTCCTCAAGGGCCCGTCCGGCAGCGGCAAGACCACCCTGCTCGGCCTGCTCGGCGGCGTACAGCGCCCCCAGCGCGGCAGCGTGAAGCTGCTCGGCGAGGACATCGCGCAGATGAAATCGGCGCGCCGCGACCACTATCGCGTCGATCACACCGGCTACATCTTCCAGCAGTTCAACCTGCTGCCGTTCCTCTCGGTGCGGGAGAACGTCGAGCTGCCCTGTCATTTCTCCCACAGCCGCGCCGAGCGGGCGACCCTGCGCCACGGCAGTGTGGCCAAGGCCGCCGAGGCATTGCTGAAACACCTGGGGCTGGGTGACGCGGCACTGATCGAACGCCGCGCCGACAGCCTGTCCATCGGCCAGCAGCAACGGGTCGCTGCCGCCCGCGCGCTGATCGGCCAGCCAGAACTGGTGATCGCCGACGAGCCGACCTCGGCGCTGGACGCCGATGCCCGCGAAGCCTTCCTCGAGCTGCTGTTCGCCGAGTGCCGCGAGGCTGGCGCCAGCCTGCTGTTCGTCAGCCACGACCAGAGCCTGGCGCCGCTGTTCGACCGCGGCGTCTCGCTCGCCGACCTCAACCGCGCCGCCCGCGCTCCGGGAATCTGAGCATGTACCTGTTGCGCCTGGCGCTCGCCAGCCTGTCCAACCGCCGCTTCACCGCCCTGCTGACCATCTTCGCCATCGCCCTCTCCGCCTGCCTGCTGCTGGCGGTGGAACGCGTGCGCACGGAGGCCAAGGCCAGCTTCGCCAGCACCATCTCCGGCACCGACTTGATCGTCGGCGCGCGCTCGGGGTCGGTGAACCTGTTGCTCTACTCGGTGTTCCGCATCGGCAACGCCACCAACAACATCCGCTGGGAAAGCTACGAGACCGTGACCCACAGCCCGCTGGTGAAGTGGGCGATCCCGATTTCCCTGGGCGACTCGCACCGCGGCTACCGCGTCATGGGTACCGATACCGGCTATTTCGAGCACTACCGCTTCGGCCGTGGCCAGACGCTGGAACTGGCCGAGGGCCGGCCGTTCGGCCAGGACCTCTTCGACGTGGTACTGGGTGCGGAAGTCGCCGAAGCGCTGCACTACAAGCTCGGCGACAGGATCGTCCTGGCCCACGGCGTCAGCACCATCAGCCTGGTGCAGCACGACGACAAGCCCTTCACCGTGGTCGGCATCCTCAAGCGCACCGGTACGCCGGTGGACCGCACCCTGCACATCTCGCTGCAGGGCATGGAGGCGCTGCACGTCGACTGGAAGAACGGCGTCCCCGCACGCGGCGCCGACCGCGTCAGCGAGGACCAGGCGCGCGGCATGGACCTGCAGCCCAAGGCGATCACCGCCTTCCTGCTGGGCCTGAAGAGCAAGGTGGCGACCTTCACCCTGCAGCGGCAGATCAACGAATACGACGGCGAGCCGCTGATGGCGATCCTGCCGGGCGTGGCGCTGCAGGAGCTTTGGGGACTGATGGGCACGGCGGAAAAGGCGCTGTTCGTGGTCTCGCTGTTCGTGGTGCTGACCGGGCTGATCGGCATGCTCACGGCCATCCTCACCAGCCTCAACGAACGCCGCCGCGAGATGGCCATCCTGCGCTCGGTGGGCGCGCGGCCCTGGCACATCTTCAGCCTGCTGGTGGCGGAGGCCTTCGCCCTGGCGCTGGCGGGCGTGGCATTGGGCGTCGGGCTGCTCTATGCGGGCATCGCCGGTAGCCAGGGGTACGTGCAGGCGAACTACGGTATCTTCCTGCCATTGGCGCTGCCCAGCGCCTATGAATGGTCGCTGCTGGGCGGCATACTCCTGGCCGCGCTGCTGATCGGCTGTGTGCCGGCGTGGCGCGCCTATCGGCAATCGCTGGCCGATGGACTGTCGATCCGCCTCTGAGGAAGCCGCTCCATGCGCCGCCTATTGTTCCTGCTGCTGATGCTGACCAGCGCCGCCGTCTGGGCGGCGCCGCGTGAGCTGACCTGGCCCGAACTGATCCCCGAGGGCGCACCACCACCGCCGCCTCCGGTGCCGCTGCACGATATGTCCAAGCTTTCCGATGTACTCAATTCGGAGAGTGGCCCGGCGGTGAAGCAGCAGATACCCAACGCCCCCGTGGTACAGCAGCTGGACGGCCAGGAAGTGAAGATGCCGGGCTACATCGTGCCCCTGGAAGTGGAGGAAGACGGCCAGACCGTGCGCGACTTCCTGTTGGTGCCCTATTACGGCGCCTGCATCCACGTGCCAGCACCACCGTCCAACCAGATCGTCTATGTTCGAGGCGGCAAGGGCGTAAAAGTCGACGAGCTTTATCAACCCTTCTGGATCATCGGCAAGATGAGTGTGAAGGCGATGGAAAGCGATCTCGCCGAGGCCGGCTACCAGATGCAGGCCAGCAGTATCGAACCCTACGAGTACACCGGTCAGTAATGGTGCGGCGCTTTGCCGCACACCTTGGCCCTCTGCGGTCTGGGGTCTTTATTGAGCCAGGTCAAAAGTGCGCTTTTAGCGCTCTCTACTATTCTGAGCACCAACACTTATACCAAAGAGATATTGGAGCTCATCATGCGTAAGTCCTGGCTCACCGCCTCGCTTCTCTCCCTCGCCGTCGCAGCGCCGATCGCAGCCCAGGCCGCCGACATTCGCGGCCACCAGGCTGGCGACTTCCTGGTACGCGGTGGTTTTGCCACCGTAGCCCCCAACGACAGCAGCTCCGACATCAAGCTCGACGGCGCCAAGGTCAGCGGCACCAAGGCTACCGTCGACAGCGACACCCAGCTGGGCCTGACTTTCGCGTACCTGCTCACCGACAAGATCGGTATCGAGCTGGTCGCTGCCACCCCGTTCAACCACCAGGTCGACGTGAAGGGTCTGAACCGCGCCACCGGCCTGACCGGCCTGGACGGCAAACTGGCCGACATCAAGCAGCTGCCGCCGACCGTGCTGCTGCAGTACTACCCCATGGGTGGTACCAACTCTGCCTTCCAGCCCTACGGCGGCCTGGGTATCAACTACACCACCTTCTTCGACGAAGACCTGGCCAGCAACCGCAAGGACCAGGGCTTCAGCAACCTGAAGCTGCAGGACTCCTGGGGCCTGGCCGCCGAACTGGGCATGGACTACATGCTCAACGAACACGCCTTCGTCAACGCCGCCGTCTGGTACATGGACATCGATACCAAGGCCAGCGTCGATGGCCCGTCCGCCCTGGGCGTGCAGAAAACCAAGGTTGATGTCGACGTCGACCCCTGGGTTTACATGGTCGGTTTCGGCTACCGTTTCTGACGGAGCAAACATGAAAAAGGCGCCCAAGGGCGCCTTTTTCACTTTCAGGGAATCGGTATGTACCTCGAACTCAAAGCACTGCACGTCAGCCTGGCGATCATCAGCACCCTGCTCTTTCTTCTGCGGCTAGGCCTGAGCTGGTGGGGCAAGCGCCCTTCGGGCTGGCAGCGCGGGCTGCCCCATCTGATCGACACCCTGCTGCTGCTCAGCGCCCTGGGCTTGGTACACCTGGCGATGCCCTGGCCGCTACCCGTCTGGCTGCAGCTGAAGCTCGGCCTGCTGCTGCTCTACATCGTGCTGGCAGCCTTTGCCCTGCGCAGCGCCGCAAAGCCGCGCAAGGCGTTGCTCAGCGTTCTGGCGCTGAGCGCGCTGGCCGGCATCTTCTTCCTGGCGGTCAAGAAACCCTGGTGGTGATCAGCTGGGCAAGACCTTCGGCCAATGGCGTGGGCGCGTCCAGCCTGTAGCGCTGCAGCAGGCGGCGGTTGTCGGCGCGAGAGTGGCGAATGTCTCCGTGGCGCGCCGGCCTGTAGGTGATGTCCGGCAGCCCGCCGGTGAGCTTGCCGATCTCGGCCAGCAACTGGTTGAGGCTGGTGGACTGGTCGAGACCGACGTTGATCGCCGACTCTGCCACCTCATCGGCCAACAGCGCCGTGACCAGCAGCTTCACCAGATCGCCGACGTAGATGAAATCACGGGTCTGCTCGCCGTCGCCGAACACGGTGATCGGCAGGCCCTGCTCGGCGCGCCGGGCGAAGATGCTGATCACCCCGGAATACGGCGAGGACGGGTCCTGGCGCGGGCCATAGACGTTGAAGAAGCGGAAGATCGCCGGCTCCAGCCCGTGCTCGCGACGGTAGAAGTCCAGGTAGTACTCGCTGGCCAGCTTGTCCGCGGCGTAGGGCGTCAGGGGCGCCTTCACCACGTCCTCGTCGATGGCGGAACCTTCGCCGTTCTGCCCGTAGACCGCCGCGCTGGAAGCGAACAGCACCCGCTGGATGCCTTCCTGGCGCATGGCCTCGCAGAGGTTCAGGGTGCCGATGAAATTGGCGCGATGGGTGCCCACCGGGTCTTCCACCGAGGCCTGCACCGAGGCGATGGCGGCCAGGTGCACGACGCCCTGGCAGCCGCTGACCGCGCCACGCAGCGCCGCTTCATCGGCGACATCGCCGACGATCAGCTCGACGCGGCCATCGAGGTTCTCACGCTTGCCGGTGGACAGGTCGTCCAGCACGCGCACGGCAAACCCCTGTGCCAGCAGGGCGTCCGCCAGGTGGGAACCGATGAACCCCGCGCCGCCGGTGATGAGGATGGGCTGCGCGGTGGGGGAAAGACGATCAGACATGGCGGTAGTAACGGTCCAGCAAGGCGGGCAGGCCGGCGCGCCAGGCGCGCGGCTTGATACCGAAGGTATGGAGGATTTTCTTGCAGGCGAGCACCGCATGCTGCGGTTCGTCGCCGGCGTCCGGGCGCGCGGCGTGGGCCTGCGGGCTCGGTTCCTGGACGGCCAGGGTATGGAAGGCGCGGGCCTCGCCGAGCACCACCTGGCCCAGGGACAGGGTGGTGGTAGCCTCCAGGCCGCCGTAATGGTAGGTGCCCCACAGGGGCGCCTGGCAGTCGAGTTGCTTGAGCACGGAGAGGATCACGCGCGCGGCGTCATCCACCGGGGTCGGGTTGCCACGCCGATCATCGGCGAGGAACAGCACCTGCTCCTTCTCGGCACGCTCGAGGAAGCGGCCGAGCACGCCGTCGGCGCTGTCGTCCAGCAGCCAGCCGAAACGCAGCAGCACATGGCGCGGACAGGTCGCCCGCACCCACTGCTCCATGCGCCAAAGCGCCTGGCCACGCGGGCCCAGGGGCAGCGGCTCGTCCTTCTCGCTGTAGGCGGTGGCGCGGGCGCCATCGAACACGCGGTAGCTGGACGGTTGGATCAGCAGGATCTCGTGGTGCTGGCAAAGTTCGGCCAGACGCTCTACTGCACGTTCCTGGCTGGCCAGGCGCGCGGCGTCGACGGCCTCGGCCTGGAACCAGTCGTAGTAGTAGGCGAGGTTGATCACCGCGTCGGGGCGGGTCTCGTCCAGCAGGACGGTGAGGCTGGAAGCGTCCCAGCCCTGTTCGGGCGGCCGGGGGGCGAGGAAGCCGATGTCTTCCTCGGCGCCAAGGCGGATCAGCGCCTGTCCAAGGGCATTACCGCCACCCAACAGCATCAGGCGCATGCGCATATTCTGGGGGTCACTCGAATCCGTGGGTTACCGCCGGAGCGCGGGGCGCCGGGGATGATACCCGCATTTTTCCTGTGCCCCGGCACAGCGTCAAGCTTGGCCGACCCGCTGCAGACTTCAGCGCACGCGGCGGCGCCGCTCTAGGAGCGGCGGCGGAACAGCGGACGCGGCTCGATCACCGAACGGCCATAGAGCACGCTCAGGCCCGCCAGCCCCTTCAGTGCGTCGTCCACGGACTTGTCCTCGCGCACGGCAAAGGCATCGAAACCGCACTGGCGCATGTGCGCCAACTGGTCTCGCAGCACGTCACCCACTGCGCGCAACTCCCCGCGCCAGCCCAGGCGGCTGCGCAGCAGGTAGGCCAGGCTGTAGCCGCGACCGTCGCGGAAGCTGGGGAAGTCGATGGCGATCAGCGCCGGCTCCTTCAGTCGCCAGATCAGGTCCTCGGGGTCGTCGTCCGGCGCCAGCCACACACCGTGAGGCTGCAGGGGCAAGCTGAGCGCGAGCCAGTCCTTCAGCGGCAGGATCAGCCTGCCTTCGGGTAACTCCTCCGGCACTTCGCGCAGCAGCGTCCAGGGATCATGCGGCGCTATTTCGGCAGCACCGTCGCGCAGATGGATCAGGTTCTTCATGCCGGCACCTCCGCCTGGCGGTAGACCCGCGCCTTGAAAGGCTCCAGGCCGATACGTTCGACCGTTTCGACGAAGTGCTCGCCCGCGCCGCGCTGCTCGACATAGGTCTGCACCAACGCCTCGATCACGTCCGGCACCTCGGCAGCGCTGAATGATGGGCCAATCACCTTGCCCAGCGCGCTCTTCATACCTTGCGCACCGCCCAGGGTGATCTGGTACCACTCGCTGCCGTTCTTATCGACGCCGAGGATGCCGATATTGCCGATGTGGTGGTGGCCACAGGCGTTCATGCAGCCGGAGATGTTCAGGCTGAGGTCGCCCAGGTCGTGCAGGTAGTCCAGGTCCTCGAAGCGCTGCTGGATGCCCTGGGCGATGGGGATCGACTTGGCATTGGCCAGCGCACAGAAATCGCCGCCGGGGCAGGCGATGATGTCGGTGAGCAGGCCCTGGTTCGGCGTGCCCAGCCCGGCGTTGCAAGCCTCCTGCCAGAGCGCATGGAGATCGGACTTGCGCACGTCCGGCAGCACCAGATTCTGTTCATGGGCCACGCGGATTTCACCGAAGCCGAAGCGCTCGGCCCAGTCGGCCACCTGCTCCATCTGCTCGGCGGTCGCGTCCCCCGGCGGCGCCTCGGCGCCCGGCTTGGTGGACAGCACTACGCTGGCGTAACCCGGCACGCGATGCGGGCGCACGTTGCGCGAGACCCAGCGGGCGAATGCCGCATCAGTGGCCAACGCCGTCCCGTAAGCGAGATCGTCAGAAGGCGCGTAGACCGGCGGATCGAATGCCGCCGCGACGCGCTGGTACTCATCGAGCGTCAGCTGCGCCTCGCCGTCGCGCAGGTGCTGCCACTCCTCCTCCACCTCGCGGGAGAAGGCCTCGATACCCAGCGCCTTCACCAGGATCTTGATCCGCGCCTTGTACTTGTTGTCGCGCCGGCCATGGCGGTTGTACACGCGCAGGATGGCCTCGACGTAGGACAGCAGGTGCCACCAGGGCAGGTCGTCGCGAATCACCTGGCCGAGCATCGGCGTGCGCCCCAGCCCGCCGCCCACCAGCACCTTCAGTCGCAGCTCGCCATCCTCGGCGCGGCGCAGATAGAGGCCGATGTCGTGCATCATCACCGCCGCGCGGTCTTCCTCGGCGGCGCAGAGGGCGATCTTGAACTTGCGCGGCAGGAACAGGAATTCGGGGTTCACCGTCGACCACTGGCGGAGGATTTCCGCCAGCGGGCGCGGATCGAGAAACTCGTCGGCGGCGACACCGGCGAAGGCCTCGGTGGTGATGTTGCGCACGCAGTTGCCGGAAGTCTGGATCGCGTGCATCTCGACATCGGCGAGGCGTTCGAGAATGTCCGGCACGCGTGCCAATTCGACCCAGTTGAACTGGATGTTCTGCCGCGTGGTGAAGTGACCGTAGCCGCGGTCGTGCTCGCGGGCGATCCAGGCCAGCGTGCGCATCTGCTCGCTGGACAGGGTGCCGTAGGGAATCGCCACCCGCAGCATGTAGGCATGCTTCTGCAGGTACAGGCCGTTCTGCAGGCGCAGCGGCAGGAACTCCTCTTCGCTCAGCTCATCACTCAGGCGGCGCTGCACCTGGTCGCGGAACTGCGCCACCCGTTCGCGCACCAGGGCGCGGTCGTAATCATCGTATCGGTACATCGCCAGGCCACCTTCGGGACGTTGCGTAGCGGCCTGCTTCTGTCGTCGAGCGCGCTACTTTGCGGTAGACCGAATAGTGGCCGGCGCCTGCTGCGCAAAACAGCGGCAGATCGCGCGCTAAAAACCGGATCAGATGCGCCCTGCCTCTGCCCCGGCGGGCCTGCGACCGGTTGCCGCAACAGGCCCGATCAGCCGCCCCATCGCCCAGCACGCCGAGCCCGTGGCGCCGCGGGGCGGAGCGATTCTCGCCATCTGATATGGTTTTTTCCGGCGGACCTGAATCTGTTTCGAGTGCAGACCGATTCGTACAGTCGCGGCGCCTCTTCTGCCTGATGGGCCACGACAATGAGCGAAAGAATCCCCGCGAAGGTCATCGAGATCGACGCACCGCAACGCTTCACCCCGCCGCCGAAACCGTTGTCGGCGGTGACCCCGACCGTCTATACCAAGCGCTTCGCCGGGCGTTTCCGCGACCTGCGCCGGCTGGGCGGCGGCCTGCTGTTCCTGCTGTTCTTCGGCACCCTGTGGCTGCAGTGGAACGGCCGCCAGGCGGTGCTCTGGGACCTGCCCGAACGCAAGTTCTACATCTTCGGCGCGACCTTCTGGCCGCAGGATTTCATCCTGCTCTCGGCGATCCTGATCATCGCCGCCTTCGGCCTGTTCTTCATCACGGTGTTCGCCGGCCGCGTCTGGTGCGGCTACACCTGCCCGCAGAGCGTGTGGACCTGGATATTCATGTGGGCCGAGCAGGTCACCGAGGGCGACCGCAACCAGCGCATGAAGCTGGACAAGGGCCCGGCCAGCGCCGAGAAAGTCCTGCGCAAAAGTGCCAAGCACGGCCTCTGGCTGCTGATCAGCCTGGCCACGGCGGTCACCTTCATTGGCTACTTCACCCCGGTGCGGCCGCTGGTGGCGGACCTGTTCACCTTCAAGCTCGACCTGGAAAGCACCTTCTGGGTCGCCTTCTTCGCCGCCGCCACCTACGCCAACGCCGGCTGGCTGCGCGAACAGGTGTGCATCCACATGTGTCCGTACTCGCGCTTCCAGAGCGTGATGTTCGACAAGGACACGCTGATCATTTCCTACGACGCGGCGCGCGGCGAATCCCGTGGCGCACGCAAGAAGGACGCCGATCCCAAGGCCCTCGGCCTGGGTGACTGCATCGACTGCCACCAGTGCGTACAGGTCTGCCCCACCGGCATCGACATCCGCGACGGCCTGCAGATCGCCTGCATCGGCTGCGCGGCCTGCATCGACGCCTGCGACTCGGTGATGGACAAGATGGGCTACGACCGCGGGCTGGTGCGCTACACCTCCGAGCGTGCGCTCGAAGGCGGCAAGACCCACCTGCTGCGCCCGCGCCTGATCGGCTACGCGGCGGTGCTGCTGGTGATGATCGGCGCCTTCGTCTGGGCATTGGAGGCGCGGCCGCTGATCAACCTCGACGTCGCCCGCGACCGTGGCCTGTTCCGCGAGAACGCCGCCGGCGAGATCGAGAACATCTACAACCTCAAGCTGATCAACAAGACCCAGCAGCCACAGCATTACCACCTGAGCCTCGCCGACGGTGCCGGCTACCGCCTGCAGGGCGTGCCGGAGCTGATGCTGCAACCAGGCGAGATCCGCGACTTCGCCGTCTCGGTGGCCAGTGAGGCGCAGAGCAGCGCGGGTGGTTCGGTGCCGCTGCACTTCAGGGTCAGCGACGGCCATGAAGAGATCGATGCCGCCAGCACCTTCGTCTCGCCGAGGCGCTGAGCATGGCCAGGGAGCTTGGCGTGACCTCGGCGCAGCGCCTAGAGTGGGCGGACTCTTCCGCCCCCCAGGCCGCCGTGCAGGACAAGATGAAGCGCTATGAGAAATTCGCCGACGAGATCGCCGGGCTGATCCGCAGCGGCGTGCTCGCCCCCGGCCAGAAAGTCCCCTCGGTACGGCACGCCAGCCGCACCTACGGGGTCAGCGCTTCCACGGTATTCCAGGCCTATTACCTGCTGGAGGATCGCGGCCTGATCGTCGCCCGCGCGCGCTCGGGCTACTTCGTCCGCGAGCATGTGCAGCGCGCCCTGGCCGAGCCGGACATCGCCCGCCATGACGCGCAGACCACCGAGGTGGACGTCAGCGAACTGGTGTTCTCGGTGCTCAGTTCCATCAAGGATCCGGACACCGTGCCCTTCGGCTCGGCCTTCCCGGCGCCGGAGCTGTTCCCCCTGCCCCGCCTGGCGCGCTCCATGGCCCACGCCGTGCGCGACATGGACCCGCGCTCGGTGGTGGCCGACCTCGCGCCGGGCAGCCATGCGCTGCGCCGGCAGATCGCCCTGCGCTACATGGTCGGCGGCATGCCGCTGCCAGTGGAAGAACTGGTGGTCACCAATGGCGCGCTGGAAGCGCTGAACCTGTGCCTGCAGGTAGTCACCCAGCCGGGCGACCTGGTGGCCATCGAAGCCCCCGCTTTCTATGCCAGCCTGCAGGTGCTCGAACGGCTGAAACTGAAGGCCGTGGAAATCCCCGTGCACCCGCGCGAAGGCATCGACCTCGACGTGCTCGCCGACAGCCTGGCGCGCCTGCCGATCAAGGCCTGCTGGTTCATGAGCAACTTTCAGAACCCGCTGGGCGCCAGCATGAGCGAAGACAAGAAACGCGCCCTCGCGGCCCTGCTGAGCCAGCACCAGGTGCCACTGATCGAGGACGACGTCTACGCCGAACTGTACTTCGCCGCCCAGGCGCCCAAGCCGGTGAAGGCGTTCGACAGCGAAGGACTGGTGATGCACTGCAGTTCCTTCTCCAAGAGCCTGGCGCCGGGCTACCGGGTTGGTTGGGTCGCAGGAGGGCGCTACGCCGAGCAAATCGAGCGGCTCAAGCTGATGACCAGCCTGTCGGCCTCGGTGCCGGCCCAGGCGGCCATCGCCGATTACCTGCAGCACGGCGGTTACGACCGCCACCTGCGCAAGCTGCGCCACGCGCTGGAAAGCCAGCAGCACGCGATGCTCGCCGCCGTGGCCCGGCACTTCCCTGCCGCTACCCGCGTCACCCGGCCCAGCGGCGGCTACTTCCTTTGGCTGGAGCTGCCCGAGCAGATCGACGCGCTCAAGCTGTTCCAGCTCGCCCACGCCCAGGGCATCAGCCTCGCGCCGGGGCCGATCTTCTCGGCGACGCGACGCTTCGGCCACTGCCTGCGGTTGAACTATGGGCATCCGTGGACGACGGCCAGCGAACAGGCCATGGAAACCCTCGGGCGGATCATCCATTCGCTGCAGGGCTGAACGCCTGCGTGCGACTGATCCGCACATTCGGAAACGATCTGTATCTGTGCGACGTGTTGTCGCAGGCCTACCCTGTCAGGCAGGAAACCCGGACGAGGGACGCTGCCATGGAAGCGGAAGGCCTGACGATCTTACTGACAGTGTGCGCCGCACTCGGCGTACACCTGTGGGTGCGCTGGTACCTGCGCCGCGGCATGCTGCCGCGCGCGGAGCCCTGGCTGGCCTGAGCCAGCGTAGGAGCGGACTCCGTCCGCGATGGGTTGGCCGAGCTCCCTGGCATACCGCGACGGCGTGGAGTCGATCGCGGACAGAGTCCGCTCCTACGCCTGCAGTGACGCCACAGGACAGGCGTTACGGCCGGTACAGGTGCGCATGCTCCGCGCTGTACAGCGACGAATCGGCAAAGCCCTCCGCTCCCAGCACCTTCCCCACCAGAATCAATGCCGTACGACGGAAGCCCTTGGCGGCGGCCTTGGGCAGGATATCGCCGAGGGTGCCGGTGACCTGGTCCTGATCCGGCCAGCTGGCGCGATGAATCACCGCGATGGGGCAGTCCGCGCCGTAGTGCGGCAGCAACTCGGCGACGATGTTCGCCAGTTGGCCGACACCCAGGTGGATTGCCAATGTAGCGCGGTGCTGCGCAAGCTCAGCCAGCGACTCGCCTTCGGGCATGCGCGTCCTGCTCGCATAGCGGGTGAGAATCAGCGTCTGCGAGATGTCCGGCAGCGTCAGCTCGCAACCCAGGATCGCCGCGCAGGCGGAAGTCGCGGTGACGCCAGGGATGATCTCGTAGGCGATACCCAGCTCGCGCAGATGGCGAATCTGCTCGCCGATGGCGCCGTACAGCGACGGGTCGCCGGAGTGCACCCGCGCCACATCCTTGCCTTCGGCGTGGGCCTGCGCCAGCAGCGCGATGATCTCTTCCAGATTCAGTTCGGCGGTGTTCACCAGGCGCTCGGCGCTGTGCCCTTCCAGCACTGCCGGCGGCACCAGCGAGCCGGCGTAGAGAATCACCGGGCAGCTGCGGATCAGCCGCTGGCCCTTGACCGTAATGAGCTCGGGGTCGCCGGGGCCGGCGCCGATGAAGTAGACCGTCATGTGGGCTCCTGTGCGGATTCGACGGGGATGAAGGCGAGCGCGCAAGTGGCTTGATCGCTGCGGCGCTTGCCCACCAGCAGACGTGCCGGCGCACCCGCTTGCACCTCGGCCTGCAGCAACGCAGCCGCCTCGGCCACGCTGGCGCTGCCGACAGCCGTGCGCACGGTTTCGGAAGGCTCGCCCAAGCGCTTCTCGCAGGCCGCAAGCTGTTGCGGCGTGAACAGCGCCAGCGGCAGGTCGAGCGCGGCGGCCAGCGCTGCCAACCCTTCTTCGTCGGCCTTCAGCGTGGCGCTGGCCAGCGCGGTGAGATTCGATTCGTCGAGCCCGGCCTCGGCCAGCGTTTCGCGCAGCAGGGCGCGCAGTTCGTCGAGCGGGCAACCCCGGCGGCAACCGAGGCCGGCAACCAGTGTCATGGTCGCTCTCCTGGCAGATGAAAATAAAAACCCCGCAGACGGCCGCGCCGGCTGCGGGGTCGAGCATAGCGCGTGGATCAGGCCGACGGCGCGAAGCGGCGGAACAGCCAGGCGGCGAGCAGGCCGAGCGCTACCCAGAACACCGCATTGGTGACCAGCGAGGCGAGGATGAACTCGTGGGCCAGGCTTTCCGGTGCAAGACTGGAATGCATTTCCGGCTGCGGTGCACCGATCACATGCGGCACTGCCAGCAGCGCGACACCGACGACCTTCAGTGCCCAGTGTCGGCCGAACACCAACAGCGCGAGGCCGGCGGCAGTGGCGGCGGCGGTGCCGATCCACCAGGTCTGCCGCAGGGTCAGGTCGGCGGCCGCGGTGCCGGGGACTTCCGGTGGGAGGCCCAACGACGGCGCCAGGGTGAACACGGCGAAACCGGCCAGCCCCCAGAACAGGCCTTCGGAAGTCCTGCCCGGCTCGCGCAGGGTGAACAGGCCCGCCAGCATCAGCGCGAAGCCCACCGCCACCACCAGGTTGCCGCCGGTGGTGGAGAGGATGCGCTGCCAGCCGTCTTCCGGCTCCCAGGCTTGCGCGTCGTGATGGTGGCCTGCGGCGGCAGCGTCGGCGTGCTCGTGGCTGTGTTCGGCCATCGCTACCGGCTCGGATTTTTCATAGGTCTCCGCCTTGAGGATCAGCGGGGACACCCACAGCAGCTGGACCACGGTGAGTACCAGCGCGGCGATCAGACCGGCGAAACCGGCGGTCTGGGCGATACGTTTGATCATTTTCCTTTCCTATTTTCCGGACTCTCGAATCGAGCGAGCTAGAGCCAGGCAAGGCGGAAGATCGCCGTGGGCGCGGAGTTGGCTCCCGTCAATGAGCCGTCCGCGGCGGTCTTCCAACGCAGCATGGCCGACGCGCAGCCGATTGGACTCAGAACAGCATCAGTGGCAGGGGAAACCGGCGCTATGGCGGGTATCGTGCGCGGCGTTGTGCACCGCTTCCAGATGCGAGAAACCGGCGAAATACACCAGCAGCGCACCGAGCAGGCTGGCGCCGACGGCCAGGCTGATGCGCTTGGAAAGGGGGATGGAAGTATTCGACGCGTGCGTCAGGGTGCTGCTGGACATGAACGTTCCCTCTGAAGATCAAAGTAAGAGAACGCAGAGGTTGAACGCATTCGAACGCGCCGGAACGGTCGCGCCACGGCCTGCGCCCGCCCACCGCGGGTTTGCCAAAAACGAAAGCTCCAGGCCGGTCTCCGGGCTTGCGACGTTGGCCTGTGGCCAAGCGGGTCAGTCTTCCCATGCATCAGCACAGTGACTACGGATGACCCTACGATTGCTTACCGTTGCGGGGGCAGCGCCGGACTGGTCCTTGCGGACGCACCGGCTTCCCGTTTCACCTCGCACGCGTGGCGCGAGACACCTGGAACCGCGCTAGCTGACCACGGCAGCCGGCAGGCGTCAACCGATCCCCGGCGATTGACCGCCCCGTCTACGCTGCGTAGCCTTCCCCTGCTTCGAGGTTCTCCGGCACCGGCCGGAGCTAAGAGGGAACGTGGAAATCTTCGGATGCGCCACGGCTGCCCCCGCAACTGTGAACAGCCTGTCTCTTCACGCGCCACTGCCGATTCGGGCGGGAAGGCGAAGAGACGCCAAAGGGCTGTGAGCCAGGAGACCTGCCTCGTGCAGCATCAAGACAACCGGGCGGGGTGATCCGGTGGCGACCTTCGTTGCGCGGCGAACCCGCGCGCGCGCCCTTCATCCGCCCTGCCAATTTCGCTTGCGAGGCGCGCATGAAAACCCTGGCCAAACTCCCCGTCACCATCGTCACCGGCTTCCTCGGCGCCGGTAAGACCACCCTGCTCCGCCACATGCTCGACAATGCCGAAGGCCGCCGCATCGCGGTGATCGTCAACGAGTTCGGCGAGCTGGGCATCGACGGCGACATCCTCATGCAGTGCTCCATCGGCTGCAGCGAAGAAGAGGCGGTCGGCCGCGTCTTCGAACTGGCCAACGGCTGCCTGTGCTGCACCGTGCAGGAAGAGTTCTTCCCGGTGATGCGCGAACTGGTGGCGCGTCGCGGCGACCTCGACCAGATCCTCATCGAGACCTCGGGCCTGGCCCTGCCCAAGCCGTTGGTGCAGGCCTTCCAGTGGCCGGAGATCCGCAACGCCTGCACGGTGGACGCGGTGATCACCGTGGTCGACAGCCCGGCCGTGGCCGCCGGCACCTTCGCCGCCCACCCCGAGCAGGTGGACGAGCAACGCAAGCAGGACCCGAACCTGGACCACGAATCGCCGCTGCACGAACTCTTCGAAGACCAGCTGGCCAGCGCCGACCTGGTGGTGCTGAACAAGGCCGACCTGCTGGACGCCGAAGCACTGGCCCGCGTGCGCGCCGAAGTCGCCGAGGAGCTGCCACCGGCGGTGAAGATCGTCGAAGCCAACTCCGGCCAGCTGCCGCTCTCGGTGCTGCTGGGGCTGAACGCCGAGGCCGAGCTGCACATCGACAGCCGCCCGACACACCACGACCACGAAGGCCATGAAGACCACGACCACGACGAGTTCGACTCCTTCCATGTCGACCTTCCGGAAGTGGAGGAGCGCGCCCTGCTCGATGCGTTGAACGCCCTGGTCGAGCGCCACGCCGTGCTGCGCATCAAGGGCTTCGTCGCCATCCCCGGCAAGCCCATGCGCCTGCTGGTGCAGGGTGTCGGCAAGCGCTTCGACAAGCACTTCGACCGCGCCTGGCGCAGCGACGAAACCCGCGGCACCCGCCTGGTGGTGATCGGCCAGGAACTGGACCAGGCCACCATCGCCAACGAGCTGCGTACTGCTCTGGCGTGAAGCCGCTCCCCTCTCCCCCAGCCCCTCTCCCGCAAGCGGGAGAGGGGAGCTACATCGGTGCTTCGCCGGCAAAAAGTGCATGGGCAAACGCCATGCTCGCCTGTGAGCACAGAACCTGCGCGCACACTGAACCGGCCCCCTCTCCCTTCAGGGAGAGGGCTGGGGAGAGGGCGCTCCTGACCGAGCGATAGAGGTTTCCGCATGCACCTGCTGCGCACCCAACCCGGCGGTTTCGTCCCCGACGACGGCATCGCCCACCTGGCCCAGACACCCGCCGAGCTGGTGATCCTCTGCAGCGGCGACTCGCACCTGGCGCTGCTCGCCGAGGCCGCCCGCGAACTGCCGGAGGACTACCCGAGCCTGCGGCTGGCCAACCCGATGCAGCTGCAGAACCACGCCTCGGTGGACCTCTACGTCGACGAAGTGCTGCAGCACGCCAAGGTCATCCTGATTTCCGTGCACGGTGGCGTCGGTTACTGGCGCTACGGCATGGAGCAGTTGGCGACGCTGGCCGAGCGCGGCGTCACGCTGATCGCGGTACCCGGCGACGACAAGCCAGACCCCGAACTGACCGCCCTGTGCAGCGTTGCCCCGCAGGACGCCGAGCGCCTCTGGCAATACCTGCGCCAGGGCGGGATGGAAAATGCCCGGCAGTTCTTCGCCTGTCTCGCCACGCGCCATCTGCAACGCGACTACCCGTGGAGCGAGCCGCAGACGCTGCCGCGCGTCGCCCTGTATCACCCGCGGACCGGCAGCTGCGATCTCGCCCGCTGGCAGGCCGACTGGAATCCTGAGTGCCCGGTCGCGGCGCTGCTGTTCTATCGCACACACCTGCAAGCAGCAAACACCGGTTTCATCGACACCTTCTGCGAACGCCTGCAGACCCAGGGTATCAACCCGCTACCCATCGCCATCGCCAGCCTCAAGGAAGCTGCGTGCCTGGAAGCGGTGGAAAACCTGCTCGATAGCGCCAACGCCGAACTGATCATCAACACCACCGGCTTCGCCCAGTCGAACCCGGAGGCGCCGCAGGACCGGCCGTTCCGCCGCGACGTGCCGGTGCTGCAAGCGATCTGCTCGCTGGATAACCTCGACCTCTGGCGCGCCAACCCGCAGGGCCTCGGCCCGCGCGACCTGGCCATGCACATCGCGCTGCCGGAACTGGATGGCCGTCTCATCACCCGGCCGATCAGCTTCAAGGGCCTGGCCTGGCGCAGCGAGCGCAGCCAGAGCGACGTGGTCTGCTACCTGCCGCACCGGCCGGGCATGGACTTCGTCGCCGAACTGGCGCGGCGCTGGATGCTGCTCGCACGCAAGGCCAACGCCGACAAGCGCGTGGCGCTGATCCTGGCGAACTACCCGACTCGCGACGGACGCATCGGCAATGGGGTCGGCCTCGATACGCCGGCCGCCGCGCTGAACATCCTGCGTGCGCTGGAGGCGCAGGGCTACCCGGTCGCCGGCCTGCCCGATTCCGGCACCGCGCTGATCCAGCAATTGCTCGGCGGCGTCAGCAACGACCTCGACAGCCTCGACCTGCGCCCCTGCGCGCAGAGCCTGGCGCTGGACGACTACCTCGCCTGCTTCGCGCGACTGCCCGAGGCCAACCAGCAAGCCGTGCGCGAGCGCTGGGGCGAGCCGCAACAGGACCCGATGTTCCGCAGCGGCCGGATGATGGTCGCTGGCCTGCGCTTCGGCCTCGGCTTCGTCGGCATCCAGCCAGCGCGCGGCTACCAGCTCGACGCAGCAGCGATCTACCACGACCCGTCACTGGTGCCGCCCCACGGCTACCTCGCTTTCTACTTCTGGCTGCGTGAAGTGTTCGGCGCCGACGCGGTGATCCACGTCGGCAAGCACGGCAACCTCGAATGGCTGCCCGGCAAGGGCGTCGGGCTCTCGGAAGAGTGCTGGCCGGACGCGATCCTCGGCCCACTACCCAACCTCTATCCCTTTATCGTCAACGACCCTGGCGAAGGCGCGCAGGCCAAGCGCCGCGCCCAGGCGGTGATCATCGACCACCTGATGCCGCCGCTGACCCGCGCGGAAAACTACGGCCCGCTGCGCGATCTGGAACGCCTGGCCGACGAGTACTACGACGCCTCGCTGCTCGACCCGCGCCGCGCCAGCGAACTGCGTGGCGACATCCTCACGCTGGTGCGCGAGACCGCGCTGGACCGCGAGCTGGGCCTGCAGTTGAGCGACGATCCGGAAAGCTGGCTGCCGCAGCTGGACGCCTACCTCTGCGACCTCAAGGAATCGCAGATTCGCGACGGACTGCATGTGTTCGGCGAATCGCCCGCAGGCGAGTTGCGCCGCGACACGCTGCTGTCGCTGGTGCGCATTCCGCGCGGCGATGGACGCGGCGGCAACGCCAGCCTGCTGCGTGCGCTGAGCGAGGATCTGCAACTGGGCCGCGACCCGCTGGACGAAGCTTTCGCCGAGGCCTGGGAAGGCCCGCGCCCGGACGCGCTGCTTGCGGTGAGCGACGAACCCTGGCGCAGCAACGGCGATACCCGCGAGCGCCTGGAGCTGTTCGCCCTGCGTCTGATCGACGGCCTCGCCAGCGCTCCCGGCAGCGCCAGCGCGGCGGTTCTCACACAACTTAACCAGCAGATCGCCCCGACGCTCGACGCCTGCGGCGCCAGCGAAATCGGCCACCTGCTCGCCGGCCTCGCCGGCCGCTTCGTCTCGCCCGGTCCCAGCGGCGCGCCCAGTCGCGGCCGCGTGGATGTACTGCCCACCGGGCGCAACTTCTTCACCGTGGACGTGCGCAACCTGCCCACGCCCACTGCCTTCCGCCTGGGCTTCCAGTCCGCCAGCCGACTGCTCGAACGCCACCTGCAGGATCACGGCGACCACCTGCGCCAGCTCGGCCTGTCGGTGTGGGGCACGGCGACCATGCGCACCGGCGGCGACGACATCGCCCAGGCGCTGGCGCTGCTCGGCGTGCGCCCGGTGTGGCAGGCCGGCAGCCAGCGCGTGGAAGACTTCGAGATCCTGCCGATCACCCTGCTCGACCGACCGCGAGTCGATGTGACACTGCGGGTATCGGGCTTCTTCCGCGACGCCTTCGCCAACCTGATCCGCCTGTTCGACGCCGCCGTGCAGGCCGTCGCCGCGCTGGACGAACCGGATGACCTGAACCCGCTTGCCGCCCGCGTGCGTGCCGATCAGGCACGTCTGCAATCCGAGGGAGTGGAACTTGATGAAGCCCGCCGCCAGGCCGGCTGGCGCATCTTCGGCGCGCAGCCCGGCGCCTACGGTGCCGGTGTGCAGGGCGTGATCGAGTCCCGCCAGTGGGACAGCCGCGCCGACCTCGCCGAGGCCTACCTGAATTGGGGCGGCTACGCCTACGGCGCCAGCGACGACGGCACCCCGGCGCGCGAGCGCTTCGCCCAGCGCCTGTCCGGCCTGCAGGCGGTGCTGCACAACCAGGACAACCGCGAGCACGACATCCTCGATTCCAACGACTACTACCAGTTCCAGGGCGGCATGCTCGCCGCCGCCGAGGTCATCCAGGGGCAGTCTCTGGCCAGCTATCACGGCGACCACAGCCAGCCGGACAACCCGCGCATCCGCACCCTCAAGGAAGAACTCGGCCGCGTAGTGCGCGCCCGCGCGGTGAACCCGAAATGGATCGCCGGCATGAAGCGCCACGGCTACAAGGGCGCCTTCGAACTGGCCGCGACGGTGGACTACCTGTTCGCCTTCGACGCCACCAGCGAACTGGTCGACGACCACCAGTACCGCCTGCTGGCCGACGCCTACCTGCTGGACGACGACACCCGCGAATTCATCCGCCAGCACAACCCCGAAGCCCTGCGCGACATCGCCGAACGCCTGGTGGAAGCGCAGCAGCGCGGACTGTGGGAAGAGCCGGGGGGGTATCGGGAGATGCTGGAAAACCTGCTGGTGGACAGCGAAGAGCAGTGAGGAATTTCCAGCGTTCGTAGGAGCGGACTCCGTCCGCGATGGCTTTCCCCTGCTCCCTGGTCGATCAGAGCGGCGGCGATTCGATCGCGGACGAAGTCCGCTCCTACGAAAAACATTCGAGCGTAGGGCGTACAACCGTTCGCGGTTGTACGCCGCCACATCGATATCAGCCCCGACGCAGGCGCTGCGCCGCGTTCAGCAACAGCGCCTCGGTGCCGCTCCAGCCCAGGCAGCCGTCGGTGATCGAGACACCGTAGCGCAGCTCACCGGACAGCGGTTGGCAGCCGTCGAACAGGTGACTCTCCAGCATCACGCCACGCAGCGATGCATCGCCGGCCAGGCGCTGGTCGAGCACGCTGTCCAGTACCGCCGGCTGGCGCAGCGGATCCTTGCCGCTGTTGGCATGGCTGCAGTCCACCATGATGCTCGGGGCGAGGCCGAGCTTCTCCAGGCCCTGCCGAATCTGCTGCACGCTGGCCGCGTCGAAATTCGGACCGGCGTGTCCGCCGCGCAGGACCAGGTGGGTGTCCGGGTTGCCCTGGGTCTGTACCAGCGACGGTCGGCCCTGCGCATCGATGCCGAAGTGCTGGTGCGGGTGCGCGGCCGAGCGCATGGCGTCGGTGGCGATGCCGATGCTGCCGTCGGTGCCGTTCTTGAAACCCACCGGCAGGTCCAGGCCGCTGACCATCTCGCGATGCACCTGGGATTCGCTGGTGCGTGCGCCGATGGCAGCCCAGCCCAGCAGGTCATCGAAGTAGCCGGCCACCAGCGGTTGCAGCAGTTCGGTGGCAATCGGCAGGCCGCGTTCGAGCATGCCCAGCATCAACCGCCGCGACAGTTCCAGGCCGCCGGCCATGTCGCCGGTGCCATCCAGCTGCGGGTCGTAGACCAGCCCTTTCCAGCCGATGGTGGTGCGCGGTTTCTCGACGTAGGCGCGCATCACCAGCAGCAGCTGGTCGCTCACCTGCGGCGCCAGTTCGGCGAGGCGATCGGCGTATTCGAGGGCGGAGACGGGGTCGTGCAGCGAGCAGGGACCGATCACCACCAGCAGGCGCGGGTCGCGGCCATCGAGGACGGCGCGGATCGCCTCGCGGCCTTCGCGGACGCGGTGGGCCATGGTGGCGGACAGCGGCAGGCGCTGGCGCAGTTCGGCGGGGCTTGGCAGTGGCTGCTCGCGGCGGCGAGCGGAGGGCAGCGGCAGGTCGAGGACTTCGGCGCATGCTGCCTGTTCGGGGCGGATCAGGGCGGAGGTGGAAGCGTTCATCTGACTGGCATCCTTGGCCGGCGCGGTCTTCTATCCGCGCTCGGCGCTCTATCTAAGTGTTCGTGGCAAGGCTCGTTGGGTGGCGCGCAGCGCGCTGCTAAATCGCCAGTCGGAGTTGCGGTAATAGCGGTAATCAGTGGTGTAGGCGGTCATGTCTCGATCCTCTGTCCGGGCGTTTTGGCCCAGTTGAATTTGCTGGCGATGCGTTGGCCTTGTGGGCCGGAAAAACAAAAACCCCGATCGGGTTGCCGACCGGGGTTTTGGGAAACTGTCTGGTTGGCGACCCTGCTTGCTAGGGCGCCTGTGGGGTATCAGGCGCGCCTTTGGCTAAACCAATACCCATAGAAGAAATAGCCGGCAGCCGCGGCCAGAACCTGCGCGCGAGCAACCACGGAGCCGATGGCACCGAGGCGGGCGAGGGACTGGATGGACAGGCTGGACGGCATGATGTTCTCCGTGGAAGTGGAGCCAAGGTACTGCATCGCGACGTGCCGATCAATGACTTGGCTCTATCGTTCTGATGGACATTGGTCGCACGTCGCACGCCCGGTTCGCTACCATGCACGGACGAAATCCGCAGGAAATCCCCATGACCGCCCTTCCCCATTTCCCACTGGCTGCCGTCGTTGGCGCCGATGAGCTGAAGCTGGCCCTGTGCCTGGCGGCCATCGACCCGGCCATCGGCGGCGTGCTGATCGAAGGGCCGCGCGGCATGGCCAAGTCCACCCTGGCGCGCGGCGTGGCCGACCTGCTGGACGGCGGGCGCTTCGTCACGCTGCCGCTGGGCGCCAGCGAGGAACGCATCGTCGGCACCCTCGACCTGGATGCGGCGCTGGGTGAAGGCCGCGCACAGTTCTCACCCGGCGTGCTGGCGCATGCCCACGGCGGCGTGCTCTATGTGGATGAAGTGAACCTGCTGCCCGACCACCTCGTCGACCTGTTGCTCGATGTGGCCGCCAGCGGGGTCAACCTGATCGAGCGCGACGGCCTGTCCCACAGCCACCCGGCGCGCTTCGTGCTGATCGGCACGATGAATCCGGAGGAAGGCGAACTGCGCCCGCAACTGCTGGACCGCTTCGGTCTCAAGGTGCAGCAGCAAGGCATGCCAGCGCCGAGCGAGCGCGCCGAGATCGTCCGTCGCCGACTGGCCTTCGATGCCGATCCGCAGGTTTTCCTGAATCAGTGGCAAGGCGCGCAGCAGTTGCTGCAACAGCGCTGTGTCGATGCGCGCCAAAGCCTTGCCAGTATTTCGCTGGATGACGCAGCGCTAAACGAGATCGCCGAGCGCTGCCACGCCGCCGGCGTCGACGGGCTGCGTGCCGATCTGGTCTGGCTGCGCGCCGCCCGCGCCCATGCTGCCTGGCGCGGTGCCAATGCCATCGGCGCGCAGGACATCGACACGGTCGAACACTTCGCCCTCGCTCATCGCCGTCGCCATTCGGCGCCGCAATCGACTACGCCGCCGCAGTCCTCTTCCAGCCAGTCCCAGGCGCCGTCCAACGCCTCCAACGGCGAAGGCCAATGGGGCGAACTGCCCGCCCAGAGCGTCGCCATGGGCGAGCGCCGGCAACTGACGGGCTGGCCAAAAAAGCCCTGAGCATCCGCCCGCGCCAGGCCCCAGGCGCGGATGCCAACCCCCGACCCGGCCAGCTCGCCGGCGGCCGCAGCGGCGCCCGCCAGCAGGGAACGTTCGGCCGAATCGACTGGCCTGCCACCTTGCGCAACGGCCGCCCGCAACGCCGCGCCGACCTGGTGCTGCGAGCCCGCAGCCGCAAGCCCGGCGAACTCTGGCTGGTGATAGTCGACGCCTCCGCCAGCACCCGCCGCCATGGCGCCCTCGCCCAGGCCAAAGGCTTGCTCGCCGACACTTTCGAACAGGCTTACCGGCAACGCGCACGCCTTGCCGTGCTGCACGCCACCGGCGCACAAGCGCGCTGGTTGTGGCAAGGGCAGAAGGCATCCGGTCAATTGCAGGAGTGGCTGGAGCAACTGGGAGCCGGCGGCGGCACTCCGCTGGTCGAGGCAATCGAGCAAGCCCGCGAATGGCTGGACCGGCGCCAGCGCCAGAATCGGAGCGAACAGCAGCGCCTGCTGGTGTTGACCGACGGTCGCCTGCGCGACTGGCCAGCGCTGCAGCCACTGAACTGCCCGACGGTGCTGGTGGATATCGAGGGGGGCGTGGTCAGGCTCGGCCGGGCCAGGAAGCTGGCTGACGAGCTGGGCGCGGAGTACCGGCAAATCGCTGAGATTTCCGGGTCCTATCGCTAGGAACCCTCAGGGCTCCCCATTGCGCCCGTGCAGCAGGAACCCGGGACGCTCGCTCAGGCGCTCGTAATAAGCCGCCACGGCCGGCAACTCCGGGCGCTGCATGGGTGTCAGGTACCAGCGGTTCACCGACAGTCCGATGACGACATCGGCGAGGCTGAAGCAGGCCCCGGTGACGAACGCGCCGGTGTGCGCCAGCTGTCGATCCAGCAGGGCCATGCAGTGGTTCCATTGCGCCTCGCTCAGGGCGATGGCGGACTCGTCGGTGTGGCTTGGGCTGTTGCGCACCCTGGCCATGAACACGTAACGCCAGGCGCTGTTCAGCTCGGTGGCCTGCCAGCCCATCCATTGCTCCACCAGCGCGCGCCCGCGCGGTGAGGTGGGCAGCAGTTCGTCAAGGGGGTACTGGGTGGCGAGATAGCCGCAGATGGCATTGGACTCCCAGAGCACGAAGTCGCCGTCGATGAGGACCGGCACCATGGCGTTGGGGTTGAGGGCGATGAATTCCGCCGAAGCGGTTGAGCGGAAGCCCGTGCCCCAGTCTTCCCGCTCGTAGAGCAGGTTCAGCTCGGCGCAGGTCCAGAGCACCTTGCGCACGTTGATCGATGAAGCACGGCCGAGGATTCGCAGCATGGTGTCACTCCCTGTGAAAACCGGGGCCCAGCATAGAGACTGGCGGGGCGCCGGAAAAGCAGCGTGACGACGTTCGTAGGGGCGCGCTTGCTCGCGAAGCACTACGAAGCTGTGAACACCGCGTAGCCGGGTCGTTCAATGGAACCGCCGGAGCAGCGTGATTGCAGAGGGGACAACCCGCGGCGACGCAATCGCTCGCATCTGCAGGCCACACGGGGGGCGCGCGCGAGCAAGCGCGCTCCTACGAAAGGCAGCGCTTCAGCTCCGACCAGAGCGACTCCACGCTGTCGAATTCCCGATCCACCGTCGGCAACGCCGGACGCGCCAGGATCAGCACCGGCACACCGCGCTCGCGGGCGACCTGCAACTTCGGCTCGGTGGCCTGGCTGCCGCTGTTCTTGCTGACCAGCACGTCGGTGCCCAGACGGGCGAATAGCTCGCGCTCGCCTTCCAGGGTGAACGGCCCGCGCGCGCCGAGCACGTCGGCACGTGCGTTGCCGGGCAGGCTTTGCAGGCAGCGCACGGTCCAGTGCTGGTGCTCGGGAATTTCCCCGAGATGCTCCAGCGGCTCACGCCCCATCGTGAACAGCGGGCGGCGAAAGTCATTGAGTGCCGAGATCAGCGCCGGCCAGCCGGCCACCTCGCGCCAGTCGTCATCGTCGCCGGCCTGCCAGCCGGGACGTCGCAGCGCCCAGCACGGCACGTCGGCCAGTTGCGCGGCGTGGGCGGCATTGGCGCTGATCTGCGCGGCATAGGGATGGGTGGCGTCGAGCAGCAGGTCGAACCCTCGCTCGCAGATGAACGCGGCGAGGCCTTCGGCGCCGCCGTAGCCACCGACGCGCACCTCGCAGGCCAGATCGTCCGGCACCTTGCCGAGGCCGGCGAGGCTGTAGAGATGCTGCGGCCCCAGGCGGCGCGCGATGGCCAGCGCCTCGCCGATACCGCCCAGCAGGAGGATGCGTTTCATCGCACCTCCAGCGCTTCGCCCACCAGGTTGCCCTGGCGGTCGATGGCGAAGACTTCCAGCGTGACCTCAAGGGGCACGATGCGCCGGGCAAAGGCCAGCGCCCGGGCGCAGACGGCATCCCCCAGCGCAATGCCCCCGGCGCGGCACAGCGCCAGCGCCTGCTGGCTGGTGTTGGCTTCACGCATGCGCTGTTGCAACTCCAGCGATGCACCGATTTCCGCCGCCCACTCGGCCAGCTGCGGCAGGTCGATGCTGGAGTGACGGCTGTGCAGGTCCATGTGGCCGGCGGCGAGCTTGCTGATCTTGCCGAAGCCACCGCAGACGCTGAAACGCTCCACCGGCACCTTGCGCAGGTGCTTGAGGGCGGCGCCGGCGAAGTCGCCCATCTCGATCAGCGCGGTGTCGTCGAAGCCGTAGCGACGGCGCATGGCGTCTTCGCTGGCATTACCGGTGCAGGCGGCCAGGTGGCGGAAGCCGTTGGCGCGGGCAACATCGATACCCTGCTGGATCGAGGCGATATACGCCGAGCAGGAGAACGGCCGGACGATGCCGGTGGTGCCGAGGATCGACAGGCCGCCGAGAATGCCCAGGCGCGGGTTCATGGTCTTGAGCGCCAGCTCGGCGCCGCCCTCGATGCTGATGGTGACGTCGAAGCCGCCTGAATAGCCGCACTCGGCCGCCAACGCAGCGAGGTTGCCCTGCATCATCTGCCGCGGCACCGGGTTGATCGCCGGCTCGCCCGTCGCCAGCACCAGCCCCGGCTTGGTGACGGTGCCAACGCCTTCTCCAGCGTAAAAGCGCACGCCCGGCTCATCGCTCAAGGCGACGCGCGCGAAGACCAGCGCACCGTGGGTCACGTCCGGGTCGTCGCCGGCATCCTTCAGCGTACCGGCTTCGGCGCCGCCAACGGTGAGGCGGCAGAACTCCAGGCGCAGGGTCGCGCTGCGCTCTTTGGGCAAGGCGATCTGCGCGGCGTCCAGCGCTTCACCGGTGAGCAGCAGACGCGCCGCCGCCAGGCTGGTGGCGGTGGCGCAGCTGCCGGTGGTGTAGCCGCTGCGCAGCGGGCGGGGTTCTTCGGGCGTCTCGTCACGCATGATGAGCAGCATCGCAGGAGGGGTGGAGCGAAGCGATACCCATGCAGTCGCGGTACGAAAAACGCTTCATTGCTTCCAGACTTCCAGCAGGGTGATCGGCAATGCCGCGCGCCAGGTATCGAAGCCGCCGAGCGGCTGGGCCTGGGACACCGACAGGCGGGTCAGTTCGCCGCCGATGCGCGCGCGCCAGCTCAGCAGCATGGACTCGCTCTGCAGGGTGACGGCATTGGCGACCAGCCGGCCACCGGGCTTGAGTTGCTCCCAGCATTGCTCGAACACGCCGGGCAGGGTCACGCCGCCACCGATGAAGATCGCGTCGGGGCGCTCCAGCCCCTGCAAGGCTTCCGGCGCGGCGCCGCAGACCAGTTGCAGCGCCGGCACGCCAAGGCTGTCGCGGTTGAAGCGGATATGCTCCTGACGCCCTTCGTTGGCTTCGATAGCCAGCGTTCGGCAGCTCGGATGCGCGCGCATCCATTCGATGCCGATGGAGCCGCAACCCGCACCGACGTCCCACAGCAGCTCGCCGGGTTTGGGCGCCAGCCGCGCCAGGGTCACGGCGCGCACGTCGCGCTTGGTCAGTTGACCGTCATGGCGGTAGGCCTCGTCCGGCAGGCCGGTGGTCAGGGGCAGACGAACCGCGGCTGAGGCGGCTACGCATTGCACCGCAACGATATTCAGCGCAGCGGTCTCGCCCTGCGACCAGTCGCTGGCCAGCCCCTCAATACGTCGCTCCGCCTCTCCGCCCAGGTGCTCGAGCACGCTCAGACGACTCGCGCCGAAACCTCGCTCGCGCAGCAGCGTGGCAATAGCCGCCGGGCTGCTGCCGTCATTGCTGAAGATCAGCAGCTTCGCTGCATCGTGGATCTGCGCGTTGAGTGCGGCCAATGGGCGTGCCACCAGCGACAGCAGTGTGCAGTCCTGCAGCGGCCAGCCCATTCGTGCCGCGGCGAGAGAGGCGGAGGAAGGCGCGCAAAGCACGAGCATTTCCTCGGACGGAATCTGACGAGCGAGGCTCGCACCGACGCCGAACAGCATCGGGTCGCCGCTGGCCAGTACGCAGGTTGGTTCGCCACGCCGGCGCAGTACCGGTTCCAGGCTGAACGGGCTCGGCCAGGCCTGGCGACGGGCGCCCAGGCAATGCGGCAGCAACTCCAGCTGGCGTGGCGCGCCGATCACTTCGCTGGCGGCGAGCAGGGCGCGGCGGGCGGCCTTGCCGAGGCCGGCATAGCCGTCCTCGCCGATGCCGACGATGGTCAGCCAGGGCGTCATGAAATGTCCTCAGGGTGCGACGATCGATCCGACGGGCAGGCTTTTCCTGCCTTCGGGCAAAGCAGGCATAATACCCGCTTCGTCGGTGCTCGTAGGACGCTTCGCCTTTTGCGGTGAGGTTTCTCAGAGCCGAAGAGGGAACACGGTTAAGCCGTGGCTGCCCCCGCAACTGTAAGCAGCGAGTCCGCGCAATGCGGCGACACGAGAACGAGGTTCCGTGCCGCCGGCCAGGCCACTGGGCAACCGGGAAGGCCGCGCTGGATGAGGACCTGCCAGCCAGGAGACCTGCCGACGAAACCAGTCGCGCGTGCAGACATCGAGCGGGGTGTATCGGTGTCGTGAAGTCCCCTTTTGGGGATTCGCAGGTCACCGCGACCCAGCCCTGGTGACCGCCGTGCAAGACCCTTCAGCCCTGCCCGTCCGCCCGCATGCCTGCCCCGGCCTGCTGCGCATCGTGGCCTCACGCGATGGCGGCATCTGCCGCATCAAGCTGCCCCGTGGACAACTCGACGCCAAGGCCGCGCGCGCCATCGCCCTGGCTGCCGAACGACATGCCGACGGCGTGCTGGAAGCAACCAACCGCGCCAACCTGCAGATTCGAGGCGTGCATGCCGGCGCTGAAAATGCGCTGAGCCTTGAACTGCTGGCCGCCGGCCTCGGCCCGCGTGAACTGGCGGCGGACGATGTGCGCAACCTGCTGGTCAGCCCTGCTCTGGGCCTGGGCATGGGCGGAGCTTTCGACGCGAGCCCCCTGGCCACCCAACTGCTCGACCTGCTGGAGCGCACCCCGCGTTTCCATGGCCTGTCACCCAAGTTCGGCATCCAGCTGGACGGGGGCGAAGCACTGGCGATGCTGGAGCACCCCAACGATGTCTGGTTGTCGGCCCTGTCCGACGACCCGGCGCCGCTAATCGCCTTCGGCCTGGCCGGGTATCCGCCACAACGCGAGACCGACCGCCCCGCCCTCGCCGCCGTGACCGCCGGGCAGGTATCGCTGCTGGTGGAAACCCTGCTGCACCTGTTCCTCGATCTCGCCGGCGACGGCCCGACGCGCATGCGCCAACTGCGCGAAATGCTCGGCGACGAAGTGCTGCTGGAGCGACTGCAACAACGCCTGCCCTTCCAGCTGCAACTCGGACCGGTTGTGGATAACTGGCGACGTCCCGCACCGCAGGCTTTCGGCCATCTTGGGATTCATCCCCAGCGCCAGCCGGAACGTGCCATGGTCGGAGCAGGATTCGTCCTCGGACGTCTGGACAGCACCACGCTGTTCGGCCTCGCCGATCTCGCCGAGCGCTTCAGCGGCGGACAGCTGCGTCTGACGCCCTGGCAAAGTCTGATCCTGCCCAACCTGGCGCAGACCGATGCCGCCGTCGTACTCGGCGCGCTGGCCAATCTCGGACTGGTGATCGACGCCGCGCAGCCGCTGTCGCGCCTGATCGCGTGCAGCGGCTCCAACGGGTGCGCACGCGGGCTGGCCGACACCAAGGCCGACGCCCTGCGCCTGGCCGAACGCCTGCGCCACGCACCGCCGGCCGGCGTGCACCTGTGCGGCTGCCCGCGCTCGTGCGCCGCCGCCCACGTCGCCCCCTACACCCTGCTGGCCGTCGCCGACGGCCGCTATGACCTGTTCCGTCGCGCCGTTGGCGTGGCCGGCTTCGGCCAGCCGCTGGCGCGCAACCTTTCCCTCGAGGCCGCCGGCAACCTGCTGGCCGCACCCGGAGCCCCCACCGATGCTTGATTACATTCGCGACGGCCAGGCGATCTACCGCCAGTCCTTCGCCACCATTCGCGCCGAAGCCGACCTGTCCGCCATCCCTGCGGACCTCGAGAAACTCGCCGTGCGGGTGATCCACGCCTGCGGCATGGTCGATGTCGTGCACGACCTGCGCTTCTCCGCTGGCGCCGGGGCCATCGGCCGGGCGGCGCTGGCCGCCGGTGCGCCGATTCTCTGTGACGCGCGGATGGTCGCCGAGGGCATCACCCGCGCGCGCCTGCCGGCCCATAACGAGGTGATCTGCACCCTCAATGATCCGGACGTCCCGGAGCTCGCCCGCGAGCTGGGCAACACCCGCTCGGCGGTCGCGCTGGAGCACTGGCGCGAGCATCTGGAAGGCAGCGTGGTAGTGATCGGCAACGCACCGACCGCCCTCTTCTACCTGCTGGAAATGCTCGATGCGGGCGCGCCGAAACCGGCACTGATCCTCGGCTTCCCGGTGGGCTTCGTCGGCGCCATGGAGTCCAAGGACGCCCTCGCCGCCGACAGCCGTGGCGTGCCCTATGTGATCGTGCGCGGTCGCCGTGGCGGCAGCGCGATGGCCGCCGCCGCGGTGAACGCCCTGGCCACGGAGGTGGAGTGATGGCTGGCCGTCTGATCGGCCTGGGCGTCGGCCCGGGCGACCCGGAACTGCTGACCCTCAAGGCCCTGCGCCTGCTGCGCGCGTCCCCGGTGATCGGCTACTTCGTGGCCAAGGCCAAGCACCATGCCGGCCAGGGCGGCAACGCCTTCGCCATCATCGAGCAGCACCTGCTCGCCGAGCAGCAGCGCCTGCCGCTGGTCTACCCGGTAACCACCGAGAAACTGGAGCCGCCGCTGACCTACGAGGGTGTGATCAGCGACTTCTACGACACCGCCGCCGCACAGGTCGCCGCGCACCTGGACGCCGGCCGCGACGTGGCGGTGATCTGCGAGGGCGACCCGTTCTTCTACGGCTCCTACATGTACCTGCATGACCGTCTTTCGGACCGGTATGACACCGAAGTCGTACCCGGCGTCTGCTCCATGCTCGGCAGCGCGGCGGTGCTCGGCGTGCCGCTGGTGTACCGCAACCAGAGCCTGTCGGTGCTGTCCGGCGTGCTGCCGGAAGACGAACTCAAGCGCCGCCTGGCCGATGCCGATGCGGCGGTGGTGATGAAGCTCGGCCGCAACTTCGACAAGGTCCGCCGCGTGCTGCGCGAGCTGGGCCGTGACGGCGGCGCCCACTACGTCGAGCGCGCGACCATGCGCGAGCAGCGCATCGTCGCGCTGGACGAGGTCGACCCGATGGCCTCGCCGTACTTCTCGATGATCGTCATCCCCGGCCAGCGGTGGAACGGTTGATGCGCGCTGCCATCGTCATTCTCGGCCAGGGCGCGCTGACCACTGCGCGACGCCTGCAGGGCATTTATCCACAGGCGCGTGTGCTGGGCCTGAAGGACCGCGTCGAAGGCGCCGATGAGTCCTACGCAAACTTCGGCGAGACCTTGCGCCAGCTATACCGTGATGACACTCCGATCATCGCCCTGTGCGCTGCCGGCATCGTCATCCGCACCCTCGCTTCCTTGCTGGTCGAGAAAGGCGCAGAGCCGCCGGTGCTTGCCGTGGCCGAAGACGGCAGCGCCGTGGTGCCGCTGCTCGGCGGGCTCGGCGGGGTGAACCGCATGGCCCGCGAGATGGCCGCCGCGCTGGACGTGGCGCCCGCCATTACCACCAGCGGCGAATTGCGCTTCGGCGCCTGCCTGCTGGACCCGCCGCCGGGCTATGCGCTGGCTGACATCGAACAGGGCAAGCGTTTCGTCTCCGACCTGCTGGGCGGTGACACCCTGCGCATCGAAGGCGACGCGCCCTGGCTGGACGAGCTGGACCTGCCGCTGGCCGAAGATGCCGCGCACACCCTGCGCATCGACGTCCGCGCCGAGGGCATCGCGCAGAACGAGCTGCGCATCCATCCGCGTATCGTCCTCGCTCACGTGACGCTGGTGGACTCGCAACTGCCCGAGCGCATCCGCCAGGGCCTGGCCCAGGCCGGGCTGGCCGAGGCGGCGCTGGCCGCACTGGTGGCACCTCGCTGCCGCATGGCCGATCCGGCGCTGGCCGAGTCCGCCCGCGAGCTGGGCGTGCCGCTGCGGTTCATTGACAACGACGACGAGTTGCCGCCGGCCGTGTTGCAGGGCGATTTCTTCCAACTGCACCGCGCCGCCACCCCGCTGGAAGCCCAGAGCATCGGCCAGCCGCGCGGGCGGCTCAGCGTGATCGGTCTAGGTCCCGGCGCCAGCGACTTCATGATTCCCGCCGTGCGCCGAGCGCTGGACGAAGCCCAGGACCTCCTCGGCTACGAAACCTACGTGAAGATGGCCGAGCCGCTGCGCGACGACCAGGTGCGCCACTGCACCGACAATCGCGAGGAGATGCAGCGCGCCCGCCACGCCTTCGAACTGGCTGCCGGCGGCCGGCGCGTGGTGGTGATTTCGTCCGGCGACCCGGGCGTGTTCGCCATGGCCGCCGCCGTGATGGAAGCCCTGCACGAGAGCAGCGATCCGCACTGGCATGGCGTGGAGCTGGAGGTACTGCCGGGCGTGTCCGCGGCGCTGGCCGCCGCAGCCAAGGCCGGGGCACCGCTGGGACATGACTTCTGCCTGATTTCTCTGTCGGACAACCTCAAGCCCTGGGAAACCATCGAGACGCGCCTGGATCATGCCGGCGCCGCCGACCTGGCGATGGCTTTCTACAACCCGATCTCCAAAGCGCGCCCCTGGCAGCTGGGGCGCGCGCTGGAAATCGTCCGCCGCCACCGCACGCCGCAAACCCTGGTGGTGCTTGGCCGTGACATCGGCCGCCCGGCGGAGGCGCTGCGCGTCGTCACCCTGGGCGAACTGGTCCCTGCGATGGTGGACATGCGCACCCTGGTGATCATCGGCTCGTCCCTGACCCGGCGCTTCCCCCGCGCCGGCGGTGGCGACTGGGTATACACGCCGCGCTGGTATCGCTGAAGGCCAACTCCTGGCGCCGGAATCCTCTGCAACTGTCAACGTAGGATGGCGCGGAGCGAAGCGATACCCGTCAATATCCTGGCAAATAGGCTGATGGGTATCGCAAGCTCCACCCATCCTACAAGGACCATCAGCGTTTCAGGTGCCGCTTGCAAATGGCCAGCGCCTTGTTGAAAATGCGATAAATTATCATTTGCAACCTTCGCGTTCTCATGCCCTCTACCTTCGACGTCCAGTCGCTCTACAGCGACCATCATGGCTGGCTGCACAACTGGCTTCGCGGCCGGCTGGGCAATGCCGCCGATGCCGCCGACCTGGCCCAGGACACCTTCCTGCGCGTATTGCTCAGGCCGGAGCGCGTCGAACTGCACACCCCCCGCGCCTTCCTGCGCACCGTCGCCCGCGGCCTGGTCGTTGACCACTGGCGACGCCAGGAGCTGGAGCGCGCCTACCTCGACTCCATCGCCCATCTGCCGGAAGCGCAGGTGCCCTCAGCGGAAGACCGGCACAACATCCTGCAACTGCTGGAAAACATCGCCCGCCTGCTCGACGGCCTCAAGCCGAAGGTGCGCAGAGCTTTCCTGCTGGCGCAGTGCGAAGGCATGCCCCACGCGCGAATCGCGGAGGAACTGGGCGTCTCGGTACGCTCGGTGGAGCGCTACATCGCCCAAGCGCTGTTCCACTGCTACCAGTTGCGGTACGCCGAGTGAACGGAGCCCGTGCCGCGCCCAATCCAAGGGTGGTGAAGCAGGCGATCCAGTGGACCCTGCGCCTGAATGGCAGTGCCGATCCGGAGTTGATCAGCGCCTGCGAGCACTGGCGCCAGGCCAACCCCGACCACGAGACCGCCTGGCTGCGGGTGCAGGCGCTCAACAGCGAACTGGCCGCCGGTTACCAGGCCGTGCCCGGCGCCCGCGTGGCGCTGGAAACGCTGGAGGACACCAGCCAGCGCCTGCAACGGCGCCAGGCGCTCAAGCTGCTTTCGACCTTCGCCATCGGCGTCGCCACGCTGTGGCTGGCCCGCGACGTCGCGCCCTGGCAGCGCTGGCTGGCTGACTACAGCACGGCCACCGGCGAACGCCAGCGCTTCACCCTGGCCGATGGCAGCCTGCTGCAACTCAATACAGACAGTGCGGTGAACGTGCGCTTCGATCCGCACCAGCGCCTGTTGGTACTGGAGCGCGGCGAGATTCTGGTCAGCACCGCGAAGGACGCCGCACGACCGTTGCGCGTGCGCAATCGCGATGGGCTGCTCGAAGCCCTGGGCACTCGCTTCGTGCTGCGTCAGGACGAGCACTCCACGCGCCTGAGCGTCGAGGAAGGTTCCGTGGCCATCGCCCCGCGCGTGCGCGGCCAGACCACCGCCATCGCCGAGGCCGGGCAGGCCTACGAGATCAACGGCGACAGCGCGCTGCTGGCCGAGCGCAGCTACATGGACAGCGCAGCCTGGGCCGACGGCCTGATCGTCACCCGTGACATGCGCCTGGCGGACTTCCTCGCCGAGATCGGCCGCTACCGTCAGGGCCACCTGCACTGCGATGCCAGCGTGGCCGACCTGCGCCTGTCCGGGGTATTCCGCCTGGACGACACCAACCAACTGCTCGCCCTGCTGCCGCAGACCCTGCCAGTACGGATAGAGAAGCGCACGGACTGGTGGGTGACAGTGAGCTCGCGGGGCTGAGCACATGGGTAGGAGCGGACTCCGTCCGCGATCGATTCCGCATCGCGCCGGAGATCAATCGCGGACGGAGTCCGCTCCTACACACCGCCCTCAAATAATATTTCCTCGCAATCGCGAATTATTTCTGTCGGGTTTCGCCGCCTCGGCCGGCAAGGAGGAATAACCCGGTCATTTCCCTTGTCCACGGAAGCCCCTCCATGCGAGCCGTTCACGTCCCGATCACCTCCCCTGCCCTGCCCCGCGCCAGCCGGCTGGCCCATGCCGTGCGCGGTGCCCTGCTCTGTGCAAGCCTGGGCGCCAGCCTGCCGCTGAGCGCCGTCGCTGCGGACGCCGCTGCCATCACCAGCAGCCGCGCCTATGCCATCCCGGCCGGCCCGCTGGGCGAGGTGCTGAACAGCTTCGCCCGCGAGGCAGGCATCACCCTGTCGGCCACCCCGGAACAGACCCGCGGCCTGAACTCTGCCGGGCTGAACGGCACCTACTCAGTGGACCAGGGCCTGGGCCGCCTGCTGGTGGATACCCCGCTGGAAGCGGTGGACCAGGGCAACGGCAACTACGTGCTGCGCGCGGCCGCGCTGAGCGACGTGCTGGCCATGCCTTCCAGCGACGTGTTCGCCCTGGGCAACGCGCTGGGCGAGGAAGACGGCTACCTGGCGACCCACAGCCAGATCGCCACCAAGACCTCCAAGTCCCTGCTGGAAACCAGCCAGAGCGTCTCGGTGATTACCCGCGAGCAGATCGACGACACCGCCTCGAAGACCGTGCAGCAAGCCATGCGCTACACCCCCGGCATCTTCACCGGCCAGGTCGGCGCCTCGAACCGCTACGACTATGTGGTGATGCGCGGCTTCGCTGACAACAGCGTGGACAACATCTACCTCGATGGCCTGAAAGCCATGGGCGATAGCGGCACCTTCAGTTCGATGCAGGTCGATCCATACTTCCTCGAGCGTATCGATGTGCTCAAGGGCCCGTCCTCGGTGCTCTACGGCCGCAGCCTGCCGGGCGGGCTGGTGGCGCTGACCAGCAAGAAGCCGTTGTATGAGGATTACCACCAGATCACCGGCACCGTCGGCAACATGGGCCAGAAGGAAATGGGCTTCGACTTCAGCGGCCCGCTGGACGAGGAAAAGCGCATCGCCTACCGCCTGGTCGGCCTGGGCAAGGGCTCGGATACCCAGTTCGATCACGTCAAGGAAGAGCGCTACGCCATCGCCCCGACCCTGGCCATCGACTTCACCGACGACACCACGCTGACCCTGCAGGGCTACCTGCAGCACGACCCGAACGGCGGCTACCACGGCGGCGTGCCGGCGGACGGCGCGCTGTACCACCACAACGGCCGGAAGATCTCCCGCGAGTTCTTCGACGGCGAGCCGAGCCAGGACGACTTCGACCGCACCCAGCGCATGTTCGGCTACCAGTTGGAACACCGTTTCGACGAGGTGTGGAGCGCGCGGCAGAACTTCCGCTACCTGGATTCCGACGTCGACCTCTCGCAGGTCTATGCCTATGGCTGGACCGCCCCGGATCAGAACACCCTGAACCGCTACTACTCCGGCGCCAGCGAGCACCTGCAGGCGTACATCATCGATAACATGGCCCAGGCCGAGTTCAACACCGGCGCCGCCAGGCACACCCTGCTGATGGGCCTGGACTACCAGAAGCGCCGCACCAGCGTGGACTGGCGCTCCGGCTCGGTGGCCCCGCTGGATGCCTTCGACCCGCACTATGGCAACGACGCCATCAGCTACTACCCGGACGACAACCACACCCGTCGCCTGGAACAGACCGGCGTCTACCTGCAGGACCTGATCGACCTCGACCACTGGCGCTTCTCCCTGGGCATGCGCGAGGACTGGGTGACCGTCGAGGACAAGAACCGCAGCACCGGCAGCAAGGCCGACGACGACTGGAAGAAATTCACCGGGCGCATCGGTGCGCTGTACCTGTTCGACAATGGCATCGCGCCGTACATCAGCTACTCCGAGTCGTTCAACCCCAACGCCTACTCCGACCAGTCCGGCACGCCGCTGGAGCCGACCGAGGGCAAGCAGTGGGAAGCCGGCCTGAAGTTCCAGCCCGAGGGCAGCCGCAGCCTGTACACCGCGTCGGTCTTCCACATCACCCAGGAGAACGTCGCCTCGAAGGAGCCGCAGGACAACTTCTACACCTCAGTGGGCGAAGTGCGCTCCCAAGGCTTGGAGCTGGAGGCCCACACCCAGGTCACCGACAACCTCAAGGTGCTCGGCAGCTACACCTATACCGACATCACCTACACCAAGTCGCTGGACGGCAACCAGGGCCACACCCCGAACCAGGCGCCCAAGCACATGGCCTCGCTGTGGGCCGACTACGGCTTCAATGCTGGCCCGCTGGACGGCCTGACCCTCGGCGGCGGCGCCCGCTATGTCGGCGAGACCTGGGCGGACAAGGAAAATACCCTGCGCGTACCGGACTACACGCTGGTGGATGCGCGCATCGGCTACGACCTGTCCCGTGTCGGCCTGAAGGGCCTGGACGTCAGCCTCAACGCCAACAACCTGCTGGACAAGGACTACGTGGCATCCTGCTACAGCCTGGACTTCTGCTACTTCGGCGAGAAGCGCAACGTCACCGCGACGGTGAACTACCAGTTCTGATCGCCAGCCGCCCGGTTCTTCGGGCGGACTCTTCGTAGGAGCGAGCCTGCTCGCTCCTGCAGAAATACGGACTCATGGCCCCGTGGCGCGGCCGTCGCCACGGGGCTTTCATTTTCTAGAACTCCGCCGCGTCGCGGTAACGCGCTTCCAGCTCCAGCGAGAGGCGATAGGCCTGCGCCTCGCCTTCGGTATGGAAGATGCCGACCAGCAGGCCTTCCTGGTGCACATCCCAGCAACGCCCACCCTGGGCGCGAAACTCACGGGATTTATGGTCGTCGTCACGCTCGGTCACTGTAATGCTCATGTCTTTTCTTCTCCGGTTTTGCCGTACATCAAGGCAATTCCAGAATCATTTAATTAGCTAGCTAATTAAATGCCTGATTTCGAGAAAGACCCTTGCAAGGATTCGCCAAAACGAGCGTCCCAGAAACGCAAAAGCGCAGCTCGAAGGCTGCGCTCTTGGTGACGATCCGTTCGGCTCAGAACGGGATGTCGTCGTCGAAGCTGTCGTAGTCCGGAGCCGGTTGCGGCGCGGGCTGGGACTGCTGCTGGGGCGCAGGACGCTGGGCCTGCTGCGGACGCTGCTGCGGCTCGCGGGGAGCGCGCGGAGCGTCGTCACCACCGGCGCCGGGGCGGCCGCCCAGCAGCTGCATGTTGCCGTTGATATCGACCACGATTTCGGTGGTGTACTTGTCCTGGCCGTCCTGACCCTGCCACTTGCGGGTACGCAGGCTGCCTTCGACATAGATCTGCGAACCCTTGCGCACGTACTCGGCGACGATTTCCGCCAGGCGACCGAAGAACACCACGCGGTGCCACTCGGTACGCTCCTGCTGCTGGCCGGTCTGCTTGTCCTTCCAGCTCTCGCTGGTGGCGAGGGTGACGTTGGTCACCGCATTGCCGTTGGGCATGTAGCGGGTTTCCGGATCGCCACCGACGTTACCGACCAGAATGACTTTGTTAACCCCACGGGCCATGACGCTCTCCTAAAGGCTTCAGCACGTCGCCTGCTCGGCGCCGGCGAGGCGCTCGAGGGACGTGCGATCAACTTGTTGGGAATCCACTTTGACATAAGCGGCCGCTTCTTCAGCGACCACCATCACATCGCTCACACCGGGCAATGCCTTGAAACGCTCAGCCAACGAAGCATCGCGCAGCGCCTCATCGGACAGAGGCAGGCGAATACTCGTTACATAAGGCGGTTCACGCATGGTAACAGCAATCGCCAGCCAGATGGCAGCCAGCACGGCGCAGCCGATGAACACCCCGTCGAGCCCGCCATGCTGGTACATCCAGCCACCCAGGATGCCGCCCAGGGCAGCGCCGAGGAACTGGCTGGTGGAGTACACGCCCATCGCCGTGCCCTTGCCGCCGGCCGGCGACACCTTGCTCACCAGCGACGGCAGCGAGGCCTCCAGCAGGTTGAACGCGGTGAAGTAGACGATGATGCCGAACACCAGTTCCTTGAGGCTGTTGCCGAACTCCCAGAAGAACAGTTCGCAGAGCATCAGGGTCGCCACGGCGCCGGCCAGCACGCGTTTCATCTGACGCTTCTTCTCGGCGTAGATGATGAACGGGACCATGCCGAAGAAACCCACCAGCAGCGCGGTCAGGTAGACCCACCAGTGCTCTTCCTTGGGCAGCCCGGCGCGCTCCACCAGCGCCAGCGGCAGCGCGACGAAGCTGGCCATGAGGATGGCGTGCAGGACCAGGATGCCGGCATCCAGGCGCAGCAGTTCGCCGTTCCTCAAAGTGGGCAGCAGAGACTGCTTGGCCACGCTGGACTCTCGGTGCTGCATGCGGTGGTCCGGCGTTGGGACGAAAAACAGGATGATCAGCATGCCCACCAGGGCCATCCCGGCAGTGAACCAGAACAGGCCGTGCAGGCCGAACCAGTGAGTGAGCACAGGGCCGGCGACCATCGCCACGGCGAAGGAAACGCCGATGCTCATGCCGATCATGGCCATGGCCTTGGTGCGGTGCTGCTCGCGGGTAAGGTCGGACAGCATCGCCATCACCGCCGCGGAGATGGCCCCGGCGCCTTGCAGGACGCGGCCGGCGATGATGCCCCAGATGGAATCGGCGTTGGCCGCCAGCGCGGCGCCGGCGGCGAACACCAGCAGACCGACGATGATGATCGGCCGGCGGCCAATGCGGTCGGACAAGGTGCCCAGCGGAATCTGCAGGATGGCCTGGGTCAGGCCGTAGGCGCCGATGGCCAGGCCGATCAGCGCCGGGGTGGCGCCGGCCAGGTCCTGACCGTAGGTGGCGAGCACCGGCAGGACCATGAACATGCCGAGCATGCGGAACGCGAAGACCAGCGACAGGCCGGCGGCTGCGCGGGTTTCGGTGCCACTCATGCGCTCAGTGTGGGAATCGTGCATAGGCCCCTCATGGAAAGACGAAAAACGGGAATGCGCTGAATTGCCCCCGTGACGTCGCGTCATCCGGGCCTTGCAGAGCCGGTTGTCGCCAACGCCGAAAAATAGCCGCGCATTCTAGCAGTCCTGCGGTCCAACGACACGTACGCGCCACTTTGCCGCGTGCCGACCCCGCCCCGTATACTCATCTGTTTTCGCCCGCCAAGCGAGGCCGTAGTGGACAAGATCCTCATCCGTGGGGCACGTACCCACAACCTGAAGAACATCGACCTGACCCTGCCGCGCGACAAGCTGATCGTGATCACCGGCCTGTCCGGTTCCGGCAAGTCGTCCCTGGCCTTCGACACGCTCTATGCCGAGGGCCAGCGTCGCTATGTGGAATCCCTGTCGGCCTATGCCCGGCAGTTCCTCTCGATGATGGAAAAGCCCGACGTCGACACCATCGAAGGTCTGTCGCCGGCGATTTCCATCGAGCAGAAATCCACGTCCCACAACCCACGCTCCACCGTGGGCACCATCACCGAGATCTACGACTACCTGCGCCTGCTCTATGCCCGCGTGGGTATTCCGCGCTGTCCGGACCACGACATTCCGCTGGAGGCGCAGACCGTCAGCCAGATGGTCGACCAGGTGCTGGCGCTGCCCGAGGGCCGCAAGCTGATGCTGCTGGCCCCGGTGATCCGCGAGCGCAAGGGCGAGCACCTGGCGGTGTTCGACGAGATGCGTGCCCAGGGCTTCGTCCGCGCCCGCGTCGACGGCAAGCTCTACGAGCTGGATGAAGTGCCCAAGCTGGACAAGAAGCTCAAGCACTCCATCGATATCGTGGTGGATCGCTTCAAGGTGCGCGGCGACTTGCAGCAGCGCCTGGCGGAGTCCTTCGAAACGGCGATCAACCTGGCCGACGGCATTGCCCTGGTCGCACCGATGGACGATGAAGAAGGCGAAGAAATGATCTTCTCCGCCCGCTTCGCCTGCCCGATCTGCGGCCACTCCATCAGCGAGCTGGAGCCCAAGCTGTTCTCCTTCAACAACCCGGCCGGCGCCTGCCCGACCTGCGACGGCCTGGGCGTGAAGCAGTTCTTCGACGCGCGACGCGTGGTCAACGGCGAACTGACCCTGGCCGAAGGTGCCATCCGCGGCTGGGATCGGCGCAACGTCTACTACTTCCAGATGCTCGGCTCGCTGGCCGGGCACTTCGGCTTCAGCCTGGAAGAGCCCTTCGGCAATCTCGACCCGGATCACCAGAAGTTCATCCTCCACGGGTCGGGCCGCGAGAATGTCGAGTTCCGCTACCTCAACGACCGCGGCGATATCGTCAAGCGCGCACACCCCTTCGAGGGCATCCTGCCGAACCTGGAGCGCCGCTACCGCGAGACTGAATCGGCCACCGTGCGCGAGGAGCTGGCCAAGTTCCTCAGCACCCAGCCGTGCCCGGATTGCCATGGCACCCGCCTGCGTCGCGAGGCGCGCCACGTATGGGTAGGCGACAAGACCCTGCCGGCGATCACCGCGATGCCCGTGGGCACCGCCTGCGAGTATGCCGAGAGCCTGACCCTGACCGGCCGCCGTGGCGAGATTGCCTCGAAGATCCTCAAGGAGATCCGTGAGCGCCTGCAGTTCCTGGTCAACGTCGGCCTCGACTACCTGACCCTGGACCGCAGCGCCGACACCCTGTCAGGCGGCGAAGCCCAGCGTATCCGCCTGGCCAGCCAGATCGGCGCCGGCCTGGTGGGCGTCATGTACATCCTCGACGAACCCTCCATCGGCCTGCACCAACGCGATAACGAGCGCCTGCTCGGCACCCTCACCCACCTGCGCAACCTGGGCAATACGGTGATCGTGGTCGAGCATGACGAGGACGCCATCCGCCTCGCCGACTACGTCGTGGACATCGGCCCCGGCGCCGGCGTGCATGGCGGGCAGATCGTCGCCGAGGGCACGCCGCAGCAGGTCATGGACCATCCTGATTCGGTCACCGGCGCCTACCTGTCCGGCCGTACCAAGATCGTCGTGCCCGCCGAGCGCACCCCGCGCAACAAGAAGCAATTGCTGAAGCTCAAGGGCGCGCGCGGCAATAACCTGCAGAACGTCAACCTGGAAATCCCGGTCGGCCTGTTCACCTGCATCACCGGCGTCTCGGGTTCAGGCAAGTCGACGCTGATCAACAACACCCTGTTCCCGATCACTGCCACCGCGCTGAACGGTGCCACCACGCTGGAAGTTGCGCCTTACGACTCGTTCGACGGCCTGCAGCATCTGGACAAGGTGGTGGACATCGACCAGAGCCCGATCGGCCGCACGCCGCGCTCCAACCCGGCGACCTACACCGGGCTGTTCACGCCGATCCGCGAGCTGTTCGCCGGCGTGCCGGAAGCCCGCTCGCGCGGCTACGGGCCGGGGCGTTTCTCGTTCAACGTGAAAGGCGGCCGCTGCGAGGCCTGCCAGGGCGACGGTGTGATCAAGGTGGAAATGCACTTCCTGCCGGACATCTACGTCCCCTGCGACGTCTGCAAGGGCAAGCGCTACAACCGCGAGACGCTGGAAGTCCGCTACAAGGGCAAGAGCATCACCGAGGTGCTGGACATGACCATCGAAGACGCTCGCGCGTTCTTCGACGCCGTGCCGGCCATCGCCCGCAAGTTGCAGACGCTGATGGATGTTGGCCTGTCGTACATCAAGCTGGGCCAGAGCGCGACCACACTATCCGGCGGCGAGGCACAGCGGGTGAAGCTGTCCCGCGAACTGTCCAAGCGCGATACCGGCAAGACGCTGTACATCCTCGACGAACCAACCACCGGCCTGCACTTCGCGGATATCCAGCAACTGCTCGACGTACTCCATCGCCTGCGCGACCACGGCAATACCGTGGTGGTGATCGAGCATAACCTGGACGTGATCAAGACCGCCGACTGGCTGGTCGACCTCGGCCCGGAGGGCGGTTCCAAGGGTGGCCAGATCATCGCCACCGGGACGCCGGAGCAGGTCGCGGAGCTGGCGGTGTCGCACACAGGGCACTTCCTCAAGCCGCTGCTGGAGCGCGATCGGGCCTGATCCGCACCGGCATGAAAAAGCCCCTGCTGCCGAACGGCGCAGGGGCTTTTTATTGCGCCCTTGGAGAAGCAGGTCTCGCCCGCGGCAGGCGCGAGAGCGCGCCTGAATCAGAGCTGCGACTGCAGGTAATTCTCCAGGCCCATCTTCTGGATCAGCCCCAGTTGCTGCTCCAGCCAGTAGGCGTGGTCTTCCTCGGTATCGGTCAGTTGCACACGGAGGATGTCGCGGGTGACGAAATCCTTGTGCTTTTCGCACAGGGCGATGCCCTTGGCCAGCGCGGCGCGGACGTGACGCTCCAGCTTGAGGTCGGCCTCCAGCATCTCCGGCACGGTCTTGCCCGGATGGATGTCGTCCGGACGCATGCGCGGGGTGCCTTCGAGCAGCAGAATACGGCGTAGCAGGGCGTCTGCGTGCTGGGTTTCCTCTTCCATCTCGTGGTTGAGACGCTCGTAGAGCTTGGTGAAGCCCCAGTCCTCGTACATGCGCGAGTGGATGAAGTACTGGTCGCGAGCGGCCAGCTCACCGGTCAGCAGCGTGTTGAGATAATCGATAACCTCGGCGTGGCCTTGCATCAGCCTTCTCCCTGGGATGTGACAGCGAATTAAACGGCGCTATGGTCGCGACTGGCCATGACCGAGGTCAAGCACCGGAAACGCAGCCGCCCTCCGAGGAGGGCGGCTGGTAGTGCGCTTTGAGCTTAGGCGAGCTGCAAGCCCAGGGCCTTGGCGACGCCCTCGCCGTAGGCCGGATCGATGTTGAAGAACAGCGCGAGCTGACGGCGCTGGATAGCCTCCGGCACACCCGCCATGTCACCGGCAATGTTCTCGTACAGACGCTGCCGCTGGGCATCATCGAACAGGCGGAACAGCGCGGCCGGCTGGCTGTAATAGTCGTCGTCCACGCGGTGGTTCCAGTGATCCGCACTGCCTTCCAGGGTCAGCGGCGGCTCGGAATAGTCCGGCTGCTCCTGCCACTGGTTGAAGCTGTTCGGCTCGTAGGTGACGGTCATGTCGCCATTGTTGCTGTCCACCCGCATGGCGCCGTCGCGGTGGTAGATGCGCGGATTGTTGCGCGCGGCGTTCACCGGGATCTGGTGGTGGTTCACGCCCAGGCGGTAGCGGTGCGCATCGCCGTAAGAGAACAGGCGCCCCTGGAGCATCCGATCCGGCGAGAAGCCGATGCCGGGGACAATGTTCGCCGGGCTGAAGGCCGACTGCTCGACTTCCGCGAAGTAGTTGGCCGGATTGCGGTTGAGCTCGAAATAGCCCACCTCGATCAGCGGATAGTCACCGTGCGGCCAGACCTTGGTCAGGTCGAACGGGTTGTAGCGGTAGGTCGCCGCTTCCTTCTCCGGCATTACCTGCACGTACATCTTCCAGCGTGGGAAATCGCCGCGCTCGATGGCGTCGTACAGGTCCCGTTGCGAACTCTCGCGATCAGCGCCGACCAGCTTGGCGGCTTCCTCATTGCTCAGGTTCTCGATGCCCTGCTGGGTCTTGAAGTGGAACTTCACCCAGAAGCGCTCGTTGCTGGAGTTGATGAAACTGAAGGTGTGACTGCCGAAGCCGTGGACGTGACGGTAGCTGCGCGGCAGTCCGCGGTCGCTGAAGTCGATGGTCAGCTGGTGCAGCGCTTCGGGCAGGTGCGAGAAGAAGTCCCACTTCATCGTGGCGTTGCGCAGATTGGTACGCGGGTCACGCTTCACCACGTGGTTCAAGTCGGGGAATTTCAGCGGGTCGCGGAAGTAGAAGACCGGGGTGTTGTTACCCACCAGGTCCCAGTTGCCTTCCTCGGTGTAGAACTTCAGGGCGAAGCCGCGGATATCACGCTCGGCATCCGCCGCGCCGCGCTCACCGGCGACAGTGGAGAAACGCAGGAACAGCGGGGTCTGCTTGCCGACCTGGGAGAACAGCTTGGCGCGGCTGAAACGGGTGATGTCATGGGTGACGGTAAAAGTGCCGTAGGCGGCAGAGCCCTTGGCGTGCATGCGGCGCTCAGGAATCACTTCGCGGTCAAAGTGCGCGAGCTTCTCCAGGAACCAGACATCCTGCAGCAGCATCGGGCCCCGCAGGCCGGCGGTCTGGACGTTCTGGTTATCAGCGACCGGCGCTCCGGCAGCAGTCGTCAGGCGGGTGTTGTCACTCATCGTTACTCTCCTCAACGGCGGGGTGTTGGAAATCCGACATTCACCCAAGCGGTGGGTGGATCCAACATCCCAATCGGACAATTAAGCGCTTCCTTCAGCTTTGCGGCAGTTGATCCAGCTCACCTAGCAGTAGAAGTCGACGCCGTTAAGGATCGGTGACAAAGGGATGGATCAGCCAATTTATTGATTTGAGCTGATCGATAGAGAAAACTTTTCAACAGGTGATAAAAAACCGGGCACAGGGCCCGGTTTCTTATCAAGGCGTGAGCCTTACTCTGCAGCTTCTACTGCTTGGCCGCCAACAGCGCGGTCAATCAGTTCGACGTATGCCATGGGGGCATTGTCGCCGGCACGGAAGCCGCACTTCAGGATGCGCAGGTAGCCGCCCGGACGGTTGGCGTAGCGCTTGCCCAGTTCGTTGAACAGCTTGCCTACGGCTTCTTTCGAACGGGTACGGTCGAAAGCGAGACGACGGTTGGCAACGCTATCCACTTTAGCCAGGGTGATCAGCGGCTCGGCAACGCGACGCAGTTCCTTGGCCTTGGGCAGGGTGGTTTTGATCAGTTCGTGTTCGAAGAGCGACACAGCCATGTTCTGGAACATAGCCTTGCGGTGCGCGCTGGTGCGGCTCAGGTGACGACCACTTTTACGATGGCGCATGGTTCAATTCCTTTCCAAACTTTACGTTCGGTAGCTACGACGATCAGGCAGTAGCCTTGTCGTCTTTCTTGAGACTTGCCGGCGGCCAGTTGTCGAGGCGCATACCGAGGGACAGACCGCGAGAGGCCAGAACGTCCTTGATTTCGGTCAGGGACTTCTTGCCCAGGTTCGGCGTTTTGAGCAGCTCTACTTCGGTGCGCTGAATCAGGTCACCGATGTAGTAGATGTTCTCTGCCTTCAGGCAGTTGGCCGAACGGACGGTCAGCTCAAGGTCATCGACCGGACGCAGCAGGATCGGATCGATCTCGTCTTCCTGCTCTTCAACGACGGGTTCGCTATCGCCTTTGAGGTCCACGAACGCTGCCAGCTGCTGTTGCAGGATGGTAGCGGCGCGACGGATAGCCTCTTCAGGGTCCAGGGTGCCGTTGGTTTCCAGATCAAGGACCAGCTTGTCCAGGTTGGTACGCTGTTCGACACGGGCGTTCTCGACCACGTAGGCAACACGACGTACGGGGCTGAACGAAGCGTCGAGCTGAAGACGGCCAATGCTGCGGCTTTCGTCTTCATCGCTCGAACGGGCATCAGCCGGCTCGTAGCCACGGCCACGAGCGACTTTCAGCTTCATGTTCAGCGCGCCGTTATCGGCCAGGTGGGCGATAACATGGTCACCGTTGACGATCTCGACATCATGATCCAGCTGAATATCGGCAGCGGTCACCACACCCGAGCCCTTTTTCGCCAGGGTCAGCGTCACTTCGTCACGGCCGTGCAGCTTGATGGCCAGGCCTTTCAGGTTGAGCAGGATCTCGATGACGTCTTCCTGCACACCTTCGATGGCGGAGTACTCGTGGAGTACGCCGTCGATCTCGGCCTCGACTACTGCACAGCCAGGCATGGAGGACAACAGGATGCGACGCAGCGCGTTGCCCAGGGTATGGCCGAAACCACGCTCGAGAGGCTCGAGAGTGATCTTGGCGCGGGTTTGGCTGACCACCTGCACATCGATGTGGCGGGGGGTCAGGAACTCATTTACCGAACTCTGCATGGATGCACCTATTTTCTAGCCCTTACTTGGAGTAGAGCTCGACAATCAGGTTTTCGTTGATGTCGGCGGACAGATCGGCACGAGCCGGGACACTTTTGAAGGTGCCAGCTTTCTTGTCGGTGTCCACTTCGACCCACTCAACGCGACCGCGCTGGGCGCACAGGTCCAGAGCTTGGGCGATACGCAGCTGGTTCTTCGATTTCTCGCGAACAGCAACCACATCACCAGCTTTGACCTGGTAGGACGGTACGTTTACGGTCTGACCGTTGACGCTGATGGTCTTGTGGGACACCAGCTGGCGGGATTCGGAACGAGTGGAACCGAAGCCCATACGGTAGACGACGTTGTCCAGGCGGCACTCAAGCAGCTGCAGCAGGTTTTCACCTGTGGAGCCCTTGCGACGGGACGCTTCCTGATAGTAGCCACGGAATTGACGCTCGAGGACGCCGTAGATACGACGGACTTTTTGCTTCTCGCGCAGCTGCAGACCGTAGTCGGACAGACGACCACGGCGCTGGCCGTGCTGACCGGGAACTTGTTCTGCCTTGCATTTCGAGTCGAGGGCACGAACGCCGCTCTTCAGGAAAAGATCAGTGCCTTCGCGGCGGGACAGTTTGCACTTGGGACCAATGTAACGAGCCATTTCTCACTGTCTCCTATTACACGCGACGCTTTTTCGGCGGACGGCAGCCGTTATGCGGGATCGGGGTTACGTCGGTGATGCTGGCGATCTTGTAACCGCAGGCATTCAGCGCACGAACAGCCGACTCGCGGCCCGGGCCCGGGCCTTTGACGTTGACGTCAAGGTTCTTCAGACCGTATTCCAGAGCAGCCTGGCCGGCACGCTCGGCCGCTACCTGGGCAGCGAACGGGGTGCTCTTACGCGAGCCACGGAAGCCCGAACCACCAGAGGTGGCCCAGGACAGCGCGTTGCCCTGACGATCAGTGATGGTAACGATGGTGTTGTTGAAGGACGCGTGGATGTGCGCGATCCCGTCGACCACCGTCTTTTTGACTTTCTTGCGAGGACGAGCAGCAGGTTTTGCCATGACTAGATTCCTAAGCGATTACTTGCGGATCGGCTTACGCGGGCCCTTACGGGTGCGCGCGTTGGTCTTGGTGCGCTGACCGCGAACCGGCAGACCACGACGATGACGCAGACCGCGGTAGCAACCGAGGTCCATCAGACGCTTGATGTTCATGTTGATTTCGCGGCGCAGGTCACCTTCGGTGGTCAGCTTGGCCACCTCGGTACGCAGCGAATCAATCTGCTCTTCGCTCAGGTCCTTGATCTTTGCAGCCGGGCTGATGCCGGTGGCTGCACAGATGCTCTGTGCGGTAGTGCGACCAACACCATAGATGTAGGTCAGCGAGATAACAGTGTGCTTGTTATCCGGAATGTTTACGCCTGCAATACGGGCCATTCAGAAAAACTCCAATTGACAGCTACCCGGCGCCCAGGGAGCCAAGAAAGGGCGCGGATATTAGCGCTGTAAAAACAAATAATCAACCCGGCAGCACACTAGCTGCCGGGTTATAACGCGTGATTCACACTCAGCCTTGGCGCTGCTTGTGACGCGGCTCCGCGCTGCAGATCACACGAACGACGCCTTCGCGACGGACGATCTTGCAGTTACGGCACAGCTTCTTAACCGATGCACGAACTTTCATCAGTGACTCCTCGAACCTTACGGATCAGCGCAGCAGACCGCTGCCATAGCCCTTCAGGTTGGCTTTCTTCATGAGGGATTCGTACTGGTGAGAAACGAGGTGCGATTGTACTTGAGCCATAAAGTCCATCACAACCACGACCACGATCAGCAACGAGGTCCCGCCAAGGTAGAACGGTACGTGGGCAGCTACGACCAGGAACTGGGGCAGCAGGCACACAGCCGTCATGTACAGGGCACCGAACATGGTCAAACGGGTCAGCACGCCATCGATGTAGCGAGCAGACTGTTCACCCGGACGAATACCCGGAATAAATGCACCGGACTTCTTGAGGTTTTCCGCCACGTCCTTCGGGTTGAACATCAGCGCTGTATAGAAGAAGCAGAAGAAAACGATCCCTGCACTAAACAGCAGAATGTTCAGCGGCTGACCAGGCGCGATCGCTTGCGCGACGTCCTGCAGCCAACCCAGGCCTTCCGACTGACCGAACCAGGCACCCAGGGATGCAGGGAACAGCAGGATGCTGCTGGCGAAAATCGCAGGGATGACACCCGCCATGTTCACTTTCAGCGGCAGATGGCTCGTTTGAGCGGCAAACACCTTGCGACCTTGCTGGCGCTTGGCGTAATGCACGGCGATACGACGCTGACCACGCTCGATGAACACCACGAACGCGATGATGGCCACGGCCAGCAGGCCGATGGCGATCAGGGCGAAGATGTTGATGTCACCTTGACGCGCAGACTCGAAGGACTGGCCGATTGCTCGGGGCAGGCCTGCGACGATACCGGAGAAGATCAACATGGAGATGCCGTTACCGACACCCCGCTCGGTGATCTGCTCACCCAGCCACATCATGAACAGTGCACCCGCCACGAAGGTGGTGACCGACACGAAGTAGAAGCCGAAGTCGTTGGAGAAGGCCACACCCTGGCTACCCAGGCCAATGGACATGCCAATGGCCTGGACGAGTGCCAGGGCGAGAGTTGCGTAGCGGGTGTACTGGCTGATCTTGCGACGCCCAGACTCACCCTCTTTCTTCAACTGCTCCAGCTGCGGGCTGATAGCGGTCATGAGCTGCATGATGATCGATGCCGAGATGTACGGCATGATCCCCAGTGCAAAGATACTCATGCGCTCCAGCGCGCCGCCGGAAAACATGTTGAAGAGGCTAAGAATGGTCCCCTCGTTCTGCCGGAACAGTGCCGCCAAGCGATCAGGGTTGATGCCCGGAACTGGGATATGCGCGCCGATCCGATAGACGATGATCGCCAGGAACAGGAAACGCAGACGTGCCCAGAGCTCGGACAAACCACCACCGTTGCTCAGCGCAGAGAGAGCACCTTGCTTAGCCATTTAGTCCTCGATTTTGCCGCCAGCTGCTTCGATAGCCGCACGAGCGCCCTTGGTGGCGCCGATGCCTTTCAGGGTGACTGCGCGAGCAACTTCGCCCGACAGCATGACTTTCACACGCTGTACGTTCTGGTTAATCACGTTGGCATCCTTCAGGGACTGCACGGTTACGACATCACCTTCGACCTTGGCCAGCTCGGAAGTGCGCACTTCTGCGCGATCCATGGCTTTCAGCGAGTTGAAGCCGAACTTCGGCAGACGACGGTGCAGCGGCTGCTGACCACCCTCGAAGCCCGGAGCAATGGAGCCACCGGAGCGGGAGGTTTGACCTTTGTGACCACGGCCACCGGTCTTGCCCAGACCGCTACCGATGCCACGGCCCGGACGGTGCTTTTCGCGACGGGCACCCGGCGCGGAACGCAGATCGTTCAGTTGCATGGATTAACCCTCCACACGCAGCAGGTAGTAAGCCTTGTTAATCATGCCGCGGTTTTCAGGAGTGTCCTGAACTTCGACAGTGTGATTAATGCGACGCAGGCCGAGGCCTTTGACGCAAGCCTTGTGATTGGCCAGACGGCCGTTCAGGCTCTTGATCAGGGTAACTTTGACAGTTGCCATGGTTAGAGAATCTCCTCGACGCTCTTGCCACGCTTGGCCGCTACCGACTCAGGGGACTGCATGTTCTTCAGGCCCTTGAAGGTTGCGTAGACCACGTTCACCGGGTTGGTGGAGCCGTAGCACTTCGCCAGAACGTTCTGCACACCGGCCACTTCCAGGACAGCACGCATGGCGCCGCCGGCGATGATGCCGGTACCTTCGGAAGCCGGCTGCATGTACACCTTGGAGGCGCCATGGGCGGACTTGGTCGGGTACTGCAGGGTGGTGCCGTTCAGATCAACCTGGATCATGTTACGGCGAGCAGCTTCCATTGCCTTCTGGATAGCGGCCGGCACTTCACGCGCCTTGCCACGACCGAAGCCAACACGGCCCTTGCCATCGCCAACCACGGTCAGCGCGGTGAAGGCGAAGATACGGCCACCTTTTACGGTTTTGGCGACGCGGTTCACTTGAACCAGCTTCTCGATGTAGCCTTCGTCGCGCTTTTGATCGTTGTTTGCCATAACTTAGAACTCCAGACCGCCTTCACGAGCGGCATCAGCCAGGGCCTTGATACGACCGTGGTACTTGAAGCCAGAACGGTCGAACGCCACCTGAGTGACGCCGGCAGCCTTGGCGCGTTCCGCGACCAGTTGACCAACTTTCTTGGCTGCGTCGACGTTGCCAGTGGCAGCTTCGCGCAGTTCTTTGTCCAGGGTCGAGGCGCTGGCCAGGACCTTGCCACCATCGGCTGCAATGACCTGGGCGTAGATGTGCTGGGAAGAGCGATACACGCAGAGGCGTACGGCTTCCAGTTCGCGCATCTTCAGGCGAGCCTTGCGAGCGCGGCGCAGACGGGTTTCTTTCTTGACGCTCATTTGCTATGCCCTACTTCTTCTTGGCTTCTTTACGAAGGACGACTTCGTCGGCGTAACGCACGCCCTTGCCTTTGTACGGCTCCGGCGGACGGAAGTCGCGGATTTCCGCGGCAACCTGACCAACCAGCTGCTTGTCGATACCCTTGATCAGGATGTCGGTCTGGCTGGGGGTTTCCGCGACGATGCCGGCAGGCAGTTCGTAATCAACCGGGTGGGAGAAGCCGAGAGCCAGGGACAGCACTTGGCCTTTGGCCTGCGCCTTGTAACCAACACCAACCAGCTGGAGCTTGCGCTCGAAGCCCTGGCTGACGCCGATTACCATGTTGTTGACCAGAGCGCGGGTGGTACCGGCCATGGCACGGGTCTGCTGGTCGCCGTTACGCGCAGCGAAACGCAGCTCACCGTTGTCCTGAATGACTTCGACGGACGGATGTACTTTCAGCTCGAGAGCGCCTTTGGCACCCTTGATCGAAAGTTCCTGACCAGCCAGCTTGATTTCAACGCCGGCAGGCAGAATGACGGGGTTCTTAGCAACGCGAGACATGCTGATTCCCCTTAGAACACAGTGCAGAGCACTTCGCCACCGACGCCAGCGGCACGGGCAGCACGATCAGTCATCACACCTTTGTTGGTGGAGACGATCGAAACACCCAAACCGCCGCGAACTTTCGGCAGCTGGTCTACGGATTTGTACTGGCGCAGGCCAGGACGGCTGATTCGCTTCACTTCCTCGATGACAGGCTTGCCTTCGAAGTACTTCAGCTCGATCGACAGCAGAGGCTTGGCCTCGGCAGTGACTTGGAAATCCGCAATGTAACCTTCGTCCTTGAGGACTTTGGCGACTGCCGCTTTCAGCTTGGAAGACGGCATGCTCACGACGGTCTTCTCAGCCATCTGGGCATTACGGATGCGAGTTAGCATGTCTGCTAACGGGTCCTGCATACTCATGGGCTTAATGCTCCTGATACAAAAGATAAGCCTTCAACTTCATAACTCGCCCTCAAAACGCCGGACGAACTAAAACCCGGACTCGGGGGAGCCGGGTATTCTAGAGATCGCTTAAAAACGAATCAAGCCCCACGAGGGGGCTTGGTTCGCAAAGCGATCAACGGAGCCGTCGCCGACTCCGTCTAGCACTTACCAGCTGGCTTTCACCAGGCCCGGTACGTCACCGCGCATTGCTGCTTCACGCAGCTTGTTACGGCTCAGGCCGAACTTGCGGTAGTAACCGTGCGGACGACCGGTCAGGCGGCAACGGTTACGCAGGCGGCTGGCGCTCGCGTCACGCGGTTGCTTCTGCAGGGCGACCTGGGCATTCCAACGATCTTCTGCGGAAGTGCTCGGATTAGCGATGATCGCTTTCAGCTCGGCACGCTTTTTGGCGTACTTGGCTACCGTTTGCTGACGCTTCAGCTCACGGTTCTTCATGCTCTCTTTAGCCATGGTCCTACTCCAATCAGTTGCGGAACGGGAATTTGAAGGCGCGCAGCAGGGCACGACCTTCATCATCCGAACGCGCGGTGGTGGTCAGAGTGATATCCATACCGCGGAGGGCATCGATCTTGTCGTAATCGATTTCCGGGAAGATGATCTGCTCTTTGACGCCCATGCTGTAGTTGCCACGGCCGTCGAAGGACTTGGCGTTCAGACCGCGGAAGTCACGAACGCGCGGCAGGGAGATCGACAGCAGACGGTCCAGGAACTCGTACATGCGATCGCCACGCAGGGTGACTTTCACGCCGATCGGCCAGCCTTCACGAATCTTGAAGCCAGCGATGGACTTACGAGCGTAAGTCACGACCGGCTTCTGACCCGCGATCTTTTCCAGATCAGCTACGGCGCTCTCGATGACTTTCTTGTCGCCGACAGCTTCGCCAAGACCCATGTTCAGGGTGATTTTGGTAACGCGCGGAACTTCCATCACGTTCGCCAGCTGAAGCTCTTGCTTCAGCTTGGGAGCGATTTCCTTCCGATAAATTTCTTTCAATCGTGCCATGGTGATCTACCTAGCTCCCTCAAGCCTGAACCGGTTTCTGGGTCGACTTGAAGACACGAATCTTCTTACCGTCTTCGACTTTGAAACCAACGCGGTCAGCCTTGTTGGTTTCAGCGTTGAAGATGGCGACGTTGGAGACGTGCAGAGGCGCCTCCTTCTCGACGATCCCGCCTTGCTGGTTGAGCATGGGGTTGGGCTTGGTGTGGCGCTTGACCAGGTTCACACCACCAACGACCAGACGGTCGTCAGCCAGAACTTTGATCACTTTGCCACGCTTGCCCTTGTCCTTGCCGGCAATGACGATGATTTCGTCGTCACGACGAATTTTTTGCATGACGGCTACTCCTTACAGCACTTCAGGGGCAAGGGAGACGATCTTCATGAACTTCTCGGTACGAAGTTCACGAGTCACCGGCCCGAAGATACGGGTGCCGATCGGCTCCTGCTTGTTGTTCAGCAGGACGGCGGCGTTGCCGTCGAAGCGAATGATGGAACCGTCGGTACGACGTACGCCGTGCTTGGTGCGAACGACCACGGCAGTCATTACCTGGCCCTTCTTCACCTTGCCACGCGGAATTGCTTCCTTGACGGTGACCTTGATGATGTCGCCAATGCCGGCGTAACGGCGGTGGGAACCGCCGAGCACCTTGATGCACATTACGCGACGCGCGCCGCTGTTATCAGCGACTTCGAGCATGGATTGAGTCTGAATCATCTTCTATCTCCGACCCTTAGACTTCAACCGCGCGCTCGACGATATCAACCAGGGTCCAGGCCTTGGTCTTGGCCAGCGGACGGGTCTCGCGAATGGTGACCAGGTCACCAATGCGGCACTGATTGGTTTCGTCGTGTGCGTGCAGTTTGGTCGAACGCTTCACGTATTTGCCGTAGATCGGGTGCTTAACGCGGCGCTCGATCAGTACGGTGACGGTCTTGTCCATCTTGTCGCTGACGACGCGGCCAGTCAGCGTGCGGACGGTTTTCTGAGCTTCAGCCATGATTACTTACCTGCTTGCTGGTTGAGCACAGTTTTCACGCGAGCGATGTCGCGCTTAACCTGCGAGAGCAGGTGAGACTGCCCCAACTGGCCAGTTGCTTTCTGCATGCGCAGATTGAACTGGTCGCGCAGCAGGCCGAGCAGTTGCTCGTTCAGCTGCTCAACGGATTTTTCACGAAGTTCATTCGCTTTCATCACATCACCGTCCGCTTAACAAAGGAGGTGGCGAGCGGCAGCTTTGCAGCAGCCAGGGCGAATGCCTCACGCGCCAGCTCTTCGGATACACCCTCGATCTCGTACAGGACCTTGCCCGGTTGAATCTGGGCCACCCAGTACTCGACGCCGCCCTTACCTTTACCCATACGTACTTCCAGGGGCTTCTTGGTAACCGGCTTGTCGGGGAATACACGGATCCAGATCTTGCCGCCACGTTTTACGTGACGGGTCAGCGCACGACGCGCGGACTCGATCTGACGTGCAGTGAGACGGCCACGGCTGGTTGCCTTGAGGGCGAACTCGCCGAAGCTGACTTTGGAACCGCGATGAGCCAGGCCACGGTTGTGACCGGTCATTTGCTTGCGGAACTTCGTACGCTTGGGTTGCAGCATTTGCGTACTCCTTACTTAGCAGCTTTTTTACGAGGAGCGGGCGCTACAGGCTTCAGCTCTTCCTGGCGGCCACCAATGACCTCGCCCTTGAAGATCCAAACCTTCACACCGATCACACCGTAGGTGGTGTGCGCTTCGTAGGTTGCATAGTCGATGTCGGCACGCAGGGTGTGCAGGGGCACACGACCTTCGCGATACCATTCGGTACGAGCGATTTCAGCGCCGCCCAGACGACCGCTTACCTGGATCTTGATGCCTTTGGCACCAATGCGCATGGCGTTCTGTACAGCGCGCTTCATGGCGCGACGGAACATAACGCGACGCTCCAGCTGCTGAGCTACGCTTTGCGCAACCAGCATACCGTCGAGTTCCGGCTTGCGGATCTCTTCGATGTTGATGTGCACGGGCACACCCATTTGCTTGGTCAGGTCCTGACGCAGCTTCTCAACATCTTCACCTTTCTTGCCGATCACGATGCCGGGACGAGCGGTGTGGATGGTGATACGTGCAGTCTGAGCCGGGCGATGGATATCGATACGGCTTACGGACGCGCTTTTTAGTTTGTCTTGGAGATACTCACGTACCTTCAGGTCGGCGAACAGATAATCGGCGTAAGTGCGCTTATCTGCGTACCAAACGGAGGTGTGCTCCTTGACGATACCCAGGCGGATGCCATTGGGATGTACTTTCTGACCCATCTGATCGACTCCGTTACTTGTCCGCAACCTTGACAGTGATATGGCAAGACCGCTTGACGATGCGATCAGCACGGCCTTTGGCACGCGGCATGATGCGCTTGAGCGAACGACCTTCGTTGACGAAGACGGTGGAGACTTTGAGATCGTCTACATCGGCGCCTTCGTTGTGCTCGGCGTTGGCAACGGCCGACTCCAGCACTTTCTTCATGATCTCGGCGGCTTTCTTGTTGCTGAAAGCCAGGAGGTTGAGCGCGTCGCCCACCTTCTTCCCGCGGATCTGGTCGGCGACCAAGCGGGCTTTCTGGGCGGAGATACGAGCGCCCGAGAGCTTAGCGGCTACTTCCATCTTCCTTACCCCTTAACGCTTGGCTTTCTTGTCCGCAGCGTGCCCACGATAAGTGCGGGTAGCAGCGAACTCGCCGAGTTTGTGACCGACCATGTCTTCGTTGACCAGAACCGGCACGTGTTGACGGCCGTTGTGGACAGCGATGGTCAGACCAACCATGTGCGGCATGATCATAGAACGGCGCGACCAGGTCTTGATCGGCTTGCGGTCGTTCTTTTCTACCGCCACTTCGATCTTCTTCAGCAGGTGAAGATCGATAAAAGGACCTTTTTTCAGAGAACGTGGCACTGTCGTATCCCTCTATTTACTTGCGGCGACGGACGATCATGTTGTCGGTACGCTTGTTCGCGCGAGTCTTCTTACCCTTGGTCTGAAGACCCCACGGCGATACCGGATGACGACCAGCAGAGGTACGACCTTCACCACCACCATGCGGGTGGTCGACCGGGTTCATGGCAACACCACGAACGGTCGGGCGAACGCCACGCCAGCGCTTGGCACCAGCTTTACCCAGCGAACGCAGGCTGTGCTCGGAGTTCGAGACTTCACCCAGGGTCGCACGGCAGTCAGCCAGGACTTTGCGCATCTCACCGGAACGCAGACGTACGGTTACGTATGCACCTTCACGGGCAACCAGCTGAGCCGAAGCGCCAGCGGAGCGAGCGATCTGAGCGCCTTTGCCAGGCTTCAGTTCGATACCGTGGATGGTGCTACCCACCGGGATGTTGCGCAGCGGCATGTTGTTGCCGGCCTTGATCGGAGCGCCGATACCGGAGATCAGTTGATCGCCAGCCACCACGCCTTTGGGGGCGATGATGTAACGACGCTCGCCGTCCGCGTATTTCAGCAGAGCGATGTGAGCAGTACGGTTCGGATCGTATTCGACGCGTTCAACGATGGCAGGAATGCCATCCTTGTTGCGACGGAAGTCGACCAGACGATAGTGCTGCTTGTGGCCACCACCGATATGACGGGTGGTGATACGACCGTTGTTGTTACGGCCGCCCGACTTGGACTTCTTCTCGAGCAGGGGAGCGAACGGAGCACCTTTGTGCAGGTCCTGGTTCACTACCTTGACGACGAAACGACGACCAGCGGAAGTCGGTTTGCATTTAACGATTGCCATGATGCACCCCTTTACTCAGCGCCAGCTGCGAAATCGAGATCCTGGCCCGGCTGGAGAGCGATGTACGCTTTTTTCCAGTCGTTACGCTTGCCCAGGCCGCGAACGGTACGCTTGGTCTTGCCCTGAACATTCAGGGTGGTGACGCGACGCACTTTCACGCCGAACAGGCTTTCTACGGCCTTCTTGATTTCCAGCTTGGTTGCATCAGTGGCAACCTTGAAAACGAATTGGCTGTTGCCGTCCGCCAGGCCAGTGGCCTTCTCGGAGATATGCGGGCCCAGCAGCACTTTGAATACGCGTTCCTGGTTCATGCCAGCAGCTCCTCGAACTTCTTCACGGCGGACACGGTGACGAGCACCTTGTCGTAGGCGATGAGGCTGACCGGATCGGAAGCCTGGACGTCACGTACATCGACGTGGGCCAGGTTGCGAGCTGCCAGGTACAGGTTCTCATCGACGCCTTCGGTGACGATCAGTACATCTTTCAGGCCCAGGCCTTCCAGCTTGCTGACCAGACCCTTGGTCTTCGGTGCATCGACAGCGAAGTCGGCAACGACAACCAGACGATCCAGACGAACCAGCTCGGAGAGGATGGAGCGCAGTGCTGCGCGGTACATCTTCTTGTTGAGCTTCTGGGAGTGATCCTGGGGCTTGGCTGCGAAGGTCGCGCCGCCGCCACGCCAGATGGGGCTACGGATGGTGCCAGCACGAGCACGACCGGTGCCCTTCTGACGCCACGGCTTCTTGCCACCACCGGAGACTTCGGAACGAGTCTTCTGAGCCTTGGTGCCCTGACGGCCGCCAGCCATGTAGGCGACGACTGCCTGGTGAACCAGGGTCTCGTTGAATTCGCTGCCAAAGGTACGCTCGGAAACCTCGATCGCCTGAGCGCCATTTACATTCAGTTGCATCTCAGCTTCCTCTCTTAACCGCGAGCCTTGGCTGCCGGACGCACCAGCACATCACCACCGGTAGCACCGGGAACGGCACCTTTGACCAGCAGCAGATTGCGCTCTGCATCGACACGTACGACTTCCAGGGATTGAACGGTTACACGCTCAGCACCCAGGTGGCCGGACATTTTCTTGCCCTTGAACACTCGACCAGGAGTCTGGCACTGGCCGATGGAACCCGGGACGCGGTGGGAAACGGAGTTACCGTGGGTGTTATCTTGGCCACGGAAGTTCCAGCGCTTGATGGTACCGGCGAAGCCTTTACCCTTGGACTCGCCAGTAACGTCTACCAGCTGACCGGCCTGGAACAGGTCGACAGAGATGGAATCGCCTGCCTTGAACTCCTCTTCACCCAGACGGAATTCCCACACGCCGCGACCGGCGGCGACATTCGCCTTGGCAAAGTGACCGGCTTGCGCCTTGGTCACGCGAGAAGCACGGCGCTCACCAGCAGTTACCTGCACGGCGCGATAGCCATCGCTTTCTTCGTTTTTGAACTGGGTGACGCGATTCGGCTCGACTTCAATGACCGTAACCGGAATAGAGACACCATCTTCGGTGAAGATGCGGGTCATGCCGCACTTACGACCGACAACACCAATTGTCATCTTTAGAACCTCTTTAGTGTACGGGGCTTTCACCCGCTATGGCCGCCCATTTCAGAGCGTTACACGACCAATGCCGAAGGCATTAGCCGAGGCTGATCTGTACTTCGACGCCAGCAGCAAGGTCGAGCTTCATCAGCGCGTCGACGGTTTTGTCGGTCGGCTGAACGATGTCGAGAACACGCTTGTGGGTACGAATTTCGTACTGGTCACGAGCGTCCTTGTTGACGTGCGGGGAAATCAGCACGGTGTAACGTTCCTTGCGGGTCGGCAGAGGAATCGGACCACGCACCTGAGCGCCAGTACGTTTCGCGGTTTCCACGATTTCCTGGGTAGATTGGTCGATCAGGCGATGGTCAAAAGCCTTCAACCGAATACGGATTTGTTGATTTTGCATTTGACCTCAGACTCCAAGTTGCCATTCCCAACGGACGGACTCCGCCCGTTAAAAGGAGGCGCAATTGTACGGATGCGCCTGGGGGGTGTCAATATTTAACCAACTCAACGAAAAAGGGACCCCGAGGGGTCCCTTTTTCTGGAGCGGATCAGCGATTACTCGATGATCTTGGCAACCACGCCGGCGCCAACGGTACGGCCGCCTTCGCGAATCGCGAAGCGCAGGCCATCTTCCATGGCGATCGGAGCGATCAGGGTGACAACCATTTTCACGTTGTCGCCCGGCATTACCATCTCAACGCCTTCCGGCAGTTCGCAGTTGCCGGTTACGTCAGTGGTACGGAAGTAGAACTGCGGACGGTAGCCTTTGAAGAACGGGGTGTGACGACCACCTTCTTCCTTGGACAGCACGTACACTTCGCACTCGAACTTGGTGTGCGGCTTGATGGTGCCCGGCTTGGCCAGAACCTGGCCACGCTCTACGTCTTCACGCTTGGTGCCACGCAGCAGAACGCCGACGTTCTCACCAGCACGACCTTCGTCGAGCAGCTTGCGGAACATTTCAACGCCGGTGCAAGTAGTCTTGGTGGTCGCCTTGATGCCGACGATTTCCACTTCTTCCTGGATCTTGACGATGCCACGCTCAACACGGCCGGTTACCACGGTGCCGCGACCGGAGATCGAGAACACGTCTTCGATCGGCATCAGGAACGGCTTGTCGATGGCACGCTCGGGCTCGGGGATGTACGAGTCCAGGGTTTCTACCAGCTTGCGCACGGCGGAAACGCCCATCTCGTTGTCGTCCTGGCCGTTCAGGGCCATCAGAGCGGAACCGATCACGATCGGGGTGTCGTCGCCCGGGAAGTCGTAGGTGTTCAGCAGATCGCGAACTTCCATTTCGACCAGTTCCAGCAGCTCGGCGTCGTCAACCATGTCGGCCTTGTTCAGGAACACGACGATGTAGGGAACGCCTACCTGACGGGACAGCAGGATGTGCTCGCGGGTCTGCGGCATGGGGCCGTCAGCAGCCGAGCAAACCAGGATCGCGCCGTCCATCTGGGCAGCACCGGTGATCATGTTCTTCACGTAGTCGGCGTGGCCCGGGCAGTCTACGTGAGCGTAGTGGCGTACCGGCGAGTCGTATTCAACGTGAGAGGTGTTGATGGTGATACCACGAGCCTTCTCTTCCGGCGCGTTGTCGATCTGGTCGAAAGCGCGAGCGGAGCCACCCCAGGTCTCGGAGCAGACCTTGGTCAGAGCAGCGGTCAGAGTGGTTTTGCCGTGGTCAACGTGACCGATGGTGCCGACGTTGACGTGCGGTTTGTTACGTTCAAATTTTTCTTTAGCCACGAGAGTAACCTCTTACTAAAAGAGCTGAATCAAGCTTGTTTTTTGGCCAGAGCCTCGACGACGTTCGCCGGAGCTTCAGCATACTTGGAGAATTCCATGGAGTAGCTAGCGCGACCCTGGGACATGGAACGCACGTCGGTTGCATAACCGAACATCTCGCCCAGCGGAACCTCGGCACGGATAACCTTACCGGAAACCGAGTCTTCCATCCCCTGAATCAGACCACGACGACGGTTCAGGTCACCCATCACGTCACCCATGTAGTCCTCAGGAGTCACCACTTCCACCTTCATGATCGGCTCCAGAACCTTGCCGCCGCCCTTCTGGGCCAGCTGCTTGGTCGCCATGGAAGCGGCGATCTTGAACGCCATCTCGTTGGAGTCGACGTCGTGGTAGGAACCATCGAAGACGGTCGCCTTCAGGCCGATCAGCGGATAGCCGGCAACAACGCCGTTCTTCATCTGCTCTTCGATGCCCTTCTGGATGGCCGGAATGTATTCCTTCGGAACCACACCGCCCACGACTTCGTTGGTGAAGACCAGGCCTTCAGTGATGTTGCCCTTCTCGTCCACGTCGGGAGCGGAGAAGCGGATCCAGCAGTGACCGAACTGGCCACGGCCGCCGGACTGACGAACGAACTTGCCTTCGATCTCGATGTTGTCCTTCGAGATGGTTTCGCGGTACGAAACCTGCGGCTTGCCGATGTTCGCCTCAACGCCGAATTCACGCTTCATGCGGTCGACGAGGATGTCCAGGTGCAGCTCACCCATACCGGAGATGATGGTCTGGCCGGTTTCTTCGTCGGTCTTGACGCGGAACGACGGGTCTTCCTGAGCCAGCTTGCCGAGGGCAATGCCCATCTTCTCCTGGTCAGCCTTGGTCTTCGGCTCAACAGCTACCGAGATCACAGGCTCCGGGAAGTCCATACGCTCGAGGATGATCGGCTTCTCGATATCGCACAGGGTGTCACCAGTGGTGACGTCCTTCATGCCAATCAGAGCAGCGATGTCACCAGCGCGTACTTCTTTGATCTCGTCACGCTGGTTCGCGTGCATCTGCACCATACGACCAACGCGCTCTTTCTTGCCTTTCACGGAGTTGATAACCGAGTTACCAGACTCCAGAACGCCCGAGTAGACACGAACGAAGGTCAGAGTACCTACGAACGGGTCAGTGGCGATCTTGAATGCCAGAGCCGAGAACGGAGCATTGTCGTCCGCCGGACGCTCGTCTTTCGGAGCGTCGTCGCCTTCGTCAATGTGGTCCGGGTGGATACCCTGGATAGCAGGGATCTCGGTCGGAGCAGGCAGGAAGTCGATCACGGCGTCGAGAACCAGGGGCACACCCTTGTTCTTGAACGAGGAGCCGCAGACAGCCGGTACGATTTCGCAGGCGATAGTACGCAGACGCAGGCCAGCCTTGATCTCTTCGATCGACAGCTCACCCTCTTCCAGGTACTTGTTCATCAGCTCTTCGTTGGCTTCGGCAGCAGCCTCGACCATGTTGTTGCGCCACTCATTGGCCAGCTCGACCATATCGGCGGGAATTTCTTCCTCGCGATAGGAAGTGCCCTTGTCGTCTTCGTTCCAGTAGATGGCCTTCATCTTCAGCAGGTCAACCTGACCCTGGAAGTCATCTTCTGCACCGATGGCCAGCTGAACCGGAACCGGGGTGTGACCCAGGCGGTTCTTGATCTGACCGACGACGCGCAGGAAGTTGGCGCCGGCGCGGTCCATCTTGTTCACGTAAACGATACGCGGAACGCCGTACTTATTGGCTTGACGCCATACGGTTTCGGACTGCGGCTCAACGCCGGAGGTGCCGCAGAACACAACGACAGCGCCGTCCAGTACGCGCAGGGAGCGCTCAACCTCAATGGTGAAGTCTACGTGGCCGGGGGTATCGATGACGTTTACGCGGTACTTGTCGTACTGACCACGCGAACCTTCCCAGAAGGTGGTGATTGCAGCGGAAGTGATGGTAATACCACGCTCCTGCTCCTGCACCATCCAGTCGGTAGTGGCAGCGCCGTCATGCACCTCACCCATTTTGTGGCTGAGGCCTGTGTAGAACAGGATCCGCTCGGTGGTGGTGGTCTTGCCCGCGTCAACGTGAGCACAGATACCAATGTTCCGGTAGCGGTTGATTGCTGTGTTACGAGCCATAAAGCCCTCGCAGAAGTAGTGTTGCCGTAATTAGAAGCGGTAGTGCGAGAACGCTTTGTTGGCCTCGGCCATACGGTGCACGTCTTCACGCTTCTTGACGGCGGCGCCTTTACCTTCAGCGGCATCCATCAGTTCGCCAGCGAGACGCAGAGCCATGGACTTCTCGCCACGCTTGCGGGCGAAGTCCACCAGCCAGCGCATGGCCAGTGCATTACGACGGGACGGACGTACTTCGACCGGAACCTGGTAGGTAGCACCGCCGACACGGCGGGACTTCACTTCGACCAGCGGAGCGATGGCGTCGAGTGCTTTTTCGAAGAGTTCCAGGGGGTCGCCTTTACCGCGCTCTTTGACCTTGTCCAGAGCACCGTAAACGATACGCTCGGCAACGGCTTTCTTGCCGCTTTCCATCACGTGGTTCATGAACTTCGCCAGAATCTGGCTTCCGTATTTAGGATCGGCCAGGATCTCACGCTTGGCCGCTACACGACGTCTTGGCATTGATAAGCCCTCAAACGGTCTTCAGGTTAGCCCGGGACGATGCCCGACCTTACTCTTATCGACTCAGAAAATAGGAAAACAAAATTACTTCGGACGCTTCGCGCCGTACTTCGAACGACCCTGCTTACGGTCTTTAACGCCGGAGGTATCCAGCGAACCGCGCACGGTGTGGTAACGCACACCCGGAAGGTCTTTTACACGACCGCCACGGATCAGCACGACGCTGTGCTCTTGCAGGTTGTGACCTTCACCACCGATGTACGAGGAAACCTCGAAACCGTTGGTCAGACGAACACGGCACACTTTACGCAGTGCGGAGTTCGGCTTCTTCGGGGTGGTGGTGTATACGCGGGTGCATACGCCGCGACGCTGAGGGCAGTTCTGCAGGGCAGGAACGCCGCTCTTGTCTACCAGGCGCTTGCGCGGTTTGCGCACCAGCTGGTTGATAGTTGCCATCTATAGCTCCACTGATTGTCTTACGACACTTAAAAACGAAAATGGGCAGAGCATGCGCCCTGCCAATTTTCGGGGTACAAGATACTAAAGAGCTTACGGATTCCAGTCAAGACAAAGCCCCGGTTGTCAAGACAACCGGGGCTTCGTTTGAGGCTTAGTTACCGCTCAGGTTGAGCGCTTCGGCCAATGCTGCTTCGGCCTCGCTCGCGCTCACACGCTGCGGTTTGCCGAGCTCGCGCTGACGCTTGCGCTCGCTGTGGTAAGCCAGACCGGTACCTGCCGGGATCAGACGACCCACGACCACGTTCTCCTTCAGGCCGCGCAGGAAGTCGCGCTTGCCGGTGACCGCCGCCTCGGTGAGGACGCGGGTGGTCTCCTGGAAGGATGCCGCCGAGATGAACGACTCGGTGGACAGCGAGGCTTTGGTGATACCCAGCAGAACGCGCTCGTACTTGGCCGGGAACTTGTCCTGGGTGCCCAGTACTTCGTTCTCTTCCAGCACGTGGACCAGTTCGACCTGGTCGCCCTTGATGAAGGACGAATCGCCCGACTCGGCCACTTCGACCTTGCGCAGCATCTGACGCAGGATGGTCTCGATGTGCTTGTCGTTGATCTTCACGCCCTGCAGACGGTAAACGTCCTGGATCTCGTTGACGATGTACTTGGCCAGCGAGCTCACACCCAGCAGACGGAGAATGTCGTGCGGGTTGCTCGGGCCGTCGGAGATCACTTCACCACGGCTTACCTGTTCACCTTCGAACACGTTCAGGTGACGCCACTTCGGGATCAGCTCCTCGTACGGATCGCTACCGTCGGTGGGAGTGATGACCAGGCGACGCTTGCCCTTGGTTTCCTTGCCGAAGGAGATGGTGCCGCTGATTTCCGCCAGGATCGAAGGCTCTTTCGGACGACGAGCTTCGAACAGGTCGGCAACGCGCGGCAGACCACCGGTGATGTCGCGGGTCTTCGAGGTTTCCTGCGGGATACGCGCGATAACGTCACCGATACGCACTTTCGCGCCATCGTTGAGGTTGACCAGGGCGTTCGCCGGCAGGAAGTACTGGGCCGGTACGTCGGTACCCGGCAGCAGCAGATCCTTGCCTGCGGCGTCGATCAGCTTCACGGCCGGACGGATGTCCTTGCCGGCAGCCGGACGATCCTTCGGATCCATCACTTCAATGTTGGTCAGACCGGTCAGTTCGTCGGTCTGGCGCTTGATGGTGATGCCCTCTTCCATGCCCACGAAGGCCACGGTGCCGTCCATCTCGGTGACGATCGGGTGGGTGTGCGGGTCCCACTTGGCGACGATGGCGCCCGGGTCGACCTTGTCACCTTCCTTCACGGAAATCACCGCACCGTAAGGCAGCTTGTAGCGCTCGCGCTCGCGGCCGAAGTCGTCGGCCACCGCCAGCTCACCGGAACGGGAAACCGCTACCAGGGCGCCGTCGGCACGCTCTACGTGCTTCAGGTTGTGCAGGCGGATGGTACCGCCGTTCTTGACCTGTACGTTGTCCACGGCGGAAGTACGGCTGGCCGCACCACCGATGTGGAAGGTACGCATGGTCAGCTGGGTACCCGGCTCACCGATCGACTGGGCGGCGATGACGCCGACAGCCTCACCGATGTTCACGCGGTGACCACGGGCCAGATCGCGGCCGTAGCACATGGCGCAGATGCCGTGACGGGTTTCGCAGGTGATCGGCGAACGCACTACGACTTCGTCGACGCTCATCTGCTCGAGGAAATCGACCCACTTCTCGTCGATCAGGGTGCCAGCCTCGACGATCACGTCGTCGCTGCCCGGCTTGAACACGTCGCGAGCCATCACGCGGCCGAGTACACGCTCACCCAGCGGCTCAACCACGTCGCCGCCTTCGATGTGCGGGGACATGACCAGGCCGTGCTCGGTGCCGCAGTCGATCTCGGTCACGACCAGGTCCTGGGCCACATCGACGAGACGACGGGTCAGGTAACCGGAGTTCGCGGTCTTCAGTGCGGTATCCGCCAGACCTTTACGAGCACCGTGAGTGGAGATGAAGTACTGGAGTACGTTCAGGCCTTCACGGAAGTTCGCGGTGATCGGAGTCTCGATGATGGAGCCGTCCGGCTTGGCCATCAGGCCACGCATACCGGCCAGCTGACGGATCTGGGCCGCGGAACCCCGCGCACCGGAGTCCGCCATCATGTACATGGAGTTGAAGGACTCCTGGTCGACCTGCTTGCCCTCGCGATCGGTCACCTTCTCTTTCGAGAGGTTGGCCATCATCGCCTTGGACACTTCGTCGTTGGCCTTGGACCAGAGGTCGATCACCTTGTTGTACTTCTCGCCCTGGGTTACCAGGCCGGAGGCGTACTGGCTCTCGATCTCCTTCACTTCCTCGGTGGCGGCATCGATGATGCGAGCCTTTTCGTCCGGGATGACGAAGTCGTTCACGCCGATCGACACACCGGAGATGGTCGAGTAGGCGAAGCCGGTGTACATCAGCTGGTCAGCGAAGATGACGGTGTCCTTCAGACCCACCACGCGGTAGCAGTGGTTGATCAGCTTGGAGATCGCCTTCTTCTTCATCGACTGGTTGACCACGTCGAAGGGCAGGCCGGCCGGGACAACCTGGAACAGCAGCGCACGGCCGACGGTGGAGTCGACGATACGGGTGTTGGCGGTCAGGGAGCCGTCTTCGTTCTTGATCTTCTCGTTGATGCGCACTTTTACGCGGGCGTGCAGGGACACCTGGCCGCTGCGGTAGGCGCGGTCAACTTCCTGCAGGTCTGCGAAAGCCATGCCCTCGCCCTTCGCGTTGATCGCTTCACGGGTCATGTAATACAGACCCATTACCACGTCCTGCGAAGGAACGATGATCGGCTCGCCGTTGGCGGGCGACAGAATGTTGTTGGTGGACATCATCAGCGCGCGCGCTTCCAGCTGAGCCTCGAGGGTCAGCGGAACGTGCACGGCCATCTGGTCACCGTCGAAGTCGGCGTTGTACGCGGCGCAGACAAGCGGGTGCAGCTGGATGGCTTTACCTTCGATCAGTACCGGTTCGAACGCCTGGATGCCCAGACGGTGCAGGGTCGGCGCACGGTTCAGCAGTACGGGGTGTTCGCGGATGACCTCAGCGAGAACGTCCCACACTTCCGGCAGCTCGCGCTCGACCATCTTCTTGGCGGCCTTGATGGTGGTGGCCATGCCACGACCTTCCAGCTTGCCGAAGATGAACGGCTTGAACAGCTCCAGGGCCATTTTCTTCGGCAGACCGCACTGGTGCAGACGCAGGGTCGGACCTACGGTAATGACCGAACGGCCAGAGTAGTCCACGCGCTTGCCGAGCAGGTTCTGACGGAAGCGACCCTGCTTGCCCTTGATCATGTCGGCCAGGGACTTCAGCGGGCGCTTGTTCGAGCCGGTGATGGCACGGCCGCGACGGCCGTTGTCCAGCAGGGCGTCGACGGCTTCCTGCAGCATGCGCTTTTCGTTGCGCACGATGATGTCCGGAGCGGCCAGGTCGAGCAGGCGCTTCAGACGGTTGTTACGGTTGATCACGCGGCGATACAGATCATTCAGATCCGAAGTCGCGAAGCGGCCGCCATCCAGCGGAACCAGCGGGCGCAGGTCCGGCGGCAGCACCGGCAGGACGGTCAGCACCATCCACTCGGGATGGTTGCCGGAGCCCTGGAAGGCTTCCATCAGCTTCAGGCGCTTGGACAGCTTCTTGATCTTGGTTTCCGAGTTGGTCTGCGGAATCTCTTCGCGCAGGCGGCCGATCTCGTGCTCCAGATCGATAGCGTTGAGCAGCTCGCGAACGGCTTCCGCACCCATGCGGGCATCGAAGTCGTCACCGAACTCTTCGAGGGCTTCGAAGTACTGCTCGTCGTTCAGCAGCTGTCCCTTCTCGAGGGTAGTCATGCCCGGATCGATCACCACGTAGCTCTCGAAATAGAGCACGCGCTCGATGTCACGCAGGGTCATGTCCAGCAGCAGGCCGATACGGGACGGCAGGGACTTCAGGAACCAGATGTGGGCGACCGGCGAGGCCAGCTCGATGTGGCCCATGCGCTCGCGGCGCACCTTGGCCAGCGCGACTTCCACGCCGCACTTCTCGCAGATCACGCCGCGATGTTTCAGGCGCTTGTACTTACCGCACAGGCACTCGTAGTCCTTCACCGGGCCGAAGATCTTGGCGCAGAACAGGCCATCGCGCTCCGGCTTGAAGGTACGGTAGTTGATGGTCTCCGGCTTCTTGACTTCGCCGAAGGACCAGGAACGAATCATCTCGGGCGAGGCCAGGCCAATACGGATGGCATCGAACTCTTCGATCTGACCCTGGTTTTTCAACAGATTAAGCAAGTCTTTCAAGGCCTTTCCTCCTCACGGACCCGGTGCGACCGGCCTTGACCAGCCGCACCGTCTGACGTCACGTGTTATTCGGTTTCCAGTTCGATATCGATGCCGAGCGAGCGGATCTCTTTGATCAGCACGTTGAAGGACTCGGGCATGCCGGCCTCCATGCGGTGATCCCCGTCCACGATGTTCTTGTACATCTTGGTACGGCCGTTCACGTCGTCCGACTTCACGGTCAGCATTTCCTGCAGGGTGTAGGCGGCACCGTAGGCTTCCAGCGCCCAGACCTCCATCTCCCCGAAACGCTGGCCACCGAACTGCGCCTTACCACCCAGCGGCTGCTGGGTAACCAGGCTGTAAGAGCCGGTGGAACGTGCGTGCATCTTGTCATCGACCAGGTGGTTCAGCTTGAGCATGTACATGTAACCAACGGTGGTCGTACGCTCGAACTGGTTGCCGGTGCGGCCGTCGTACAGGCGCATCTGACCGCTTTCCGGCAGATCGGCCAGCTTCAGCATGGCCTTGATCTCGCGCTCCTTGGCACCGTCGAACACCGGGGTAGCCATGGGCACGCCGCCCTTGAGGTTGTTGGCCAGAGCGAGGATCTCGTTATCGTTCAGCTCGTCCAGGCTTTCCTGCCGGCCACCGATCTCGTTGTAGATCTCGTTCAGGAACACACGCAGCTCGGCGATCTTGCGCTGCTCTTCGAGCATGCGGTTGATCTTCTCGCCCAGGCCCTTGGCCGCAAGGCCCAGGTGGGTTTCGAGGATCTGACCGACGTTCATACGCGACGGTACGCCCAGCGGGTTCAGAACGATGTCGACGGGAGTACCGTTGGCATCGTGCGGCATATCTTCGACCGGCATGATGACCGAGACCACACCCTTGTTACCGTGGCGGCCCGCCATCTTGTCGCCCGGCTGGATGCGGCGCTTGATAGCCAGGTAGACCTTGACGATCTTCAGTACGCCCGGAGCCAGGTCATCGCCCTGCTGCAGCTTGCGCTTCTTGTCTTCGAACTTGTCGTCCAGCAACTGACGGCGGTCGCTGATGTAGGCCTGGGCCTTTTCCAGCTGCTCGTTCAGAGCGTCTTCCGCCATGCGCAGCTTGAACCACTGGCCGCGCTCGAGACCGTCCAGGTACTCGTCGGTGATCTCTGCGCCTTTCTTCAGGGCAGGACCACCGTCGGCCTTGGCACCGACCAGAGCGGAGCGCAGACGCTCGAAGGTTGCACCTTCGACGATGCGGAACTCTTCGTTCAGGTCCTTGCGGATCTCGTCCAGCTGCATCTTCTCGATGGACAGGGCGCGGCTGTCGCGCTCGACGCCATCACGGGTGAAGACCTGGACATCGATGACAGTACCCTTGGTACCGGTCGGCACGCGCAGGGAGGTGTCCTTCACGTCGGACGCCTTCTCACCGAAGATCGCACGCAGCAGCTTCTCTTCCGGAGTCAGCTGGGTCTCGCCTTTCGGGGTGACCTTGCCGACCAGGATGTCGCCGGCCTGTACTTCGGCGCCGACGTAGACGATGCCAGCTTCGTCCAGCTTGTTCAGCGCAGCCTCGCCCACGTTGGGGATGTCCGCGGTGATTTCTTCTGGGCCGAGCTTGGTGTCACGGGCAACGCAGGTCAGTTCCTGGATGTGGATCGTGGTGAAACGATCTTCCTGGACCACGCGCTCGGACAAGCAGATGGAGTCTTCGAAGTTGAAGCCGTTCCAGGGCATGAACGCTACGCGCATGTTCTGACCCAGAGCCAGCTCACCCATGTCGGTGGACGGACCGTCGGCGAGGATGTCGCTGCGCGAAACCTTGTCACCCTTCTGCACCAGCGGACGCTGGTTGATGCAGGTGTTCTGGTTGGAACGGGTGTATTTGGTCAGGTTGTAGATGTCGACGCCGGCTTCGCCAGTCTCGACTTCGTCGTCGTTCACACGCACCACGATACGGCTGGCATCGACCGAGTCGATCACGCCGCCGCGGCGAGCCACCACGCAGACACCGGAGTCACGGGCGACGTTGCGCTCCATGCCGGTACCGACCAGCGGCTTGTCGGCGCGCAGGGTCGGTACAGCCTGACGCTGCATGTTCGAACCCATGAGTGCACGGTTGGCGTCGTCGTGCTCGAGGAACGGAATCAGCGAGGCAGCGACGGAAACGACCTGCTTCGGCGATACGTCCATGAGGGTGACGTCTTCCGGCGCCTTCACGGTGAATTCGTTCAGGTGACGTACGGCGACCAGTTCGTCGATCAGTTGGCCTTTTTCGTTCAGGGTCGCGGACGCCTGGGCGATGACGTGGTCAGCTTCTTCGATCGCGGACAGGAAGACGATGTCGTCGCTGACCAGACCTTCCTTCACCACGCGGTACGGGCTTTCCAGGAAGCCGTATTTGTTGGTGCGAGCGTAGGTCGCCAGAGAGTTGATCAGGCCGATGTTCGGACCTTCAGGGGTTTCGATCGGGCACACGCGGCCGTAGTGGGTCGGGTGTACGTCACGAACCTCGAAGCCCGCGCGCTCGCGGGTCAGACCACCTGGGCCGAGTGCGGAGACGCGGCGCTTGTGGGTGATCTCGGAGAGCGGGTTGTTCTGGTCCATGAACTGCGACAGCTGGCTGGAACCGAAGAACTCCTTGATCGCGGCAGCCACCGGCTTGGCGTTGATCAGGTCCTGCGGCATCAGGCCTTCGCTTTCGGCCATCGACAGGCGTTCCTTGACCGCACGCTCTACACGCACCAGGCCGACACGGAACTGGTTCTCGGCCATCTCGCCGACGCAACGGACGCGACGGTTACCCAGGTGGTCGATGTCATCGACGATGCCTTTGCCGTTACGGATGGCTACGAGGGTCTTGAGGACCTCGACGATGTCTTCCTTGCTCAGGACGCCAGCGCCTTCGATCTCGGTACGACCGATACGACGGTTGAACTTCATGCGGCCGACGGCAGACAGGTCGTAACGCTCGGCGCTGAAGAACAGGTTGCCGAACAGGGTCTCGGCCGCTTCCTTGGTCGGCGGCTCGCCGGGACGCATCATGCGATAGATCTCGACCAGCGCTTCCAGTTGGTTGCTGGTGGAGTCGATCTTCAGCGTGTCGGAGATAAACGGACCGCAGTCGATGTCGTTGGTGTACAGAGTCTCCAGGCGCGCGACCTGGGCCTTGGCGATCTTGGCCAGGGCATCGACGGTCAGCTCGGTGTTGCACTCGGCGATGATCTCGCCGGTCGCCGGGTGCACGACAGCCTTGGCCACGGTACGGCCAATCAGGTAGTCGAACGGCACTTCCAGCTGGGTAATGCCAGCTTTCTCGAGCTGGTTGATGTGGCGCGCAGTGATACGACGGCCCGCTTCGACGATGACCTTGCCGCTGGCATCCTTGATGTCGAAGCTGGCGATCTCGCCACGCAGGCGCGACGGCACCAGCTCCAGGTTCAGGGTCTCGCCCTTGATCTGGTAGACGTTGGTGTCATAGAACGCGTTGAGGATTTCCTCGGTGCTGTAGTTCAGCGCGCGCAGCAGGACGGAAGCCGGCAGCTTGCGGCGACGGTCGATACGAACGAACACGCAGTCCTTCGGATCGAACTCGAAATCGAGCCAGGAACCGCGGTAAGGAATGATGCGAGCGGAGTACAGCAGCTTGCCGGAGCTGTGGGTCTTGCCACGGTCGTGGTCGAAGAACACACCCGGGGAGCGGTGCAGCTGGGAAACGATGACGCGTTCGGTACCGTTGATGATGAAGGTACCGTTCTCGGTCATCAGGGGGATTTCCCCCATATAGACTTCTTGTTCCTTGATGTCCTTGATCGCTTTGTTCGACGATTCCTTGTCGAAAATGATCAGGCGCACTTTCACACGCAGCGGGACCGCGAAGGTCACACCGCGCAGCACGCATTCCTTGACATCGAAGGCCGGCTCACCCAGACGGTAGCCGACGTATTCCAGGGCAGCATTGCCGGAATAGCTGATAATCGGGAAGACGGACTTGAAGGCCGCATGCAGGCCGATGTCTCGGACCTGGTCCTTGCTTGCACCCGCCTGCAGGAATTCGCGATAGGAATCCAGCTGGATGGCCAGCAAATACGGCACATCCATGACGTCCGGCAACTTGCTAAAGTCCTTGCGGATACGTTTTTTCTCAGTGTATGAGTAAGCCATCAGCGTTCCCCAGCTTGGTCACCTGCTTGTTTGGCCTCTCCCGCACAGGGGAGCAGCCCAAAAATCGTGCAAACCCTAGGTTTGCGCCGCCACTCGTGGCGGGATTTTCACGTTATGGGAGGCACCTGCGGCACCCCACCCATAACGGAAAAAGGCCGGTGGCAATTGCCACCAGCCATCAGCCTGTCGCTTAACGCTCGGGCTGTCGACGCAAGGTACGAACTTACTTGAGCTCGACCTTGGCGCCTGCTTCTTCCAGGGCTTTCTTGGCAGCTTCGGCTTCTTCTTTCGAAGCGCCTTCCTTGACCACGCCCGGGGCGCCGTCAACGACTGCCTTGGCTTCTTTCAGGCCCAGACCGGTCAGTTCACGAACGACCTTGATCACGTTCACTTTCTTGTCGCCAGCTTCGGCCAGGACGATGGTGAACTCGGTTTGCTCTTCAGCAGCGGCAGCAGCCGGGCCGGCAGCAGCAACGGTAGCGGCAGCAGCGGTAACGCCGAACTTCTCTTCCATCGCCTTGATCAGTTCAACGATCTGCATGACGGACATTTCGGATACGGCGGAGATGATGTCTTCGTTGGTCAGAGCCATGACTCTAATTCCTGTATTGGGTGACGGCCTAAGGCCATCGAATTAAACAAAAAAGGTTGAAAGCAGTTGCCGAGCCTTAGGCTGCGGTAGCTTCTTTCTGATCGCGAATTGCCGCCAGAGTACGAGCCAGCTTGCTGGTAGCGCCTTGGATCACGCTCATCAGCTGTGCAACAGCTTCGTTGTAGGTCGGCAGGGTCGCCAGCACGTCGATCTGATTGGCTGCGAGGAACTGACCCTCGAACGCGGCCGCCTTGATCTCGAACTTGTCCTGACCCTTGGCAAACTCCTTGAAGATACGAGCGGCAGCGCCCGGATGTTCGTTGGAGAAAGCAATCAGGGTCGGGCCCTTGAACGTGTCGTTGAGCACTTCAAACTGAGTGCCTTCAACGGCGCGCTTGAGCAGGGTGTTACGTACGACTTTCACGTACACACCAGCTGCGCGGGCCTCTTTACGGAGTCCGGTCATAGCGCCGACAGTCACGCCGCGTGCATCAACCACGACAGCGGACAGACCGGCTTTGGCAGCCTCGTTGACTTCAGCGACGATGGCCTTCTTGTCTTCGAGTTTAATTGCCACGGGTTTACTCCTGGATGTTACCGATTCGTCCAGCCGGAGCCGGACGGCGTTTTGGTGTCTGATTCGGTAAACGAATCGGGAGCACCATCTGCGTAGGCTTGAGGTTTAAGGCTTGCGCCGCCTACGGTCTTGGATAGCCCCCGCCAGGCAGGGACCCCAATACCTGCGAGCAGTGGGCGAACCCACTGCTCGACTTAGTTCATCAGCCTTCCAGCGAAGCCTGATCGATCTGCAGACCCGGGCCCATGGTGGTGCTCAGGGTTACGCGCTGAACGTACACGCCCTTGGAGGAGGACGGCTTCAGGCGCTTCAGATCGCTCAGCAGCGCTTCCACGTTCTGCTTCAGCTTGACCGGCTCGAAGTCGATCTTGCCAACGGAAGCGTGGATGATGCCGTTCTTGTCGGTACGGAAACGTACCTGACCGGCCTTGGCGTTCTTGACGGCGGTAGCGACGTCCGGGGTCACGGTGCCGACCTTCGGGTTCGGCATCAGACCGCGCGGGCCCAGTACCTGGCCCAGCTGGCCAACAACACGCATCGCGTCCGGGGAGGCGATAACGACGTCGTAGTTCAGGTCGCCGGCTTTCATTTCGGCAGCCAGTTCGTCCATGCCAACCTTGTCTGCACCAGCAGCCAGGGCAGCTTCAACACCAGGACCCTGGGTGAAGACGGCAACGCGTACGGATTTGCCGGTGCCGTTCGGCAGAACGGTAGCGCCACGTACGACCTGGTCGGACTTACGCGGATCAACGCCCAGATTGATGGCGATGTCCACGGACTCCTTGAACTTGATGGTCGACAGCTCGGCCAGCAGCTTGGCGGCATCTTCGAAGCCGTATTGCTTGCCTGCTTCGATCTTCTCGGCGATAGCCTTTTGACGCTTGGTCAGCTTAGCCATTACACACCCTCCACGTTCAGGCCCATGCTGCGCGCGGAGCCAGCAATGGTGCGTACGGCAGCGTCCAGGTCAGCAGCGGTCAGGTCAGCCTGCTTGGCCTTGGCGATCTCTTCCAGCTGAGCACGGGTAACGGTGCCGACTTTCTGAGAGTTCGGACGAGCGGAACCGCTGGTGATGCCGGCTGCTTTTTTCAGCAGGACGGCAGCAGGGGTGCTCTTGGTTTCGAAGGTGAAGCTGCGATCGCTGTAAACGGTGATGATCACAGGAGTCGGCAGACCCGGCTCTTGGCCTTGGGTCTTGGCGTTGAACGCCTTGCAGAATTCCATGATGTTCACGCCGTGCTGACCCAGAGCCGGGCCGACGGGCGGCGACGGGTTGGCCTGGCCGGCCTTAACTTGCAGCTTGATGTAAGCCGTGATTTTCTTAGCCATTTGCTACTCCAAATGCGGGTCAAGCGCCCTGTCGGGCTCCCCGGTTGCTTTCGCGTTTCATCCCAAGGACGACAAAACCCCGCAGCCTAGGGCTGCGGGGTGCGGGATTCAGTGTGCCAGTTAAACTTTCTCTACCTGGCTGAACTCCAGCTCTACCGGAGTAGAGCGACCGAAAATGAGCACCGCGACCTGGATGCGGCTCTTTTCGTAGTTAACTTCTTCGACGACACCGTTGAAGTCAGCGAACGGACCATCGATGACACGGACGGTCTCGCCCGGCTCGAACAGAGTCTTCGGCTTCGGCTTGTCACCGCTATCGGCAACACGGCGCAGGATGGCGTCAGCCTCTTTATCGGTGATCGGCGCCGGCTTGTCGGCAGTGCCACCAATGAAGCCCATGACGCGAGGAGTGTCCTTGACCAGGTGCCAAGTACCCTCGTTCATTTCCATCTGCACCAGGACATAACCCGGGAAGAATTTGCGCTCACTCTTGCGCTTCTGGCCGTTCCGCATCTCCACCACTTCTTCGGTGGGGACGAGAATCTCACCAAACCCATCTTCCATGCCGGCCAGTTTGACCCGCTCGATCAGCGAGCGCATGACATGCTTCTCGTAACCCGAGTAGGCATGTACAACGTACCAACGCTTAGCCACGGAACACCCTTAACCTACGATCATGGAAACCAGCCAACCCAGCAGGGAGTCGAGCCCCCAGAGCACCAGCGCCATTACCAGCACTACTGCTACTACGATCAGCGTGGTCTGAGTTGTCTCTTGACGAGACGGCCATACAACCTTGCGAATCTCGGCGCGAGCCTCTTTAGCCAAGGTAAAGAACGCACGCCCCTTGACGGTTTGCAGCGCAATAAAACCTGCAACAGCCGCCATCACGAGAATACCGAGAACGCGATAGAAGATCGGTTGCGCGGAGTAATACTGGTTGGCAACCACAGCCACCACCACCAGCACTGCAACCACAAGCCACTTCAAGAGATCAAGACGCGACTCTTTGGCTTCTACCTTCGCATTCATCTGCTAGGAATCCCGTTTAAAGAAGTGCCAGATCTTGAGAAATCTGGCAGGCCAGGAGGGAATCGAACCCCCAACCTGCGGTTTTGGAGACCGCCGCTCTGCCAATTGAGCTACTGGCCTAGAACAAAGTCAGGCCGACCATTATGCCGGCCCGAGAGGGAAAGATCAATCGATTATTCGATGATCTTGGCAACCACGCCGGCGCCAACGGTACGGCCGCCTTCGCGAATCGCGAAGCGCAGGCCATCTTCCATGGCGATCGGAGCGATCAGGGTGACAACCATCTTCACGTTGTCGCCCGGCATTACCATCTCAACGCCTTCCGGCAGTTCGCAGTTGCCGGTTACGTCGGTGGTACGGAAGTAGAACTGCGGACGGTAGCCTTTGAAGAACGGGGTGTGACGACCACCTTCTTCCTTGGACAGCACGTACACTTCGCACTCGAACTTGGTGTGCGGCTTGATGGTGCCCGGCTTGGCCAGAACCTGGCCACGCTCTACGTCTTCACGCTTGGTGCCACGCAGCAGAACGCCGACGTTCTCACCAGCACGACCTTCGTCGAGCAGCTTGCGGAACATTTCAACGCCGGTGCAAGTAGTCTTGGTGGTCGCCTTGATGCCGACGATTTCCACTTCTTCCTGGATCTTGACGATGCCACGCTCAACACGGCCGGTTACCACGGTGCCGCGACCGGAGATCGAGAACACGTCTTCGATCGGCATCAGGAACGGCTTGTCGATGGCACGCTCGGGCTCGGGGATGTACGAGTCCAGGGTTTCTACCAGCTTGCGCACGGCGGAAACGCCCATCTCGTTGTCGTCCTGGCCGTTCAGGGCCATCAGAGCGGAACCGATCACGATCGGGGTGTCGTCGCCCGGGAAGTCGTAGGTGTTCAGCAGATCGCGAACTTCCATTTCGACCAGTTCCAGCAGCTCGGCGTCGTCAACCATGTCGGCCTTGTTCAGGAACACGACGATGTAGGGAACGCCTACCTGACGGGACAGCAGGATGTGCTCGCGGGTCTGCGGCATGGGGCCGTCAGCAGCCGAGCAAACCAGGATCGCGCCGTCCATCTGGGCAGCACCGGTGATCATGTTCTTCACGTAGTCGGCGTGGCCCGGGCAGTCTACGTGAGCGTAGTGGCGTACCGGCGAGTCGTATTCAACGTGAGAGGTGTTGATGGTGATACCACGAGCCTTCTCTTCCGGCGCGTTGTCGATCTGGTCGAAAGCGCGAGCGGAGCCACCCCAGGTCTCGGAGCAGACCTTGGTCAGAGCAGCGGTCAGAGTGGTTTTGCCGTGGTCAACGTGACCGATGGTGCCGACGTT
>NZ_JAKSXG010000011.1:0-9635 GCF_022380625.1 Pseudomonas sp. DP-17
TTGCTCGCGAACCGCATGGCACCGTGCCTTGCAGGTTCGCGAGCAAGCTCGCTCCTACGAAAAGCGAATACGCCGCGTCAGCCCTTGAGCTTGGACCAGATGCGGTCCTGCAGCTCGCGGGACTTGTTGCTGCATTCCTTCTCCAGGCGCAGGCGCTCGGCGTATTCCGGCGGCATGTTGATGGCGTCCATCACCTTCCACTTGGCGTCGAGCAGCTTGTCGGTCTCGATGCCGTTGGAGTAAGCGATGGCGTTGGTCACCGCGGCGGCGTTCTCCGGCTTCATCATCCAGTTGATGAAGACCTTGGCGTTCTCCGGGTGCGGCGCGCTCTTAGGCACGGCGAAGTTGTCCTGGAAGGAGGCCACGCCCTCACGCGGGTAGACGTACTTGATGGTGCTCTTCTGCAAGGTGGCGCGGGCGGTGGAACCGTTCCAGTTCTGCATCAGTACCACTTCGCCTGAGGCCATGCGGTCCACGGTGTTGTCGGAGCTGTACATCTTCAGGAAGGGCTTCTGCTTCTGCAGCAGTTCGAGAATCTTCTTGGCGTCCTGCGGGTTCTCGGTGCACTCGTCGACGTTCAGGAAATGCGCGGCGGCATTGATCAGGCTGCTCGGCGTATCCAGCGCGGCGACCTGGCCCTGCAGTTCCGGACGCGGCTCGAAGAATTCCTTCCACGAGTCATCCAGCTTGCCGCCCGGCACCCGCGCGCTGTCGTAGGAGAAGCCGGTGGTGCCCCACAGGTAGGGAGCCGAATACTTGCGTCCCGGATCGAAGGCCGGATCGCGGAAAGCCGGTTTGACGTACTGGAAGTTCGACAGCGTGGGCGTGTCGATTTCCCGCAGCAGGTTCTGCTTGATCAGTGTCTGCATGATCGAGTGCGACGGCACGATCACGTCGTACGCGGCGCCGCCGGCCTGAAGCTTGGCCAGCAGGGTTTCGTTGCTGTCATAGCCGTCCATGGTGACCTTGATGCCGGTCTCCTTCTCGAACTTGGCCAGCAGCTCCACCGGGTAGTAGTCGGTCCAGTTGTAGAAGAACAGCTGCTTGGGCTCCTCGGCCTGGGCAACTCCCGCAGCCAGCAGAGCGAGGGACAAACCGGCAAGGCCGTGACGCAGGGCATTCAACTTCATCGTTTTCTCCAGAAAGAGCGAAAGGTCGGCAGTCTTGATCAGGCGTCCGGTTTGCCGCGCTGGCCGAGCCAGTACGACAGCACCACGAGGACGATGGAAATCACCAGCATGAGGGTCGAGATCGCATTGATCTCGGGCGTTACCCCGGCCTTGATGGCCGAGAAGATGTAGACCGGCAGCGTCGTCGAGCCGGGGCCGGCGACGAAGAAGGTCATGATGAAATCGTCGAGGCTGACCACGAACGCCAGCACCGCGCCGGACAGCACAGCCGGCCACAGTAGCGGCAGGGTCACCCGGCGGAACACCTGCCAGGGGCTGGCGTACAGGTCGCCGGCGGCTTCCAGCAGGCTCTTGTCCAGATCGTTCAGTCGCGCACGGATCGGCAGGTAGGCGAACGGAATGCAGAAGCCGACGTGGGCGACTATCACCGTCAGCAAGCCCAGCTTGATGCCCAGCGACATGAACAGCAGCAGCGTGGCCACAGCGATGACGATCTCCGGCAGGATCAGCGGCAGGTTGATGCCGCCCTCCACCAGCCGCCGTCCGTAGAACGGCCGCGAGGTCGCCAGTGCCGCCGCCAGGGCGATGGCCGTGGACAGCACGGTGGCGAAGCCGGCGACCACCAGCGAGTTGAACGCCGCCGCCTGGATCGAGGGATTGGCGACGATCTTGCCGTACCAGGCGAAGGAGAATTCGGTCCACACCGTGGCCGAACGGTTGGCGTTGAAGCTGTAACCGATCAGCACGAGGATCGGCAGGTACAGGTAGGCCAGGACCAGCAGGCTGGTTTCGCGGGTGCCGGGGAGTTTCTTCAGGTGCTGGGCGATCATGCGTTGGCTCCTCCCAGGTGGACGGCCTTGGCGGCGCGGCGGCTATACAGGGCGAACGCGATCAGAGCGAGCAGCATGATCGCCAGCAAGAGGAACGACAGCGAGCCGCCCAGGGGCCAGTTGCGCGCGGTGCCGAACTGCTGCTGGATCAGGTTGCCGATCATCAGCGTCTTGCCGCCGCCGAGGATGGCGGGCGTGATGAACGCACCCAGGCTCGGCACGAACACCAGCAGGGAGCCGGCGATCACACCGGGCATCGACAGCGGCAGGATCACCCGGCGCAACGCCTTCCAGCGGTTGGCGCCGAGGTCGTAGGCGGCCTCGACCAGGCGCCAGTCGAGCTTCTCCAGGGTCGAGTAGATCGGCAGGATCATGAACGGCAGGAAGCTGTAGACCAGCCCCACGCAGACGGCGAAGTCGTTGTACAGCAGGGTGATGCCGCCGGCCTGGGGGAACAGCGCATTGACCGTCTGGGCGATCCAGCCGTGCTCACGGAGGATGATCAGCCAGGCGTAGTTGCGGATCAGCAGGTTGGTCCAGAACGGAATGGTGATCAGCAGCACCATGAGGTTGCGCGAGCGCTCGCTCAGGCTGGTCATCCACAGGGCCACCGGGAAGCCGAAGAGGAAGCACAGCAGCGTGGTGCCGCCGGCCTGGAACAGCGAGCGCAGCAGCGCCTGGGCATAGACCCAGTTAAGCTCCAGGTTGCCGTCGAAGTCTTCCTGGAAGAACAGCTGCACGTAGCTCTGGATCTGCCAGTCGGCGTGCCAGTCGACGCCGCCGTAGAGGTTGCGCGGCAGCAGGCTGATGTAACCCATGATCGCCAGCGGGATGGCGATCAGCCCGAGCAGCGTCAGCGCCACCGGGCTGAGCAGCAACAGGCGCCGGGTAGTGGGCGACTCCTTCATGCTCAGGCCTCCATCAGCAGGCAGGCCTGGGGCGGCAGGTGCACCGCCACGGCCTCGCCGACGTCGCGGGCGCGGCCGCCCTCGTTGCTCTCGCGCAGGGTGATCTGCGAGGCGTCTGGCAGGCGGCAGCGGTATAGCGTGGCGGTGCCGACGTACATCACCGTCTCGATCACCGCCCGCAGGTGATGCGGCTGCGACGGGTCGACCAGCTTCGAGCGCTCTGGACGGAAGGCCAGTTGCACACTGGTGCTGCTCAGGCCCGCCGGCAGCTCGCAGGGGATTTCCGCCGCCATGGCATTGGGATGGAAACCGCCCTGGCGCATCTGCCCGGGGAGGAAGTTGATGTCGCCGATGAACTGCGCGACGAAGCGGTGCGTCGGGCGTTCGTAGATCTCGTTGGGCGTGCCGATCTGCATGATGTTGCCGTGGGACATCACGGCGATGCGGTCGGACAGGGTCAGCGCTTCTTCCTGGTCGTGGGTGACGAAGATGAAGGTGATGCCCGCCTCTTCCTGCACGCGCTTGAGCTCGACCTGCATCTCCTTGCGCAACTTCAGGTCCAGCGCGGACAGCGGTTCGTCGAGGAGCAGGACCGAAGGCTTGGGCGCCAGTGCGCGGGCCAGCGCCACGCGCTGCTGCTGGCCGCCGGACAGCTCGGCCGGCTTGCGCCGCGCCAGGTGTTCCATCTGCACCAGTGCGAGCATCTCCTTGACCCGGCCGGGAATCTCGCCGCGCGCCAGGCCCTGCATCTCCAGGCCGAAGGCGATGTTCTCGCTCACCGACATGTGCGGGAACAGCGCATAGCTCTGGAACACGGTGTTGATGCGGCGGCGGTAGGGAGGCAGGTCGTTGACCCGCTCGCCACCGACGAGGATGTCGCCGGAGGTGACGTTCTCAAAGCCGGCGATGCTGCGCAGCAGCGTGGTCTTGCCGCAGCCGGACGGCCCCAGCAGGGTGAAGAACTCGTTATGGGCAATGTCGACCGAGACCTCGTTGAGGGCAGGAGCGACGTTGGGATCATCGGTGTAGCGCTTGCTGACCCGGCGCACCTCGACTGACGACGAGTGATTCATTTTGGTGCATTCCTCTTGTTTTTGTATGCAATATTTGAATGCAATCTAGAAATAGCTGATGTATTTTTCTTCTGCAACTGCTTTTGCACGGACGGTTTTGCGGCATCCTTCCCTGGGTCAAGCAAGAGGCGGAGTCGGTCATGACGGAGAAACACCCCGAGTCCACGGTGGAACGTGTCTACCAAGGGGTTTACGAGGCAATCAGCAAGCGCAGCCTGCGCCCGGGCATGAAGCTCGGTGAGGCGGCTTTGGCGGATTTGTTCAAGGTCAGCCGCACTTCGGTGCGCGCGGCGCTGAAACATCTGGAAGCGGACGGGCTGGTTTCCAGCGCGCTCAACAAGGGTGCATGGGTATCCTTACCCAGCGACGAAGAAATCCGCTCGCTGTTCGAAACGCGGCGGCTGATCGAGATCGGCATCGTCAGCGAACTGTGCCGCCGCGCGGACAGCGCGATCATCCAGGACCTGCGCGACCACGTGGCGCTGGAAGAGGCGACCCACGACCAGGACCACGCGCGGTTCGTCCACCTGCTGGGTGAATTCCACCTGAAGCTGGCGGCGGCGCTGAACAACCCGGTGCTGCTGGATTTCTTCCGCAAGCTGATCGAGCGCGCCTCGCTCTACGCCACGACCCTGGACGACGACCAGCACGAGACCTGCCGCGGCAACGAGCACCAGCGGTTGATCGAATACATCGAGTCGGGCAACCAGGCGGCGGCCATCGAGCTGACCTGCATGCACCTCAATGCCATCGAGCAGGCCATCCTCAAGGCGGCAGGGAACCTGAAGGCGGATTACCATCCGCTCAAGCATCTGATCGGCGGTTAATCCCGCGCGGCCTTTTGCAGGAGCGAGGGGGACGCCATCGTCATCGCTAGCGAACCGCATAACGCCAGCGTTGGGCAGGAATCTGTTCGCGAGCAAGCTCGCTCCTACAGACAGCGAAACGCCCGGCATTGGCCGGGCGTTTTCATTCAGGCGGTCGGGCCGCCTGTAATGCGATCGAAGCCCCGACGGATTTCCTCTTCGGGAAGGTTGTCCCCGATAAAGACGATCACGCTCTCGCGCTGTTCGTTGCCCTTCCATTCGGTGTCCCAGTCGAACCCATACAGCCGCAGCACACCCTGGAACACCAGGCGGCGTTCCTCGCCGGCGATGTTCAGCACGCCCTTGTAGCGCAGCAGTGAATTGCCGTGCCATTGCAACAGGTCGTCCATGAATTCGCTGAGGCGTTCGATATCCAGCGGGTTGTCGCTGCGCAGCACCAGGGTGGTGATGCGGTCGGTGGTGTCCGCCGCCGGGCGCACCGGGCGCAGCAGCGGGCGCAGGCCGAGGTCTGCGTTGAGGTTGAAGCCGCGCACATCGAGCAGGCGTTCCAATTCGATGGCTCCGTGCTCCACGGCATGGATCTCGGCACGGCGGTTGATGCGCTGCAGGCGCTCGACCAGGGCTTCGTACTGCTCCGGCGAGACCAGGTCGGCCTTGCTGATCAGGATGCGGTCGCCGAAGCCAACCTGGGCCTGGGCGATGGCTTCCTGCAGGTGGCGGTCGGCGTTGGCGGCGTCCACCAGGGTGATGATGCCGTCGAGCAGGTAGCGCTCGCGCAAGGTTTCGTCGACGAAGAAGGTCTGCGCCACCGGGGCCGGGTCGGCCAGGCCGGTGCACTCGATCACCACGCGGTCGAAGTCCAGCTCGCCGCTGTCGCGGCGCTCCAGCAGGACGTAGAGCGCGCGCTCAAGGTCGCTGTTGATGGTGCAGCAGACGCAGCCGTTGGACAGTGTCGTCACCTGAACCGCGTCGTCACCGAGCAATTGAGCGTCGATGGGTGTCTCGCTGAACTCGTTCTCGATCACGGCGATCTTCAGGCCATGCTCGGCCTTGAGGATGTGCTTGAGCAGGGTGGTCTTGCCAGCCCCGAGGAAGCCGGTGAGGACTGTCACCGGAACCTGCGGCGCGCTTGCGGAATCGGTCATGGGTACATCCAGGCAATCAGAAAGGAAAACGGGCCGCGATCGCTCGCGGCCCGTCCGTTATACACCCATCCGCGTGGTCAGCAGCAGCGGATCGGCCTCCCCTTGCCGCCACCGTAGCGCGCCTCCTGGCGCTCGCGGAAGAACTCCTCGTAGGTCATCGGAGTCTTGTCCGGGTGCTTGTTCTGCATGTGCTGAACGTAGGTGTCGTAATCGGGCATGCCGACGAGCATGCGCGCGGCCTGCCCGAGATACTTACCCATGCGGCTGAGGTCGTTGAACATGATGTTCCTCCGTCAGGCGTCCGGGATCGGCTGGAAAGGAGCTTCCTTGTCGGTGCGCTCCTTCTTGGTCCAGGCGCTGGCGCCGACCTTGATCGCGTACACCAGCACGCTGAACACCACCAGCAGGAACAGCACGGTGAGGCCGGCGTTGATGTAGGCGTTCATCATCACGTGCTGCATCTGCCCGATGTCCTTGGCCGGGGCGATGATCTGCCCGGCGTCCAGGCCGGCGGAGTACTTCTTGCCCAGGGCGATGAAGCCCACAGCCGGGTTGCTGTCGAACAGCTTGATCAGGCCGGCGGTGGTGGTGCAGATCAGCAGCCAGGCAGCCGGCAGGGCGGTCACCCAGACGTATTGCTGGCGCTTCATCTTGATCAGCACGACGGTGGCGAGCATCAGCGCGATGCCGGCAAGCATCTGGTTGGAGATGCCGAACAGCGGCCACAGCGTGTTGATGCCACCCAGCGGATCGACCACGCCCTGGTACAGTAGCCAGCCCCACAGCGCAACGCAGCCGCCGGTGCCGATGATGTTGGCGGTCCAGGATTCGGTCTTCTTCAGCGCCGGCACGAAGTTGCCCAGCAGGTCCTGCAGCATGAAGCGCCCGGCACGGGTACCGGCGTCCACCGCGGTGAGGATGAACAGCGCCTCGAACAGGATCGCGAAGTGGTACCAGAAGGCCATGGTGTTCTCACCCGGCAGCACCTGGTGAAGGATGTGCGCGATACCCACGGCGAGGGTCGGTGCACCACCGGCACGGGCCAGGATGGTGGTCTCGCCGATGTCCTTGGCGGTCTGGGTCAGCACGTCCGGAGTAATGGCGAAGCCCCAGCTGCTGACAGTGGCGGCGACCGCATTGACGTCGGCGCCGACAACGGCCGGCGGGCTGTTCATGGCGAAATAGATGCCCGGCTCGATGACCGAAGCGGCGACCATCGCCATGATGGCCACGAAGGACTCCATCAGCATGCCGCCGTAGCCGATGTAGCGGGCGTCGGGTTCGCGGTTGAGCAGCTTGGGCGTGGTGCCCGAGGAGATCAGCGCGTGGAAGCCGGAGACGGCGCCACAGGCAATGGTAATGAACAGGAACGGGAACAGGCCGCCCTTCCACACCGGGCCGGTGCCGTCGGTGAACTGGGTCAGGGCCGGCATCTTCAGCTCCGGCGAGACGATCACGATGCCGATGGCCAGGGCGACGATGGTGCCGATCTTCAGGAAGGTCGACAGGTAGTCGCGCGGGGCCAGCAGCAGCCACACCGGCAGCACCGAGGCGATGGCACCGTAGGCGATCAGCATCCAGACGATCTGCACGCCATGGAAGGTGAACACCGGGGCCCACTCGGGGCTGGCGGCGATCTGCCCGCCGAGCCAGATGGAACCCAGCAGCAGCAGGATGCCCACCACAGAAATCTCGCCGATACGGCCCGGACGGATGTAGCGCATGTACACGCCCATGAACAGCGCGATCGGGATGGTCGCCAGCACGGTGAACATGCCCCACGGGCTTTCGGCCAGGGCCTTCACCACGATGAGCGCGAGCACCGCGAGGATGATGATCATGATCAGGAACGCGCCGAACAGAGCGATGGTCCCCGCCACCTGCCCCATTTCCTCGCGGACCAGTTCACCCAGGGAACGCCCGTTGCGGCGGCTGGAGATGAACAGCACCATGAAATCCTGCACGGCACCGGCCAGCACCACGCCGGCAATCAGCCAGAGCGTGCCGGGCAGGTAGCCCATCTGCGCAGCCAGCACGGGGCCGACCAGCGGGCCGGCGCCGGCGATGGCAGCGAAATGGTGACCGAAGAGGATGTGCTTGTTGGTCGGGACGTAGTCCAGGCCGTCGTTGTTGAGGACCGCGGGGGTCGCTCGGTTGGGGTCCAGTTGCATCACCTTGGTGGCGATGAACAGGCTGTAGTAGCGGTAGGCGACCAGGTAGATGGCAACCGCCGCGACGACGATCCACAGTGCGTTGATGGCTTCGCCGCGACGCAGTGCCACGACTCCCAAGGCAAATGCACCGACTATCGCCACCGCCAGCCAGGCGAGGTGACGTAGCAGGCTGTTGTTATTGTTCATAGCGAGGCTTCCGACAGTTTGAAGGCGAGAATTCGCAGAAAAATTCTAGTCTTTTCCAGCGACCCATTCATACGACCTTAGTCTAGGGCGATTACGCGCTTATTGCCGGAGGTCAAAGCGTTCGACCGCAGGGTCAGGAAACGAAAAGGCCCGCCTGAGGCGGGCCTTTTGCGGCGCAACGGTGGTCAGGCCGGCTGCTTGGCGTACTGCGCCAGGACCTGGTCGCGGCTCATCACCGCCAGGGTGTTGTTCAGCACCTGCTCGCCGGTGGCATTCTGCGAAGTGAAAATCTCACCGAAGTGCTGCTGGGTGACCTGGGCGAAGTGCGCGCGGTCCTGGGTCGGAATGCCGAGCAGGACGGCGTAGGCATCCAGCGCCTCGCCATGCCCCTGGGCCATGTTCTCGGCGATATTGTCGAGCATGCCGTTCATGGCGAAGATCGAACGGCCGCCATAGGAAATGCGTTGGCTGGCGTCGCAACCGTTGGTGCCGGAGGTCAGGCCGAAGGTGGCGTTGCCCGAGGTGCCGTTGGTGGTGGTGGCCAGCAGGTGCGGGAACAGGCCGCGCTGGCCGTCGAAGACCATGTTGCCCCAGCCGCAACCCTTGCCGCTCTGGCCGGCTTCATCCGCGTGCGCTGCCAGGCTGGCAACGCTGATAACCCCGAAAATCAGACCCTTGATGAGCTTCTTGTCCATGTTCTGCACTCCGCAGTATTGGTGGTTTAACGCACATGGAGCTTTGGCGAGGGTCCGCAGGCTGTCAAACCCGCGCGGGTTGTGTCTGACGGACGAAACGTCAGCAATCGGTGTACGACGCGTCAGCAGTGCCTTGCGTCTATAGTGAGGCGAAGCAGAAACGGGCGGAGAGCCACGACATGACTGACGATCACGACGAGCGCCGGCGCTTCCAGCGCATCGCCTTCGACGCCGGCACCGAGATCAGCCAGGGCGACCTGCGCTGGAAGGTGACGCTGCTGGACCTGTCACTGCAGGGGCTGCTGGTGCAACGGCCGGAACACTGGAGCGTCGTTGCAGAGGAACCGGTGCAGGTGCGCATCTACCTGGGCTTCGACGTCAACGTCTACATGGAGGCGGAGCTCGCCTGGGAGCGTGAAGGCCTGCTGGGCTTCAACTGCCGGCACATCGACCTGGACTCCATCAGCCACCTGCGGCGCCTGGTGGAGCTGAACCTGGGTGACGAATCGCTGCTGGAGCGAGAGCTGACGCTGCTCAGCGAGCATTGAAATTACGTGCCGGCGTTGGCCGATCGCGGACGGAGTCCGCTCCTACGCCCAGATCTAGCATTTTCGTAGGAGCGGGCGCCCGCCGCGCTGGGTGTTACCAAAGCTGAACCCCCGATTGG
>NZ_JAKSXG010000012.1:0-376465 GCF_022380625.1 Pseudomonas sp. DP-17
GTGGGCGCCCGGGGTCGGGCGCCCGCCCCCCCCCCCTCTGTTCGGTTCTGCGTAGGAGCGGACTCCGTCCGCGATGGTTGATCCCAACGCTGAACCCACTATTCGAACAACGCATCCAGCGCCTGCTCCAGGCGTGTGACCGCAATCACCTGCAGACCCGGCGGCGCTTCCTTCGGCGCGTTGCCCTTGGGCACGATGGCACGCTTGAAGCCATGCTTGGCCGCTTCCTTCAGACGTTCCTGGCCACTGGGCACCGGCCGCACCTCGCCGGACAGACCGACCTCGCCGAACACCAGCAACTGGTGGTCCAGCGGCCGATTGCGCAGGCTGGACATTACCGCCGCCATCAGCGCCAGGTCCGACGCCGTTTCCAGCACTTTCACACCGCCAACCACGTTGAGGAACACGTCCTGGTCATAGGTCGGGATGCCGCCGTGGCGGTGCAGCACCGCCAACAGCATGGCCAGTCGGTTCTGGTCCAGGCCCAGGGTGACGCGGCGCGGGTTGGCCAGGTGGCTGGTGTCCACCAGCGCCTGCACTTCCACCAGCATCGGCCGTGAACCTTCCCAGGTGGCCATGACCACGCTGCCCGGTACCGATTCCTGGGCGCGAGTGAGGAAAATTGCCGACGGGTTGGACACTTCCTTCAAGCCACGGTCGGTCATGGCGAACACGCCCAGCTCGTTGACCGCGCCGAAACGGTTCTTCACCGCCCGCAGCAGTCGCAGGCGGCCATCGGACTCGCCCTCGAAATACAGCACGGTGTCGACCATGTGCTCCAGCACGCGCGGCCCCGCCAGGGAACCCTCTTTGGTGACGTGGCCGACCAGGAAGATCGCCGTACCGCTCTGCTTGGCGAAACGCACCAGCAGTGCCGCGCTTTCGCGCACCTGGGCGACGCCGCCCGGCGCGGATTGCAGCTGTTCGGTGAAGATGGTCTGGATCGAGTCGATCACCATCACCTTGGGCTGCTCCTGGCGCGCCGTGGCGATGATGGTCTCGATGCAGGTCTCGGTCATGACCTTGAGCTTGTCTTCGGGCAGGCCCAGGCGGCGGGCGCGCATGGCGACCTGCTGCTGGGATTCCTCACCGGTGACATAGAGCGCCGGCAGGCGCGTGGCAATGTTGCAGAGGGTCTGCAGGAGAATGGTGGACTTGCCGATGCCGGGATCGCCGCCGATCAGCACCACCGAGCCGTCGACCAGACCGCCGCCCAGGGCGCGGTCCAGCTCCGCCGAGGCGGTGGAGAAACGCGGCATTTCCTCGACGCTGACTTCGGCGAGGGTCTTGATATTGGCCTGCTGGCCGGCCCAGCCACCACGGCCGGAAGCACTGCTGCCCGAACCACCCGTGGGGGTGGTGTCGATGACGGTTTCGACCAGAGTGTTCCAGGCACCGCAATCAGGACACTGGCCGGCCCATTTCGGGTAGGTGGCGCCGCACTCGGTGCAGCCGTACATGCGCTTGGCCTTGGCCATGAGGGACTTCCGTCGAATACAAAGTCCGCATCATAGCCAATCGAGCCAGACGCTTCAGCTCGCGAGGCGGCGGTACTGGCTTTCCATGTCGTGCTTGAGGCTCTCGCGACGCATCAGCAGCGAGGCCAGGGTGCAGTCGGGGCGTTCAATGCCCTCCTCCACGCGGCCGATGCGCTGGTCCAGCAGCTCGTACTGCAGCTTCAGGCGAACCAGTCGTTCCTGCGCGCGCAAGGCTTCGACGTTGCGATTGGGGAGCTTGGTGACGGGCTTGCCAGAGGACGAAATGGCTTTACGCATGGCGGTGGCACCGGTTGGAAAGAGATGACGGGAGCCTACGCCTCGCTCCGCCCCACACCCTTGACCCTGGTCAAGCTCAACCGGATCGCTTCAGCAGGTCGGAAATCTCGTCTTTCAGCGCCACACGCTGCAGTTTGAGGGAGTTGAGCGCGAGGTCGTCCATTGCCTGGCGGCCGTCCTCGATGTCATAGATCTTCTTGTCCAGTTCCTCATAGCTGGCAGCCATGCGGGTGAAGTTCGCGTCCTTCCCGTGCAACCGGGCCATCAGGGCCTTCTGGTCGGGGAATTCGCGGGAAAGGGGATGATGCTCGAGTGGCATGGCGGGCCTCCTTCTGTGGGTGGATTGCCCGATAAGCCTAGACCACAGCGCGATGCCGCCCACCGCCGCCGGTCAACCCGTTGGAATTGAACGCACGCAGGGTGTTCAGACGGCGACAGGCCGCTAAACTGCGCCTGTCCCCTCTATCTTGCGTAACAAGGAGTCAGTGCATGAGTCTGCTTAGCGAATTCAAGGCCTTCGCGGTCAAGGGCAACGTGGTCGACATGGCCGTCGGCATCATCATCGGTGCCGCGTTCGGCAAGATCGTTTCGTCCTTCGTCGGCGACGTGATCATGCCCCCCATCGGCCTGCTGATCGGTGGCGTGGACTTCTCGGACCTTGCGATCACGCTCAAGGCCGCCGAGGGCGATGTGCCCGCGGTGGTGCTGGCCTACGGCAAATTCATTCAGACCTGCCTGGACTTCATCATCGTCGCCTTCGCCATCTTCATGGGCATCAAGGCGATCAACCGTCTCAAGCGCGAGGAAGCCGTGGAGCCCAGCGCGCCGCCGGTGCCGAGCGCCGAAGAAACCCTGCTGACCGAGATCCGCGACCTGCTCAAGCAGCAGAACAACCGCGCTCCTTGAGCAGATCGCTGATCGGGCCGGGCGCGACCCCTCCTGGCGTCAGCCCGGCGGAGTCAGCAGCACGCGGCCGATGCGCCGCTCGCTGACGTCCGTCACCTCCAGGCGCCAGCCGCCCAGCTCCAGCGTGTCCCCCTTGGCCGGCAAGCGGCCAAGGTGCTTGAGCGCCAGCCCGCCGAGGGTCTGGTACTCCGCCGTCGGACGAGCGTGGAAGCCGACCCGTTCGGCCAGCGCCGACAGCGTCACGGCACCGTCCACCCGGTAGGCGCCAGCCTCTGCCTCGATGTCCGTACCGGACACCTCGCTGGCGTCCGGCAGCTCACCGGCGATGGCTTCCAGCACGTCGGTCATGCTCAGCATGCCCTCGAAGCCACCGAACTCGTTGACCACGAAGGCCAGGTGCGTCGAGGCCTCGCGCATCTGTTCCAGTGCGCCCAGCACCGAACTGCTGTCCGGGAGGCTCAGAGGCTCGCGCAGCAGTGGCAGGATGTCCAGTTCGCGGCCCTGCAGCAGGGCGGAGAACAGCTCCTTCTTGTGCACATAGCCCAGCGGCTCGTCGATGTTGCCTTCACGGATCACCAGCAAGCGCGAGTACGGCGACTCCAGCAGCGCACGGCAGATGTTCTCCGGGCTGTCCGCCACGTCCACACGGTGTACGCGCTGGCGGTCGATCATCACGGCCTTCACCGGGCGCTCGGCCAGGCCCAGCACACCGCTGATCATCACCCGCTCACGGCGATCGAACGGCGCATCGGTGCCATCGTCCGGGCCCACCAGGTCGGCGATCTCCTCACCCACCTCGTCGGCGTCGACCTTGCCACCCATCAGGCGCAGCACGGCGTGGGCGGTGCGCTGGCGCAGACCACGCTGACCGCGCTGGCTCTTCTGGCGCTTCCAGCGCACCAACTGGTTGGCCATCTCGATCAGCAGGCTGAAGCCAATGGCGGCGTACAGGTAGCCTTTCGGGATGTGGAAGCCCAGGCCTTCGGCGGTCAGGCTGAAACCGATCATCAGCAGGAAGCCCAGGCACAGCATGATCACCGTCGGGTGCTCGTTGACGAAGCGGGTCAGCGGCTTGCTGGCCACCATCATCAGGCCGATGGAGAAGATGACTGCGATCATCATCACTTCCAGCTGCTCGACCATGCCCACGGCGGTGATCACCGCGTCGAGGGAGAACACCGCGTCCAGCACCACGATCTGCGCCACCACCGGCCAGAAGGCGGCGTACACGCGCTTGCCGTTGGAGGTGTGGACGCGGCCTTCGAGGCGCTCATGCAGTTCCAGCGTGGCCTTGAACAGCAGGAACAGACCACCGAAGAGCATGATCAGGTCGCGGCCGGAGAAGGTCTTGCCCAGCACTTCGATCAACGGCTCGGTGAGCGTGACCAGCCAGGAGATGCTCGCCAGCAGACCCAGGCGCATCAGCAGAGCCAGCGACAGGCCGATCAGCCGCGCGCGGTCGCGCAGGTGCGGCGGCAGCTTGTCCGCAAGGATCGCGATGAAGACCAGGTTATCGATGCCGAGCACCAGCTCGAGCAGGATCAGGGTGAGCAGGCCAAGCCAGGCCGTGGGGTCCATCAACCATTCCATGTCGACTCACCTCGCTGGGTGCGCGCCATGGCAGGCTGGGAAGGCTTATCCGCGAACGCGGGTGCCGAGGGAGGTTCGCCGACCACCGGCTCTACAGGGGTAGATAGCGGGGTCGGCGTCGTACTTTGACTGTCCATAAGGTCCGAAAAAAGGAAAACGGACGCTCATCCTAAGGGCAAAGCCGTACCGACCTGAGGGGACAATCTTTTCAAAATCTATCGAGCGTGCCTTACCAATAGTTTTCCACGGCAATCTGGCCGGGCTTGCGCGTCAGCGCCAGGCTCATGCCACGGGCCTTCAGTACGGCACGGGTGTCCTCGATCATCTGCGGGTTGCCACAGAGCATCACCCGCGAGTGCTCCGGGGTAAGTTCCAGACCGGCGGCGCGTTCCAGCTCGCCGTTCTCGATCAGCGTGGTGATCCGCGCATTCAGGCAGCCGGGCACCTGTTCGCGGGTGACCACCGGGATGAATTGCAGCTTGTGGATATGCTCGGCCAGGTGCTCCATCGCGCCGAAGCTGGCGATCAGGTCACGGTAGGCCAGCTCCTTCTCCTCGCGGGCGCTGTAGACCAGCTTGATGGTCTCGAAGCGCTCCCATACCTCGAAGTCCTGCAGGATCGACAGGAATGGCGCAAGTCCAGTGCCAGTGGCCAGCAGCCAGAGGTCGCGGCCATCGGGGAAACGATCAAGGGTGAGGAAGCCGAAGGCCTGGCGGTCCACCAGCAACTGGTCGCCGACGCGCAGGCGGCTGAGCTCACTGGTGAATTCGCCGCCTGGGACGACGATGGAGAAGAACTCGAGGAAGTCGTCGTGGGGCGCCGAAACCATCGAGTAGGCGCGCCAGACGATGCTGCCGCTGGGCTTGTACACGCCCAGGCGGGCGAATTGCCCGGCACGGAAGCGGTAGCCGCTATCGCGGGTGGTGCGCAGGGTGAACAGGCTCGGGGTGAGCGTCTGCACCTCCACCAGGGTCTGGCGGGTGAACTTCTCTTCGCTGGCGGTCATCGTCCGCTCCTTTCTCAAGAACGGCCCATTTTCCCGTATTGGCGCGCGAAGAAACACCCGCAAGGCTTGTGGCTATCCCGCGAGATCGCCACAAGCCTGCCTCAGATCACTGCTGACGGATCAGTGCTTGCGGTTCACCACCTGGGCGGCGCGCAGCACGTCGGTGCCGATCTCGCCCTCGAACTGCTTCCACAGCGGCTGCATGGCGGTGCGCCAGGCCTCGCGCTCGGCCGGGGTCAGGGCGACGATACGGGCCTTGCCGTTGGCCACCACGTGGTCGCGCTCCTTCTGGTTCAGCGCCTCGGCGTCCTTGTTCACCTCGACAGTGACCTCTTCGATGATGCTCTCCAGCTGGGTGCGCACCGGGTACGGCATGCTGTTCCAGAACTTCTGGTTGCTGATCACCATGTAGCTGAGCACACCGTGGTTGGTCTCGGTGATGAACGGCTGCGCTGTGTCGAGTTTCTGGCTGCCGATGTTCGACCAGGTGTTCTCGGTGCCCTGAACCTTGCCGTCCTGCAGCGCCTTGAGGGTTTCGGCGAAAGGCATCTTCACCGACGTGGCTTCCAGCAGGCCGAACTGCGCGTTGAGCACCGATGAAGGCTGGATACGGAAGGTCAGTCCCTTGGCATCGGCAGGCGCACGCAGCTCGCGGTTGGCGGAGAGCTGCTTCATGCCGTTGTTCCAGTAGCCCAGGCCGTAGATACCCGAGCGCGCCATGGAGTGCAGCAGCTCACGGCTCTTGTCACGCTTCTGGAAGCGCTTCACCGCCTCCAGGTCATCGAACAGGAACGGCAGGTCGAAGACCTCCAGCTGCTTGGTATAGCCCTCGAACTTCGACAGCGACGGCGCCAGCATCTGTACCTTGCCGTCCTGCAGCGCCTGCAGTTCGTCCGCATCACCGAACAGCGTGGAGTTGGGGAACACCTCGACCTTCACCTGGCCGGCCAGGCGCTCTTCCACCAGCTTCTTGAACAGCAGCGCGCCACGGCCCTTGGGCGTGTCGTCGGCGACGACGTGGGAGAACTTGATCACGATGGGCGCATCGGCGAAGGCCGGTTGAGCCACGAGGAAAAGGGCGGACAGGGCCACCCCGAGCAACGACTTGTACATCGACATCCTTATGCAATGGCAATAGCCCGGCGCGCGAACGAGCGTCGCGTGTCGAGGATTCGTGAAGACTTGGAGGGGTGGCCGTCGGTCGGCGGAGCACGGCTCCGGGATCGGGCCCTACCGGGTCGCATGGACCGCCCGGTTATTATTGGGAGCCGCCGCGCATCGTCGGAAAGACGACGGCGGGCGGATAGGTCATAATTTTTCGGTATAACGCCGCCCTGCACAAGCAGATGATGGCCAACTGCTTCGCAGTTTGATGACAATCTCGTTGCAATCAGCCTCGTCTCATTGCGACTTCCAGCACCACCTGTTCTCAGCCCTATCTTCGTTCGAGAGTCCCATGCCCGTCCTCGCCAGCCCCTTCGCCCAGCTCGACCTGGTCCGCCACCCTGAACAGCGCGAAGATCCGCTGCAGGCCTTCGATGCGGCCGACGAGTACCTGCTCGCTCATCTGCACGAGCAAGGTGTCGGCGCGGACAGCCGCGTGCTGGTGCTCAACGACAGCTTCGGCGCCCTCGCCGCCAGCCTCGCGCCCCATTTACGCCTGACCAGCAGCGGCGATTCGCACCTGGGTTTCATCGCCCTTGAGCGCAACCTCGAACGCAACGGCCTGGCCGAAGCGCCGCTCACCTTCGTCCCCGCCAGCGAAACCCCGCAAGGCCCGTTCGACCACGTACTGGTGCGCGTGCCCAAGACCCTGGCGCTGTTGGAAGAGCAGTTGATCCGCCTGCACGACCACCTCGCGCCCGGCGCGAAAGTGGTTGCGGCCGGCATGATCAAGCACCTGCCGCGCGCCGCAGGCGATCTGCTGGAAAAGTACATCGGCCCGATGCAGGCCTCGCTGGCGGTGAAGAAGGCCCGGCTGCTGGTGGCCAGCGCCGAGCAGCGCCCTGCCCCCACCTCGCCCTACCCCAGCCGCTACCGCCTGGACAAACCGGTGCTGACACTGGTCAACCACGCCAATGTGTTCTGCCGCGAGGGCCTGGACATCGGCACCCGCGCCTTCCTCCCGCACCTGCCGCAGATCCACCACGCCGTGCGCGCCGCCGACCTGGGCTGCGGCAACGGCGTGCTGGGCATCGCCTTCGCCCTGCTCAACCCGCAGGCCGAGCTGACGCTGGTGGATGAGTCGTACATGGCGGTGCAGTCCGCGCAGGAAAACTGGCAGGCCGCCCTGGGCGAGCGCCCAGTGGATATCCACGCCGACGACGGTCTCGCCGGCCAGGCTGCCGACTCCCTGGACCTGGTGCTGTGCAACCCGCCCTTCCACCAGCAGCAGGTGGTCGGTGACTTCCTCGCCTGGCGCATGTTCCAGCAGGCCCGCGCGGCGCTGGTCACCGGCGGCGAGCTGTGGATAGTCGGCAACCGCCACCTGGGCTACCACGCCAAGCTCAAGCGCCTGTTCCGTGGCGTCGAGCAGGTGGCGGCAAATCCGAAATTCGTGGTGCTGAAAGCGACCAAATAAGCCGCCGGGATTGCTCCGGCCGGCGCGCCGGAGCAGCATGGATCGCCCCTACCCGGATGCGCGCCATGACCGCACAAGAAGCCGCCCCACTCTCACCGGAACTGATCCGCACCGCCGACGGCATCGATCTCGCCCTGCGTCGCGTGGGCCCGGCGGATGGCGTACCGGTAGTGCTGACCCACGGCACCTTCTCCAATCACCGCAGTTGCCTGGGGCTGGCCAATTACCTGGCCAGCCAGGGCTTCGCCTGCTGGCTGTTCGACTGGCGCGGACATGGCGACAGCGAACGCAACGACTTCGCCCATAGCTTCGACGACGTGGCCGAGCAGGATGTGCGGGCCATTCTCGATGCGGTGAGCCGACGCACCGGACAGACGGCGCTGCACTGGGTCGGCCATTCCGGCGGCGGGCTGATCGTCTCGATGTGGGCGGCGCGTTATCCGGAACTGGCAAAGCGCCGGTTGCGCTCACTGGTGCTGATCGGCTCCCAGGCCACGGCAGCCGGGACCAGCCCGCGACACTGGCTCGCGCTCCAGGCGTTCGACTGGATGCTGCGCTGGCGGCGCATCGCCCCCAGCCGCGCGAAAAGCGTCGGCCCCGAGGCGGAGAGCGCCCGACTGATGCGCCAGTGGTGCCAGTGGAATTTCCGGCGACGTTTCGATTCGCTGGACGGCTTCGACTACATGGCCGGGCTGGGCAGCATCGAGCTGCCGGTGCTGGGCGTGGCAGGCAGCGGCGATACCTTCATCGCGCCAATCGCGGGGTGCGAGGCGCTGGTGAATGCCTTTGGCGGGACAGAAGCGACGCTGGAGCTGTTCGGGCTGGCGTCCGGCGCGCGGGAGGACTACAGCCACAACCGCCTGCTGCTGTCGCGCAATGCCAGCCTGGAAGTCTGGCCGCGCATTGCGCAGTGGCTGGCGCAGCATTGATCCGCCGTTGGCCTTTGCGGCGGATAACGCTGGTGCGTTCTGTGCCCTACGAGGTTGCAAGCTGACTGCGTCGTTTCCCGTCGCTCTCACCTTCGATCCTATCGAAGTCGGCAGACACAAGCGGACTCTGTCCGCGATTGGCTTCCGGCGCGATGCGGACTATCGCGGACGGAGTCCGCTCCTACGTCAGATACTCAGGGCCTCAGGGGTATCGACGTCGCGCAGCACGCCAGCGTCGGCAACGTCCAGGGTGATGCAGCGATCGCGATGCGCCTGAACCAAAGCTCGGGCGCCTTCGTCGCCAGTGAGTTGGGTCAACGCCGGCCAGAACTCGCGGCCGAACAACACGGGATGGCCGCGCTGGCCGTCATGACGCGGGAAGAGAATGGTCGAGGGGCTGGCCGCTTCCGTTAACGCGCGCAGCGTTTCCGGAGCGATCCACGGCATGTCGCCCAGCAGGATGGCGACCGCCTGTGCCTGAGAATCGATCAGCGACGCCGCGCCGGCCGCCAGGCTGTGTCCCATGCCGAGCGCCGCCTCCGGGCTGTGGATAATCCGGCAGCCGGAGGGCAGGCCGAAATCCTCCGCCCGCTCGCCGTCACGCAGTACCACCCGCACTTCATCGAACACCGCCAGCGCCCGTTCGACGCTGTGAGCCAGCAGGCTGCGCCCATCCGGCAAGGTCGCGCGGCGCTTGTCCGCGCCGAAGCGCGAGCCCTGGCCGGCGGCCAGGACCAGCGCCACGACCGTCACAGCGCCTCGCGGGCGATACCGCTGCGGGTACGCAGGATGTCGGCGAGCACCGCCAGGGCGATTTCCGCCGGGGTCTTGCTGCCCAGGTTGAGGCCGATGGGGGCGTGGATGCGCGCCAGCTCGGCTTCGTTCAGACCGCCGATGCGGTGCAGGCGCTCCCGGCGCTTCTCGGACGTGGTGCGCGAGCCCATCACGCCGATGTAGAAAGCCTCGGTGCGCACGGCTTCGAGCATCGCCAGGTCATCGATCTTCGGGTCGTGGGTCAGCGCAACCACGGCGGTGTCCGCATGGCAACCGCCGTTGGCGATGAACACCGAGGGCAGCTCGCGACGGATTTCGATGCCATCGAGCACGACGCCATCCAGCGCCTCTTCGCGGGGGTCGCAGAGGATCACCTCGAAGCCCAGGCCCTTGCCGAACTCCGCGCAGAAATGCGCGACGCTGGAGTAGCCCGCCAGCAGCAAGCGCTGTGCAGCCCCCACGCGCAGCAGCACGCGGGCTTCGTCACGCTCGACGCGCGGGCCGTGCTCGTGGTCATCGCGCAGGTGGCGAGAACCGTCGACCAGACTCACTTCGCGCCGTAGACGGCGCTGACCGAGCAGCGCCGACTCCAGCTCGCGCAGGTGGGCCTGGACGTCGCAATCGGGGGCGAGGTTTTCCACCAGCACGTCGAGGATGCCGCCGCAGGGCAGGCGGATGTTCGTGCGGGTATCGGTGCCGTCGCCGTAGCGCACCACCACCACCGGCTCGTTGAACTCACCCTCGGCCACGCGTTCGAGGAAATCATCCTCGACGCAACCGCCGGACAGCGAGCCCACCCACTGGCCGCTGGCGTTGACCGCCAGCAGCGAGCCCGGCGCGCGGGGCGCCGAGCCGTAGGTGAAGAGCACGGTGCACAGCCAGACATGCTGGCCGGCAGCGGACCACTTGAGTGCCTGGCGGACGACTTGCAGATCAAGATGCTGCACGACTTACTCCGACTTCAGTTGAGCCACCTGTTGTACGCCCATGTCGCCCGGCAAGCCACCCCAGGCCTGGCGCAGGTAGTTGATCAGGTCGGCGAGCTGCTCATCGCTGAGCTTGTCGGCGAAGCCCGGCATCGGCTGCATGCGCTCGAAACCGGTGAACTGCTGCTCGCGGATGCCCTCGACAATCACCTTGGCCAGGTTGCGCGAATCGGCCAGGCGCAGGGTGGTGTTGCCCTGCATGGCCACCGCGATGTGCGGCTTGCCCTCGCCGTCGTTGCCGTGACAGCCGGCGCAGACGTTGAGGTATTGCTGGCGGCCGCGCTTGGCGCTGTCGCCGAGTTGGTCCTCGGCGACTGCCTGGACCACCTTGGCCTGCGGCGGCTGATCGCCCAGCAGGTAGGTGGACATGGCGGCCAGATCCTCGTCACCCAGGTGCTGGGTGCTCAGGTGCATCACCGGGAACATCTCGTTGAACATGCTGCCCTGGGGGCTCATGCCGTGCTTGAGGAAGCCGGTGAGATCGGCGCTGGTCCAGCCGCGCTCGGCCAGGTCCTGGGCCAGCAGGCTCGGGGCGCTGTAACCGTTGAGCAGGCCGCCGGTGAGGCGCTTGTCCTGCTGCAGGGCACCGATCTGGTTGCGCGGGGTGTGGCACTCGCCGCAGTGGCCGAGCACTTCCACCAGGTACTGGCCGCGCTTGTAGGCGTCGCTCTTGCCTTCGGTGCTTTCCAGCTGGACGCTCTTGCCATAGAGCATGTTCCAGCCGGTCAGACCCAGGCGCACGTTGAACGGGAAGCCCAGGCTGGTTTCGGGCGCGGCGCGGTGCACCGGCGTCTGGCTCATCAGGTAGGCGTAGAGGGCATCGCTGTCCTCGCGCTTGATGAGGTGGTAGGAGGTGTAGGGCATGGCCGGGTAGAGATTGGCGCCGTCCTTGCGCTTGCCCTCGGTGAGGGCGGCGAAGAAGTCGTCGGCGCTGTAGTTGCCAATGCCGAAGTCCTTGTCCGGGGTGATGTTGCTGCCGTAGATGGTGCCGAATGGCGAGTGGATCGGCAGGCCGCCGGCGAACGGCGCGCCGCCCTCGGCGGTGTGGCAGGCCATGCAGTCGGCAGCGCGGGAAACGTACTCGCCGCGCTTGACCAGCTCCTGGTCGGCCGCCTGGGCGCTCACGGCCAGACCGAGGCCGACAGCCAGCGCGAGGCCGGAAAGAATGCGCTGCATGCTTAGCCCTCCTTGACCAGGCCGAGATCGGTCAGCACTTCGCGGGTGGCGTCGTAGTAACGCACGTACCCGGTGCAGCGACAGATGTGGTGGCCAAGGCTGGCCTCGATGGTCGATTCCAGTTCGCTCTTCTTCAGCGGCTGGCGCTGGGCCTTCTCCACCAGCACGGTGGCGGCGTTGACGAAGCCCGGCGCGCAGTAGCTGCACTGGAAGGCGAAGCGGTCGACGAACTTCTGCTGGATCGGGTTCAGTTCCTTCACCGAACCGTCTGCCTCACGCTTGGCGTGGCCTTCGATGGTGCGCACCTTCTTGCCTTCGAAGTAGTGCGCGCCGGTGATGCAGGTGCGCACTTCCTCGCTGGTGCCGTCGGGGTTGTCGACGATCACCACGCAGGCGTGGCAGATGCCCTGGCCGCAGCCCAGGCGCGAACCGGTGAGGTTCTGGTATTCATGCAGGTAGTCGATCATCGGCAGGTCCTCGGGAACCTCGACCGGACCGACGGTTTGACCATTCAAGGTCAGGTTGAGCTGACGGTTAGCCATTGAGGGCCTCCTTGATGCGAGCGGGAGTGATGGGCAGGTCGCGGACACGCTTGCCGATGGCGTGGGCCACGGCGTTGCCGATGGCGCCGACCACCGGAATCATCACCACCTCGGCGATGCCCTTGGACGGATCGCTGGGCGAGAGCGGCGGAAGGATTTCCGAGCTCTGCTGCCAGACGGCCACGTCTTTCGCCTTCGGGAGACGGTAGCGGTTGAAGTTCCAATCGCCCTCGCCCGGCCCACCCTCGTACAGCGGCATGTCTTCCAGCAGCGCATGGCCGATGCCCATGGCAGTGCCACCTTCGATCTGGCCTTTCACCAGCTCCGGCACCAGCACGCGGCCGCACTCGATCCAGCTGTGGTGGTTGAGCACGCTGACTTCGCCGTTGCCCTTGTTCACCTTCAGCTCGACGATAGTGGCGACCGGGCTGTAGTAGGTGACCATGGCGTTGTTCAGCTGGGTCGCCGGGTAGGCCGCGTTCTGGCGGTCCAGCAGGTGGAAGCCGTTGCTGCTCATCTGCGCCTTCTTCACGGAGGGCGCACCGTCGCCGTATTTCACGGCCAATGCGTCGAGCGGCAGGCGATCACGCACACCGTCGATGACGAAGTCAGACTCGGCCCAGCTCCAGCGGTTGAAGCCGTGGACGCTGGCGCCGGTGACCAGCCCCAGCTCGTGGGCGGTTTTGGCCAGTTGCTCGAAGGCCAGCGGCTCCAGGCCGTTGGCGGTGAGTTTGCCGTCGACCCAATGGGCGTCCTCGCGGCGCACTACCAGCGGGTTGGCCGAGCCACCGAACGGGCCCTTGCCCCAGAGGTGCAGCGCTGCCGGCCACAGGCCGTGGTTGAACAGCACGCGCGCCGCTTCACGGGTGGCGTGGCTGAAATAGTAGGCCGAGTTGGTCGCCGACGAGGGCGAGGCCAGCTTGCCGACCCAGCGCGGGTTGCGCAGGGCGGCGTCCTGGTCGGCCTGGCTGATCAGGTAGGGGTTGCCACTGGTGGTCAGTTGCAGCTCCGGCCATTCAGTCTCGGCGGTGCGTACTTCGTCCGCCGGGCGGCCGAGGAAGTCACCGACCACGAAGGCCTGGGAAGTGGACATGCCGGTACCCAGCTCGGTGCCGATGTGGCGCAGGAACACGCGGCCATCGGCGCCGAACTCGACGTGGGCCATGGGCGACTCGGAACCGGTGCCGAAGTCCTTCTGGCAGATGGCGAAGCCGATGCCGTACCAGTGGTCCGGGTCCTTGGCGTCCATCTCCTTCTTGCGCGCGTCGCGGTTTTTCCACCAGTCGTGGGCTGCGGCCTTGTCGAGGATCTCGTGCAGGCGCAGCGCACCGGCGGGCACGGCGCCCTGGGTGTTCTTCATGCCCGACTTGAGGGCGTTGACGCGGCGCAGCTCGATGGCATCGACACCGAGGATGCCGGCGACTTCGTCCACCATCATTTCGGTGGCGGCCATGGTCTGCAGCGTGCCGTAGCCGCGCATCGAGCCAGCTTCCACGCCGCGCGAATGGTAGGCGGTCACCGACAGGTCGTTCTGCGGCATGTAGTAGATCGACTGCGCAGCCGTGGCGCCCACCGCCGCAACGGAGGGGCTGTAGTTGATGCGACCGCCGCCGTCGACGTTCATGTCGGCGCGGAAGATCTTGAAGCTGAGGTCGCTCTTGTCCACCGCCAACTGGTAGCGGATGTCGAACGGGTGACGCTTGATGCCGCTCTGGAACTGCTCGTAGCGGTCATTGGCCAGGCGCACCGGCACACCCTCGCCATACAGCGCGGCGACCGCGGCGTAGAAGACGAAGATGTTGTTGTCCTTGGAGCCGTAACCCACGGTGTAGCCGGGGTGCATGCTCAGCTTGTTCAGCGCAAAGCGCGACGGCTTGATCATGTGCACGCATTCGCTGGCCACCTCGAACGGGCACTGGGTGGCGACGACGAAGTGCAGGGTGCCGGTCTTGGCGTCGTACCAGCCGTTGCCGTTGTCCGGTTCCAGCGCTGCCGGCTCGATGGACGGGGTCCTGTAGCGCTCGTTGAAGACCAGCCAGTTCTCCGGCGGATTGTCGATCTGCTGCTTGATCTGCTGGGCGTAGAACAGGCCCTGCTCGGTCAGGTCGCCATGCTGCTTGGGCTCGGAGGTCCACACCGGCTTGCGGTTGAGGATGGTGGGGAACAGCATCGAGTCCTTCAGGCTGGAGAACTCGTCGTCGTCGAACGGCGTCTTGCCGCCCACGCGCACGAAACGGAAGCTGCCGTAAGGGTCGCGCTGGTACAGCGGCGCCTGGGCGCCGTAGCGGATCGCCTTGTCGTTGAACTTCAGCTTGAGCTTGGCCTGGCGATAACGCTCGAAATCCTTCCAGATCAGGATCGCCACCGGGTGGCCGATGAACATCGGCACCTGCCCCACAGGCAGCAGCGGGTCCGGCGAGTGCGCCTCGGGCCAGGCGATGCCGTCCTTTTTCAGGTCCTCGGCGGTGACGATGCGGTCCGGCTGCAGCTCGGCGCCCAGCCAGGACAGGTCGATGCCGTCGAACAGGCGGTCGGCCTTGGTGATCTTCAGCAGCATGGCGTGGCCCTGCTGCTGCGGCCAGCCGGGCATGTCCTTGGAGCGGATGTCGCGGGCGAACACCTTGTTGCCGCAGACCTTGGACAGCGCGTCGTTACGGAAGCGCGCCTTGCCGTCGTGGCCCATCCACTGCTGGGGGGAGACGGTGACGGAGTTCTCCATCAGGGCAGCGAAGGCCCGACTGCCGAGCGGCGCCATGGTCACGCTGACACCGGCAATCAGCCCGCCTTGCAGGAAGGCGCGCCGGGAAATATCACGGTTGGACATGGTTCATCCTTGGGACGGTGAAGGCCGCCCATATGGTGTTTTTTCTGTGCTGGGGAGAGTTCGGGGGCCGCACAATCGCGGGCGTCTCGGGGATGGCGCCGGAGGAAGGATCCTGCAGTAAAACCTGACTCCTCTGTCAACTTTAACGCACCTCAATAGTGCGAAGCAAAGTCAATCGGCCAGCTTGTCGCGGCGATGAAAATTTTAGTCGACGGGTCGAGACTAATCGCCAATAGCGCAATCCAGCGACGACCAGCGGAAAAGTGTTACGCCGTGCTACGCTGCGCAGCTCTTGCTTAGCCTCCTAACAAAAGCACTTCCCATGACCGCCCAAGCCACGTCCCTGCTGCGTCACCGGCCCTTTCTCGCCTTCTGGCTGGCGCGCGTCTGCACCGCCAGCGCCTTCCAGATGATCACCGTGGCCATCGGCTGGCACATCTACGAGCTGACCCACAATGTGCTCGATCTCGGCCTGGTGGGATTGGTGGAGTTCACCCCGCGCGTGCTGTTCATGCTGCACACCGGTCACGTCGCCGACCGCTATGACCGGAGGCGCATCGCCTCGCTCTGCCAGATCGGCCAGGGCCTCATCGCGGTGGCGCTGGTGGTGGGCGCCAGCACCGACAACGTGACGCGAGAGATGATCTTCGTGATGGCCTTCCTGCTCGGTACCGCGCGGGCCTTCGAGATGCCGACCACCCAGGCGCTGCTGCCGAACATCGTGCCCACCGCGCTGTTCCCCCGCGCCGTGGCGGCGTCCGCCTCGGCCATGCAGGCGGCGACCATCGCGGCGCCAGCCTTCGGCGGTTTCCTCTATGCGTTCGGTGCCTTCTGGGTCTACACGCCCACGGCGGTGCTGTACTTCATCGCCTGCACCCTGGTGCTCACCCTGCCCTCGCGCCAGGCGCCAGCCGCGCAAGGCAAGGCCACGCTGGAATCGCTGCTAGCGGGCATTCGCTTCATCCGCAGCCGCCCGGACATCTTCGGCGCCATATCCCTGGACCTGTTCGCCGTGCTGCTGGGCGGCGCCACCGCGCTGCTGCCGGTGTTCGCCAAGGACATCCTGCTCACCGGCCCCTGGGGCCTGGGCCTGCTGCGTTCGGCCCCGGCGGTGGGCGCGTTGCTGATGTCGTTCTGGCTGGCGCGCTTCCCCATCGAGCGCAACGTCGGGCGGATCATGTTCGCCGCCGTGGGCGTGTTCGGCGTCACCACCATCGCCTTCGGCCTGTCGACATCGTTCTGGTTCTCCCTGGCAGTGCTTGTGGTGCTGGGCGCGGCGGACATGATCAGCATGGTCATCCGTGGCGCCTTCGTGCAGCTCGAAACCCCGGATGAGATGCGCGGCCGGGTGAGCGCGGTGAACGGGCTGTTCATCGGCGCCTCGAACCAGCTGGGCGAATTCGAATCCGGCCTTACCGCCCACTGGCTCGGCACCGTCCCGGCGGTGGTGCTCGGAGGTGTCGGCACACTGGTCGTCACTGGCGTGTGGATGAAGCTGTTCCCGAGTCTGGCCAAGCGCGACAAGTTGCACTGATCGACCCACAACTGACCGTGGGCGGAGTCCGCTTCCACAGTCACCGGGTGCCACAACCGTAGGATGGTGTGGAGCGAAGCGATACCCATCGATCGATGCGCGAAAACGCTGATGGGTATCGCAAGCTCCACCCATCCTACGGGCCGACCTGAGGTTGCGCGAGCGAGCAAGCTGGCTCCTACAAAAAAGCCGACACCCAGGACAAAAAAATCCCCCGCACGAAACCGTGCGAGGGATGTGGGAACGGGCGCCGGGGGACGGCGCCCGGATGGGATCGATTGCGCGGGCTAGTGCGGCGTGCCCAGCCCCGCCGCGCTCATGAACAGGCGCATCAGCCAGGCCGCCACGCCAAGGGCGGCGACGCTCAGTACCCAGATCAGCACCAGCCAGCCCAGCCGCTTGCGCAGCGGTGCTTTCTCCTGCTCTTCATGAGTCATCGCACGAACCTCTAGTGGTAGCCATCGCCAGGCTTCACCTTGCCGCGGAACACGTAGTAGCTCCAGGCGGTGTAGCCGAGGATGAAGGGGATGATGAACAGCGCGCCGACCAGCATGAAACCCTGGCTCTGCGGCGGTGCGGCAGCGTCCCAGATGGACAGCGACGGCGGCACGATGTTCGGCCACAGGCTGATGCCCAAACCGCTATAGCCCAGGAAGATCAGCACCAGGGTGAGCACGAAAGGCTTCACGTGGTCGTTGTTCGCCACCGAACGCAGCAGGCTGTAGAAGGTCAGCAGCACCAGCAGCGGCACCGGCAGGAACCAGAACAGGTTGGGCAGGCTGAACCAGCGCTGGGCAATCTCGCCATGGGCCAGCGGCGTCCACAGGCTGACGACACCGATCACGGCCAGCAGTACCAGCGCCAGCGGGCGCGCCAGGTCATGCATGCGCTCCTGCAGCTTGCCTTCGGTCTTCATGATCAACCAGGTGCAGCCCAGCAGGGTGTAGGCCACCACCAGGCCCAGGCCGCAGAACAGCGGGAACGGCGCCAGCCAGTCCAGCGCGCCGCCAGCGAAGGCGCGGTTCTGCACCGGGATGCCTTCGATAAAGGCGCCCAGCGCCACGCCCTGGAAGAAGGTCGCCACCAAGGAGCCTGCGATGAACGACTTGTCCCACAGGTGACGCTTGTTGGCCCGCGCCTTGAAGCGGAACTCGAAGGCCACGCCGCGGAAGATCAGCCCGACGAGCATCAGAATCAGCGGCAGGTAAAGCGCCGAGAGCACGGCCGAATACGCCACCGGGAAGGCGCCGAACAGCGCCGCGCCGCCCAGCACCAGCCAGGTCTCGTTACCGTCCCAGACCGGCGCAACGGTGTTCATCATCACGTCGCGGTCGCTCTCGTCCTTGAAGAACGGATAGAGCATGCCGATGCCCAGATCGAAGCCATCCATCACGACGTACATCATGATCCCGAAGATGATGATGATCGCCCAGATCAGCGGAAGATCGATGCCCATGATTCAGTTCCTCCCTTCCAGGCTGTCGCTGTCGCCATCTTCCAGGCCCTCTTCGGCCGCCGACAGCGGCCGTGCCGGGGTGCGTTTCTGGCCTGCACCGCCGTGGCTGGTTTCGCGACCTTCGTGAGTGACCGGACCCTTGCGCACCAGGCGCATCATGTAGCCGATGCCCACGCCGAACAGCGTGAAATACACCAGCACGAACATCACCAGGGTCAGGCTCATCTGCGTGACGCTGTGATTGGACACCGCATCGGAGGTGCGCATCAGCCCGTACACCACCCAGGGTTGGCGACCGATCTCGGTGGTGAACCAGCCGGCGAGGATCGCGATCAGGCCGGACGGCCCCATCCACAGCACCAGGTGCAGGAACGCGCGGTTCGCGTAGAGCCGCTTGCGCCAGCGCAGCCAGACGCTCCACACGCCGATCAGGATCATCAGCAGCCCCAGGCCGACCATGACGCGGAACGACCAGAAGATGATGGTGGAGTTGGGACGGTCAGCCTTCGGGAAGTCTTTCAGTGCCGGGATCGGCTCGGTCAGGCTGTGGTTCAGGATCAGGCTGCCCAGTACCGGGATCTCGATCTTGAAGCGGGTTTCCTCGCGCTCCATGTCGGGCCAGCCGACCAGGATCAGCGGCGTCGGGCCGCCTTCGCTGTTGTCCCAGTGGCCTTCGATGGCGGCGATCTTCGCCGGCTGGTGCTTGAGCGTGTTCAAACCATGGGCGTCGCCCACCATGGCCTGGATGGGCGCGACGATCAGCGCCATCCACATGGCCATCGAGAGCATCTTGCGGATCGCCGGATTGTCCCGGCCGCGCAGCAGGTGCCAGGCCGCCGAGGCGCCGACGAAGAAGGCGGTGGCAACGAACGAGGCGATCGCCATGTGCAGCAGCCGATAGGGGAAGGACGGGTTGAAGATGATTGCCAGCCAGTCCACCGGCACCACGATGCCGTTGATGATCTCGTGGCCCTGCGGGGTCTGCATCCAGCTGTTGGAGGCGAGAATCCAGAAGGTCGAGATCAGCGTGCCGATCGCCACCATGACGGTGGCGAAGAAATGCAGGCCCGGGCCGACGCGGTGCCAGCCGAAGAGCATGACGCCGAGGAAGCCCGCCTCGAGGAAGAATGCCGTGAGCACTTCGTAGGTCAGCAGCGGGCCGGTGACGCTCCCGGCGAAGGCCGAGAAGGCGCTCCAGTTGGTGCCGAACTGGTAGGCCATGACGAGGCCGGAGACCACGCCCATGCCGAAGTTGACGGCGAAAATCTTCGACCAGAAGTGATAGAGATCGCGGTAGACCTCATCGCCGGTCTTCAGCCACAAGCCTTCGAGCACCGCCAGGTAACTGGCGAGGCCGATGGTGATGGCCGGGAAGATGATGTGGAAGGACACGGTAAAGGCGAACTGGATCCGAGCCAGGTCGAGCGCCTCCAATCCGAACATGACAATTCCTCTCTCAGGCTGACGCCGACCTCACGTAAAGGGCCGGGCACCGTACCTTGCGCATGCGCAGGGCGTTCTTGCGTGACGTGTTTTCGAGCCCGCCGGTCTGCTGCCGGTTCGACTTCATTTCGCTACAGACAGAATGGCCTGCGTTGCGCATTGACGCCGCTCAATGAAGCAAAGAGATATTACGCCGCAGCCCCGCGCAATCCGCCGTGGTGGGTTGCCGCGCGACGGGGTGCCGCGCGACAGCTTGTCCCAGGGCGCACCCTTGTGGCCGTATGAACAAAATCGAATATGAAAATGAAAAATTAATATTTTATTGGAATAAAAAGACCGGGTAGCTTTCACTGCAACCGCTGCCGAATGAGCCGCGGAAAAAGAATCCACCGCCCGTACGAAGGCCCCATCCCGGCCGGCCCGGACGCCAGCGGTCATCTGCCCCACAAGGACATCCGCAATGAAAAAGCTGCTGCTTCTGACCGCCCTCGCCGCTGCCTTCACCACTTCCGCTTTCGCCAACGAGAAGCTGGTCGTCGCTGCCACCCCGATTCCCCACGCCGAGATCCTCGAGCTGATCAAGCCGACCCTGGCCAAGGAAGGTGTGGACCTGCAGATCAAGGTCTTCACCGACTACGTGCAGCCCAACGTGCAGGTGGCCGAGAAGCGCCTGGACGCCAACTACTTCCAGACCAAGCCGTACCTGGACAACTTCAACTCCGGCAAGGGCACCGACCTGGTCACCGTGACCGGCGTGCATGTCGAGCCCTTCGGCGGCTACTCGAAGAAGTACAAGTCCATCGACCAGCTGCCTGACGGCGCCACCGTTGCCATCCCCAACGAAGGCAGCAACAGCGGCCGCGCCCTGCTCCTGCTGCAGAAGGCCGGCGTGATCAAGCTCAAGGACCCGAGCAACGCCCTGGCCACCCCCAAAGACATCGCCGAGAACCCCAAGCACCTGAAGTTCAAGGAGCTGGAGTCGGCCCTGCTGCCGCGCGTGCTGGACCAGGTCGACCTGGACCTGATCAACACCAACTACGCGCTGGAAGCCAAGCTCAACCCGGTGAAGGACGCACTGATCCTCGAAGACCGCAACTCGCCCTACGTGAACTACCTGGTGGCGCGCCCGGACAACAAGGACAGCGATGCCCTGAAGAAACTCTCCGCCGCCCTGACCAGCCCGGAAGTCAAAGCCTTCATCGAGAAGAAGTACAACGGCGCCGTGGTGCCCGCCTTCTGACCCGTCGCCCGGCCGAGTGTCGGGCGCAACGACTCCCACGCTGGGCGCGCCTTGGGCGCACCCGCTTCAACGCCGGTGGGCAGGTTCCACCGGCGTTTTTCTTTCCCAAGGACCTGCCATGAGCGACACCGCCAAAGGCCCCTCCACCCGATCCGTGCATGCCGGCCACGATGCCGACCGGCGCATGGTCACCCGCGCCAAGAGCCAGCCGATCTACCAGAGCTCGGTATTCGTCTACGACTCCCTGGAACAGGTCGACGACTTCCTTGCCGGCAACCCCGACAACTACATGTACACCCGCATCGGCAACCCCAACCACAGCGCCGTGGAAGAGCTGCTGCGCGAACTGGAAGTCGGCGAGGACGCGCTGTTCTCCGCCTCCGGCATGGCGGCCATTTCCGCTGCGCTGCTGGGGGTACTGGGCGCCGGCGACCACCTGATCGCCAGCCGCGAGCTGTACGGCACCACCCAAAGCCTGATCGAGAGGGAGCTGACCCGCTTCGGCATCGCCTCCACCCTGCTCGACCTCAACGACCTGGCGGCGGTGGAAGCGGCGATCACCCCCACCACGAAGCTGATCTACACCGAGACCGCCTCCAACCCGCTGGTGCGCATCAGCAATATTCCTGCGCTGGCCGATCTTGCCCATCGCCACGGTCTCAAGCTGCTGGTGGACAACACCTTCCTCTCGCCGGTGCTCTATCAGCCGCTGCGCGATGGCGCCGACCTGGTGATCCACAGCACCACCAAGTACCTCAACGGCCACAGCGACGCCATGGGCGGCGCGCTGATCGGCGACGCCCAGTGGGTTGCCGCCGCGCGGCGCTTCCAGATCAACGCCGGCGGCAGCGCCAGCCCCTTCGAAAGCTGGCTCAACTTCCGCGGCGCGAAGACCCTGGCCCTGCGCATGAAGGCCCACTCGCAGAACGCCCAGGCGCTGGCCGAAGCCCTCGAAGCACATCCGCAGGTGGCCCGCGTGTTCTACCCCGGCCTGCCTTCGCACCCGGACTTCGAGCTGGCGCAGCGGCTGTTCCGCAAAGGCCATTCGGGCATGTTGAGCTTCACCCTCAAAGGTGGCCTCGATCAGGTCGACGCGCTGATCGGCGAGCTGCAACTGGCTGCCTTCGCCCCCTCGCTGGCCGGAGTCGCCAGCAGCATCACCCACCCCGGCAAGACCTCGCATCGCGCGCTATCCGCCGAGGCCCTGACCGCGCTGGACATCCACGACGGCACCATCCGTGTGTCGGTGGGCATAGAGGACAGCGAGGACATCGTCCGCGACTTCCTGCAGGCGCTGGACGCGCTGTAGAAGCAGAAGGAGAAACCCCATGAATGCACCCCACGCGCCGCTACCGCTGCTGACCTTCCCCGACGCCGACAAGAGCCCGCTGAGCATCCGCGCCAAGGCGCTGGTGTTCTTCGACCCGCGCTCCCATGAAGTGCGCGACGAGGTGGAGCGCCTGGCGCCGTTGCCGCAGCCGGTGCTGATCCACGGCGAGACCGGCACCGGCAAGGAGCTGCTGGCCCGTCACATCCACCGCGCCAGCGAACGCCCGGGCCTGTTCGTCGCGGTGAGCTGCAGCGCCCTGAGCCGCAATTACGCCGAGGCCGAGCTGTTCGGCTATGCCCCTGGCGCGCACAACGGCCCGGTGGGCAGCCGCGCCGGCTGGTTCGGCTCGGCCAACGGCGGGACTTTGTATCTGGACGAGATCGCCGACCTGCCGCTGTCGCTGCAACAGAAGCTGCTGCGCGTGCTGCAGGAGCGCGAGGTGCTGCGCGTCGGTGCCCGCGAGCCGGTGCCGGTGGACGTGCGCCTGGTCGCCGCCACCAGCATCGACCTGGGGCAGGCAGTGAAAGCAGGGAAATTCCTCGAAGGGCTGCAGCAGTACCTGCACGACGGCAACCTTACGCTGCCACCGCTGCGCGAGCGCATCGGCGATATCCAGCCACTGGCCGAGTACTTCCTCGGCGTGCATGCGCAGCGCCTGGAACTGCCGGTGCCGCAGATCGCCAGTGACACCCAGCGCGCGCTGGAGGGCTATTCGTGGCCGGGCAATATTCGCGAATTGGAGAACGTCATCCACTTCGCCCTGCTGGTCAGCCCGGACGAGGAGATCCGCCCGGAGCACCTTAACTTTTCAGGTGGAGTGGCGGGATCAGGCGGCGTAACGGGAGCCAGCGAGGAAGCGCTGGAGCGCCTGGTACGCCAGCCCGGCGTCGAGGCGCAGTTGCGTGCGCTGCTGCAACGCCTGGAGCACGAGCGCGGCTGAGTCGCCGCGCTGTAGTCGCCAGCGCGACCCGATGGGTCGCGCACGGGCGACAGCATGCTGCTGGGGCTTACTTGGTAGCGGTGTTCGAGTGAGCAACCACCGGAGTGCACGACGGGTTGGTCAGCTTGGCCGGATCGGTCAGCAGGCCCGGCATCATGCGCGAGGTGCAGTTGAACACGCGGCCTTTGGTGGTGGTGGCGACATAGGAGAGTTCCTGGCCACCCAGGGCGTCCGGCTGGCCGGCTTTGACGTCGCTGACGACCAGCTCGTCGGAGGAGGCCAGACCGATCATCTGAGCGGTAGCGGCCTGCAGCGGAACGATGGCCTGGTTGGTGGTCATGGTCTGGCAACCGGCCAGCGAAGCGAAGAGTGCAGTGGCAATGGCGATGCGTTTGAAGTCCATCTCGAGATGCTCCCTGTTGGTGGATTTTTGTCCTGCGGGTGGGAGACTAACGGAACCGACGAGTCAATCGCCATACTCGCTTCACAACTTTTTCACAAAATATTGCACGCGTGTTCAGGTTTTCCAGCGCTGCCCCGCTCTATTTCGGGAATTGTGCTACGCGAAGCGCTGTATCACCGCGCTGACAGCCGGTAAATCGCTGCAATGCCAGCCGCGGCGCTGAACCGTTTCACCTTTAGCGACGAACGGTCGCAGTGAAAGGCTTCGCCGACCTGAAGATTTGCGAGAGGGAATCCTGAGCAACAAGTCAAAAACAGGACCATTCACCGCAAAACATCATGAAAGCAGTCTCATCGACCGCCTCAATACCTTCCATCAAGACCATTCACTTCTTTTTGTCACAATCTTCAGGGAAAATGGCTATCAGGCGGTCGGGACCCCTTTTCCCCGGCGCCATTGGAGACTACCGTGACCAGCTTTGCCGCTCTTGCCAACTTCTTCGCCGCCACCGCTTTCCTGACCGCGCCCGCGAAGGCCGACCCGGAACGCCGTGAGATCCGTGAGGCGAAAAAGAACCGCCGCAAGTAAGCAGTACCCGCTCCGCTCGGCCCTTGTACAGGGCCGGCGGCGGGACCACCGGTCCCGCCGATTGGCTTTCCAGGGCCTTCCCGTGTTTTCATTGAATGCTTGTTCAAGGAAAATTTCGAGGAACCCCGCCCGTTTTGTCCGTTGCACAATCCTCCCCGTCCGTAACATCCTCCCCCGCCATGCGCATGAACCCACCGGTCTTCTACGGTGCGGCCGCGCTGATCCTGCTCTTCGCCCTGATCGTCATCGCCCAGCCGCAACAGGCCGGTGAATGGCTGCTCGCCGCGCAGTCCTGGGCCGCCGACACTGTCGGCTGGTATTACCTGCTGGCGATGACGCTGTACCTGATCTTCGTGGTGGTCACCGCGCTTTCCGGCTACGGAAAGATCAAGCTCGGTGCCGACCACGACGAGCCGGAATTCAGCTACCTGTCCTGGGCCGGCATGCTGTTCGCCGCGGGCATCAGCATCACCCTGTTCTTCTTCTGCGTGTCCGAGCCACTGACCCACTTCGCCCAGCCGCCGCAAGGTGAAGCCGGGACCCCGGAAGCGGCGCGCCAGGCCATGCAGCTGCTGTTCCTGCACTGGGGCCTGCACGGCTGGGGCGTGTTCGCCCTGGTGGCGATGGCGCTGGCCTATTTCGCCTACCGCCATAACCTGCCGCTGGCGCTGCGCTCGGCGCTCTACCCGCTGATCGGCAAGCGCATCAATGGCCCCATTGGCTACACGGTGGACTGCTTCGGCATCATCGCCACGGTGTTCGGCCTGGGTGCGGACATGGGCTTTGGCGTGTTGCAGCTCAACGCCGGGCTGGACTTCCTCTTCGGCGTCGCTCATAGCCATCCGGTGCAGATGACCCTGATCGCACTGATGATGGGCGCGGCCATCCTGGTCGCCGTGTCCGGCGTCGACAAGGGCATCCGACTGCTGTCGGACATCAACATGCTGCTGGCCTGCGCGCTGCTGCTCTTCGTGCTGTTCGCCGGCCCCACCCAGCACCTGCTCAACACCCTGGTGCAGAACATCGGCGACTACCTCGGCGCCCTGCCGACCAAGAGTTTCGACCTCTATGCCTACGGCCAGGAAGGCAGCGACTGGCTGGGCGGCTGGACGGTGTTCTACTGGGCCTGGTGGATCGCCTGGGCGCCCTTCGTCGGCCTGTTCATCGCGCGCATCTCGCGCGGGCGGACCATCCGTGAATTCGTCTTCGGCGTGCTGTTCATCCCGCTCGGCTTCACCCTCGCCTGGATGTCGATCTTCGGCAACAGCGCCCTGGACCAGGTGCTCAATCACGGCTTCAGCGAGCTGGGCCGCGTGGCCATCGCCGACCCGTCGATGGCGCTCTACCAGATGCTGCAGAACTACCCCGCCAGCCGCGTGGTGATCGCGGTGACGGTGCTGGTCAGCTTCGTCTTCTTCGTCACATCGGCGGACTCCGGCACCGTGGTGCTCTCCACCCTCTCCGCCCGAGGCGGCAGCGCCGACGACGATGGTCCTAAGTGGCTGCGGGTGTTCTGGGGCGTGGCCACCGCACTGGTCACCGGCGGCCTGCTGTTCGCCGGCAGCATCGATGCGCTGAAGTCAGCCGTGGTGCTGACCTCGCTGCCCTTCTCGCTGATCCTGCTGCTGATGATGTGGGGCCTGCACAAGGCCTTCTACCTGGAGTCCCAGCGCCAGCGCGCGCGAACCCATTCACTGGCGCCGCCCTCGGCCAAGCCCGGCGGCTGGAAGCGGCGCATCTCCCAGGCGGTGCACTTCCCCACCCGCGACGAGGTGTACCGCTACATGGTCGACGTGGTCACCCCGGCGATCACCGAGGTCTCCGAGGTGTTCCGCGAGAAGGGCCTGCAGGTGGATTCCGACCTGGACCTGAGCAACCTGGAAATCGGCCTGGAGATCGGCCACGGCGCGCAGCATCCGTTCCTCTACCAGGTCTCGATGCGCGGCTACTTCACCCCCTCCTTCGCCCGTGCCGGCATGGGCGGCCTGCACCTGAAGAACCGCCGCTACTTCCGCGCCGAGGTGCACCTCTCCGAAGGCAGCCAGGACTACGACCTGATGGGCTACAGCAAGGAGCAGATCATCAACGACATGCTCGACCAGTACGAACGGCACCTGCAGTTCCTGCATCTGGTGCGCTGAGCCCGTACACCCACGAAAAAGGCGCCCGCAGGCGCCTTTTTCCCATCACGGCCAAGGATCAGGCGCGGGTGCCGGTCAGCACCTTGCGGTAGAACAGCACGCAGATCGCCACGAATACCACCAGCCCCAGCCACTGCGCGGTGTCCTCGAAAGACTCGCCGACCAGTGCCAAAGGCGTAGCGGAACCGGTGGCGCCGATGATGGCGGCGAGTAGGATGCCCATCAGGCTCTCGCCGACAATCAGGCCGGAGGCCAGCAGCACGCCCCGGCGCCTGGGCTCGTCGGAGAATTTCTCCACATCCTTGCCAGCCGCCGCCGCGCGCTTGGCCAGGGCGGTTTCCAGCAGCCAGCCGATCACCGCGCCGACCACCAGGGTCATGCCGATGGTCGGCGGCAGGTAGATGCCCAGGCCGACTGCCAGTACCGGCAGGCTGGCCTTGCCGGTGCGGCGCAGCAGCACGTCCACCAGGATCAGCGCGATGCCCAGCGCCACGCCGATCAGGATCATGTTCCAGTTCAGCGCGTTGTGGAAAATCCCGCTGGCAATCGCCGTCATCAGCGTCGCCTGCGGTGCGGCCAGCGCGGCGTTCGGGTCCATGCCCTCGCGCGGCAGCGCACCGGTGAAGCCGTAGGCGTTGAACAGCAACTCCAGCACCGGCGGGATCACCAGGGCGCCCACCAGGCAGCCGACGATCAGCGCCACCTGCTGGCGCCACGGGGTCGCGCCGACCAGGTAGCCGGTCTTCAGGTCCTGCAGGTTGTCGTTGGAAATCGCCGCGATGGCGATCACCACCGAGGTGGTGAACAGCGCCAGGGCGATGGCCAGCTTGCCGCCCTGCTGGTCGAGGAAACCGGTCTCCAGCGAGCCGACGCCCAGGATCAGCAGCGACACCAGGATCACCGCGATGATGCCGATGCCGGAGATCGGGCTGCTCGACGAGCCGACCAGGCCGGCCATGTAGCCGCAGGCGGCGGCGATCAGGAAGCCGAAGAAGAAAGCAAAGATCACGCAGACCGCCACCAGGCCCCAGAAGCCGAAGCCATGCAGGTCCGGCGCGGCCTCACCGAGGAAGTAGGAGAACACCACGAACAGCGCCAGCAAGAGAACCCCGGCAATGGTGACGATCCACTTCGCCGACAGGTCCTGCTCGGTGCGCAGGTCGCTGCTTTCACCACGGCCGCTGACGGCGCTGAGCGATGACCAGACGCCCTGCACCATGGGTTTGAACAGAGTGGCCAAGGTCCACAGCGCGGCGATACCGATGGTGCCGGCGCCGAGGAAGCGCACCTGGCTGCTCCAAAGCTTGTTTGCCAGCTCCGGCAGGCTCTGCCCGGCGGCCAGCACGCTGTTGACCGAGAGCAGCGGCACGGCCACGCCCCAGGCAATGACCACGCCGATCAGGATGGCGATGCCGGCGGTGATGCCCATCAGGTAACCGGCACCCACCAGCGCCAGGGAGAAGCCGGTGGACAGGCGGAACGCCGCTTGCCCGGCGGTGAGCCAGAAGCTGAAGCCTTCGGCGAGCACCTTGAAACCGCTGCTGAGCAGGCTGAAGGCGGCGGCGACCACACCGCCGGCGAGGATGTCGCGCAGGCCCGGGCCACCGGCTTTCGCGGACTTGCCGGCCTTCTCTTCCTCTTCGTCCTGGCTGCCGACGCGCAGGATTTCCGCCGCCGCCACACCCTCGGGGTACGGCAGGTTGCTCTGCACCACCATCACCCGGCGCAGCGGAATGGTGTACAGCACGCCGAGGATGCCGCCGATGGAGCAGATGGCCGCGGTCTGCCAGAACGGGAAGCCGCTCCAGTAGCCGATCATCAAGAGGCCGGGAAGGATGAAGATGATCGAGGACAGGGTGCCGGCCGCCGAGGCCTGGGTCTGCACCATGTTGTTCTCGAGGATGTTGGAGCCGGAGAAGTAGCGCAGCACGGCCATGGAAATGACCGCCGCGGGAATCGACGAGGCGAAGGTCAGGCCGACCTTGAGGCCGAGGTAGACGTTGGAAGCGGTAAACACCACGGTGATCAGCGCGCCGAGGATCAGGCCGCGAACCGTCAGCTCGGCGAGGTTGGACTCGTCGGGAATCCTTTCTTGCATGTAGGCAATCTCTTTACGAAGCGAAACTGCCAAAGCGTAGGACAGTGAGCCATCCACCGCGACCCAGAATGGCGACGATTGCGGTCTGCGGTGCGGCTTTGTTGCCGCAAGTCACGGGGATGACGGTAATTTCCGAGTGGCCGCTCCTACGAAAAGCCTGTTAGTTCCGTAGGGCGCATAACGCCTAGGGCGTTATCCGCCACGTCGGCGGATAACCCGTTCCGGGTTATGCGCCCTACAGGTGCCGCCCCGACGTCAGAACGGTTTGTCGCCCAGGATCGTCGCACGGTGCATCACGCGGCGCTGCGGGCGGTAGTCGTCCACCGCGTAATGCTGGGTCACACGGTTGTCCCAGAAAGCCACGTCGTTCTCCCTCCAACGCCAGCGCACGGTGAACTCCGGGCGGGCGAAGTGGGCGAACAGCAGGTCGAGGATGGCGCGGCTTTCTGCCGGCTCCAACTCGTTGATGCGGGTCGTGAAGCCATCGCTGACGAACAACGCCTTGCGCCCGGTAACCGGGTGCGTGCGGATCACCGGATGGCTGCGCGGCGGGTTCTTCTGGCGCGCCTCTTCCAGGCGCGCAAGGTCCGCGTCGGTGGCGCCGAAGCGTTCCTGGGGGAAGGACTTGCTGATGTCGTGGGTCGCGGTGAGTCCGTCGAGCAACCGCTGCAGCGGTTTCGACAGCGCCTCGAAGGCCGCGATGCCGCTGGCCCACAGCGTGTCGCCACCGTAGGGCGGCAGCTGCTTGGCGGCCAGCACGGCGCCCAGTGCCGGGGTCTCCAGGAAGGTGACGTCGGTGTGCCAGATGGCGTTGTCGCGCACGTCGGTGACGGCGGTGTCGAGGACGATGACCTCGCGCTGTTCCGGCGAACTGGGGTAGATCGGATGGATGTGCAGGTCGCCGAAGCGCGTGGCGAAGTTCGCCTGCTGGGTGGGAGTCAGCGGCTGGTCGCGGAAGAACAGCACGTGATGGTCGAGCAGGGCCTGCTCGATCTGGCGCTGCGCCGCGTCGTCCAGCGGGTCGGCCAGGCGCACGCCGGAAACGATGGCGCCCAGGGCCGGGCTGATGGGTTCGATGCTCAGGGTGGTCATGTTCGTGTTCTCTCGTGAGGTTCACGGGGTGGGCGGCTTGCTTGCCCTCTCCCCAGCCCTCTCCCTGAAGGGAGAGGGGGCCGTTTGGTTTGCGCGCAAAGGACGGAAAAGTCCTTCAGCCATGCAGATTCATCAATGAGGCAGGGGCCTCGAAGCCACTCGGGACAGGTCCCCTATCCCGCTTGCGGGAGAGGGTTAGGGAGAGGGGCTTTTACCCCGCCCGGCAGAAAGTCACTCCCAGGAAGCAAACCGCTTCTGCAGCCAGCGCAGCCCAAGCTCGAAGCTCAGCGCGATGGCGGCGATCAGCAGGATCCCCAGCACCACGACATCGGTGGCGAGGAACTGCGCGGCGGATTGCACCATGAAGCCCAGGCCGCGGTTGGCGGCGATCAGCTCGGCGGCGACCAGGGTCGACCAGCCCACCCCCAGGGCAATGCGCAAACCGGTGAGGACTTCCGGCAGCGCGCTGGGCAGGATCACGTGGCGCACCACCTGCAGGCGGCTGGCGCCCAGGCAGCGCACGGCCTGGATGCGCGACTTGTCCACACGGCGCACGCCGGCGGCGGTGGCGATCAGCAGCGGGGCGAACAGCGCGAGGTAGATCAGCAGCACCTTGGACAGCTCGCCGATGCCGAACCAGATGACGATCAGCGGCAGGTAGGCCAGCGGCGGCACCGGGCGGTAGAACTCCACCAGCGGGTCGAAGGCCGCGCCCACCAGCGGGTTGAGCCCCATCAGGATGCCCAGCGGAATCGCCGTCAGTACCGCCGCGCCCAGTGCCAGCAACACACGCAGCAGGCTGGTACCGATGTGCTGCCACAACGACGCATCGACGTAGCCTTCGGCAAGCAGGCGCTGGAAGGCTTCCACCAGTTGCTCCGGTGCCGGCAGGAACAGGGTGTCGACCCAGCCCAGGTGCGTGGCCAGCCACCAGAGCACGAAGATTCCGCCGACGCTGCCGGCTGCAGCCCAGCGGCGGTAGTCGCGCGGCACACTGCGGGATTGCGGCACGGCGGCCGGAAGTTTGGCGGCGAGGGTATCAGTGGGCATGCTCGGCCTCCGGTTCCTCAAGGAACTCATCCAGCAGCAGTTGGCGCAGACGCGCGAATTCCGGGTCGGACTTGATCGAACGCACTGGCTCGCCGGCGGCGTAGCGGCGCGCGAAGTCCAGTGGCAGGCGCTTGACGATGCGCGCCGGCGGGCCGTCCATCACCATCAGGTCGGTGGCCAGGAACAGCGCTTCATCGACGCTGTGGGTAATCAGGAACAGGCCCTTGCCGGTCTTGCGCCACAGGTCGAGGGTCAGCACCTGCATGCGCTCGCGGGTCAGCGCGTCGAGGGCGCCGAAGGGCTCGTCGAGCAGCAGGAAGTCCGGCTCCACCGCCAGTGCGCGGGCCAGGCCCAGGCGTTGCCGCTGGCCGCCGGACAGTTGCGAGATGCGGTAGTCCGCGTGCTCGCCCAGGCCTACCAGCTTGAGGACTTCATGGGCGCGGGCACTGCGCTCGGCAGCGCCGACGCCACGGATGCGCAGGCCCAGGGCGACGTTGTCCAGCGCGCTCAGCCAGGGCATCAGCGCATCGTCCTGGAACACAACGCCGCGTTCTCCGCCGGGACCGTCGAGGGTGCGGCCGTCGATCTGCACGCGGCCGCTGTCCGGCGCCTGGAAGCCCGCCAGCACGTTGAGCAGGCTGGACTTGCCGCAGCCGGACGGGCCGAGCACCACCAGGGATTCGCCCTTGGCGAGGCTGAGGGAAAGGTCCTGCAGCACGACGCGCTCGCGTCCGTTCTGCTGGAAAGTGAGGCTGACCGACTCGGCCGTCAGACGGCTCATGTTCTGCCCTCCGTAGGGTGAGAAAGGGATACTTCGGTGCGGCGATTGCCCTCTCCCTAACCCTCTCCCTGAAGGGAGAGGGGACCGTTCGGTGCCGGTTGAAACCATGGCGTCAGCTGGCAGGGACAGCTCCCTCTCCCTTCAGGGAGAGGGCGGGGGGAGAGGGGCCCCGCGGAAGAGTTTCAGGGCCTCAGCGCTGCCCGACCTGCACGCTCTGGGCCTGGCGCACGTATTCGGCGCTGACGTAGGGCGAGTAGTCCTTGAGCACTGAAGGCACGCGCTTCTGCTCTTTCAGGAATGCGGCCGTGCCGGCGATGTCCTTGGCGGTGCCGCCGCCCAGCAGGGCGGAGGACAGCTGCGCCTGGGATTCGGGGAAGGCGGAGCCGGCCAGCAGTTCAGGCACGTCCTGCGGATCGGCGCCGGTCAGCTTGGCGATCTTCTTCACCTGCTCGGAGTCGGCGGTCCACTGCGCCTTGTGGGCGTTGTAGTCAGCGAAGGAATCCAGGCTCACCTTGGCGAACTTGGCGATGATTTCCGGGTGCTTCTCGGCGAAGTCCTTGCGGGCTACCCAGACCTCGAAGGTCGGTGCACCCCACTGGCCGACTTCGGCGGCGTCGGTCAGCACCTTGCCGGACTTCTTGATCTCGCCCAGGGCGGGCGACCAGACGAAGGCGCCGTCGATGTCGCCACGGCGCCAGGCGGCGGCGATCTCGGTGGGGTTGAGGTTGACGATCTTTACCTTCGCCGGGTCGATCTGCCAGTGCTTGAGTGCGCCCAGCAGGCTGTAGTGCGAGGTGGAGACGAAGGGCGTGGCGATGGTCTTGCCGACCAGGTCTTCGGGCTTCTCGATCTTGCTGCCGTTGCGCACCACCAGGGCCTCGGCGGCGTTGATCTGTGCGGAGACGATGAAGGCAACGATCGGCAGACCGCGCGAGGTGGCGGCGGCCAGCGGGCTGGAACCGAGGTTGCCCAGCTGCACGTCGCCCGAGGCGATGGCGGCGACCACTTCCGGGCCGCTGTTGAAGCGGCGCCAGTCGAGCTTCTCGCCGATGACCTTTTCATAGGTGCCATCGGCTTGCGGAACCTTGGTCGGGTCGATGCCGGTCTGGTAGCCCAGGACGATGTCGGCGAACGCGGCGCTCTGGAAGGACAGGGCAGCCGCAACAGCGACGCCGGCCACGGCACGGCGTACGAAACGAGGTTTGTTCATGGTGTTTCCTCTGAAGGTAACGGCGGTGCCGGCCTCACAGAGGGGACGGACCACGGGACGGGATTCGATGGATGAAACAGGTGTCCGGCGGTCCGGTAGAGCTAGATTACCGATATAAAAAACTTCGAATAAATAATTTTTAGTTCTTAACTTATGAGCGCCAGCGCTTGTCTCGATTTGGCTACAGGCCCCGTGGCACGGCGCCTCAGGTCGCACCGGCACGCACACGGGCGCGAGTGCCCTCCTGGCGCAAGCCGACCTGCACCGCGTGTTGCGCCACCGCAGCGGTTTCCGCCACCAGGGTCGCCAATGCCGCGCTGCGGCTGAAGCTCAGGCTGTTGCCCGCCGCCTGGGCGGACTCGAAGGCCACCGCCGACTGCTCGGACAGCCGCAGCCCCAGCGCCAGCAGCCGCTGCAACTCGCCCGCCACCGCCCGCGCCGGCAGGTTCTCGAAGGCCTGCACGGCAAGGCCCAGGGCGATGTTCGCCTGCAACAGCGCGGAGAGGCTGCCGCGCAGTTGCGCACGGGGCGTCCACGGCAGACCGGGCGGCAGCAGGATGTCCTCGGGATGCAGGCGCACCTCGTGGCAATGCAGCAGTCCGCCGCCGTTGGGCTCGAATCGGTCCAGCCCGTTACGATCCGCCGGCAGCGCGGCGATCAGCAGCCCCTCGCTGGGCGCGTGCCGCGCCGAGATCAGCAGCCAGTCCACCGCCGCCGCGCCGAAGCAATCATGGCGCCCACCCTGCAACAGGAAACCGCCGCGCCGATGCTCGCGCGCCAGCAGGCGGCTTTCCTGGTGATCCACCGCTTCGCCCCACAGCCATTCGCGCTCCACGCTGAGCGGCAGCAGTCGCTCGCGCTGCTCGGTGCTGCCCAGCAGCAACACGCTGGCCAATTGCAGGTGATGCAGCGCGAACAGCCGCGCCAGAGTGCCGTCGCGCTCGGAGAGATCGCGCAGGGTCTGCAGCACCTCGTCCCAGCCGGCACCGCGCCCGCCGTACTCGCGTGGTACCGACAGGGCAAGCAGGCTGGACGCACGCAGGGCGTTGCTCCAGCGCTGGATGGGAGGCAGTTCGGACAGCGTGGAAAGCGGCACCAGCATGCGCACCTCGGCTCGAAGGGTGGATCAGTGGCCTGGGCGTATGGCGCGCGGGTGTACTGAAGGGAAAGAAGAACGGCCTCCGAATGGAGGCCGTTTCATACCCTAGCGAACCGCGCGAAGCGCGCGAAATAACCTTTCGGGCTTAGCTCATGCCACGAATCAGACGGCTTCCTTGCGCCGCCACTGCGGCAGGCCGATCAGCACCACGGCGCTGATGATCACCGCCATCGCCAGGGACTCCGCCAGGCCGATGTGCTCGCCGGCGAACACCACCCCGAGCATCACCGCCACTGCCGGGTTGACGTAGGCGTAGCTGGTCGCCGCCGCCGGGCGCACATTGGCCAGCAGGTACATGTAGGCACTGAAGGCGATGATCGAGCCGAACACCACCAGGTAGGCCAGCGCGCCCCAACCGGCGGCAGTGGGCATCTGTTCCATGCGCTCGCCGCTGAGGAAGCTGCCCAGCAGCAGCACGCCGCCGCCCACCAGCATCTCCACTGCGCTGGCCATAGCGCCGGCGGGCAGGTCCAGGCGCCGGCTCCACACCGAGCCGAAGGCCCAGGTCGCCGCCGCAAAGAGGATCAGCGCCGCCCCTGCCGGGCTTCCCTGCAGGTTCGACCCCAGGTTGAGCAGCACGATGCCGAACAGGCCCAGGGCGATGCCAGCCCACTCCAGCGCGTTGGTGCGATTGCCGAAGAAGCGCCCGAACACCAGGGTGAACAACGGCACGGTCGCCACCGCCAGCGCCGCCACGCCCGAGGCCACGCCCCAGTGTTCGGCCACCGTCACCCCGCCATTGCCGCAGCTGAGCAGGAGGATGCCGATGGCCCCCGCCGAAAGGCACTGTTTCAGCGTCGGCATGGGTGCTCCGCGCCAGAGCATCCAGGCGAACAGGATCACCCCGGCGATGATGAAACGGCAGCCGGCCATCAGCATCGGCGGCCAGGATTCGACGCCGATGCGAATTACCAGGTAGGTCGAGCCCCAGATGAAGTAAAGGGCGAAGAAGGCGGCGATCAGGGTCAATGAAACGCGGGCTCTGGGCATGGGCATCGTGGTCATGGAGGGGGCTCGACAAGGCAGGCAGAGCGCTTCATTTTATGCAGGTGAAACGCCTTGGATAAGGCACAGACAACGCCATTACTGGCATAACACTTTTCATTCGATGGAATTTCACGAGTCTTTCCGTTGATTCCAAACCGGAGCCAGACCATGGACAAATACGACCGCGCCCTGCTCGCCGCCCTGCTCGAAGACGGTCGCCTGTCCTTCGCCGAACTGGCCCGGCGCATCAACCTTTCGCCGCCGGCGGTGGCCGACCGGGTGGCGCGCCTGGAGGCGGACGGGGTGATCACCGGCTACCACGCCAGCGTAGACCTGTCGAAGATGGGCCGCTCGATCCAGTGCCTGATCGAGATGCGCCTGAACGACCACCGCAGCAGGACCATGCTCGACCCGCTGCTGGAGATCCCGCAGATCATCGACTGCTATCGCATCACCGGCGAGGCCTGCGTGATGCTCAAGGTGGCGGTGAGCTGCACCCAGGAACTGGAAGAGCTGATCGACCGCCTGGCGCAGTTCGGTACCAGCAGGACCTCGCTGGTGCTGTCCACACCCTTCTCGCGGCGCGTGCATCCGGGGATGTTGCAGGGCGGTTGAAGGGCGCATCTAGAAGGAAATTGCAGCGCGCCGATTTCGTAGGATGGGTGGAGCTTGCGATACCCGTCAGCAGTCCCTGATTGACTTCGATGGGTATCGCTTCGCTCCACGCCATCCTGCAAACGCCCGCTCGTCATGCGAAAAAAAGGCGGCGCCGCTCGCGCGGTGCCGCCTGAAGTCACGGAGTTGCTTACATCACGGGACCGAAAAGCATCGGTCCCGCTGTATTGGATTACCGTTCGACGATCGCGGTCACACCTTGGCCGCCTGCCGCGCAGATCGAGATCAGTCCGCGCCCCTTGCCGGCACCGTCCAGCAGCTTGGCCAGGTTGGCGACGATGCGCCCGCCAGTGGCGGCGAACGGATGGCCGGCGGCCAGCGAGCTGCCTTTCACATTGAGCTTGCTGCGGTCGATGGAGCCCAGCGGTGCGTCGAGGCCGAGGCGGGTCTTGCAGTAGTCCGCGTCCTCCCAGGCCTTGAGGGTGCAGAGCACCTGCGCGGCGAAGGCTTCGTGGATCTCGTAGAAGTCGAAGTCCTGCAGGGTCAGGCCGTTGCGCGCCAGCAGGCGCGGCACCGCGTAGACCGGCGCCATCAGCAGGCCCTCGTGGCCGCCGACGAAATCCACCGCCGCCGCTTCGCCATCCTTGAAATACGCCAGGATCGGCAAGCCACGCTCCTTCGCCCATTCCTCGCTGGCCAGCAGCACCACCGAGGCGCCATCGGTCAGCGGCGTGGAGTTGGCCGCCGTCAGGGTGCCGCGCGGCCCCTTCTCGAACACCGGCTTGAGGGTGCCGAGCTTCTCCAGGTTGATATCCGGGCGCAGGTTCTGGTCGCGCACCAGGCCGCGGAACGGCGTCATCAGGTCGTTCTGCCAGCCTTCGTCGTAGGCGGCGGCCAGCTTGTGGTGGCTCTCGAAGGCCAGCTTGTCCTGCTCGTCGCGCGGGATGGCCCAGGTCTGCGCCATCAGCTCGCAGTGCTCGCCCATCGACAGGCCGGTGCGCGGCTCGCCGTTCTTCGGGATGTGCGGCATCAGGTGGCGCGGGCGGATCTTCAGCAGGCTCCTGATCTTCTCGCCGTTGGACTTGCCGCGGTTGGCTTCCAGCAGGATCTTGCGCAGCCCCTCGTTGACGCCGATGGGCGCGTCGGAGGTGGTGTCCACGCCGCCGGCGATGCCGCAGTCGATCTGCCCGAGGGCGATCTTGTTGGCCACCAGGATCGCTGCTTCCAGACCGGTGCCGCACGCCTGCTGGATGTCGTAGGCCGGGGTTTCCGGCGCCAGGCGCGTGCCCAGCACGCACTCGCGGGTCAGGTTGAAGTCGCGCGAATGCTTGAGCACGGCGCCGGCAACCACCTCGCCCAGGCGCTCGCCGTGCAGCTTGTAGCGCTCGATCAGGCCGTCCAGCGCGGAGGTCAGCATCTCCTGGTTGCTCGCCGTGGCATACACGGTGTTGGAGCGGGCGAAGGGAATTCGGTTGCCGCCGACGATGGCGACCCGGCGCAGTTGGGTCATGCAGAGCTCCTACAAGGGTGAGCGTTGAAGTGCGGTCAAGGCTAACCTTAGCCGCTTGTGTCGCATTGGCCGCCCCGCCGTTGCGCAGGTCAGCGCGGTCAATTGCGCCGAACCCGCCGCTGCGTAGAGTGGTCAGCACTTTAGAGAACCCGTGCAGGAGCCCGTTCCATGACCGATCGCTACATCGCCTTCGCCAACTCCAACGTCGGCCGCCGCCTGGTCGGAGCCCTCGGCCTGCCCGCGCCGGTCCGCCTGGAGCGCTGGAGCGCCGGGCGCACGCGGCCGGTGGACGGAGCGCTGCTGCTCGGTGGCGAGGGCAATCTGAACGAGGCAGTGCTGCCGTTCGCCGAGCGCCTGACCGACGCGGTGTTCTCCTTCAGCGAAGGCCAGTACGGCCTGCCGCGCTGGACCGCCGAGCATGGCCCCAAGCTCAAGGCCATCGTCTTCGACGCCAGCGGCCTGACCCGCTTCGAGCAGACCCTCGAGCTGCGCACCTTCTTCCAGGGCGCCCTCAAGGGCCTGGATAAATGCCCGCACGTGGTGATCCTCGGCCGCGCGCCGGAGTCGGTGAAAGACCCGATCGCCGCCAGCGTGCAGCGCAGCCTGGAAGGTTTCAGCCGTTCCCTGGGCAAGGAAATCCGCCGCGGCGGTAACGTGCAGCTGGTCTACGTCGGCAAGGGCGCCGAGGACCAGCTCGAAGGCGTGCTGCGCTTCTTCCTCTCGCCCAAGAGTGCCTATGTGTCCGGGCAGGTCGTGCGCCTCGCCGCCTACGACAAGCAGGTGCAGGACTGGAGTCGTCCGCTGGTGGGCAAACGCGCGCTGGTGACCGGCGCCGCCCGCGGCATCGGCGCGGCCATCGCCGAGACCCTCGCCCGTGACGGCGCCGAAGTGGTGCTGCTGGACGTGCCGCCCGCCAAGGAAGCCCTGGATGCCCTGGCCGCGCGCCTGGGTGGACGTGGCGTGGCGCTGGACATCTGCGCCGCCGATGCCGGTGCGCAACTGGTCGAGGCGCTACCCGATGGCGTCGACATCGTGGTGCACAACGCCGGCATCACCCGCGACAAGACGGTCGCCAAGATGAGCGAAGCGTTCTGGAACTCGGTCATCGACGTCAACCTGAAAGCCCCGCAGGTGCTGACCCAGGCGCTACTGGACGCCGGCAAGCTGCACGACGACGGCCGCGTGGTGCTGCTCGCCTCCATCAGCGGCATCGCCGGCAACATGGGCCAGACCAACTATGCGGTGAGCAAGGCCGGCCTGATCGGCCTGGCTCAGGCCTGGGCGCCGGCGCTGGGCAAGAAGGGCATCAGCATCAATGCGGTGGCGCCGGGCTTCATCGAGACGCAGATGACCGCTGCCATCCCGCTGACCATCCGCGAAGCCGGCCGGCGCATGAACTCCATGGGCCAGGGCGGCCTGCCGCAGGACGTCGCCGAGACCGTGGCCTGGTTCGCCCAGCCGGGTTCTGGCGCAGTCAGCGGGCAAGTATTGCGGGTCTGCGGGCAGAGCCTGCTGGGCGCCTGATCGGTTCCAATCGACTCCATCTGTAGGATGGCGTGGAGCGAAGCGATACCCATCGATCCCTGCGACAGCATGGGTATCGCCTAGGCTCCACCCATCCTACGAACGAGCCACCTGCGAGCTCACTGCCGCGCCGCGATCAGCTCGCGGAACTCCTCCGCGCTCACCCGGTGATCGCCATTGCGGTCGGCGCGCACGATCAGCGCAGGCTCCTGGGTCAGGAATTCCGCTTGGCTGACCTTGCCGTCGCCATCCTGGTCCGGCCAGGCGATGGCGTTGGGCGAGACCTGCACGCTGGGATTGGGCGGGGTCACTTCTTCGCGGGTGAGCAGGCCATCCTGGTTCCGGTCCAGCCGGTGGAACATGCGCACGCGCATGGCGGACAGGTCATCGGCCTCGATGAAGCCGCTGCCATCGCGGTCCAGTCGGGAAAACGCCGTCTCGCCCATTTCACCCGCCACGGCTTGCTGAGCGCTCAGCAGCAGGACGGTGGACAGCAGCAGGGTCTGGCGGATTCGGCTTTGCATCGGGCGTACCTTGGCGGGAGTTGACCGGCAAAGCCTATCCAGAGGCGGACTCGAAACGGTTCGATCACTCCGCCGGCGGTTGCGGCCGGCCGCGGCGGCGGAACTCCACCGGGGTCTCGCCGACCCAGCGCTTGAAGGCACGGTAGAAGGTGCTCGGCTCGGAAAAGCCGGTGCGCTCGACGATCACTTCGATGCGCTCGTCAGTCTTGAGCAGCAGCTCCTTGGCCAGGCGGCACCGGTAGTCGGTGACCAGGTCGTTGAAGCGCACCCCGGCCATGGCCAGGCGCTCGCGCAAACGGCGGGCCGGCATGTCGAGACGGGCCGCGACCTGCTCCAGGGTCGCGCCGCCATCCACCAGCAACACGCCGATCAGCTCGCGCACCTTGCGCACCAGGTCCAGGCGCTCTACCTCCGCCAGTTGCCGGCGCGCCAGGGACTCGTGCATGCGCAGCAGTTCCGGCGCGGCGTGGCGCGAGGGTTTCTCCAGCACCTGGGCATCGAACACCAGCGCATAGCGCTCGGCGCCCAGCACCGCAGGGCAGCCATAAACCTCCCGGTAACGCGCGGCGGGCGCGCCTTCCTCGTGCATCAGCTGCACTTCATGGGGCTTGAAGTCGCCCTCGGTGAGCGCGTGGAACAGGCGCACCACCGCACCGGCGAGCATCTCGGGGAAATGTCGATTGGTCCCGGCGGTATGGCCGAGCAACAGCACGGCCTTCTCGCCCTCCACTTCCAGGCGGGCGTTGAGGGTGTCGGAGAGCAGGCGCACGTAGCGCAGAGCGTGGCGCAAGCCTTCGCCAAAGGTGGCACTGGAAAGGAACAGGTACTCCAGCAGCAGGCCATGGAACGCGGGCAGGTGGCCGGCCAGGTACAGGCCGACGTGCTCTTCGCCACATTCTTCGGCGGCCGCTTTCCAGAACAGGTTCTGTGCACTGTGGGGGAATCGTCCGGCAGGCAGGCTGCCGGCAGGCAGGCCGACGCGAGCCAGCACGCGGTCGGGGTCGGTGCCGCTGGCGCGCAGGGCGTCGATCACCGGGCGCATCAGCGCCACATCGTCGGTCAGATCACGCATGGTGTTTTTTCTAGTTATCCATGGGGCGGGCCCATCTTAGGCAGCTTTCCCATCCCCCCTCAAGAGAATCAGGAAGCAGGTTGAGGGAAATATCCGGGCAATCGGACGGTCACATTGACTTGCCTGCCGCGCGCCGCGTTGCCACGGCCAATGCCCGCGCCTGAGCGGCGGCTAAGCTGATTGAATACCGCAAGGAGATTCCCGATGCCCCGCGATTGGCTTGACCTGTCCGCACCACCCGCCCTCACCGGCCTGTTCGCCCGCGCCGCCGTGCGCCGCGGCGTGCGTGGCCGCAGCCTGCCGACGCGCGGGCTGCGCTGCCCGGTCACGGTGGACCCGAAGCACCTGGAGCGCTACCGCAAGGTCTGCGGTTTTACCGACAACCACCTGTTGCCGCCGACGTATCCGCACATCCTCGCCTTCGGCCTGCAGATGGGCCTGCTCACCGACCCGAGCTTCCCCTTCCCGCTCCTGGGCCTGGTGCACCTGGAAAACCGTATCAGCGTGTTGCGCCCACTGGGCGGCCTGGGGCCGTTCAACGTCAGCGTGCGAGTGCAGGACCTGCAACCCCACGAAAAGGGCGTGACCTTCAGCATCATCACCCAGCTGCACGACCAGCTCGGGCTGCTCTGGGAAGGCGACAGCCGCATCCTGTTCCGCGGCATGCGCCTGGACGGCACGCCACCTGCGCGCGAAGAGATGTCGGAGCTGCCGCTGGAGCAGATCGACGCCTGGAACTGCCCGGCGGACATCGGCCGGCGCTACGCCCGCGTGTCCGGCGACTACAACCCGATCCACCTGTCCGCCGCCAGCGCCAGGCTGTTCGGCTTCCCCCGCGCCATTGCCCACGGCCTGTGGAACAAGGCGCGCAGCCTGGCCGCCCTGGGCGAGCGCCTGCCGATGGCCGGCTATCGGGTCGACGTGCGCTTCCAGAAGCCGGTGCTGCTGCCGTCCCAGGTCAACCTGCTGGCCAGCGAGCCGGCGCCCTCCGGGCAGTTCAGCCTGCGCGGCAAGGACGGCCTGCCGCACATGGCCGGCAGCTGGAGCCCGCTGGACGTTTGACGCGCCAGGCTTGAAGCTATGGGGCTCACGTTGGAGCCCCATCTGCATGAACCTCGAAGCCATCACCGCGCGCCTGCACGCCATCCGCGACCACAACGACTGGAGCCGCTTCCACAGCCCGAAGAACCTGGCCATGGCGGCCAGCGTGGAAATGGCCGAGCTGGTGGAAATCTTCCAGTGGCTGCGCGAGGACGAATCGCGCCAGCTGCCCCCGGAGAAACTCGCCCACGCCGGGCAGGAAGTCGGTGACATCGTCCTTTACCTGCTGCTGATGTGCGCGGAACTGGGCATCGACATGAACCAGGCGGTGCTCGCCAAGCTGGCCGACAGCGAACGGCGCTTCATCGAAGGGGGCGCCAAGTGAGCGACTCCCCGAAGACCGGCGACCGCCATTTCGACGAACTGGCCACGCGCTTCGCCGAGAAGATCTATGGCGGCGCCAAGGGCGCCATCCGCCTCGCCGTGCTCCAGGCCGACCTTGCCGAAGCCCTGCCCGACCGCCCGCTGCGCGTGCTGGATATCGGCGCGGGCCTGGGGCACATGTCGCTGTGGCTGGCCGGGCGCGGCCACGACGTCACCCTCGCCGAACCCGCTGCGCCGATGCTCGAAGGCGCACGCCAGCGCTTCGAGGAGGCCGGCCTTGCAGCCACCTTCATCGAGGCGCCCTGGCAGGACCTGCTCGGCCAGCTCAACGAACCCTATGACCTGGTGATCTGCCACGCCGTGCTGGAATGGCTGGCCGAGCCGCTGGCGATCCTGCCGGTGCTGCACCAACTGACCCGTGCCGATGGCTGGCTGTCCCTGGCCTTCTACAACCGCGATGCGCTGATCTATCGCAACCTGCTCAAGGGCCATTTCCGCAAACTGCGCAAGAACCGCTTCTCCGGCGAGGGACAGAGCCTGACTCCGCAGGAACCGCTCGACCCGCGCGTACTCGAAGCAGCGATGGCCGGCCACTGGAACATCGCCGCACGCAGTGGCGTTCGGGTGTTCCACGACTACATGCCGGTGGAGTTCCAGCACAAGGCCGAACCGCTGGACCTGGTGGAGATGGAACTGCAATACCGTCGCCACCCCGCCTTCGCCGGTCTCGGCCGCTACCTGCACTGGCTGTGCCGGCCGCAGGATTAGGTGCATAGTTGCCACTGCGCACGCCCGTTGAAGTGAGCGTGCGGGAGTCCGTCATGCCGCGTTACCTGCTGATTCTGCCGCTATTCGCCACCCTGGCCGCGTGCCAGAGCCCGAATCCCTACAGCAATACCTCGCTGCCGATCCCACCCGCCCCCGCGCAGGCTGCCAACCCGGGACTCGATCCAGGGAGCTATCCCGCGCCGCCGCTGGACTACGGCCAGTACCGTTCGTGGAGCTGGGCCAACGGTGCCAGCTTCGGCGGCCCCTTGCAGGACGCCGTCAGCGAAGCCCTCGACCAGCGCGGCCTGCGCCCGGCACGCTCGAATACCCCGGCAGACCTGACCGTCAGCGCGCAGCTCTCCAGCGAACAGCGCACACGACAAACCACCGATTACTACAACGGCGGCTACTACGGCGGCTACAGCCGCTGGAACGATCCCTGGTATGGCGGCTACGGCGCGTCCTACCCGGTCACCCGTACCTACGTCGTCACCGTCAGCGTGGTGCACATCACCCTGTTCGACGCGCGCAATAACCAGCAGGTCTGGAGCGGCAGCGCCGAGTATGAGGGCGGCAGCAACCAGAGCGACCAGGCCCGCGCGTTGCGTGAAGCCGCACGCAAGGCCATGGACGGTTACCCGCCGGGCTGAACCTGGGCGCGCCGGTAGTCAGGCACGCTCGCGGGCGAATCCACCATCACGGCGTCCGCACCCAGCCCATGAGCCGCACCATAGGCCTGAGCCGAGTTGATGCCGAACATCACCACCTTCGCCCCCGGGGCGCGTCGCACGCAGGCCATTGCCTGCGGCGTCCACAGTCGCGCGGGCTTGACCTGGTAGGAGGACGACCCGAGGGTGAACTGCTCCGTCACCGTCAGATCGCGCTCCAGTTCGATGCCCATCCAGGTGTCCGCGGCCGGCGGCGAGCATCGGCCGGCCAGTGCCAGGTCGACCAACCGGTTGCGCGTGGCATCGCGGCTCTCGAAACGCTGCGCCCGGTCCGCGTAGTGCTGCGCCAGGTAATCGCTGGCATCACGCTCGGTGGAGTAGAAGCGCACCCGCGACCAAGCCTGCTGCTGATCCAGCGTGCGGGCCACCGCGTCGATGACATCGCCCACCGGTTGCGCCTTGATATCGAGGAACAGCGGAACCGACGGAGGAACGCTCCGCAGCGCCTCGGCCAGTGTCGGGATCGCCTGCGGCTGCGCACGGTACGGGTAGCCGCCCGCCGCATCCTTGAACTGGTAGCCCGCATTCACCGAGTGCAGCTGTTCCAAAGTCTTCGAAGCCACGGCGCCCTGGGCATCGGTCAAGGCAGAGAGATCCGCCGGCCGGTACAACACCGCGACGCCATCGGCGGAAACCTGCACCGACAGCCACAGCACATCACTCTGGTTGGCCAGTGCCTTGCGGATTGCCAGCAGCGTGTTCTCCGGAGCGTCCGCCGTGCCGGCTCGATGCGCCACCACCTTGGGTTGCGGCAACGATGGGCGCACGCCCTCGACGCTGCATCCCGCCAGCAGGGCCAGGCCGGCCATTGCCCCAGGCAACCACTGTTTCATACCCATCCCCCACCTTGAACGAGTGTCGACTCTAGCAAGCAGAAGCACCCCGCCAGACACCGAAGATTCCCTGCTTGCCAATCCTTCTGCCTTGCGCTTGGATGGAATTCTCTGACAGGAGTATTGCGACCATGATCCGCCGTTTGCTGTCCCGTTCACTGTTCCTGGGCTTGATCCTCGGCCTTGCCGCCTGCGAAACCACCAGCGTCAGCCGCGACTACGACACCACCCGCGACTTCTCCCGCTACCTGACCTGGAGCTGGGCGCAGCCGGCCTTCGAGTACCGCCCGGACGACCCGCGCATCAAGAGCGACCTCACCGAACAGCGCATCAGCGACGCCATCGCCGGCGAATTCGACCAGCGCGGGCTGCGCCAGGCACAGGGCGGCAACCCCGGCGACGTGAAGCTGCGCGCCTACCTGATCGTCGATCAGCGCCAGGACCAGGTCACCACTTACAGCGGCGGCTACTGGGGCGGTTACTGGGGTGGCTACTGGGGCCCGCCGCCCATGGCCGAGAGCCGCACCGTGACCTACAAGGTCGCCACCATCCAGGTCGACATGTTCGATGGCAAGGACGGCAAGCTGGTCTGGCGCGGCAGTGGCGAGCAGATCATGCGCAGCAGCCCGCCGACGCCCGCCGAGCGCGAAGCGGCGATCCGCGATACGGTGCAGAAGATCATTGCCCAGTACCCGCCGCACTGACCGCCGCAAAGACATCGGAGAACCTGTGAACCAGCCCGCCCTGCAACACCGCCCCGCCCTCGCCGACGACCTCGGCGAGGTGGTCGGCTTTCCCCAGGATGCCGACGAACTCTTCTATTGCTACCCCAAGGCGAGCTGGCCGCTGACCATCGGCCAACTCGCCGCCGCCATCGCCGAAAGGCGCGGCAGCACGGTAGCGCTGCTCGATGGCCGCCTCGCCGGTTTCGCCAACTTCTACCAGTGGCAGCCCAACGAGTTCTGCGCACTGGGCAACATGATGGTCGCGCCCTGGGCGCGTCGGCATGGCGTGGCGCAGTACCTGATCGAGGTCATGGAGAATCTCGCCCGCGACCAGTACAAGGCGCAGGTCATGAAAGTGTCCTGCTTCAACGCCAACGCCGCCGGCCTGCTGCTTTACGCACGCCTGGGCTACGAGCCGCAGGGCATAGTCGAGCGCGCCGATCCGCAGGGCCGGCGCATCGCCCTGGTCCAACTGGAGAAAACCCTTGTCCACGCCTGAGCCCCAGCGGGTGCTGATCGTCGTCAGCAGCGGCCCGAGCACCCCTGCGCGCTGCGCCGCGCCCTTCTACACCGCCACGCTGCTGGCGTGCATGGACGCCAAGGTCACCCTGTTCCTCAGCGGCGAAGGCACGCGCCTGGCCTTCCAGGACATCGCCGACCACCTCTACGCCGCCGAGGGCGGCGAGCCCATCAGCCACTTCATCCAGCAGGCCAAGGAAGCCGGCGCACGCCTGCTGATGTGCCGCGCACCGGGCGTGGCCATCGACGAAAGCCGGCTGATCGAGGAAGTCGACGAAATCGCCAGCGGCGGCGAGCTGGCCCGCATGATTCTCGAATACGACCGGGTGCTGACGCTGTGAAGCTGCACGGCCTGGAGTTCCCCGACGACCTGCTCTACGCCCCCGACTACAACCTCTGGCTGCGCGAGGAGCAAGGCGGCGCTGTCACCCTCGGGCTCACCGCCTACGGCTGCGCGGTCTACGGACAGATCTTCGCCTTCACTCCCAAGCGCGACGGCTGGCACATCGACTGCGACCGCAGCTTCGGCGTGGTGGAATTCGCCAAGGCCGCGTCGTCTGCGCGCAGCCCGCTGGACGGCACGGTTCTCGCCAGCAACGAAGCCGTGGTGCGTCGGCCGGGCCTGATCAACCAGGACTGCTACGGCGAAGGCTGGATGGTGCGCCTGAAGCCCGATGACTGGACCGCCGCCCGTGGCCACTTCCTGCAGGGCGACGCCGCACTGGAGGCCTTCGCCCAACGCATGCATCTGGACAATTTCGATCCCGACGACGATGGGGTCCAGGCCCTGCGTCCATGAGCCGCGCAGGCCTGAGCCTCGCGCTGCTGCTCGGCCTGCTGACCAGCCCGGCGCTGCGCGCCGACCAACCGACGCAGGACGGCTTCGTCTATCTCGATCAGGTTTTGAAGTCGGCACGCTACGACGTGCGCTACGCCGGCGCCGACAACTTCGTCGGCCAGCCCATCGATGGCTATCAGAAAGCCCGGATCATCCTCACCCGCGAAGCCGCCGTCGCATTGGCAGCCGTGGAAAAGGACGTCGCCCTGAGCGGCCTGGCGCTGAAATTCTTCGACGGCTATCGCCCGCAGCGCGCCGTGGACGACTTCCGCCGCTGGGCTGCCGACCCGCAGGATATCCGCCAGAAGGCCCGCTACTACCCGCAACTGGACAAGCCCGCGCTGTTCCGCGACGGCTACATCGCCAAGCACTCCGGGCACTCGCGCGGCAGCACCGTCGACCTCACGCTGGTGGATGCGAACAGCGGGAAAGAGGTGGACATGGGCAGCCCGTTCGATTTCTTCGGGCCCATCTCCCATCACGGCACCGCGCTGGTCAGCGTGCAGCAGACGCGCAACCGCGAAACCCTGCGCCAGGCCATGCTCCGGCACGGCTTCGAACCCTACGGCGCCGAGTGGTGGCACTACACCCTGAAAGCCGAGCCCTATCCCAAGACCTACTTCGACTTCCCGGTGCAGTGAAAGCGTCGCGGCCGTCCCTGGCCGCAGGATGGATCAGTCGTCGTTCTTCGTCGAATTGTCGCCGGCGTTGTCCAGGCCCTTGGTGTTGTGGGTGCCCGGAGTCGTGCCGGAAATCGCCGTCGCCTTGGACAGACCACGGGTGTCCTTCGAGTTCGCCACGGAAGAAGTGGTCTGGCCGTGGCCCTTGCTGTCGTTCTTCTCGCTGCCGTAATGGTTGCCACTCAGGCCATGATCGCGAGTGGCCTTGCCGGCGTGCTCGCCGCCGTCGTTGGCGCCGTTGCTGTTGCTGCCGTGATTGCCACCGGCGCCCCCCTTGCCACCGCCATGGCCACCGCCGTTACCACCGCCATTACCGCCGCCGTGGCCACCGCCATTGCCGCCACCGCCACCGTTACCACCACCACCGCCGCCGCCATTGCCCTTGGCGTAAACCGAACCGATTGGCGACAGGTCGGCGGGCAGCAAGGCTGTCGTGCCGAGTGCGAAAGCACAGGCTACTGCAACAACCAGGGATTTTTTCATCTTGTGATCGCCTCCAGGGCGGGGGGTTGAGATACCCGTATGACTCTCTGCAGCCGCCGTGGTTCGCGGCCTGCCGACGAAATGCCGGCACGCCGGTACCAAAATGCCTGCTGCCCGAAACGCCTGCAGCGGCTAAGCTGAGCGAAACGGCAGTTTTCCCTCTGAGGCTATACGGATATGTCCAGACCCAACCTGCTGCTCGCGGCCGCTCTCGGCCTGACCCTGGTAAGCACCAGCCCCCTTTTGCTGGCCGATCCGGGCAAGAACAAGGGGCATGGCAACAGCGGCCAACACGGCAATCAGGGCAACAACGGCCAGGGCGGTCAAGGCGGCAACAACTGGCAGGGCGGCGGCCCGAGCATCGATATCGGCGGCGTGCAAGTCATCCTCAATGACAACCGCAACTACTGGAACCCAGGCGCATCGCTGCCGCCGGGCATCCAGAAGAACCTCGCACGCGGCAAGCCACTGCCTCCCGGTATCGCCAAGAAGCTCGACGGCCGCCTGGTCGGCCGCCTGCCCCACTACGACGGCTACGAATGGCAACAGGCCGGCACCGACCTGCTGCTGGTGACCATCGCCACTGGCGTCATCTACGAAGTGCTGCATAACGTGCTGGATTGACCCTTCCGGACCTGTAGGAGCGGGTCGCTCCTACAGGTTTTACCTGGAACTCCGCCCTTGCGATCCCCCTCCAACCTTCGCCCCCATCGCCTTGCCGCTGGAGTTTCCGCATGACCCCGCAAGCCCCCGAATTCGACGGCCAGCGCTGGAGCAACGCCGACGAAGACCGCGTCGAAGTCGTGACCGCTGATCCCCACTGGCCGCAGCGCTTTGCCGAAGAAGCCGAGGCCATTGCCCGGGCAGCCGACCTTCCCGGCCTGGGCATCGAACACATCGGCAGCACCGCCGTGCCGGGGCTGGACGCCAAGCCGATCATCGACATCCTCCTGCTGCCGCCGCCGGGCAGCGACCCGCACCGCCTGATCGAACCGCTGCAGGGCCTGGGCTACCAGTACTGGGCCGAGAATCCCGACACTTCGCGGATGTTCTTCGTCAAAGGCATGCCGCCGCTGGGCAGAGGGCGCACCCACCACGTCCACGTCATGGACCTGAACGAAGCCTCGCGCCGTCTGCTGTTTCGCGACTGGCTGCGCACCCACCCCGAAGACGCCCGGATCTATGCGCGGGTGAAGCACGAAATGGCCCGGCGCTTCCCCACCGACCGCGACGCCTACACCGAGGGCAAGGACGAGGTGGTTGCGCAGATACTGGGACGTGCGCTCAACCCACCTGAACACCACCGCGACAGCTCGGGCGATGCGCCCCAGGGTGGTGAAATCCAGGGCCCGGACAGCCCGCGTTAATCCGCCGTTAATCCACCCGGCAGAAGCTCGGGGCTCACTCTCAGGAGGAAGTCCCATGCTCAAACTCTCCGTGGTCACCTTCGCCTGCGTCACCCTGGTCGGCTGCGCCGATGCCCCGCACTACAACCACTTCGGCGCCATCGAATCGCCTGTGCGCGAATCCTTCGGCGAAGACAACCTCGAACGTCAGCCCACCCGTGTGCGCCTGCAAAGCGACGATTACTCCGCGCAGCAACAGCGGATGATGTGGGGCCAGTGACGCCGCCCCTCGGCAGACCGCGCCAGCGGCTGCCGATTGCGCTATAACGGGCGCTCCACCACGCCACTGGAATGGACGCCATGGCCTTCGACTGGCACTGCGACCCGATTACCCGGCAAACCCCGCTGGATGCCCACTACCGCAACACCCAGAACGTCCGCCGCTTCATGACCCAGCATTGCGGTGACGGCTTCCACTTCGACCGCGCCTTCATGGCCTGGATACGCAGCGGTGCGCCGGCGGACATGGGGGCGGTGGTGGATGAGTGGCGGAGGCGGAAAGGCCTCGTCATTGGCTGAACACGCCGATTCCGACGATGGTGTAGCCACGGGATAGCCCGCTAGACTTCGCAGGGCACTCACCCCGGACACCGTCATGAAGAAATGGATCTTCCTCGCCGTGCTTGCGCTGCTCGCCTGGCAATACATGGACAACCCGAACTGGCAGTCGCGTATCTTCCGTTCGGCCCCGCCTTCCGCCAGCGCGCCGATTGCGCCCAATGCCCCAGCCTCCGAACCTGTTGCAACGATCCCAACGCAGCCGGAGCCCACACTCAACGTGCGCTGCGATGGCCGCCAGCACTGCTCGCAGATGACCTCCTGCGCGGAAGCCAAGGCCTTCCTGCGCAGTTGTCCGAACATGAAGATGGATGGCGACGGTGACGGCATCCCTTGCGAGGACCAATGGTGCCGCATGTAAGGATCAGCGGCGCTACAAGCCACCACCCAGCCACAGCGTGAACTGGCCGTCGCACACCGCCAGAGACTGCCGCACCACGCTATAGCGCATCGGCAGCACACTGCCGGTGCTGACCTTCAAGCGATCCGCCAACGCCAGCACCTCCTCGAAGGAAGCCTCCGGCAGGTACTTGTTGAGGGCGTAGCTGTCACGGCCGATCAGCACCTGCACCGCATGAACGTCCCGCTCGAGCGGATCGTAGGCCAGCAGGCCCTGCAACTCGATGCCCGCCGGCAGCCGGAACAATGCCCTTACCAGCAGCAACGACACCCCGGGCAGCACCTCCGCTGCCGTCGCCAGCGGCACCAGAAAGACATCCTCGCGAACGCCTTCCTGCCAGCGCCACAAGTCGCTCAGTTCCAGATGCTCTTCGGTGAAGTGATCCAGCCTGACCATGGCTTGCCTCGTCCTTGTGGGAATGCCTGCTGCGGTTCTCGGGCATCGAGCTTGATGGAAGCCTAGCTGTCCACGTCCGGGGCAACCTGCCCAGAAGCAGGGTCTGTCTCGCCCTTCCACAGCCAAAGCTCGTATTGCGGAAAAGCAGCAATCAGCTGCTCGAGGTCTTCCACTCGGGTCTTGGTCTTCATGTCCGTGGCAACGGTCTGCCAGCGACGGCGGTTGTTGTTGGCTGTTTCGACAGCCAAACGTGCAGCTCCCAGGTAGCGGACAAGAACCCGAAGACGTTCCTCGATCATAAAAGTGCTCGCGGCAAAGTGACGAAATATTTGACTGACAAATATTTCGTCTATACAGTTACTTGAGATGACGAAATATTCGTCATTCACGAGTTCCATTTGAAATGTCAGGCCTGAAGTACTGCTGGACGGATTCGAGGTTTGGCGAACTGAGGGTCATGGCTTGAGCTGCTGTCTTTCAGAAACCTGCAAGGAACCACCGTGGTCCAGCAATGTGAATAGTGAATCAACGGGTATGGAACTGGAAGCCTCGTACTGGCGGCGTGATTGAACCGGCCGAAAAGTGCCGATCAGAGAGCCCAAGGAGCTGTGCATGGCTGACTTTGATCTCGCCACCGCGATTGCGCTGATAGGGAAGTTTGCCCTGGTAGAAACGATTCACGGCGAAGGCACCGCATCCGGCTGGTACTGCGTGCACATTTTGGGTGTAGCCCCTCCCTCGGAAGGAGTATTTGCTCATCCTTTTTTCTTGGTGCGTGACATTCCGTTCGGGTCCGACCTGCCAGAAGAGCTGTTCTGGGAAGAAATCAGGTCTCTTCAAGTATTGGATTCGGAGGAAGTACAAGCGTGGAAGAAACACGTCGTGCCCTCAGGAGAATCGACATGACCCGATATGGATCGGAAAACCCCGTATCCCTGCTTGGCCAATACGCCTTGGTATCCACCACCTGCGACGCCGACCCGACTCCGGAACTGCACTGCATCCAGATCGTCGGCGTTGTGCCTCCGCTGGATCAGATCATCAGCCGCCCGTACTTCCTGGTCATGGACCAGATGCTTCGCCGGCCTTATCCACAGGAGATGTTCTGGCACAACATCCAGTCGCTGAAGGTGCTCGCTCCGGAAGAAGTGGAAGCCAGCAAGGACCTGATTCCCCAGGACGGGATCATGATCTGCTGAAGGAGAGTTGGCGGAAGGCAGTGAGAGTCGAACTCACCCAGGAACGGCTGCCGTCCCCCACCGGGTTTGAAGCCCGGCCACGCCACCGGGCGTGATTGCCTTCCCTGGACAGAAGCCGGCTGCGCGAGCGCAGCGGCGAAAGCGGGAGCCAGGATGTTGCCACTATTGCCGTGACGGATGCCAGCGCGGTGATGCCGCAGCAGCCGATGAAACAGCCAGTCCCCACCATCCACCGAGCACGGGAGTCCCCATGGGCAACCTGTTGTTGAGCCGCAATATCCTTGAAGCCATCCATCTCTTCGCCGACCCGGAGTGCTCCGACGAAGAACTGATCCGCCAACTTCGCAGCCAAAAGCTGGTGATAAGAATCGGCGGGGTCTGGGAGAAACAAGTGAGACTTGTCATCGCCGCGCCGCCTTGTATTCGAGTTTTGCGCGAGGAACTGCTGCCGGCCGATGCGCATCAGTAACGCCGCGCAAAGAGCCCGTCATCCTTTAGGATCGAATGCACTCCCAAGGTATCCACCTTCGACGAGGGCTTCTTTTCCCTGTCGAATACAAAGGTCCAGACAAGAACAAAACTAGCTTTCCATCCGCGAAAACCCGCTCACCGAGTACATCGCGATGCTCCGGGGTTGTAGTTTCAAGGGTTCTACTCCCCCTGTCCGGAAGGTCCACCTACCCCCTAAGCGGTCCACCGCCTCAGGCTGCTACCGACCCATAGCGGACATCGAAAAGGACAGTACATAAAGCACTTCCGGCAACCCAGGAATGGTTGCCGGAAGTCAGCGCGAGGCGCAATCCGGGAAGCTATGCCTGCACTGGTCAGAACTTCAGTTTGAAGTTGGCCCGCACGCCGCTATCGGTCACTCCATCGCCGTATTGGCCGTTGTAGGAAACACCAATCGAGGTGTTCTTGCCGACAGTGAAGTCGAGTCCGGTATCGACCACCGCAGCGTTCCTTGCGATTGGCACACCGGCGATGTGGAATGGTGTCGATCCACTGTCGTAGGCAAACGTCGAGTCGGGTGTGACGTCTCCAAACGCGTGGCGCCAACCCAGCGAGCCACTGACCTTGGCAGTGGTTTTGCCAACCTGGAACTGGGTCGACCCACGCAGCCCCAGGGTCGAGAAGGTGGCGTCGCTGTTCTGGCTCTTGGCGGTCAGCGCAGCCGCGCCACCGTGCTCGGTAAAGCCTTCGGTGTGGACGTTCACCAACGCCAGGTTGGCGAAGGGTTCCAGTGCGACTTCGCCGGCGTCCACGGCATACCCAAGCTCGCCGAAGACCTGTGCGGTCTGGGCGTGATAGTCGCCTGTCAGGCGATCATGGTAGCCGTTGAAGCTCGGCGAACGACGGGTCGAAAGGTCGTGCCAGGAATACGCGGCTCCCGTCCGCAAGGACAGCCTGTCCCACTGTGTCCCGGCATAGAGGCCCAGGTGGTAGTTGTCGCTGGTTGCCGACGAGTTGCGGTCGTTCACATCAAGGTCTGTCTGGCTATAGCCGCCGAATGCGCCTACCCGCCAACGGTTGGCCATGATGCCGTCGACACCCAGGAGCAGGCCGCCGACCGACCGGTCCAGGTGAGCGGCGTTGCCGTCGCTGTCGATATTCCCCCAGGACCCGAAGGCGCGCGTCCAAACCACGCTCTGTTCACCATCACAGTCCGTGTCGGCCGAGCGTGCATCGCTGCTGGCGAGGACAGTACTGGCGCCTGAAACGCCGCAGGTGGAGGAGCGCAGACGATCGAGGGCTGCTTCGCGGATGAATCGACTGTCTTCCAGGAAGGCGCTCTGGGCCGACGCATGGATTTCGCCGGAAAGCTGATCGAAGGCCGCTCGCGCGGAAGACTCGTCGAGCTGAACGACAGCGTCGTAGATCGGGTTGCCGTCTCCCAGGCTTTCGGTTCCTTCGCCAGCGGCCTTCTGATTGGGTGTGCCGCCGATGTCGCCGAAGCCGGTCTGGTTACGCACCATCGTCAGGTAGACATTGTTGGCGTCGTCGGTGAGTGACGGCGTGAGGAATGCCAGGTTGGTGGTGACGCCATCGAACTGCCCAGTGCGCCCTTGTGCTGCGGTGAGGATCGTGTAGGTATAGCTCGGCGCGTAGTTGCCTGCCCCGGCCAGCACGGCCACGGTACCGCCGTTGAGCGTTGCTTTTCCGGTGGCGTCGATGAGGGGGCCCGTGCTCGGATTGAGCGCGGCCTGGTAGGTTGATCCGGCATCGAAGGTGACGTCGCCAGAAACGCTGAGGGTGCCGATGCTGCCGTTGTTGCCTGGGGCTACCGTAGAGCCGGCGCGCGCCACGATACCACCCACGGTTCCTTCACCGCCAAGAGTTGCGCCGTCGCCGACCGTGACGTTCGAGTTGCCCAACGAGCCGTTGACGGCGAGTGTCCCGGCCACCACCGAAGTTGCGCCACTGAGCGAGCTGGTGCCGGTCAGATTGAGCAGTCCCTCTCCGCTCTTGGTGAGTGTCCCTGTGCCATTGATCGCATTGGCGAAGGTCGCATCGGCTGACTGGTCGAGCACCAACGCGGCGTTGTCCAGAATGTCGCCCGAGCCGAAGCTGGTCGCCGATCCTTTCAACGTGCCGTCGGAAATGACGGTGCCGCCCGTGTAGCCGTTTGGACCTGCAAGTGTCGTCGTCCCATCGCCGAGTTGCTCCACCGTGCCGCTTCCGACAATGGTGCCGGTGAAGTCCACGTCATCGGAGCGGTTAAACGCAAGGGTTCCATTATTGGCAACGGAGCCGAGTATCGAGCCGCTTGTCCCGCCGTCGCCGAGTTGCAGGGTGCCGGATGAGATCAAGGTTCCGCCGGTATAGGTGTTGACTCCAGTCAGCACCTGGGTGCCGCTGGCTTGTACCAGCGCACCAGCGCCTGACACGGCGCCTGCGAAGACGTTGGGATCGCTCCCGCCATTAAGGGTGAGGGCGTTGTTGCCGGACAACAGGATCTGGCTGTTCGCCGCGCCGTTCAGGTTATTCAGCGACTGGTTGAAACCGTGGGTATCGAATCGGGTACCAGCGCCCAGGGTCACAGCGCTCGAGGAGGCGATCACATTGGCTGCGCCGGCCTGCAGTGTCCCACTGGCGACCTCGGTCGTGCCGGTGAAGTCGTTGGTCGTGTTGGACAGCGAGACAGAATCGCCGGCGTTGATCAGGAGATTGCCGGTACCAGTGAGCTTGGCCGCCATATCCGCATCACTGCCCGATGCCCCCGGATCCTCGGCCAGCGTCAGGGTCTGGCCTGCCAGGATATCGATCTGCGAAAGGCCGTAGTTGACGTAGAGGCCGTCGTTTCCTTCCCCGGTGCTCAAACCGTAGCCGTAGGAGCCGACGGCGACGGTCGCGCCGTTCTGCGTCAACTCAACCTCGCGGGCGTCACTGACCGGCATGCCGTTCTGGTCCTGCAGCGTCAGGCCACTGGCATTGCCCACCACGTTGTCGGCGGTTGCCAGTTGCAGCAGCGCCGAGCCATGGCTTTGCGAGAACAGTGAGGATTGATCAGGCGGGGTGGGGAGAGCAGGAGCGTAGTTGTCGGGAATGTCGATGGAGACGGTTCCGGTGCCAGCGGCATTCAGACCGGTCAGCGCGAGCGTGCTATCGGCCACTGTCTGGGCGGGTGCAACGGCGCCGAAGTGGACGGTCCCACCATTGAAGGTCAGCCCACCGATCTGATGGTTGCCCTCAGCCACTGTGACATCACTCCCGTCATCGACTCGCAGCGTGGCGTGGGTCAATGTCGTTTCGTTGATCGCCCCTGTCGTTCCCGCTTCGCCGCCCAGCAGGAAGGTGTTATCGGAAAGCGCGACCGTGCCGGAAAAGGCATTGCCTGCACCCGCACCGAAGGAAAAGGCACCGCCGTCGTTGGATGCCAGCAGGGTGCCGGTCCCCGTCAACGCGTTTGCGAAGGAAAAATCACCCTGAGTCGCCGCCCGCAGCGTGCCCTGGCCGTCGATGAATACCGTGCCACTGCCCAGGCTGCTGGTTGATGCGATGCTGGCAGGATCGACTGCCAGCGTGCCACTGGTGATCGTGGTACCGCCGGTATAGGTGTTGCTGCCCGAAAGGATGGTTGTGCCGGCGAGTACGTTCACTGCCTGGCCGTCCAGACCGGAACCGCTGATGGTCGGGGCGAACAGGTAATCCGACTCGGTGTGATTGAACACCAGCGAGCCGCCGGAACCCAGCGTGACGGAGGGGCTGGCGAGGATGCCGGCACCTGTCGCAGCGCTGCCCTGTGCCGCGCCAATGTTGATTACTCCGGAACTGCCTTCAATGGTGGCGACCGTCACGCTGTCGGCACTGACCTGGCCGTCGTTGGCAAGGGTCAGGATGCCGTGACTGTGGTTGGAGTCGGCATCCAGTTCGCTGCCGCCCACGGACAGCGCTCCGCTGTTGTTCCAGGCCGATCCTGTTCCATCGATCAGCGCAGAACCGGTTTGACCGAAGGCGCCCACGTAGCCGCTGCCCGGCAGCAAGGGGGGCACCCCGGTGGTATAGACGGCGCTGCTGGCCACCCCGCCGTCGGTGATTGCCAGCGACCCTCCGCTGACGACTAGGAAGCCTGAACTGCTCCAGGTCGAGCCCGCCCCGCTGACGGTGGCGACCCCGTTTCCCGTGGCGTTGCCGATCGTGGCCGTGGCATCGGATACCGTGCCACCGTTGGTGATGTTCAAGGTTCCCGAGCCCGCGTTGCCGATCACCAGGTCCAGGGCGTTCGTCCAGGTCGAGCCCACGCCATCGACGGAAACCCTGCCGACCGCATTTGAGCCATTGCCAACGTAGCCCGCGGCATCGGTCACGGTGCCGCCGTTGCTGATGTCCAGCGTGCCCTTGCCGGATCCCCCCACCACCAGGTTGGTAGTGGTGTTCCAGGTGGAACCCGCACCGTCGACCGTCACCGAGCCTGAGGAACCGGAACTGTTGCCGACGGTAGAGGAGTTGTCCGAGACCAGGCCGCCATCGGTGATATGCAAGGTGCCGGTGCCGTAGCTGCCTACGGTCATGTGCCCGGAGCTGGTGAACGAGGAGCCCGCGCCATCGACTTCGACCGAACCGCGGTTGTAGTGGCCGATGATCGAGTTATAGGTCGTTGCGGCGCCGCCATTGGACATGCTGAGCGTGCCGTTGCCGTAGCCGCCGATGCTCAGCTGCACGCCATTGGTAAAGGTGGAGCCTGTGCCGTCGACCGTGACGGTACCGACCGAATTGTTACTGCTGGCGAGAGTGGTGTTCTGGCCAACCGAGACAGCGCCGCCGTTGCTGATGTCCAGCGTGCCGCTCCCCGAGCCACCGACGGTCAGGGTGGTGGAGTTCTTCCAGGTGGATCCCGGTCCTTCGACGGTCACGCTGCCCGAGCTGGCGGAGCTGTTGGCGACGGTGGCAGTTCTGTCCGATACGAGAGCGCCATTGGTGACGTCCAGCGTGCCGCTGCCATAGCTGCCCACGGTCATGTTCATCGTACTGGTGAAGCTGGAGCCCGGGCCATCAATATTCACCGCGCCGGTGTTGTAGTGGCCGATGATCGAGTTATAGGCTGTTGCGGTCGCGCCACTGTTGATGTTCAGCGTCCCGTCGCCATAGCTACCGACGGCGAGGAAGGTATTGGTAAACGCAGAACCGGTGCCATCCACGTTGACGATACCCACCGAATCGAAACCGCTGCCCAGGTAGGTGTTGACCTGGGAAGACACCACGCCACCATTGGCGATGTCCAATGTGGCATTGCCGCCGCCCCCTACCACCAGCTCCGTGTTGGCATTCCACCGCGAGCCAGGGCCGGTCACCACTACCCTGCCGTTGGAGCCCGCCAGGCTGCCGATCTGCCCTCTGGTGCTCGATAGAATCGAGCCTTGATTGATGGTCAGTGTGTCGGTGGCCCCGGTATTGGCGTTCTGGCCGACCACCAGACTGCCGAGGTTCCAGGGACTCGGCTGGTTCGTGGAGACGACCTCCACATCGTTGGCGTAAATGCCCCCGCCGCCGGAATCCGCAATGATGTCGGCATGCGCCGGGTGAGCGAGGGCCAGAGTCACCAAGCCTGCCAGTAGTGGCAGGGGGCTCAGTGCCGCTCGGAATCTTTGCGCAAACTCGGCGGACGAAGACGCCGTTGCCCGTCGACCTGAGCTTGCTCTCATTGCAGATTTACAGCATGACTTCGCCAGTTCAGACACAACCTGCCAAGTACCGAGATTGCGTTTGAAGACGATTTTGTAGGCGCGGTTCATGATCAGAAGCCTCGATGACATCACGTAACATGAGGAATGAACGAGAGGCCGTTCATGCTCGAAACCTGATGTTTCAAGGCGGTCAGTCCCTGGCCACGCCCCCTCGAATCCGAGCCGCGATTATCGGTGCCAAGAAAATTGTTTCTTTATGAGACGAATCTGAAAGTTGGGGGCGGTCTTCCAAAGGAGGTATCCGGCGTACTCCCCTTGGCGGAATGCGGCAACGCAGTGGTCATTCTTGGGATATCGAGGAGGCGGCAAGTTCTGCCTACGACGCCGGGAGCGCAGGTGTTCGCCACGAGAGGTCGTCCGATACGCATAAGCACTTACTGGTCAGTCGCAAGCGTCCGCTTCTGGCCGTTCTCTGCCGCTCACCTCTTCGGCGTGACTGTTTAAGCCGCATGCAAGCGGTGGTCAGCGGCAATGCCAATGGGTGGTCAAGCGCGATGCAATTACGCAACCTTGGTTCGCTGCGAGAATTAACGCTTCGAAACAGGGGGGCTCTGTTGGCACCACTTGAGCGCACGCAGGGCATCGTCCATTGGAACCAGGGCGAAACGGTAGTAGTACGTGGTGGGCCGGAATCGGGCTTCTATGGTGCTGGATAGGGCCTTTCCGTCGTTCTCGTAAGGGCTGGTGTTTTCTTGGTCGGCTATGAAGTAGGTCTTGCCCTCTTCAATATCCAGGTCGAATTCGGTGTCGCTCTCGTTGCCTATGACGGCTTCGGCGACGACGTGGATTCGGCCGGCATCAGCGTGTGTGACGAAGTATGAGCCCCCTGGCAGCTGGCCTACGGCTTTGCCGTTGATGGATATCGTCCTGGAGAACTTGCTGCCGAGGGTGGGTTTGACGCGGTAAAAGTACAGGGTGGCCTGGTCGGGGTGCGGCTGTTCGAGCATGTAGAAGAACGGCTGACCTGTCAGGTCGACTGTGCTGCAGGCGGAGAGGAGGGTAGCGGCCACCATCCATGCGGCGCTGCGGAACGCTTTGATCATCGCTGATGCTTCCATGCTACTTGCAGAGGCCTTTGCCGTGGTCACGAGCGTCGGAGGTTGGCCAGGGCTCGAACTTGCTTTCTGCTGCGAGGTTGATGATGGGGCGGCCCTTGAGGGTGGGGAATTTCTCTTCCAGGCGTGGCTGGGCCAGTTCAAGTTCGCTGGTGCGGAACAGGCAGTAGCTAAGGGCATTGGCCCGGTAGTTGCCGATGAAGGCTATTTCGCCGGCTTTGACGGTGAAACGGTCAGCGGTGCGCCTGGCCATCGATTGGCCGGCATAGAAATAGTACCGCCAGCTGGTGATTTCGTAGGTGCCGGGCGGCACTTGATACATGAAGTGCTCGCCGAGGGCGTTGCGGCCGCGGATGTCCTTGTTGTTGCCCATGGTTGTGAGCTGGATTCGAGTGGCCGGCTCGCCCTGGCGTTGGATCTCGATCTCCAGGCCGTGGGGCTGGGTGAGGAAGAGTTCAGCAACGGCGCCGACGATGACTGCTTGGCTGGGATCGAGCGGCTTGGTGTTGTCGTATTGGCTGGCGGTGCAGCCTGCCAGCAGAAGCGTAAGCAGGGTGAGGGCGAGGGTCTTCATGGTCTCGGTCCTTGAGAGGGTGAGGTTATGGGTTTTTCTGGGTGGCCTGGTGGATCTGCTCGAGCTGCTCCTGCAGGGTAACGGTGCGGTAGATGTCACCGGCGCCACGAAGGCAGAGGTCGGGCATCAGGGGTAGCTCGACGGTAGCGGCGCCAAGGGCGGTCAGCTTGCGGGCGCCAATCATGCAGCCGCCGCGGAAGGTGCCCAATTTGACCATCTCCAACTGAAACTCGTAGTCGCGGCCAGGCTCAGGGGTGAAAACGATTGGTTTGGGCGTGCAGGAAACGGCACTGCTCCAGCTGCCCAGGTAGACGATCAGGGGCTTGCCTGCCGGCACGGCGTATTCGTCGAACTGCAGCTTGGTGTCGTTGATGCTTTTTGAGGCTTTGGTTGGTGGGATGCCGATGACCAGATTTCGGGTATCCGACTCGCGCCATGGGTAAAGGCCTGGCGTGTGTACGTGTGCGTCTATCCAGCCGGATTGGTTGCGCGGCAAGGTTCTGGCGGACTTGTTGTAGAAGGTTTCGCAGGATTGGCCGATGACGTAGCCGCCGGCGGTGCCTTCGCCGGTAATTAGGCGGATACGGGCGGTGGTGGCGGGATCGTACTTGGCGGCTTCCGCTTCGTTGCGCACGTCGGTCTTAGTCGTGGCGCAGCCAATGAGGCTGGCAGACAGGAAGAGCAGGATAAGTTGTAGTTTCATGAGCGGTGTTATCTTCCCTGAGTGCTTAGGGCTACCTTGCCAGGGTCTAAAGTCCTTATAAATCAATCGTTTAACAGAGTATGTCGTTTGGGTAGGTGTTGCGCCAAATTTTACGCTCACAAAGCCCGGTTTAGACGGGTTTTATGAAAAATTGACGTGCCGCAGTGGTGTTGCATCAGGAATCGGCCAAGGTGTTGCACGCACTTTGTCGCGCATCATCCGCGTGAGGTGTCTCTCCTGCGTTTCGGATTAGTCGCATGACAGCAAAACGGTCGTGGCGCTGCCCAAGTGCGCAAGCCATCGATTCGCATATTTACCTAGGTCGTCGCATCGATACAGTGCGACGCGCTTTCTATCCCTGATGTTCCAGACAGATGCTGAGCGTCCGTTCCTGGCCGATTTCTGCCAGAGCAAAAAGGGACAGCAAAAAGGGAACAGGCTTATTTTTCACACGCCGCAGTGGACACCGGGTCATCCGATGCCCCACACAACGCGGCAATGTCATCATGGCCAAACAATATCTAAATGCCATTTATTGACCAGGTAAAGGCGGCAAATTGTCGGTCCGTGCTCTAACCTCGCTAGCAGTGTCCCAGGGAGCCCCACGGCATGAAGCCCACTCTACCCATCCTCGAAATTTCTCCTCACCAGTGTATTGGCCCGATCTGTCTCGGCGACACGCGAGCCATGGCGCGGGACGCGCTGGCCGCGGTTGGTTTCCCGCTGGAGTCATACAACGGGCCGACGGATTACTTCTGCCAGGCCGCGATCCAGACCGAGTGCGACGAGCACGGGTTCATCTGGTTCATCGGCCTGTCCCAGAGTGAGCGTTACCTTGCCCGCTACCGGGGCGTGGATGTGTTTGCGCTGCCGGCCGGCGAGCTGTTTTCACTGATCGCCTCGGCGGACGACTCCGGCGCACACGAGTTCAACGACAGCGAATACCTGTTTCCAGGGCAGATCATCACGCTGTGGGACGCGGACGAGCAGTACGACCGGCAAGGCAACGAGACGCGTGCGGTCTGGGCTCAAGTGGGTATCGGCAACGCCGATTACGTCGAGGCAGTCTCGGCTCTTTGATCCACAGGCGAACTTTGTGGCGCCGGGGGCTCTATGCTTGTCCCGCACGCTGACAAGGGAATTCCATGCTGAACGCAAAACTCACCAGGGCGCTGCTCTGGCTGGTCATTGTCATTCTCGCCATCGCCGTGCTGGCGTTGGGGCTGCGGGTCGCCGCGCTGCGCAACATTCCACCGCTGGAGCCCTGGCATACCTGGGTGCCCGAGGACCTGCACAGCGACGCCATCGACCGCACCGACTGGGCCGGCTACCTGGCCGCCGAGGACCGGTTGATGCAAGCCATGCGCAAGGAAATGGCGGCCAGCCTGCAACCCTTCGAGCGCGTCGCCTACAACCGCTACTTCGACCAGAGCCAGGTCTACCCCGGCCACTTCCCCACCGACTGGAATCGCTCCTACGAGATGCGCCCCGCCGGTGACGTGCGCGGCGCAGCGGTACTGCTGCACGGACTGACCGATTCGCCCTACAGCCTGCGCCACCTGGGCGAGCACCTGCGGCAGCAGGGCTTCGTGGTGATCGCGATCCGCATGCCGGGCCACGGCACTGTGCCGGCCGGGCTCACCGATGCGGACTGGGAAGACTGGATGGCCGCCACCCGGCTGGCTGTACGCGAGGCCACCGCGCAACTGCCCAAGGGTGCACCGCTGCTGATGGTGGGCTTCTCCAACGGCGGCGCGCTGGCGATGAAGTACAGCCTGGATGCACTGGGCGATACGAGCCTGACGATGCCGAAACAGCTGGTGCTGATCTCGCCGATGATCGGCGTCACCCGCTATGCGCAATTCGCCGGCCTGGCGGGCCTTCCGGCCCTGCTGCCGGCCTTCGCCAAGGCAGCCTGGCTGAGCGTGCTGCCGGAGTTCAATCCGTTCAAGTACAACTCCTTCCCCATCGCGGCGGCGCGCCAGACGGTGGAGCTGACGGACGCCGTGCAGGCCAGCCTGGAGAGCGCAAGCCGCAGCGGCAGCCTGGCCCGCCTGCCGCCTGTCCTCACCTTCCAGTCCCTTGCCGACAGCACCGTCAGCACCCCGGCGGTGATCAGCAACCTCTACGACCGACTACCGGCCAACGGCAGCGAACTGGTGCTGTTCGACCTCAATCGCTCGCTGAACTACGGCCCGCTGCTGCGCCCGGAAATGGCCACGCTCGGCAATCGCCTGCTGCCGGAGCGCGAACGCAACTACGACCTGACGGTGATCTCCAACAGTCCGCAGAGCAGCCAGACCGCCGCGCTGCATACGCCGGCCCACAGCCAGCAGCAGGAGAGCCAGCCGCTGGCCGCCAGCTATCCGCCGGACCTGTTCTCCCTTTCCCACGTGGCGCTGCCCTTTCCGCCCAACGACGCGCTCTATGGGCAGTACCCGAACAGCCTGGAAGACTACGGCATCCGCCTGGGCACACTGACGCCCCGCGGCGAGCGCGGCGTACTGATCGTCGGGCTGGACCTCTTCCAGCGGGTGACCTCCAACCCGTTCTACGACTATCTCGTGCAACGGGTCGATCAGGTATTACCAGAGCGCTAGCGCTTGCCCAGATCCAGCACGACGGCGATCAGGGTGATGGCGATGAACAGCAGAATCAGCCAGGAACTCATTGGACCCACTCCCCGGTAGTAAACAGGGCTATCGAGGGACGTGGGGGGCGGGGAGTTCAGAAAAGTTCTTGAGTGGTGCGACGGGTCGGGCGACAGCGAAGCTCCGGCCAAGTGATTTGCTGTCGCCGGCGATGCCATTCAGCACCGCCGTTTTCTTTCATTGCTTGCGAGTTGCCCCGGCTCGACGAGCGGCGAACTCCGCTTCGATGCCCTCGGCCGGTTGCCCTTCCCCGGAATTCAGAGAAGCCCTGGCAGCCTCCACTTTCGCCCGCCGGTAATCATCCTAATCCGTCTCGCTGGTGGTAATGGCCAAAGCAGAATCCTCCCTGATCCGCCGCTCATTGCCGAAGCGGCGGGTGAAGCCGATGCGGTCGAAGTACTCCAGCAACTGGATGCAGCGCTTGCGGCCGATGCCGATGCGGTCACGGAAGGCGGCGGCGCGGATGATGCCGGTTTCGTCACGCAGGTGCAGGGCGTGGCCGGCGAGTTGGCGCAGCGTCTGTTCAGGGTAGAACAGGTCTTTCACTACCTGGTGCAGCTGGCCCAGGCGGGCGAGTTTGCGCAACAGCAGGCGCACGTCGCCCTCCTCGGCCTTCAATTCACGGGCGAGGTCACGCACCCAGGGCGGGTCGAAGGCGCCGGCCACCAGCAATGGCCACAGGCGCTCGCGCAATTGCTCGTCGGCTTCGCCCAGCTGTACGCGATGATCGGGCAGGTGCAGCCAGGGGCCGCTGCTATCGACTTGTCCAGTCGCCAGCAGGCTTTCCAGCAAGGCGATGAAGACCGGCCGTTCGAGCGGCGAAAAGGCGTAGCGGCGCAGGCGGTCGCGGTCGGGACCGAGTTCGTCGGGGGCTTCGGTGTGGAAGCGTTGCAGGGCATCGAGCAGGTGCCGTTGCAGTGCGGACCAGCGTTCAGCGGCGAACAGCCGCGCGCCGAGCCGGGTGTGGATTTCGACCAGCTCGCCAGGCAACTGCCAGCCTTCGCGCGGGCGGTTGAACTGGCGTGCCAGCAGCGCGGGTTCGAGGCCGTTGCTGGCGTGGGCCAGCAGGGTCGCCAAGGCGCTTTCGAGGCTATCGCCCTGCAGGGCGCGGAGCTGCTCCAGCCGCTCCGGGCTACGCCGGTTGCGCGCCGGGGCGAATGGGTCGAGCACGCGACCGCCGCCGAGGGTACGTTGCGCGGACTGGTCACGCAGCACCAGGTGATCGCCATGCACGGCGTGGCTGGGCGCATTCAGCACCAGCTGCGCGAAGGCACGCTCGCCGGGTTGCAGATGCTCGCCTTCGAGCAGCGCGACGCGGCCGGTGACGTCCTGCGCGCCGAGGTGCACATGCACCGGCGTCCAGTGAGCGAAGGCGCGGGTTTCGCTGGGCAGCAGGTTCAGATCGATATCGATGCGCGTGGTGGGCGCATGCAGTTCGCCAGCAATCAGCCAGTCGCCCCGGTGAATCTGTTCGAGGTTCAGCCGCTCGCCAGCGATATTCACCGCCACGCGCTGCCCAGCGAGGGCCTGCTGCGCTTCGCGGTTCTGCGCGTGCAGGCCGCGCACGCGAACGCGGCGGCCGGCGTGACCCAGCAACAGCTCATCGCCAACGCTCACGGTGCCGGCAAAGGCCGTTCCGGTGACGACGACGCCTGCGCCGCTGACGCTGAAAGCGCGGTCCACCGCCAGGCGGAAGCCACCGGTTGCGGCGCGCTGATGCGTCTCACCGGCGGCGGCGGCGAGGGCTTTACGCAGCGCATCGATTCCCTCGCCGCTGACGTTGGAAACCGGAAAGGTCGGCGCGCCGGCCAGCGGTCCGTTCGCCAGCAGCTCATGCACTTCAGCGGCGACCTGTTCCACCCGTTCGCTGGAAACGCGGTCGGCCTTGGTCAGCACGACCATGGCGCGGCGGATGCCGAGCAACTCGACGATGGCGAGATGCTCGCGGGTCTGCGGCATCACGCCGTCGTCGGCGGCCACCACCAGCAGCAACAGGTCGATGCCGCTGGCGCCGGCGAGCATGTTGTGGACGAAACGCTCGTGGCCCGGCACATCGATGAAGCCGGTGAGCGCGCCGTCTCCCAGGTCGGCGTAGACGTAGCCCAGGTCGATAGTGATGCCGCGCTCGCGTTCGGCCGGGCGGCGGTCGCCCTGGATACCGGTAAGGGCGCGTAGCAGCGAGGTCTTGCCGTGGTCGATGTGGCCGGCGGTTCCGACTATCACGCGTCGTCCTCGGCCAGCAGCGGCAGTTGCGCGACAAAGCCGGGCTCGTCGTCGAGCTGGCGCAGGTCGAGCCACAGCGCGTCGTCATCAATGCGGCCGAGCACCGGGATCGGCAGGCAGCGCAGGCGTTCTTCCAGGTCCAGCAGCGCGCGGCCACGCTGGCGCTTGGGCTGGTTCGGGCGCAGGCACAGCGCGGCACTGGGCAGGCGCGCGACCGGCTGGGCGCCGCTGCCGATCATTCCCAAGGCATCCACGGCGCTGACGCTCCAGCTCCCGCCCAGCAGCGTGGCCAGGGCAGGAGCCAGGCGCTGGGCCTGGACGCGGATGTCGGCCTGTGGGCGGCTGAGCAAGCGCAGGCTGGTGAGACGTTCGGCGAGGCGATCGGGATCGCGGTAAAGGTTGAGCACGGCCTCCAGTGCGGCAAGGGTCAGCTTGTCCACTCGCAGGGCTCGCTTGAGCGGGTTCTTCTTGATCCGCCCGATCAGTTCCTTGCTGCCGAGGATCAGGCCGGCCTGTGGGCCGCCGAGCAGCTTGTCGCCGCTGAAGGTGACGATGTCGGCGCCGTCGCGCAGGGCTTCCTGCACGGTGGGTTCCCTGGGCAGGCCCCAGCGGGTCAGGTCGACCAGGGTGCCGCTGCCCAGGTCCTCCAGCAGCGGCAGACCATGGGCGTGGGCGATCTGCGCCAGCTGTGGGGTGGCGACGCTGGCGGTGAAGCCCTGCACGCTGTAGTTGCTGGTGTGCACGCGCATCAGCAGGCCGGAGCGCGGGCCGATCACCGCTTCGTAGTCCTTGGCGTGGGTGCGGTTGGTGGTGCCGACCTCGACCAGCTTCACGCCGGCGCGGGACATGATGTCGGGGATGCGGAAGGCGCCGCCGATCTCGATCAGCTCGCCACGGGAAATGATGCCTTCCTTGCGCGCGCCCAGGCTGTTGAGCGCCAGCAGCACGGCGGCGGCGTTGTTGTTGACCACGGTGACGGCCTCGGCGCCGGTGAGCTCGCGGATCAGCCCGGTGATGAGGTCGTCGCGGTCGCCACGCTTGCCGGTGGCGAGGTCGAATTCGAGGTTGAGCGGGTAGCGCGCGGCCAGCGTGATCGCTTCGATGGCTTCCTCCGGCAGCAAGGCGCGGCCGAGATTGGTGTGCAACACGGTGCCGGTGAGGTTGAACACCCGGCGCACGCGGCTGGCGTGGTGCGCGGCGAGACGCTCGCCGGCGCGGCCGGCGAGCACGGATTCTTCCAGCTCGACGGCAGCCAGTTGGCCGTGGCGTGCGGGATCGCGCAGCTCGTCGAGCAGGTCGCGCAGGGTCTTGAGCAGGGCCTCGCGGCCATAGCGTTGCTGCAGCGGCTGGCAGGCCGGGCTGCGCAGCAGGCGGTCGATGGAGGGCAAACGTACCGAGGTCATGGACGGGCCTTGTGCTGGGGACGATGGCTGGAGTCAGTGTAGGGCGAATAACCGCTCGCGGTTATCCGCCCTTGTCGCGCGACTTACGTAGGATGGGTGGAGCCTGCGATACCCATGCTGTGCTCGATGGCTATCGCTTCGCTCCACCCATCCTACGAGGAGCCGCCCGGCGCCAGCAGCAGGTTCGGCGCGGTGCGCAGGTAGCCGTCCTCGGCCAGGCGGATATCCAGCGCGAGGCTGGCCAGGTCGTCCGCCTGGGCCTCGGCGTGCTTGTCGTGCTGCAGGTAGAACTGCTTGAGGTAGGACTGGCAGCCGGGGCAGGTCTCGGCCTTGAGCGGTGCCTGGTCGCTGGCCACGCCTTCGCGCTGCAGCGAGTAGTAGGCCAGGCCCTTGCTCTCGGCGCAGTGGCTGCACTTCACACGTACGTAATGCCATTCGCAGGAGCACAGCGAGCAGGACAGGTAGCGCAGGCCGGCGAACTTGCCTTCCTGGCGGATCATCCCCGCCACCGGCGGCGCGCCACAGGCCGGGCAGAGGGTCTGGCTGTCGGTTTCCGCCAGGCTGTCGTCGGGCAGTTGCAGCAGCCACTGGCTGAAGGCGACCTGCAACACGGCACCGAGGAAGGGCACCAACGCTGGCGGCAACAGGTCGAACTGGCCGTTGAGCAGGCCCAGCGCCCAGGCCTTGCGCTGTCCGGAGTCGGCGTTGCGCAGGGTCTTCAATGCCTCGACCACGGCGGGGTTGGCGGTGAGTTCGTATGCGTCGAGGAAGGCGTCCAGCAACGGCAGCCACGCGCCTTCGCGCACCAGCACTTCATAGGCGAGCGGCGGCATGCGGTGCTCGCGGCTGCGGGCCAGTGCGGCGGCATCCGGCGAGGGCAGGAACAGCTTGCGGTCCAGCAGCGCTTGCTGTGATTCGCAGACGCCGGCGATGAGTTCGAGGTAGCCCTGCAGGGGATTAGCCGGTGCCAGCTCGCGCAGGCGTGCGGCGCGGCGGGAGAACAGATCATGAGGCGGCAGGTTGAACAGCGGCGGGATGTTGGCGGCAGCTTCGATCTGCCCGGGTTCGAGAATTCGGCCTGACACGCAGGACTCCTTGTTGGGTTCGGAGCGGGCCTGTGAAAGCCCCTCTCCCTGGCCCTCTCCCTGAAGCGAGAGGGGATGGTTCGTGCCGGCTGGCGCTTCAATGCCAGCCGGCGATGACGGCGTTGGTCAGTGGCCCTTGCCCTTGTCCACGTCCTTGAGCCACGCGGCGTGGTGCTTGCGCGCCCAGCCACGGCTGACCCAGCCGTAGAGCATGGCGCCCATCGAGCCCTTCACCCAGATACCGGCATAGATGTGCACCAGGATGCTGCAGATGAGCACGAAGGCGGCGAAGGCATGCAGCAGCGAGGCGATACGGATGAGGTCGATGCCGAAGAAATGGCTGAAGTAGGCGCGCCACATCACGAAACCGGTCACCAGCAGCACCAGCATGCACAGCAGCAGGACCCAGAACAGCAGCTTCTGCCCGGCGTTGTAACGGCCGACTTCCGGGAGGTTTTCCTCGCGGTTGGTCACCACGTCGCGCCATTGCTTGAGCCACTGCACGTCGCGCTTTTCCACCAGGTTATGGTGGGCGAAGCGGATCACCAGGCCGAGGAAGAACAGGAACATCGCCACCCCGAGGAAGGGATGCAGGATGCGCGTCCACGGGCCACCGCCGAACAGGTTGGTCAGCCAGAACATGGCCGGGTGGAACAGCGCCAGCCCCGAGAGGCCGGCAAGGATGAACAGAATGGCCACCATCCAGTGGTTGCTCCGTTCGTTGGCGTTGTAACGCTGGATATCTTTTTTCATGTCGTCGGGCTCCTGGGAGAGCTTGGAAGCGCCCTCTCCCCAACCCTCTCCCTGAAGGGAGAGGGGGCAGTTCGGCGTGCGGGCTCAGCGTGGAGTACGCGGATCATAGTCATGCACCGAAGGGTCGACCTTGTGCACCGGCGCCTGCGGGTCGGGCTTGTCTTCCTCGTCCTCTTCGACCCGGTTGGGGCCGACGCGGGTGTAGTGGAAGAACCCGGCCAGCACCACGCCCGCCATGGCCAGCAGGCCCAGCGGTTTGGTGAGGCCTTTCCACAGGCTGACCATCGGGCTGATGGCCGGCTTGTCGGGCAGGCCGGCGTACAGCGAGGGCTGGTCGTTGTGGTGCAGTACGTACATGACGTGCGTACCGCCCACCCCTTCAGGGTCATACAGGCCAGCATTCTCGAAGCCGCGGGACTTCAGGTCCTCGATGCGCTCGGCGGCGTGCTCCTTCATGTCTTCCTTGGTGCCGAAGACGATGGCGCCGGTCGGGCAGGTCTTCACGCAGGCCGGCTCCATGCCCACCGCCACGCGGTCGGAACACAGGGTGCACTTGTACGCCTTGTGGTCCTTCTGCGAGATGCGCGGGATGTTGAACGGGCAGCCGGTGATGCAGTAGCCGCAGCCAATGCAGTGGTCCTGGTTGAAGTCGACGATGCCGTTGGCGTACTTCACGATCGCCCCGGGGCTCGGGCAGGCCTTGAGGCAGCCGGGCTCCTCGCAATGCATGCAGCCATCCTTGCGGATCAGCCACTCCAGGTTGCCGGCCGGGTTCTCATGCTCGGTGAAGCGCATGACCGTCCAGGACTGGTCCGTGAGGTCGATCGGGTTATCGTAGGTGCCGTGGTTGTGGCCCACCTCGTCGCGCAGCTCGTTCCATTCCGAGCAGGCGACCTGGCAGGCCTTGCAGCCGATGCACTTGGACACGTCGATCAGCTTGGCCACTTCCTGCTCGTGCCGCACCGAGGGTGACGGCAAGGTCGTGGCGGAGCGGGCGTAGATGTCTTGACTACTCATGATTCACCTCACGCCTTTTCCACGTTGACGAGGAAGGACTTGAACTCCGGCGTCTGCGTATTCCCGTCGCCCACGAAGGGGGTCAGGGTGTTGGTCAGGTAGCCGTTGCGGGCGACTCCGGAGAAGCCCCAGTGCAGGGGGATGCCCACGTGGTGCACGGTCTGGCCGTTGACCTGCAGCGGACGGATGCGCTTGGTCACCACCGCCACCGCCTTGATGAAGCCGCGGTTGGAGGAGACCTTCACGCGGTCGCCGGCCTTGATGCCGATTTCCTTGGCCAGTGCCTCGCCGATCTCGACGAACTGTTCCGGCTGGACGATGGCATTCAGGCGGCAATGCTTGGTCCAGAAGTGGAAGTGCTCGGTGAGCCGGTAGGTGGTCGCGGCATAGGGGAACTCCTTCGCCGTGCCGAACAGCTCCATGTCGTTCTTGAACACCCGCGCCGCCGGGCTACTGATCGCCTGCGGATTCTTGTGCAGCGGGTTGACGCCGATCGGCGTCTCGAACGGCTCGTAGTGCTCGGGGAACGGGCCTTCGGCCATCTTGTCGACGGCGAAGAAACGCGCCACGCCCTCGGGGTTCATGATGAACGGGTTCATCCCGGCTTCCGGCGGTACGTCGACCTTGTAGTCGGGCACGTCGGTGCCGCCCCAGGCCTTGCCGTTCCACCACACCAGGCGCTTCTTCACCGGGTCCCACGGCTTGCCGCTGACGTCCGCCGAGGCGCGGTTGTAGAGGATGCGCCGGTTGGCCGGCCACGCCCAGGCCCAGCCCAGGGTCTGGCCCATGGCGTAGGGGTCGCTGTTGTCGCGGCGGGCCATCTGGTTGCCCGTCTGCGTCCAGGAGCCGGCGAAGATCCAGCAGCCGCTGGCGGTGCTGCCGTCGTCGCGCAGCAGCGCGAAGCCGGGCAACTGCTCGCCGGCTTTCGCCAGGACCATGCCATTGTTCGGGTCGACCAGGTCTGCCAGCGCCTTGCCGTTGTACTCCTTGGCGATTTCCTCGGGGGTCGGCTCATCGGGCGTCAGGTACGGCCAGTCGAGCCCGAGGATCGGGTCGGGGAACTTGCCGCCGTCCTTGCGATAGGCCTCGCGCAGGCGGTGCAGCAGGCCGCTCATGATGGCGATGTCGGTGCGTGCCTCGCCCGGCGGCTCGGCGCCCTTCCAGTGCCATTGCAGCCAGCGGCCGGAGTTGACGATGGAGCCGTCTTCCTCGGCGAAGCAACTGGTGGGCAGGCGGAACACCGTGGTCTGGATGGCCTGGGTGTCGACGTCGTTGTGCTCGCCGGCATTGCGCCAGAACTCGGAGGTTTCGGTCGCCAGCGGGTCCATCACCACCATCCACTTCAGCTTGGCGAGCGCGGCGCTGACCTTGGCCTTGTTGGGGAAGGAGGCGATGGGGTTGAAGCCCTGGCAGAAGTAACCATTGACCTTGCCCTGGTACATCATGTCGAAGTAGCGCAGCACGTCGTAGCCGGCGCCGGGCATATCCAGCTTGGGCAGCCAGTCGTAGCACCAGTTGTTCTCCTTGGTGGCGGACTTGCCGAACCAGGCCTTCATCAGGCTGACGTGGAACTTCGGGTAGTTCTGCCAGTAGGACAACTGCCCCGGGCGCAGCGGTTTGCTGGTGCGCTTGGTGATGTAGGCGTTGTAGTCCTGTTCGGCGTCGCCAGCCAAGGTCAGGTAACCGGGCAGCGAGTTGGACAGCAATCCCAGGTCGGTCAGGCCCTGGATGTTGGAGTGGCCGCGCAGGGCGTTCATACCGCCGCCGGGCATGCCGATATTGCCCAGCAGCAGCTGGACCATCGCACCGGTGCGGATCATCTGCGCGCCTACCGAGTGCTGCGTCCAGCCCAGGGCGTACATGATGGTCATGACCTTGGTCGGCGCCGCGGTGGTGGAAATTTCCTCCCACACCTTGAGCATCATGTCCTTGGGCGTGCCGCAGATGTTGCTCACTACGTCCGGCGTATAGCGGCTGTAGTGCTGTTTCATCAGGTTGAACACGCAGCGTGGGTGCGTCAGGGTCGGGTCGACCTTGGCGAAACCGTCCTCGCCCAGCTCGTACTGCCAGGAGGACTTGTCCGGGTAGGTGCGTTTCTCCGCGTCGTAGCCGTTGAACAGCCCGTCGTCGAAGCCGAAGCCTTCCTTCACGATGAAGGAGACGTCGGTGTAGTTGTGCACGTATTCCTTCTGGTACTTGTCGTTTTCCAGCAGGTAATTGATCAGGCCGCCGAGGAAGGCGATGTCCGTGCCGGTGCGGATGGGCGCGTAATAGTCGGCCACCGAAGCGGAACGGGTGAACCGCGGGTCGACCACCAGCAGGCGCGCCTTGTTGTGCGCCTTGGCTTCGGTCACCCACTTGAAGCCGCACGGGTGCGCTTCAGCGGCGTTTCCGCCCATGATCAGAATCAGATCGGCGTTCTTGATGTCGGTCCAATGGTTGGTCATGGCTCCACGGCCAAACGTCGGGGCAAGACTTGCCACCGTCGGGCCGTGTCAGACACGCGCTTGGTTGTCGAACGCCAGCAGTCCCAGGGAACGCATCACCTTGTGGGTGATGTAGCCCGCTTCGTTGGAAGACGCCGATGCGGCCAGGAAGCCGGTGGTCAGCCAGCGGTTCACGGTCTGGCCCTGGGCGTTCTTCTCGATGAAGTTGGCGTCGCGGTCTTCCTTCACCAGCTTGGCGATGCGGTCCAGCGCCTCGTCCCAGCCGACACGCTTCCACTCGGAAGAGCCGGCTTCGCGAACTTCCGGATACTTCAGGCGGTTGGGGCTGTGTACGAAGTCGAGCAGACCAGCGCCTTTGGGGCAGAGGGTGCCACGGTTGACCGGGTGATCGGAGTCACCCTCGATGTGGATGATGTTCTGCGCGACGTTCTTCGCCGCGTCGCCCTGGCTGTACATGAGGATGCCGCAACCCACCGAGCAGTAGGGGCAGGTGTTGCGGGTCTCGACGGTGCGCGCAAGCTTGAAGTGGCGGATCTGGTCGGCGAAGGCATCCGGGGGCGCAACCCCGAGTGCCGCCAGGCTCGATCCTCCAAGGCCCACGGCGCAGACCTTGAAAAATTGCCGACGGTTCATATCCATCGTGCGTCTCCTGATCAGGCAGCGTACGTCCGGTACATGGCCGGACCCTTGCCGCTTAAAAGATAGCCAAGCGGGCGCAATGCGCCAGCTTTGAGCGGGGCAGACCTTGCACGCGGAGGCTTTGCGGCGCATTGACGCGCGTCAGTGCGTCACTCAGAACGTGCTGCCGAGTACCCCCAAATGGGCAACGGGCGGGTAGGCACAGGAGATACTCTGGCCGTCCCCGCGGCAGGCGGATTGCGCGCGGTCCGGCTGGAGGGATTCGTGCAGCCCGAGCAGGGCCACGCCGATGAGGGCAGCGAGCAGGTAATGGCGCGCATGTCTTTTTCTTATCGCTTTCATGACGACCTCCGTCACTTCAGCCAGCGTTCGGGCCACGAGGCCCTGCCATGGGAGTCAGTCTGGAACCTGTGGCGCGGCTGTCAACCCGATGCGCTTGACCGAAATGCCCGAACGGCCCGGCAGCCGGGCCGTTAACCAAGGCGCGCGTTGCCGATTAGGGTGGCATGACCTGATTGCCAAGAGCGTTGCCATGTCGTCTGCCGCCTCGCCCTACCCTCACCTGCTCGCTCCGCTCGACCTGGGCCACCTCCAGCTGCGCAACCGCGTGGTGATGGGCTCGATGCACACCGGGCTGGAAGACCGCCTGTGGGATTTCGGCAAGCTCGCTGCTTATTACCGCGAACGGGCGCGCGGCGGCGTCGGGCTGATCATCACCGGCGGCTTTGCGCCCAACCGCGAAGGCTGGCTACTGCCGCTGGGCAGCAGCCTGACCAGCGGCCTGCAGGTGCCGGCGCACCGGCGCCTGACCCAGGCGGTGCACCGCGAGGGCGGGCGCATCCTGCTGCAGATCCTCCACGCCGGGCGCTACGGCTATCACCCGCTGGTGGTCTCGGCCTCGCCGGTGAAATCACCGATCAGCTGGTTCACCCCGCGCGAGTTGTCCGAGCGCGGCATCCTGCGCACCCTTGCCGCCTTCGTGCGCTGCGCGAGGCTCGCCCACGCCGCCGGTTACGACGGCGTGGAGATCATGGGCAGCGAAGGCTACCTGCTGAACCAGTTCCTCTGCCCGCGCACCAACCAGCGCGAAGACCGCTGGGGGGGCGATCTGGGCAACCGCATGCGCCTGCCGCTGGAGATCGTCCGCCGCATCCGCCGCGCGCTGGGCGAGCGCTTCCTCATCAGCTACCGCCTGTCGCTGCTCGACCTGGTGGAAGGCGGCAACAGCTGGGACGAGGTGCGCACCGTTGCGCGAGCCCTCGAAGGCGCCGGCATCGACCTGCTCAACACCGGCGTCGGCTGGCACGAATCACGGGTGCCGACCATCGTCACCTCGGTCCCGCGCGCGGCCTTCGCCGAAGTCACCGCGCGCCTGCGCGGCGAACTGCGCGTGCCGGTGATAGCCAGTAACCGCATCAACACGCCGGAAGTCGCCGAGCAGTTGCTCGCCGATGGCCACGCCGATCTCGTTTCCATGGCCCGGCCGCTGCTGGCCGACCCACAGTTCGTGGAAAAGGCCGCCGCCGGCCGCGCGAAGTCGATCAACACCTGCATCGCCTGCAACCAGGCCTGCCTGGACCACGCTTTCGCCAACCGCCGCGCCAGTTGCCTGGTCAATCCCCGTGCGGGATTCGAGACCGAACTGCGCTACCGCAAGGCACGCGTTCACAAGCGCATCGCGGTGATCGGCGCCGGGCCGGCCGGGCTGTCCGCCGCCTGTGTCGCAGCCGAGCGCGGCCACCGGGTGACGCTGTTCGAAGCCGCCGACGAGATCGGCGGGCAGTTCAACCTGGCCAAGCGGGTGCCCGGCAAGGAGGAGTTCTGCGAAACACTGCGCTACTTCGCTGCGCGCCTGGGTGAGTTGGGCGTCGAGGTGCAACTGGGCCGGCGGATCAGGCGCGGCGAACTGAGCGGCGAGTACGACGAGGTGATAGTCGCCACCGGCATCCAGCCGCGCACGCCGTCGATTCCGGGAATCGGCCACGCCAAGGTGCTCAGCTACCTCGATGTGCTGCGCGGCGCGCAGGTAGGCGAGAAGGTCGCGCTGGTCGGTGCAGGCGGGATCGGCTTCGACGTCGCCAGCTTCCTGCTGACCGAGCGCGAAGGTCCGCAACCGCTGGGGGAATGGCTCGGCCAGTGGGGCATAGACCTGGACAACGCCACGGGTGGCGGATTGATCCCGCCGGTCGCCGCGGCACCCCGCCGGCAACTCTGGCTGCTGCAACGCAAGGCCGGCCAACCCGGCGCCGGGCTGGGCAAGACCAGCGGCTGGGTGCACCGTGCGCACCTCAAGCATCACGGCGTCCGCATGCTCGGCGGAGTGGAATACCTGCGCATCGACGATGACGGTTTGCATGTGCGCATCGACGGCCAGGAACAATGCCTGGCGGTGGACAACGTGGTGATCTGCGCCGGCCAGGAGCCGCTGCTGGAACTGCAACCGACGCTCGCGGCGCAGAACCTTCGCTACCACGTCATAGGCGGCGCCAGCGTGGCGCGGGAGCTGGATGCCAAACGGGCGATCCGCGAAGGCGCGGAACTCGCCGCGCGGTTGTAACCGCCCAGGATCGGCGCCCACCGACGTTTCCGGCGTCCTTCAACGTAGGATGGGTGGAGCGCAGCGATACCCATGCTGCTCGGGTGAAGAGTTGATGGGTATCGCTGCGCTACACACCCTCCTACTCATGCTCATCCTGCAACCATTGGACGAGCCGGAGAGCAGTCAGCCCTCCAGCAACACCTTGATCGCCTGTAGATCACGCTCCACCCACTGCGCGTCGCGCTCGAAGGTGGCGTCGTCCATCTGCGGCTGGCGCAGCAGGGTGAGTTGCAGCTCGCAGCCATCGCCATTGGCGATCAGCCGTAGCGGGATATGGACTGCCGGTGCCTGCTTGGGCAACACGTCATGGTCCAGCACGCCGAACGCATTGCGCGGCGAGAAGCGCACGCGCATGGGGCCCTGGGGCGTCTGCGCCAGCCACAGACCATCGTCCAGCGGTTCGATGGCGTTGCACAGGCCGGACGCCCAGTAGGGAAAATTCTTCGGCTCGGCGAGGAAATCGTAAGCAGCATCGCGCGGCCGCTCGATGCGAACGCTCAGCACGCGGGAAACGCGGGTGGCCATGGTCAGGACCTCCATCGGGGCGGGAGCGATGCTCCGCATCTGGTGCATACTACGCGGCTGACCATTCTCGATCGACCGCAGGCCAGCCCTTGGCTGCCCTGCTTTGCGACCCTTTCCGGAGTTTCCCATGCCTACGCCGCCCTGGTGGTTGTTCGTTCTGCCGCTGATCGCCGGCGCCTGCCTGCCACTTCAGGCCGGCATCAACGGCCAGTTGGCCAAGCAGGTGTCCAGCGTGCTGGCCGCCGCGCTGATTTCCTTCTTCGTCGGCATGCTCGGCCTGCTCGCGCTGACCCTGGCCAACCGCGAATTCCCCAGCCTCGCGGCAATGCGCGGGATGCCCTGGTGGCAGTGGTGTGGCGGCTTCCTGGGGATGTTCTTCATCTTCATCGCCGCCTTCGCCGCACCGCGCGTCGGCGCGCTGATGTTCATGGTGTTGGTGCTTGCCGGCCAGCTGGGCATGGCGCTGGCGCTGGACCACTTCGGCTGGGCCGGTTTCAAGGAAGCGCCGGTGAGCGCCCTGAAGATCGCCGGCATGGCCGCCATCGCCGTTGGCATCTGGATGATCCGCAAGGGCTGACCGGTACCGACGAATGGCGCCGACGGCGCGGCTGCCCTGGCTATCCTTCTGGGACACGGACCGTGCCGAGGCGCACCATGGACAAGCACCCGCGATACGGCGACACCGCCGAGCAAGTATTCAGTTCGCGAGCGTTCAGCCTCCGCCGCGACAGCCTGAGTTGGCCCGACCGGCAGACCGAAGAGACGGCCTATATCCTCGAGTACCCGGACTGGGTGAGCGCCACGGCCATCACCCGCCACGGTGAACTGCTGCTGGTGCGCCAGTACCGCCATGGTGTCCGCGACTGGGTGCTGGAACTGCCCGGCGGCTGGATCAAGCCGGACGATATCGACCGTGAACACGCCATCCGCCGCGAGCTGCTGGAGGAAACCGGCCATGTCTTCGAGCGGATCGAACCGCTGATGTCGCTGTCGCCCAACCCCGGCACTCACAACAACCGCCTGCATACCTTCCTGGCCATCGGCGGAGAATCCCTGCGCGCACCGCGACCGGAAGACGACGAGCATCTTGAAGTGCTGACCATCCCATTGCACGAGGTCGAGGCCCGACTGCTCGACGGCGCATTGCTGGATAACGGCCACCTGAGCTGCCTGTTCCTGGGGCTGATGCGCCTGGGACGGTTGCAATTCAGCCATGACGAAGGAGCGGCGCCATGAGCGACATCCAGGTGATCCTGGTCGACGAACACGACAACCCGACCGGCACGATGGAGAAGCTCGAAGCCCATCGGCGCGGCCTGCGCCACCGCGCCATATCGGTTTATGTCTTCAACCGCGCCGGCAAGTTGCTGCTGCAACGCCGCGCGGCGGGCAAGTACCACTGTGGCGGCCTGTGGAGCAACACCTGCTGTGGCCATCCCTATCCGGACGAAGCCGCCAGGCTTGCCGCCGAACGCAGGCTGTTCGAAGAGATGGGTGTGCGCGTGCCGCTGCACAAGCAGTTCGAGTTCAGCTACTGCCTGGAGCTGCCAGGGGGCATGACCGAGAACGAGTTTGGCCACATCTTCGCGGCCCTGGACGACCAACGGCCGCAACCCGATCCCGAAGAGGCAGACGACTTCCGCTACGTCGCCCTGGCTGACCTGGAGCAGGAGATGGCCGCGCAACCCGAGCGCTTCACGCCGTGGTTCCTGATCTGCTACCCGGCGTTCAAGGACCACCTTCGAAACCACGGCGGGCTGTCGGCACTCTCGACCGCTTGAGCCCGGCAGCCCGCTAGACGAAAGGCCGCGCAATTCTTCGCGCCGACCACTATGATGCGCGCCTTCGCACCACCGCACCGACTTGCCGCCATGAGAAAACCACCGCTGATCGCCAACGCCGAACTGGACCGCCTGGAAACCTGGGCGAAGTACACCTCGGGCCTGTGCAAGGACTGCAACGCCACCTGCTGCACCATGCCGGCGGAAGTGAAGGTCAACGACCTGATTCGTATCGGCGTCGTCGACGAATTCGAGCGCGACGAGCCGGCGAAGAACATCGCCAAGCGCCTGCTCAAGGAAGGCATCGTCGAGCGCTTCAACCAGAAGAGCGGCATCTTCACCCTGACCCGCACCAGCAACGGCGACTGTTACTTCCTCGATCCCAGGACGCGCCTCTGCAGCGTCTACGCCAAGCGCCCGGACACCTGCCGCAACCACCCCCAGGTCGGCCCGCGTCCGGGTTACTGCGCCTACCGCAAGAAGACCGGCTGATCTCGGCTGGCTGAAGCGAGGGGCTCCCGGCTCGCTATACTGCGCGCCAGCTCAGGAGCCCCCTCATGAATTCCCTGCTCGAAGCCTGGCGGCATTCGCCGACCCACCGTCGCGTCTGGGCGCTCGCCGCGCCGATGATCCTCTCCAACGTCTCCGTGCCGCTGGTCACCCTGGTGGACAGCGCGGTGATCGGCCACCTGCCGCACGCCCACCAGCTTGGCGCCGTGGCGGTCGGTGGCGGGCTCTACACCCTGCTGGTGGGTGTGCTGGGTTTCCTGCGCATGGGCACCACCGGCTTCGCCGCCCAGGCTGCCGGGCGTGAAGATGGTGGAGCGCTGCGGCGCATTCTCGGCCAGGGCCTGCTGCTGGCTCTCGGCCTTGCCTTGCTGCTCGGCCTGCTGGCGGTGCCGCTGACCGGCCCCGCGCTGGCGCTGATGCGCCCGTCCCCCGAGCTGGATGTGCTGGCCCGCGAGTTCTTCCACATCCGCCTGTTCGGCCTGCCCGCAGCGCTGGCCACCTATGCGCTGGTCGGCTGGTTCCTAGGCACGCAGAACGCCCGCGCGCCGCTGGCGATCCTGCTGACCACCAACCTCATCAACATCGTGCTCAGCCTGTGGTTCGTGATGGGCCTGGACTGGGGGGTCGCCGGCGCGGCAAAGGCCGCAGTGACCGCCGAATGGGGCGGCGCGCTGCTCGGTCTGGCGCTGACCCGTGGCTCGCTGCGGCGCTTTCCCGGCCAGCCGGACTGGTCGCGCCTGCGCGCCTGGGCCAGCTGGCGGCCGCTGCTGATGGTCAACCGCGACATCTTCATCCGCAGCCTGGCGCTACAGGGCGTGTTCTTCCTGCTAACGGTGCAGGGCACACGCCTGGGCGACGCCACGGTGGCGGCCAACGCGCTGCTGCTCAACGGCCTGATGGTCACGGCCTACGCCCTCGACGGCCTGGCCCACGCCGTCGAGGCGCTGTGCGGCCACGCCATCGGCGGCCGCGACCGCACCGCGCTGCGCCGCTCGCTGGTGGTCGCGTGTGGCTGGTCGCTGATCGCCAGTCTGCTGTTCGTCGCCTTCTTCTCCATCTTCGGCCACCTGTTCATCGCCCTGCAGAGCGACATCCCGGAAGTGCGCGCCACCGCCGACCACTACCTGCCCTACCTCGCCTGCCTGCCGCTCATCGGCATGTGGAGTTACCTGCTCGACGGTCTGTTCATCGGCGCCACGCGGGCTCGCGAGATGCGCAACGCCATGCTGCTCGCCTGTGCCGCCAGCCTGCCGCTCGGCCTTGCGCTGCAGGGCTGGGGAAATCACGGTTTGTGGCTAACCTTCCTATGCTTCATGTTGCTGCGCGGACTGATCCTCGCGGCCTATGCCTGGCGACTGACGCGCCAGGACGCCTGGCAGGCGCCCGCCAGCCCCTGAATCTCTCGAGGAGAATCCATGCCGGCTTGTCCCATTCCCACTGACGAGTCCCTGCGTCAGCAGACTCTGGATGCGATGAACCTGCTCGACACCCCGGCCGAGCATTACCTGGATACGCTGGTGCAGCTCACCCAGGACCTGGCACAGGTCGACACCGTGCTGATCAGCCTGATCGACCAGGACCGTCAGTGGTTCAAGGCCAAGGTCGGGCTGGACGCCAGCGAGACCAAGCGTGACGTCTCCTTCTGCGGCTACGCCATTCTCAGCGAAGGCACCCTGCTGGTGCCCGACGCCAAGCGCGACCCGCGTTTTGCCGACAATCCGCTGGTGCTCGGCCCGCCCTATATCCGCTTCTACGCCGGCCGCCCGCTGCGCGCCGGCAATGGCCAGGCCATCGGCACGCTGTGCATGGTCGACCCTCGGCCGCGCACCCTCAGCGCCGCACAGCAGGCGAACTTCCGCGATCTCGCCACGCTCGCCGAGGGTTACCTGCAACTGCGCAGCCTGATCCAGAGCAACCGCGACCTGCGCGTGGAAGTGGACCGCGAACAGCGCAAGGCCCTGCTCGACCCGCTGACCCAGTTGTGGAACCGCGGCGCGCTGGCCACCTTCCAGGACCGCGAATGCCGCCTGGCGCGGGAGCACCAGGCCGAGCTCGGAGTGATCTACGCCGACCTCGACCATTTCAAATCCATCAACGACAGGCACGGCCATGCGGCCGGCGACCAGGTGCTGCGCGAATGCGCCCGGCGCCTGCGCGCCGCCTTGCGCCCGGACGACCTGCTGGTGCGCCAGGGCGGCGAGGAATTCGTCGCCCTGTTGCGGGTGAAGGACAGTAAGGAGCTGCAACGGATCGCCGAGCGCGTGCGCCAGCTGATCGGCAATGAACCCGTGGCATTGGCCAACGGCCCGCTGCCGGTCAGCCTGAGTATCGGCTGCACGCTGCTGGCTGGCGATGAGCAGGTCGACCAGGCACTGGAACGCGCCGATGCCGCGCTCTACAGTGCCAAGCAGGCCGGGCGTGACCGGGTGAGTTTCAGCTCGCCGCCAGCTTCAGCCTGATCCGCAAAGGCCCCAGCAGAGGACCCAACCATGGCCCAAGCCATCGCCGCTTACCTGCACTACCTGTCGATCTTCATCCTGTTCGCCCTGCTGGTGCTGGAGCACCAGCTGTTCCGCCTGCCGCTGGACTTGTCGCGGGCGCGCAGCCTGGTGATTGTCGACCTGGCCTACGGCGCCTGCGCCGGCGTCGTGCTGCTGACCGGCGCGGCGCGGGTGGTCTGGTTCGCCAAGGGCGCGGATTACTATCTGCACAACAGCCTGTTCCACGCCAAGATCGGTCTGTTCGTGCTGGTGGCATTGCTGTCGATCCTGCCGACCATGACCTTCCTCAACTGGCGCAACGAGTTCAAGGCAGGGCGCGTCCCGGTGCCCAGCGAACGCCAGGCGAAGCTGGTGATCATGACCATCCGCGTGGAGCTGCTGGCGCTGATGATCCTGCCGCTGCTGGCGAGCTTGATGGCGCGCGGCTTTGGGATGATCGGCTGAACGACGGCGTAACGCCCGTCCGCCTGGCCGCATTCCTACATCCAGAGCAGAGTAATCCGATTCAGCTGCTTGACCGATCGACGGATGCTCCCGCGCAGTTTCGGCTGCCGCAGGACATTCCATGCCTTCCCGCCCCCTCCGCCGCATTGCCCGGCGCCTGCTGCCCACGCTGGCGGCCCTTGCCCTGGGCGGTTGCGCCAGCAACGAGTTCACCCTGGAAGCGGACCTTCCCGGGGATTTCAGCCTGGTGGGTGACGCGCGCTACTCCCCTCCCGAAGGCCACCACTGCGACGCTTCCGCAGGCGACGACCTCAACCGGCGCATCTTCGCCACGCCTGGACACAGCGAACGGCCCTACCGGGTCAGCTACGCGGTGCCCCTGAGCCTTCGCAGCGGAGGTTGCACACGTGTGCTGAGCCATATCCGTCTGGAGATGGACGGCGAATCGGCCACCCATCCCCAGGACGCCGTGGCGCCCGACATCAGCTTCGCCCACCTGTCCATCCGCGACCGCCTCCCCGCCGGCATCCGCGGGATGCCGAAAAAGGGAACGCGCATCTTCGACGGCCGCTGCCGCTGGCTGCTGCCGGACGCAGCGGGCGGCGAGCGCCAGCTGCAATGTCACGCCTCGGACATCAATGGCAGCTGGTTCGCCGGCAAACCCGGAGGCGAGCTGCAGCGCGACGAGCTGCCCGGCCGCACCGTGCGCCTGGCCATCGGTGTCGCGCCGGATGTCCCTGCCAGCGCCGGTCGGGACAACGATCAGACCCTGAGCGCCGTGGAGTCGAGCAACTGAGCCAGCCGGCTGCGCAGCGCCCCGCCATCGAGATCGCCGGCGTGCAGAAGGAACTGCCTGTCCAGCACGTCCAACAGGTCATCGATGCTGTCGATGGCGCGCTGCTCGACCGAACCGTCTGTGTTGCGTCGCGTGAAGTGCCCGTTCAACAGCGACAGCCGCGCCCCCGCCTGGCTGAATGCCACGCGCAGGGAGTTGCGGAACACGCTCTGCGGGTAGGTCGAGGTGTACCAGTTGCGCATGGTGTAATCGGCCCAGTCTTGCGGCTCCAGGGTGAAGCGATACAGCGTCTGCCAGGACGACGTTGAGCGCGTCGCCATCTCCAGCTCGCCGTCGAGAGAACCGGCAATGCGCCAGCCGCCGGCCAATTCCTGGTTCACCCGCAAAGGCAGCGCGCGCGGCGAGGCCGGACCGCCGAAGCCGATGTCGACCAGATGCGGCCCTTCGGCCAGATCGACCCGCAGCAGCAGGTGGGTCTGCGGCGTCAGCGGCGCATCCGCCGGCAATCCCCAGCGCACCCGCGCCACCAGCAGCGTCACGCGGTAATCCAGGCTGGCGAGCAGGCGGGCGAACAGGCTGTTCAGCTCGAAGCAGTAGCCGCCACGCCGACGTTCGACGACCTTGGCGAACACCGCGTCCGGCTCGATCCGGATGGGCTTGTCCAGCAGCACGTCGAGGTTCTCGAAAGGCAGGTGATGCAGCGCCGCGACAATCAGCCGGTCGAGGTTCGCCAGCGTCGGCGCCGGGCGCTCCGCGGGCATGCCGAGGCGCGCCAGGGTCGCGTCGAGCTGGGCAGCACTGAAGGGAGTGAGCGGGGTCATGCGAATCTCCTTTCGCGACGTATCAAGGGTAGTGGTCAAGAGTGGTGCTCAAGGGTCGGCTCGGGAATCACCAGCGGACCACAGCCGTCGTCGCTGACGATGACCGCCAGCAATCGCGCGGGCTCGCTGGCACTGGGATTCTCGGCGAACAGATGCAGTTCGCGGCTGGGCTCGAACCAGGTCTGGCCCGCACCGTAAGTCTGCGCCGGAAGGCCCTGCATCCGCGAGCGCACCTGGCCGCTGAGCACGATGGCGGTCACCGCGCCGGGATGGCGGTGCGCCGGGGTGTAGCCGTTGGGCGGGAAATCCACCTGCAGCGTGGTCACGACCTTGCCGGGCATATCGGCCAGCGGCTCGCAGGACAGGGTCGTCACCTGGGTGGCCGGGCGCGTGCTGGCGGCGTGCCCGGCATGGCTCTGGGCAAGACTCAGCACCGGCCGCGACCCAGGCTGCCAGAGCAGTGCGCCAGCGGCCACGGCAGCCGCCAGCGCCACGCCGGTACGCGCTTCACGCGTCAGCGCGAAGTTCATGCCAGTACTCCCGCCAGGCGAAACCCCGGTTGCCAGCCCAGACGATGGCGCGCCCTGGCCGAGCTGACTTCGATGTCCTGTTCGGCGATGTTGTAGGCGCCGGGCGCGCCCCACTCCAGCGCCAGCAGCGCGGCGCGGGCGGCATCGTCGACGTGCACGGCCAGCCGCGGATCAGCCGCATCTGCGCCCGTACCGGGCCCGTAGAGCCGACCGTAGCGCAACACGATGCCCTCCACCGGCCGGGCACCGAGCACGGCCTCTTCCAGCGCCGCCACGCCGCCGACGCTGACGGCGCGCGGACCTTCGGCGCCAAGGTCCAGCGGTTGCTCCTCGTGCAGCGGCAATTCCCCCGGCGCATAGGCCCAGGCGATGCTCTGCGCCACCATGCGCTCCACGCCGGCCGCGCGAGCTGCCGCAACCAGGTTGGCCGTGCCCTCACGACGCAGACGTGCATTGCGCGGCTGGGCGGCAGGCATCAGGGCCGGGTCGAGACCGGCCGGCAGATCGGTGAGCTGGTGGATCACCCAGCGCGGCTGGAACTCCAGCATGGCGGCCTGCAGGGCCGGCGCGTCATAGACGTCCAGTACCCTCGCGCGCGCGCCGGCGGCCTCCAGCGCGGCGGCCCGCTGCGCGGAGCGACTGATCGCCAGCACCTGGTAACCGCGCTCCAGCAGCATCGGCAGCAGGCGCTGACCGATGGCGCCACTGGCGCCGGCGAAGAAGACTTTCATGCACATGGGGACCTCGAATCGGACAGTGCGGAACATGTCGCCACTCTAGCCACGCGATGCCCCACCCCACAGAGCCAAGATCATGCAGAACGACTGGGACATGATTGTCGAAGCTTGATCCATGTCCACGCAATGTCACGCCCATCGTCTATAACAAACGGCTCAATACCCCGATCCTGAGGAGTCGTCATGAGCCAAGTCTTCGATGTTGCCGTGGTCGTCGGCAGCCTGCGCAAGGAATCCCTGAACCGCAAGATCGCCAAGGCATTTGCCAGCCTGGCGCCGGCCAACCTGAAACTGGAAATCGTGGAGATCGGCGACCTGCCGCTGTACAACGAAGAGCTCGACGTGGGCGCTCCACCCGCCAGCTACACGGCCTTTCGCGAGCGCATCGCCCGCGCCGACGCGGTGCTTTTCGTCACTCCCGAATACAACCGCTCGGTGCCCGGCGTGCTGAAGAACGCCATCGACGTCGGCTCGCGCCCCTATGGCAAGAGCGCGTGGAATGCCAAGCCCTGCGCCGTGGTCAGCGCATCGCCGGGCGCCATCGGCGGCTTCGGTGCCAACCATCACCTGCGCCAGTCGCTGGTATTCCTCAACATGCCGGTATTGCAGCAGCCCGAAGCCTACCTGGGTGGCGCCGGCGGCTTCTTCGACGAAGCCGGCAAGCTGTCGGAGAAAACCCAGCCCTTCCTGCAAAGCATCATCGACGCCTTCGCCGGCTGGATCGAACAGAACCAGCCCCGCTGATTTCCCGAAGCGCCGGCCCGCCGGCGCATTCCCTTACCCGCCATTCTGAGTAACCGTTGGCAGGTCGCTGCGGCGCCTGGCATTCGCCATCTTTCCGGCTGGCTCCACATCCTCCCCCAAGCCAAGGTTCAGGCCCGACTCCCGCGCCCGGACCTCCGATGCTGCTGCGCCCTATCTCATCCTGTTTGCTTGCTCTGACCCTGCTCGCCGGTTGCTCTTCGCCACCGGTGAAGAAGGATGTCGACGGCGAAGGCTTCAGCTCCGGGCAGATGTTGCAGAACGACGCCAACCGCGCCGCCAACCTGGCGATGCGCGACAACCTCGACAGCCTGTCACTGCTGCTCGACAAGCTCTACAAGCGCAATCCCGGCCAATGGAAGAAAACAGGCGCGACTTCGCGTGAACAGGCTCACCAGCGAGTCATGGACGCCATCCGCAATCAACAGCCGCTGCCGGGGCTGGACGGCAGGAAGTCGGTGGACGTGCTTCCCCTGGCCTTCGCTCCCGACTTCCAGGGGGACCGGGCCGGCACGCTGATCTACGGGATGGGCAGCATGCTCTTCGAGCTTTACGGCGGAACCGACACGCAGCATCTGCTCAGTGGATTGAACGCGCAGATGACCGCCAACGCGGCCTGGAACATCGAGGTAGCCGCCTGGCTGCTGGCCAGTCGCACCGACAGCAACGGCCAGCCGCTACTGCTCTCCAACGAGATCAGCAGCAGCGGACGCAACCTGTCGTTCGAGCGGGAGTTCGGCCGCATGATCGGCCGCCTGGAGCTGCTGGCGCAGATGACCCATGAAAGCCTGCGCCGCAGCGGCATCAACTATGTGCAGGGCATCCTCGCCGCGCCGATCCTCGGCCTGGTGCAGTTCATCCCGCTGGACCAGGCCGCGGCCGCGCTGCAGTAACGCCGGCCGCTATTCCTCCAGCAATCGCGCCAGGCGCTGGCGCAGGTAACGGTTCTCCGCGCGCAGCTCATCCACCTCGTCCAGCAGGCGCAGCGCCAGGGCGATGCCCGGCCAGTCCAGCTCGAACTCGCGGCGCAGGCGCACCGCACGGCGCACCACGCTGACCGCCTGGTAATCGAAGACCCAATGCCCTGCGCGTTGTTCGCGGGGCTCCACGATGCCCACCTCGACGATCTCGACGAGCACGTCGCGGGGGAGGTTCACCGACTGGCAGAGCTCGTCGAGGTCCACCACCATCACTGTCGTCGTCATGCGCGTTTACCCCAATCGGCACGGGGGTCGAAGGCCGCCTTGGCAGCCAGTTCTTCCCAGAGTTTGCGGGTCGCTTCGTCCGCCGTCTTCGGCATCACCACCTTGAGCACCGCGTAGAGGTCGCCGGCAGCGGCCTCGCCCTTGTTCGGCAGGCCCTTGCCCTTGATGCGCAGGCGCTGGCCGGCCTGGCTGTTGGCCGGGACGCCGAGGTTGATCCGCCCGCTCAGCGTGGGCACTTCCACCTTGGCGCCGAGCGCCGCTTCCCAGGGCGCCACCGGTACGGTGACGATCAGGTCGCGGCCCTCCACGTCGAAGACCGGGTGCGGCACCAGGCGGATCGCCAGGTACAGGTCGCCCGCCGGCCCGCCGTTGATGCCCGGTGCGCCCTGCCCCTTGAGGCGGATGCGTTCGCCGTCGGCGGTGCCCACGGGAATCTTCACGTTCAGCGTCTTGTTCTGTGGCGGCAGCTTGCGGCCGTATTCGTCGTAGCTGGGCAGGCTGAAGCTGATGGGCCGGCTGTCGCCGGAGAGGGTTTCCTCGAGGAACAACGGGACCTCCATCTCCACGTCCTGGCCACGATGGGCCTGCGGCTGGCGCGCACCGCCGAAGCCTGCGTGAGCGCCGCCGGCACGGCTGCCGAAGATCTGCTCGAAGAAGTCGCTGAAGTCCTGTTCGTGCCCCGGCGACGGGCCGTCGAAACCACCGCGCGGCTGCCAGCCGGGCGGCGCCTCGAACTGCGGCCCCTGCGAGCTATAGCGGCGCAGTTCGTCATATTCAGCGCGCTTCTCCGGGCTTTTCAGCACTTCGTAGGCTTCGGAAACGTCCTTGAATTTCGCCTCGGCGTCCGGCTCCTTGCTGACGTCCGGATGGTACTTGCGCGCGAGCTTGCGGTAGGCGGTCTTGATCGCCTTCTCGTCGGCATCGGGCTCGACCCCGAGCGCGGCGTAATAGTCCTTGAATTCCATCGGTAGCGGTCACTCCTCACATGCGTTGGACCTGTCGGCGCCTGGGACACGGGGATTCGCGCGGGCAGCCGGAACTGCTGCGCGCGCTGCGAGGCGAACAGGTGGAAAAAAGCGGGTTCTGCAACAACAGATGGAGTCGCGAGCCCTGCTTTTCAACACTGCCTGCAAGCCTAGACGCTGATCCTGCATCGCGACCGCCGGGACGACTTGATGCCGGTCATGGCATAGTCGTCTTCCGGAACTTTTCCCGCCCTGGATAGGCCATGACCGCACCCGTCGATTCGTTCCGCCAACCGCTGGACCCCAGCCAGGAGTTGCCGATCTACCGGCAGCTCTACGAGCGCATCCGCGATGCCATCACCCGTGGCGCGCTGCGCCCGGGCGAGCGCGTGCCGCCGGTGCGCGGGCTGGCGGGCGAACTGGGCGTGGCGCGCGGCACCGTGGAGCTGGCCTACCAACTGCTGACCAGTGAAGGCTATTTGCTGGCGCGCGGACCGGCCGGCACCGTGGTCTCGCCGCAGCTGGCGGGGCGCACGGCCAGCGCGCCGGCCGTGGCGGTCGCGCCGGATACCGTCGAGCGCACCCTGCCCGGCCTGATAGCCCATGGCCCGAGCCTGCGGCCGTTCCAGCTTGGCGTACCGGCGCTGGACGCATTTCCCCGCGCACTCTGGGCACGCCTGTGCGCGCGGCGGCTGCGCCAGCAGAGCGCGTCCATGCTGGCTTATCCGGAACCCTGCGGTTATGGGCCGCTGCGCGAAGCGGTCGCCGCTTACCTGGGCATCTCCCGCGGCATCGTCTGCGACCCCGCGCAAGTGTTCATCTGCGCGGGTTACCAGGGCGCGCTGGACCTGATCAGCCGCACCCTGCTCGAACCCGGCCAGCGCTTCTGGCACGAGGACCCTGGCTACCCGCGCGGCCGCGAACTGCTGCGCCGTGCCGGCGGCGTGCCGGTACCCGTCGCGGTGGACGCCGATGGCCTGGGCGTGGAGGACGGTATCGCCCATGCGCCGGATGCCCGCTTCGCGCTGGTCACCCCGTCGCAGCAGAGCCCCACCGGCGTTGCCTTGAGCCTGCCGCGCCGCCTGGCCCTGCTGGACTGGGCGGCGGGCAGCGGCGCGTGGATAGTCGAGGACGACTACGACAGCGAATACCGCTACGCCGGCTTCCCGCTACCGGCACTGAAGAGCCTCGACCGCGCCGGCCGCGTGCTCTACACCGGCACCTTCAGCAAGGTGCTCTATCCTGCCCTGCGCCTGGGCTATCTCGTGGTGCCGGCGGAACTGGTGGAAGACTTCGTGCGTGCCCAGCAGGTGTTCTCCTCCGGGTGCGCGGAGCTGCTGCAGGCGACCCTCTCCGATTTCATGCAGGAAGGCCACTTCGCCCGCCACCTCAAGCGCACCCGCACGCTCTATGCCCAGCGCCGCCAATGGTTGCGCAGCGCGCTGGAAGAACGCCTCGGCGAGCGCCTGCGCTTCGCCGACACGCCCGGCGGCCTGCACCTGATCGGCGCGCTGGACCAGGACGACCTCGCCGTCGCCCGCCGCGCCCACGCCGAGGGCCTCGGCCTGCAGGCGCTGAACGCCTGGTGCGTGGAAGCCAGGCGCGAGCCGGCACTGATCATGAGTTTCACCAATGTCGCCGACGAGCAGTTCGCCGGGCGCCTGGCAGAGCGGCTGGCGCCCTTGCTCGGCTGATTTCGGAGTGCGGGGCGGTCAATACCTCCGATGGCAAAAATTGACTGACAGGTGACGTTGACCGAGGTCAATTTTCCTACGGACGAAGCCGCTAGATTCCCACAACATCTTGTTGTCTTGAATCCATCGAGACACAGCATGTTGTGGAACAAAGCCAATGCCTCTGACACGAACCGCCCTTCTTCCCACCAGCCTGCGCAAGCGTAACGGCAGCTTCGCCGCCTTCGACCCGAGCAAGATCGAACGCGCCATCGCCGCTGCCGGCGAGGCCTGCGGCGAGTTCACCGCGCCCCATGCGCAGGAGCTGACCCGGCGCGTGCTGGCCCGCCTGCCGGCGCAGAACGACCTGGACGTGGAGCAGGTGCAGGACGTGGTCGAGCGCGCCCTGATGGAGGCCGGCCATTACCCCACCGCCCGCGCCTATATCGTCTACCGCGAACGCCACGGTCGCCTGCGCCGCGAACGCAAGACGCTGGTGGACGTCGCCGCGTCGATGAACGAATACCTCTCGCGGGAAGACTGGCGGGTGCGCGCCAACGCCAACCAGGGCTATTCCCTCGGCGGGCTGATCCTCAACGTGTCCGGCAAGGTCACCGCCAATTACTGGCTGGACGAGGTGTACAGCGAAGGCATCGCCGTCGCCCACCGCGAGGCCGACCTGCACATCCACGACCTCGACATGCTCGCCGGCTACTGCGCCGGCTGGTCGCTGCGCACCCTGCTCAGCGAGGGCCTGAACGGCGTGCCAGGACGGGTCGAGGCCGGGCCGCCGAAGCACCTCTCCAGCGCGCTGGGGCAGATGGTCAACTTCCTCGGCACCCTGCAGAACGAATGGGCCGGCGCCCAGGCCTTCAGTTCCTTCGACACCTACCTCGCGCCCTACGTACGCAAGGACGGCCTGAGTTATCAACAGGTGCGCCAGGCGCTCCAGGAGTTCATCTACAACCTCAACGTGCCGTCGCGCTGGGGCACCCAGACGCCCTTCACCAACCTGACCTTCGACTGGGTCTGCCCCGAGGACCTGCGCGAGCAGATTCCCTACATCGGCGGCGTGGAGATGCCCTTCGCCTACGGTGAGCTGCAGGCCGAGATGGACCTGATCAACCGCGCCTACATCGAGGTGATGCAGGCCGGCGACGCCCACGGCCGGGTGTTCACCTTCCCGATCCCGACCTACAACATCACCCACGACTTCCCCTGGGACAGCGACAATGCCACGCGCCTCTTCGAAATGACCGCGCGCTACGGCCTGCCGTACTTCCAGAACTTCCTCAATTCGGACATGCAGCCCAACCAGGTGCGCTCCATGTGCTGCCGCCTGCAGCTGGATGTGCGCGAGTTGCTCAAGCGCGGCAACGGGCTGTTCGGCTCGGCGGAACAGACCGGCTCGCTGGGCGTGGTGACCCTCAACTGCGCGCGCCTGGGCTATCGCCATCGCGGCGACGCTGCCGCCCTCTACGCGCAACTCGACTATCTGCTGGAGCTGGCCTTCGACAGCCTGGAGGTCAAGCGCAAGGTCATCCAGCAGCACATGGACGCCGGGCTGTACCCCTACACCAAGCGCTACCTGGGCACCCTGCGCAACCACTTCTCCACCATCGGCGTGAATGGCCTGCACGAGATGCTGCGCAACTTCACCGACGACCGCGAAGGCCTGCACACCGAGGTCGGCCGGCAGATGGCGCTGGAGCTGCTGGACCATGTACGGGCGCGGCTGGTGCGCTTCCAGGAGGACAGCGGGCACCTCTACAACCTGGAAGCCACGCCAGCCGAAGGCACCACCTACCGCTTCGCCCGCGAGGACCAGAAGCGCCACCCGGACATCCTCCAGGCCGGCACACCGGAAGCGCCCTACTACACCAACTCTTCGCAGTTGCCGGTGGGCCTTACCGACGACCCGTTCGAGGCGCTGGAACTGCAGGACGCCCTGCAGTGCAAATACACTGGCGGCACCGTGCTGCACCTGTACATGGCCGAGCGCATCTCCAGCGCCGAGGCCTGCAAGACCCTGGTGCGCACCGCCCTCGGGCGCTTCCGCCTGCCCTACCTGACGGTGACGCCGACCTTCTCCATCTGCCCGGTCCACGGCTACCTCGCCGGCGAACACGAGTTCTGCCCGCGCTGCGACGAAGCTGCGCTGCGGAACGCTGCGTCCAGCAACTGCTGTGTCGGCTGACCCTCTTTCACTCTTATCCACGCAACAGAAAGGAGCACCACCGATGACTGCGAACCAACTACCCGAAAGCCAGCGCCAGCGCTGCGAGGTATGGACCCGTGTGATGGGCTATCACCGCCCGGTGACAGCGTTCAACGCCGGCAAGCAATCCGAGCACCGCGAGCGCCGCCACTTCCGCGAGACGCGATGAGCAGCACGCTCAGGGTCGGGGGCCTGGTGCCCCTGACCACCCTGGACTATCCCGGCCTGCTCGCCTGTGTACTGTTCTGCCAGGGCTGCGCGTGGCGCTGCCGCTACTGCCACAACCCGGAACTGATTCCGCCGCGCGGCGAAGCCGAGATCCACTGGAACGAGATCCTCGCCTTCCTCCGGCGACGCCAGGGCCTGCTGCAGGCCGTGGTATTCAGCGGCGGCGAGGCAACGCTGCAGAGCGCTTTGCCGCAAGCCATGGCCAGCGTGCGCGAGATGGGTTTTCGCGCCGGGCTGCACAGCGCCGGCATCCGCCCGGAAGCCTTCGCCCGCGCGCTGCCCCAGGCCGACTGGGTCGGCTTCGACGTAAAGGGGCTGGCCGAGGCCATGGACGCCATTACCGGCGCGAAAGGCAGCGGACTGGCCAACTGGCGCAGCCTGGAACTGTTGCTGGACAGCGGCGTGGAGTACGAATGCCGCACCACCGTGCACTGGCAGTTGTTCGACTTGGAACGCCTGCGTCGACTGGCCTTTCGGTTGCGCGGAATGGGTGTGGATAACTTCGTCGTGCAGCTGGCCCGCAGCGGTCGGCAACTCGATCCCGAGCTGATCGCCACGCCGGCGCCCCATGGCGCCATCGATCTCTGGCGGGAGCTTTATGCGCTGTTCCCACGCTTCGAATTGCGCGACACCTGAACGCCCCGCACTTCGTGACACCTGTTGCCCCTGTAGGAGCAACTGTCTTCTCCTGCGAGTCCGTGCCTGGGGGTTTCCCCCCTCTCCCCAGCCCTCTCCCTGAAGGGAGAGGGAGCCGTCTGTGCCGGCTGACGCATTGGTTTCAGCCGGTACCGATCCAGTCCCCTCTCCCTTCAGGGAGAGGGCAAGCCTCCGCAGAGGAATCCCAAATTGTGCAGCGGGCTATGCCCGCGATCGCGCGCAGTGCGCGCTCCTGCAAGTCAGCTCCGTCGCCGCCGACAGAAAAACAAAAGCCCCGCCGAAGCGGGGCTTTTCACTTACCCGAACTGCCAGCCCGTCAGGACGACAGGTAAGCCGAGCGGGTCAGCCCCAGGCGCAGCGCGTCGAGGTACTGGGTACGCTCGCGCACGGTGAGCTTGGCCCCGGCCACCTTGTCGCGGTAATGGGTCATCAGTTCCTCGGGCGACAGGTGCACATAGCGCAGCATGTCCTCGATGGTGTCATGGGTCTCGATGCCGGCGTGGTAGTAGCTGCCGTCGGCGTTCTGGTAGACGTTCACCGAGTCGGTGTCGCCGAACAGGTTGTGCATGTCGCCGAGGATTTCCTGGTAGGCGCCGACCAGGAAGGTGCCGATCAGGTAATCCTCGCCTTCCTTCACGTCGTGCACCGGCATGCTGGTCTCGATGCTCTGCTCGTCGACGTACTGGGTGATCTTGCCGTCGGAGTCGCAGGTCAGGTCCTGCAGCACCGCGCGGCGGGTCGGCTCCTCGCCCAGGCGGTGGATCGGCAGGATCGGCAGCACCTGGCCGATGGCCCAGGTGTCGGGCAGGCTCTGGAACACCGAGAAGTTGCAGATGTACTTGTCGGCCAGTTTGTCGTTGAGCTCGTCGAGCACCTGGCGGTGCGAGCGCTGGTGCGCCTTGAGCTGGTTGTGCAGGCGGCGGCAGATGGCGAAGTAGCACTGCTCGGCCAGGGCCTTCTGCGCCAGGCTGATCTTGCCTTCGGCGTACTGCGCGGCGGCGTCGCTCATGTAGTGGGTGGCGCGCCAGTAGGTCTCGGTGACCATCTCGGCGTCGGTCGGGCCGAGCAGGTCGGCCAGCCACTGGACGATCTCCGGTTGTTCGGCCAAGTCGGTGATCTTCGGCACTTCGTCGTTGTGACGCTCGACATCGGTGACCTGGGTGATCAGCACCGCGTGGTGCGCGGTCAGCGCGCGGCCGCTCTCGGAGAAGATGTGCGGATGCGGCAGGCCCTGCGCGTCGCAGAACTCCTTGAGCATGCCGACCACGACACCGGCATAGTCGTCGATGTCGTAGTTGATCGAGCTGGCGTTGCGCGAGTGGGTGCCGTCGTAGTCCACGCCCAGGCCGCCGCCGACGTCCACGTGGTCCACCGGCAGGCCGAGGGCGCGCAGTTCGCCGTAGTAGCGGATGGCTTCCTTGAAGCCGTGCTGGTAGTCGGCCAGGTTGGCGATCTGCGAGCCCATGTGGAAGTGCAGCAGGCGCACGCCCTGGTCCAGGCCGGCGGCGCGGAAGCGCTCGACCACCGACAGCAGTTGCGCAGCGGACAGGCCGAACTTGGCCTTCTCGCCACCGGTATCGGCCCACTTGGAGGACGCCAGCGAGGACAGCCGCACGCGCAGGCCGACCTGGGGCAGCACGCCGATCACGGCGGCTTCCTCGATCACCAGCTGCACCTCGGATTCCTTCTCGATCACGATGAACACGTTGTGGCCGAGCTTCTGCCCCATCAGCGCCAGCTTGATGAACTCGCGGTCCTTGTAGCCGTTGCAGACGATGGTGCCGCCCTTGGGCGCCAGTGCCAGCACGGCCATCAGCTCGGGCTTGGAGCCGGCTTCCAGGCCGATGGAAACGTTCTGGGTGGCGATGATGCTTTCCACCACCGCTTCCTGCTGGTTGACCTTGATCGGGTACAGCGCGGTGTAGCGGCTGGTGTACTCCAGACGCGCGATGTTGGCGTCGAAGGCGCCGGTGAGTTTGCGCACGCGGTCCTGGAGGATGTCCGGGAAGCGCACCAGCAGCGGCAGCGACAGGCCCGCCTCGCGCAGCTGCTCGACCACCACGTGCAGATCGATCGGCTGAGCACCGGCGCCCTGCGGGCGAACTTCCACGTTACCGGCGTCGTTGATGGCGTAGTAGCCAGCGCCCCAGTGGCGAATTCCGTAGATGCTGCGGCTGTCAGCCACGGTCCAGTTGCTGCCGTCGTCTTTGCGGGTCCGTCTAGCGGCCATGCGGGGTGGTCTCCTCAGATTGCGCGAATGTGTGCAGGCGCCCGCCCGGCGTGCGGGTGAGTCGTCAAGCCTGGTGGTTAAACCTAGCCGGGCCTCGTGACGTTGCCGTGTTGACCGCCGGCTTTGGCGGTAAGTTTAGGAAAATCCGACGACACGCCCAGGGCGCGCCGATAAATCTCCCATCTAGGGAAAGGGCTTGCCGGCCATGTGCGGAGGCACATCGCCTGGAACCCGTTCTCGACAGGGGAGAGTCGCTTGCCCCTTCAGACAAGCAGCAGGGCGGCTCAGCCGCCGGATTTCTTCGCCTTGAGGCCGCGCTTCTGCAGCTCTTCGAGGAGCAGGTCGACGTGGTCGCCCTGGATCTCGATGATGCCGTCCTTCAAAGCGCCACCCGTGCCGCAGCGCTTCTTCAGCGCGGTAGCCAGGTCCTTCAGCGCATCGGCCGCCAGCGGCACGCCGGTCACCGTGGTCACGGTCTTGCCACCGCGGCCCTTGGTTTCCCGACGCACGCGAGCGATGCCATCGCCGGCCGGAATATCGGCCTGCTTGCAGATGCACGCGCCAATGGGCTGATGGCAGTCCGGGCAGTGCCGGCCGGTATCAGTGGAGTAGACGAGCCCGCCGAGGGCGGACAGGGAGGAGGCTTTCTTGACCACCGGGCGTTTCCCCAGGATTGGCCTCTTCGGGCCAGGTCAACGAATGGCCGGCTGGCGCCGACCGCGACGCCCCACTCAGGCAGGGGCTGCGCAAATCCCGGCGGAGGACCCTGCCGGAAAGGTCGCGCAATTTAGCAGCATTGGAGGCAAATGCTAAGAGCGAAAATGCGTCATTGATCGGCGGTTTGGCGACATGGCCCTTTTCGAGGCTTCTGGAAGTCGGATCGAGCGATCGCGGACGGAGTCCGCTCCTACGCCAGGTTCAGCACCCGTGTAGGAGCGGACTCCGTCCGCGATTGCTCAAATCACCTTACCATCCCCACAGAAACAAACCCGGGACTTGCGCAGCGCCGCCAGCGAATCCGGGCAGTACGGCGTGCCCGCCCTGGCCTCGGCCAGCACCTGATGCGGATCGATGAAGCGCGCTTCCATGACTTCTTCGGGCTGCAACTTCAGCGGCGCATCGGACACGGCGGAGAACACTGCGCACCACAGGCGGTTGTCCGGCTGGTCGAAGAAGAACGAACCGTGCTCGCGCAACTCGACGCCGGAAATGCCCAGCTCTTCTTCCAGCTCGCGGGCGGCGGATTGGGCGTAGCTCTCGTCCGCCTGCACCATGCCGCCGGCGGCCGGATCCCAGTAGCCGGGGTAGATCGCCTTGCTCAGCGTGCGGCGGTGCACGCACAGCTCGCCGGCGGAGTTGAACAGCAGGACGAAGGTGCCCCGGCCGATCAGCCCGCGCTCGCGCAATTGCGCACGCGGCAGGCTGCCCTTGAGCTGGTCGTCGCGGTTCACCCAGGCGACCAGTTCGGCGTCCGAAGCCGCCCGGTGGGCGGCTTCCTTGTCGCTGATGCCGTCCATCAACCCTGGGCCAGCAGTTGGCGCAGATCAATGATCGCGGCGTTGGCGCGGGAAATGTAGTTGGCCATCACCAGCGAGTGGTTGGCCAGCACGCCGAAGCCGCTGCCGTTGAGGACCATCGGGCTCCACAGCGGTGCCTCGGCGGCCTCCAGCTCACGGATGATCTGGCGCACGCTGACAGTGGCGTTCTTCTTCGCCAGCACGTCGGCGAAATCCACCTCGATGGCGCGCAGGATGTGCGACAGCGCCCAGGCCTGGCCGCGGGCCTCGTAGAACACGTTGTCGATCTGCATCCAGGGGGTTTCCTGGATCACTTCCTCGACTTCCGGCGCCTGGCCCGGGGTGACCGGCTTGAGCGGCGTGATGTTGGTGTTCAGCTTGACCCGGCCGACGCTGGCCGAGAGACGCTGGGACAGCGAGCCCAGGCGCGTGGAAACGTCGCCCAGCCAGTTGTTCAGGCTGTCGGCACGGGCATAGAACTGCGCGCCGGCCGGGTCGGCGGAGAGACGGGCGAGGTAGCGGTCCAGCGACTTGATGCCCTCGGCATACTCCGATTCGGAGGACGGCAGCGCCCAGCTCTTGTTGTCGAAGTTGAAGCGCGGCTCGGCGCGTGCCAGGTCGGCGTCCTCGGTGGACTGCGACTGCGAGCGGGCGAAGTCCTTGCGCAGCGCGCGGGACAGGTCGCGCACCTGGACCAGGGCGCCGTATTCCCAGCTGGGCATGTTGTCCAGCCAGACGCCCGGCGGGAAGATGTCGTTGGACAGGTAGCCGCCCGGCTTGTTGAGCAGCGTGGCAACCACTTCCTTGAGGGTTTCCACGGTGGTGTAGCCCACCACCATCTGGCGGCCGGCGCGCTCGGCGGCGGCCTGGGCGTTCTGCTGCACGGGGAAGAGGTCCGGCTCCTGGCTCCAATACCAGCCGATCGCCCCGCAGACCACCAGGTAGACGCCCAGCAGACCGCCCAGCACGCGGCCCAGCCAGGGGCCGCCGAAGTAGGCGCGGGCGTCGTCCACCGAGTCGTTCACGCGATCACGCACGGAGCCGCGTTTCTTCCAGTTCCACATGGCAAGTTCCTTGATGTCCCGAATTCGAAGATAGCTTGGACCCACAACCGGCCCCAGGGTGCCGGGATTTTAGGCCCCGCTGCGCAAGCATGCCGCACGCGGGCGGGTCAGCGCAGCCTACCCTGCGCATGGTGCTAGGTAATGCTGCGAATTACAAAGCTTCGGATGTTTGACCGAAGGCACTGTTATTGCCATCAAGGATTGGTAGCATAGGGCCATCACTGTGTATCACGGCGGAAACATCTTCGCCCCGCAGGCCGCCGGTACGGCTCCATGAAGAAGCGCGCGATGACCGAGCTCGATGATCCATCCCTCGACCGCCTCAAGCATCACTTCGCCCAGCGGGTAATCCACCAGGCCCGTCACCTGCTGGAGGTCTGGCAACGCCTGTCGCGCTCGGAATGGAACAGCGCGGGAATGGCTGAGCTTGCCGAAGCCTGCCTGCGCCTGCAGCGCTACGCCGAACGCTTCGAGCAGGCCGAGCACGCGGACCTGGCCAAGGCCATCGACCACTGCCTGCGCGCCGTGCAGGATAACCGCGGGCGCCTCTCCAGCGAGCTGATCACCGAACTCAACCGCCTGATGCAGCGTCTTTCGCGCACCGGCCTGCGCCACGGCGACCAGTTCGAGCAGACCCACCTGCCGCCACTGCGCAAGCCGGTTTATCTCGCCCTGCAGGATCTCGAGCGCGCCGAACGCCTGGCCCAGCAGCTGGAATTCTTCGGCATGGCCGCGCAGCCTTGCGAGCACGCCAATGCTTTTCGCGCCGCCATGGCCGACCGCCATCCGGCGGCCATCGTCATGGAAATCGACTTCGCCGGCGGCCAGGGCCTGGCGCTGGCCGACGAGGCCCAGGCCGGCCTCAAGCACAAGCTGCCGGTCCTGTTCTTCAGCCATGAGGAAACCGACACCCCGACCCGCCTGGCCGCTGCCCGCGCCGGCGGCCAGGACTTCTTCAGCGGCGCACTGGATGCCTCCGGCCTTTTGGAGAAGATCGAAACGCTGACCCGCGTGGCCCATTACGAGCCTTTCCGCGTGCTGATCGTCGACGACTCCCGCGCCCAGGCCGCGCACACCGAAATGGTCCTCAACAGCGCCGGCATCGTCACCCGCGCGCTCACCGCGCCGCTGTCGGTGATGGCCGAGCTGGCCGAGTTCCAGCCGGACCTGATCATCCTCGACATGTACATGCCCGAGTGCCTGGGCACGGAGCTGGCCAAGGTGATCCGCCAGCACGAGCGCCATGTGAGCGTGCCGATCATCTACCTGTCCGCCGAGGACGACCTGGACAAGCAGCTCGACGCGATGAGCGAAGGCGGCGACGACTTCCTCACCAAGCCGATCAAGCCGCGCCACCTGATCGCCACCGTGCGCAACCGCGCCGCCCGCGCGCGCAGCCTGAAGGCGCGGATGGTGCGCGACAGCCTCACCGGCCTGTACAACCACACCCACACCCTGCAACTGCTCGACGATGCCCGCTTCCGTGCGCGCCGCGAGGAGCGCCCGCTGACCTTCGCAATGCTCGATATCGACCACTTCAAGCGGGTCAACGACACCTACGGCCATCCCATGGGCGACCGGGTGATCAAGAGCCTGGCGCTGTTCCTCAAGCAGCGCCTGCGCAAGACCGACCACATCGGCCGTTACGGGGGCGAGGAGTTCGCCGTGGTACTGCCGGACACCGACGCCGCCTCGGCACACAAGGTGCTCGAGGAAATCCGCCAGCGCTTCGCCGAAATCCGCTATCCGGCACAACCCCACGACCTTTCCTGCACCTTCAGCTGCGGCATCGCCGAGCTGGGCGATGACATGGACATCAAGACCCTCGCCAAGCAGGCGGACGAGGCGCTGTACACCGCCAAGCACGGCGGCCGCAACCGCGTCGAGGTCTACAGGTAACCCCGTCCCGGTCTGGCGCGGCGCTCTGCCGCGCGATTTTCCGACCGAATGCTGGCACCGTGTCATCAGGCAGTAACGAAACTGCAATAGGTTCAGGGCTCGCCGTATTTTCGCTGTCGGTCGAGACCTGCCATGCGCCTCAAGCTGCTCACCAACCTCAATACCGTCCTGCTCCTGCTCGTGTGTCTCGCGCTGGGCGCCACCCTGTGGTGGTCGCAGCGCGCCCTGGAGCGTCCCTTCACCCTGATGGATCGCTACCTGAAACTCTCCCAGGGCTTCGAGCGACAGGTCGCGCAGAACATCCAGGCCTACCTCGCCAGCGGTGACGCGCTCAAGCAGAAGGCCGCCCAGCAAGGCCTGGACGAACTCGCCCGGGAGCTGCCGCAACTGCCGGACAGCCTCAGCCAGCTGCTCGGCCAGAGTCTCGACGAACTGCACCAGTTCAGCGGCAACCAGTTGCTCGCCGCCGGCAAGCTGGCCGGCGACCCGCAAGGCCTGCTGCTGCAGGCCGAGCGCGAGCTGCTGGCCGCGCTGGACCAGCTCGGCGCCTATGCCGACGCCAGCCAGAACCCCGCCGCCACCGCGTACCGCACACCGCTGCTGCAAGCCGGCCTGCACCTGACGCGCCTGGCCCATGCCCGCGCCAAGCTGGTGGAAAGCGGCAATCCGGCATTGGCCGAAGACATCCAGCGCGAGCTGGAAACCCTGCGCCAGCTGGCCGAGCGCATCGATGCCCTGCCGCTGCTCGGCGTACTCGAACAACAGGCTTCCGCCTCCGATGACTTCGCCGCGATGATGGGCCTGGAATCCCAGCCGGCCGCCGAGGCACAGAGCGAGGACCGTGGCGTCACCCTCAAGCGCGACCTCGCCAGCGTGTTGCGCCGCTATCCGGACGAACTCGATCGCACCCGCCAGCTGATCGCCCAGCGCCAGCAACTGGCCAGCGCCACTGCCCAGCGCGTGGGCGCCGTGCAGCAGGCACTGGCGACCCTGGAGCCGCAAGTGCGCGAGGAGCGCTCGAAGATCCAGACGCAGGTGCGCGTCATCCAGGGCGCGCTGATCGCCCTGATCCTCGCCACTGCCCTGCTCATCGATACCCTGCAACGCCGCCTGGCGCGCGTACTCGGCCAACTGGTGCCGGCGCTCTCGACCTGGGCCCGTGGCGATTTCGCCCAGCCCATCGCCCTGGCCACCCGCACCCGCGACCTGCTGGAGCTGCAGGAATCGCTGAACCGCCTGCGCGATTTCCTCGGCACCCTGGTCGGCACCATCCACCAGCGCGCCGAGGAAGTGGCCGGCAGCAGCCGCGCCCTGGCCGAATTGAGCGGCGGCCTGCATGCCGGCGCCGAGCGCCAGGCCAGCGACACCGGGGAAATCCGCGACGCGCTGGGCGACATGGAAGCGGCGATCCAGCAGGTGGCCGGCGACGCCAGCCAGGCCGCTTCGGCCAGCCACGCTGCCGGCATGGCCGTCGAGCAGGGCCAGCAGGTGATCGGCAACAGCTTGAGCGGCATGCGCGCGCTGGTGGACGAAGTGCAGAGCAACGCCCAGGCCATCGAGAACCTGGCGGAAGAGTCGGCCACCATCGCCAACGTACTGGGGGTGATCCGCTCCATCGCCGAGCAGACCAATCTGCTGGCCCTGAACGCCGCCATCGAGGCCGCACGAGCCGGCGAGCAGGGCCGCGGGTTTGCCGTGGTTGCCGAGGAGGTCCGTTCACTGGCCCTGCGCACCGCCGGCGCCACCGAGGAAATCCAGCAGCTCACCGCGCGCCTGCAGCAGGCGGCGCGGCAGTCCGTCGAGGCGATGCGCAGCCAGGTCGAGCACGCCGAAGTCACCGCCAACCAGGCCGGCGCCGCCGAGGGCGCATTGGACGAAGTGGTCAGTGCTATCCGCACCATCGCCAGCATGGCCGAGCGCATCGCCGAGAGCTCCGCTCAGCAGAGCGGCGCAGTCAGCGAGATTCGCTCACACAGCGAGCGCATCCATGAACTGGGCAGCCAGAACCTGCGCCTGATCGGCCAGGGGCGTAGCCAGGGCGAGCAGTTGCAGGAGTTGGGCGGGGCATTGCACACCGCCGTGCGGGCGTTCCGCGTGTAACGAACCCGACCCGCGGGAGCTCTTGCCCGCTGTACGGCCCCGCAGGCAGCGTAGGAGCGGACTCCGTCCGCGATGGATCAGCCTTGCGCCATCAGGCAATCCGGAGCGGGCGTTGAGTCGATCGCGGACAAAGTCCGCTCCTACGATTTTGTCCCTGCAATTCAGCGTGAACTCAGCGCTCGCCAAGCTTGTGCCGCGCCGCGTACAGACAAACCATCTCCATCGCCAGGGTCGCGCCGGCCAGGGCGGTGATCTCGGCGCTGTCGTAGGGCGGCGCGACTTCCACCACGTCCATCCCCACCAGGTTGATGCCGCGCAGCGCGCGGAGGATTTCCAGCGCCTGGTGCGAACTCAGCCCGCCACAGACCGGTGTGCCGGTGCCCGGTGCGAAGGCCGGGTCGAGGCAGTCGATGTCGAAGGTCAGGTATACCGGGTGGTCACCCACCCGCGCGCGAATACGCTCGGCGATGGCCTGCGGCGTATGGCGGTGCACCTCGCGGGCATCCAGCACCTGGAAACCCATCACGTCGTCGTTGGTGGTGCGCAGGCCGACCTGTACCGAGCGCGACGGGTCGACCAGCCCCTCGCGGGCGGCGTGATAGAACATGGTGCCGTGGTCGATGCGCTGGCAGTCCTCGTCCGGCCAGGTGTCGCTGTGGGCGTCGAAGTGGATCAGCGACAGTGGCCCGTGCTTCTTCGCATGGGCCTTGAGCAGCGGGTAGCTGATGAAGTGGTCGCCGCCCAGGGTCAGCAGTGCGCAGCCGGCGTCGAGGATGCGCGCGGCGTGGGCCTCGATGAGTTCCGGGGTTTCCTGCGGCACGCCGTGGTCGAAGGAGCAGTCGCCATAGTCGATCACCGCCAGGTGGTCGAAGGGGTCGAACTCCCACGGGAAGTGCCGGGCCCAGGCCATCTGCACCGAGGCGGCGCGGATCGCCCGCGGCCCGAAGCGGCTGCCGGGGCGGTTGGTGGTCGCGGTGTCGAAGGGTACGCCGCTGACTACCAGGTCGACGCCGCGCAGGTCGCGGCTGTAGCGGCGGCGCATGAAGCTGGTGATGCCGGCGTAGGTGGATTCGGCAGCGGTGCCGTAAAGGCTGTCGCGGGTGATGGCCTGGTCGTTGTCGTTTGCGAGATCCATGGTGTCCTCATCGGTGTCTTTCGGGTTTTGTCCTGATCGCTCCGTGCCTGCCGGGTCGACCCTCTCCCCCGCCCTCTCCCTGAAGGGAGAGGGAGCTGTCTGTGCCGGCTGACACTTCGGTTTCAACCTGCACCGAAGGGTCCCCTCTCCCTTTAGGGAGAGGGTTAGGGAGAGGGCAAGCGCACACGAATCAGCTACGGGTGCGGAACGCTGACCACAGCCGGGTGCGGTCGCGCTGTTGCTTGAGGGTCAGCAACTGCTCGCCGAACAGCTTCTGGCGCATGGCCGGCGCCGGGTAGATGTCCGGATCGCTGGCGACTTCGGCATTGAGCAGCGGCGTGGCCTTGAGGTTGGCGTTGGCGAAGTACAGGGTGTTGGTCAGTTCGGCGATGGCGTCCGGGCGCAGCATGAAGTCGATGAAGGCACGGGCTTCCTGCGGGTGCGGGGCGTCCACCGGGATGGCCATGGTGTCGAACCAGATCAGCGTGCCTTCCCTGGGGATCCGGTAGATCACCTCGAACGGCTTGTTCGCCTGCCTGGCCTGCGCTGCGCCCATCAGCGCGTCACCGGTATAGGTCAGGGCAACGCACAACGAACCATTGGCCAGGTCATTGATGTGCTTGCCGCTGGCGATGTAGCGCACGTTGGGTTGCAGCTTGCCCAGCAGCTCACGGACCTGGGCGAGGTCGGCCGGATCGGTGCTGTAGGGCGGCTTGCCGAGGTAGTTCAGCGCCACGCTGATGACCTCCTGGGGCGAGTCGATCAGCGAGATGCCGCAGTCGGCCAGGCGGCTGGCGTATTCGGGTTTGAACAGCAGGTCGAGGCTGTCCAGCGGCGCATCGGGTATGCGCTTGAGCACTTCGTCCTGGTTGATCGCCAGGCCCACGGTGCCCCAGGTATAGGGCACGCCGAAGCGGTTGCCGGGGTCGATGGCGGCGAGTTTCGCCAGCAGTTCCGGGTCGAGGTTGGCGAGGTTCTTCAGCTGAGCGTCGTCCACCGGCTGCACGGCCTTGGCCTGAATCGCACGGGCCAGCCCGCTGCTGGCCGGGAACACCACGTCGTAGCCGCTGCGTCCGGTCATCAACTTGCTGTCGAGTACCTCGGCGCTGTCGAAGGTGTCGTACTTGACGCGGATGCCGGTCTCCTTCTGGAACCGCTGCAGGGCGTCGGCGCCGACGTAATCCGCCCAGTTGTACAGGTTGAGCACCCGCTCCTGCGCCTGCAGGGGCACGGCCAGCGCCACGGTCAGCGCCGCGAGGGTCGCCCGGAAGAACACACGCATGATCATCGCCTCAAGGTTGTTGTGGTTATGGGGCGAGCATGGGGCGGGCTTTACTTTGCAAAAATACAAAGTTAATAACTTTGGCATTTCACTCCCACAATGTTTGGTGCCCATCATGCTCAGCCAGTTGCGCGACCTCGACCTGCAGTTGCTGCGCCTCTTCGTCACGGTGGTGGAGTGCGGCGGCTTCAGCGCGGCACAGGGCGAACTGGGCTTGAGCCAGCCGAGCATCAGCATCCAGATGGCCAAGCTGGAGACGCGCCTGGGCTACCGCCTGTGCGAGCGCGGCAAGGGCGGCTTCCGCCTGACCCCCAAGGGCGAGCACCTGCTGCAATCGACACGACGGCTGTTCATTGCCATCGAGGGATTCCGCGACGAGGCGCGCGGCGTCGCCGACAAGCTGCTGGGCGAGGTGCGCATCGGCCTGTCGGAAAGCCTGGAAGAGAGCGTGCTGGCGCGTCTGTCCGACGCCATCCGGCGCTTCCGCCAGCGCAACGAGGCGGTCACCCTGGACCTTCTCACCGCCACACCCGCCGAACTGGAGCGCCTGCTGTTGCAGGACCGCCTGCACCTGGCGGTGGGCTATTTCGCCGGCACCCAGGCGGCGCTGCAGCACACCCCCCTGTTCATCGAGCCGCAGGGCCTCTATTGCGGGGCGGGCCATCCGGCCTTCAGGGAAAGCAGGCCGACCCGCGACTCCCTGGCCGACGCCGACCAGGTGCTGCACCCCTACCGCTTCATCGCCGCCGACGAGCCGTTGCAGACCAGCCGCAGCAGCGCGCGCTGCGAGCAGGTGGACGGCAGCCTGGCGTTCATCCTCTCCGGCGCGCACATCGGCTACCTGCCCCGGCATGTCGCCCAGCCCTGGATCGAGCGCGGCCAGTTGCGCGAACTGCTGCCCGGCGAGTTGGGCTTCGATGTGGCCTTCAGCCTGACCCGCCACCGCGGCCGCCACCCCGGCGACGCCGAGCAGGCCTTCGTCAGCGACCTGCTGGCAGCCTTCGGCCAGCACGCGGCCGATTGACGCGGCAGCGCCACGGGAACCGAGCCCTGCAGGCGCAGTCCCACAGCGGCTATCACTTCTTGTGACAGCTCATCCGGCAACGCCCCGGGCCGCACCGGAAGCTTTCCGCTATCATGCCCGCCACTTCCTCTGTCCGCCCATTACGTAGTCCGCGAGATGTCCATGCGCCGCCTGCTAACCCTGCTCCTGCTCCTGGTCGCCCTGCCCGCTTCCGCCGGCCTGTTCGACAAACCCGCCGACAAGGGCGGCTTCGCCGTCACGCAACCGGCCAAGGGCGACTTCCTGCCGGTGGCCGAGGCCTTCCGCGTCAGCGTCGAGGGCAGCGACAGCCAGCAGGTGAAGCTGCGCTTCATCAATGCCGATGGCTACTACCTCTACCAGCACCGCTTCAGCTTCAAGATCGAGCCCGCCGACAGCGGCGTGAGCGTCGGCGAAGTGAAGCTGCCGCCAGGCAAGCAGCACCACGACGACTACTTCGGCGACACCGTGGTCTACTACGCCATCACCGACATCGACGTGCCGCTGATCAATCCGCAGCACAAGCCCTTCACCCTGGTCGTCAGCTACCAGGGCTGCGCCGACAAGGGACTGTGCTATGCACCGGAAACCACCCGCCTGCAGATCGCCGACGGCCAGGCGGCCAGCGTGGTGGCGGGCCCCGCGCCCTCCGCCGCCGCCAGTTCAGCCACCGCTTCAGGCAACCCGCTGGCCAGCCTGCTGGGCGACCACGAGCCGGGCAAGATCAAGAAGCTCGGCCGTGCGCTGGTGATCTTCTTCCTGCTGGGCCTGGCGCTGACCTTCACCCCCTGCGTGCTGCCGATGCTGCCGATCCTTTCCGGCGTGGTCCTGCGCGGTCGTCCGGGCGGCATGCGCGGCCTGGCGCTGTCGCTGGCCTACGTGCTGCCCATGGCGGCCTGCTACGCGGTTCTCGGCACGCTGATGGGCCTGTTCGGTGCCAAGCTCAACCTGCAGGCGATGCTGCAGTCGCCCTGGGTGCTGATCCCCTTCGCGGCCTTCTTCGTGGTCTTCGCCATCGCCATGTTCGGCGTGTTCGAGCTGCGCCTGCCGGGCTTCCTGCGCGAGCGCCTGGACAACATGGCGAACAACACCCGCGGCGGTTCGATTGCCGGCGCGGCGACCCTGGGCGTGCTCTCCAGCCTGCTGGTGTCGCCCTGCGTCACCGCACCGCTGGCCGGCCTGCTGCTCTACATCAGCAGCACCGGCGATGCCGTCGGCGGCGGTCTGCTGCTGTTCTCCCTGGGCCTGGGCATGGGTACGCCGCTGGTGATCTTCGCCGTCGGCGGCGGCGCGCTGCTGCCCAAGAGCGGCGCCTGGATGAACGGCGTACGCAACGTCTTCGGCGTGATGCTGCTGGCGGTGGCCATCTGGATGCTCGAGCGACTGGTCTCCGGGCCGGTAGCCCTGACCCTCTGGGGCACTCTCGCCGGAGGCGTCGCGCTGGCCATCGGCACCCTTGAACTGGGGCCGAAGAAGCCGCTGCAACGACTCGGCCAACTGCTGGGCCTGATGCTGCTGGTCTACGCCGTGGCCGCCTGGACCGGTGCCCTGCGCGGCGAATCCGACCCGCTGCACCCGCTGGGCCGCAGCGGCGTCAGCACCCATGCCGGCCCACCGAGCGCCACCCCCGGCGATTGGCAGAACATCACCACCCCGGCGCAGCTCAACGCCGCGCTGGCCAGCGCCCAGGCCGCCGGTCGCCCGGTGCTGCTGGACTGGTACGCCGACTGGTGCATCAGCTGCAAGATCATCGAGCGCCAGGTGCTGCCGGCGCCGGAAGTCCAGTCGCAGCTGCCCGGCTTCGTCCTGCTGCGCTTCGACATGACCGCCAGCACCGAGGAACAGCGCGCCCTGCTCGACCGCTACAACCTGTTCGGCCCGCCGGCGCTGCTGTTCTTCTCGCCCAAAGGCGACGAATGGTCGGACCTGCGCATCATCGGCGAGACCGACGCCGCCACCCTCGCAGACCGCCTGAAACAGGCTGGCAAGCGCTCCTGACCACCGTTTGATTGCAATGGTTTTGCCGTAATCGGCTGGCAACATGCTGACATCTACGGCAAAACCCGCATGACTGGACAGTCACGCCAGCTTTCCGGCATAGTCCCGCCCACTCTTTCCCCGCCAAGAACAAGGACTACCGCATCCAGATGGCGACCTTACTGGTATTGCACGGGCCCAACCTCAACCTGCTGGGTACCCGCGAGCCCGACAAGTACGGCTCCGTCACCCTCGAGCAGATCAACCAGGACCTGGAGCGCCGCGCCCGCGAGGCCGGCCACCACCTGATGCACCTGCAGAGCAACGCCGAGTACGAATTGATCGACCGGATCCATGCCGCGCGCAACGAAGGCGTGGACTTCATCCTCATCAATCCGGCCGCTTTCACGCATACAAGTGTCGCTCTACGTGACGCATTGCTCGCAGTGAGCATCCCATTCATCGAAGTGCACCTCTCCAACGTGCACAAACGTGAACCTTTCCGGCATCACTCCTACTTTTCCGACGTGGCGGTAGGGGTGATCTGCGGTCTGGGAGCCACAGGCTACCGCCTGGCCCTGGAATCCGCCCTTGAACAACTTGAACGCCCGTGACCTCACCTGGGAGAGCGAACACTGATGGACATCCGTAAAGTCAAGAAACTGATCGAACTGCTCGAAGAATCCGGTATCGACGAACTGGAGATCAAAGAGGGCGAAGAGTCCGTACGCATCAGCCGTCACAGCAAGACCGCCGCCCAGCCGATCTACGCTGCCGCCCCGGCCTACGCTCCGGCTCCGGCCGCCGCTCCGGTCGCCGCCGCTGCCGCTGCCGCCCCGGCCGCTGAAGCCGCTCCGGCTGCGCAGAACCTCGCCGGCGCCGTACGCTCGCCGATGGTCGGCACCTTCTACCGCGCAGCCTCGCCGACCTCCGCCAACTTCGTCGAAGTCGGCCAGAGCGTGAAGAAAGGCGACATCCTGTGCATCGTCGAAGCCATGAAGATGATGAACCACATCGAGGCCGAGACCAGCGGCGTGATCGGCCAGATCCTCGTGGAGAACGGCCAGCCGGTCGAGTTCGACCAGCCCCTGTTCACCATCGTTTAAACCGCGGGGAACCTGCGATGTTGGAAAAAGTACTGATCGCCAACCGCGGCGAAATCGCGCTGCGCATCCTGCGCGCGTGCAAGGAGCTGGGCATCAAGACAGTGGCCGTGCACTCGACCGCCGACCGCGAGCTGATGCACCTGTCGCTGGCCGACGAAGCGGTCTGCATCGGTCCGGCCCCGGCCGCGCAGTCCTACCTGCACATCCCGGCGATCATCGCCGCGGCCGAGGTCACCGGCGCCGTGGGTATCCACCCCGGCTATGGCTTCCTCGCCGAGAACGCCGACTTCGCCGAGCAGGTCGAGCGCTCGGGCTTCACCTTCATCGGCCCCAGCGCCGACGTCATCCGCCTGATGGGTGACAAGGTGTCCGCCAAGGACGCCATGAAGAAAGCCGGTGTGCCGACCGTGCCGGGCTCCGACGGCCCGCTGCCCGAAGACGAAGAGACCGCGCTGGCGATCGCCCGCGAGGTCGGCTACCCGGTGATCATCAAGGCCGCCGGTGGCGGTGGTGGTCGCGGCATGCGCGTGGTGCACCACGAGGAAGACCTGATCAAGTCCGCCAAGCTGACCCGCACCGAAGCGGGCGCGGCCTTCGGCAACTCGATGGTCTACCTGGAGAAGTTCCTGACCAACCCGCGTCACGTGGAAGTCCAGGTCCTCTCCGACGGCCAGGGCAACGCCATCCACCTGGGCGACCGCGACTGCTCCCTGCAGCGTCGTCACCAGAAGGTGCTGGAAGAAGCCCCAGCCCCCGGCATCGACGAGAAGGCCCGCGCCGAAGTGCTGGCCCGCTGCGTCCAGGCCTGCGTGGAAATCGGCTACCGTGGCGCCGGCACCTTCGAGTTCCTCTACGAGAACGGCCGCTTCTACTTCATCGAGATGAACACCCGCGTGCAGGTGGAGCATCCGGTGTCGGAGATGGTCACCGGTATCGACATCGTCAAGGAAATGCTCAGCATCGCCTCGGGCAACAAGCTGTCGATCCGCCAGGAAGACGTGGTCATCCGTGGCCACGCGCTGGAATGCCGGATCAACGCCGAAGACCCGAAGACCTTCATGCCCAGCCCCGGCAAGGTGAAGCACTTCCACGCACCGGGCGGCAACGGCGTGCGTGTGGATTCGCACCTGTACAGCGGCTACGCCGTACCGCCGAACTACGACTCGCTGGTGGGCAAGATCATCACCTACGGCAAGGACCGCGATGAAGCCATGGCGCGCATGCGCAATGCGCTGGACGAGCTGATCGTCGACGGCATCAAGACCAACACCGAGCTGCACAAGGAGCTGGTCCGCGATAAAGAGTTCTGCAAGGGTGGCGTGAACATCCACTACCTGGAGAAGAAGCTGGGCATGGACAAGCACTGAGCCTGCCTGCTCCGCCTCGCTCCATCACAAGGGCTGCCTCCGGGCGGCCCTTGTGCTTTGCGGCCCCTGCACGCTGGCATGGCAGGGTGCCGTGCAGTAAGCTTGCCGCCTTTATCTGCGGGCCGCCCAGGCGGTCCGTTGTCTTTTCCAGCGCCATCCCAGCACGATCGAGGTACCGCCCCATGCCCTGGCTTCAAGTCCGACTCGCCATCACCCCGGATCAGGCGGAAACCTATGAAGATGCGCTGCTGGAAGTTGGCGCCGTCTCCGTGACCTTCATGGACGCCGAAGACCAGCCGATCTTCGAGCCGGACCTGGGCACCACCCCGCTGTGGAGCCACACCCACCTGCTCGCTCTGTTCGAGGCTGACACCGACGAGACGGCGCTGATCGCCCACCTTTCGCTGCTCACCGGCGGCGCACTGCCGGAGCACCAGATCGAGCGCATCGAGGACCAGGACTGGGAACGCAGCTGGATGGACAACTTCAAGCCGATGCGCTTCGGCCGCCGCCTGTGGATCGTCCCCAGCTGGCACGAGGCCCCGGAGCCGGAAGCGGTGAACCTGCTGCTCGACCCGGGCCTGGCATTCGGCACCGGCACCCATCCGACCACGGCGCTATGCCTGGAGTGGCTCGACGGCCAGGAGCTGGCCGGCCAGCAGGTACTGGATTTCGGCTGCGGCTCGGGCATCCTCGCCATCGCCGCGCTGCTGCTGGGCGCCGAACAGGCTGTCGGCACCGACATCGACCCGCAGGCGCTGGAAGCCTCCCGCGACAATGCCTCGCGCAACGGCATCGACCCGGCGAAATTCCCCGTCTACCTGCCCGCCGATCTGCCCAAGGCACAGGCGGACGTCCTGGTGGCGAACATTCTGGCCGGTCCGCTGGTCACATTGGCAGAACAGCTCACCGGCCTGGTGAAATCCGGTGGCCTGCTGGCCCTCTCGGGCATCCTCGCCGAGCAGGCCGAGGAAGTTCGCGCCGCCTATGCCGACGCCTTCGATCTCGACCCGACCGCCGAGCGCGACGGCTGGATCCGCATCAGCGGCCGCCGCCGCTGATGCCCGCCGCAAGGGGCTTGAGTTAGACTAACCGCCAGTTTTTTCCGCCGGACCGCCGCATGAGCGACAGCTTCATCACACAGTGCCCACATTGCCAGACCCGTTTCCGCGTCAACGCGGCGCAACTGGGTGCGGCCAGCGGTGCTGTGCGCTGCGGAACCTGCCTGAAAGTGTTCAGCGCGCCGCAGAACATGGTGGGCGAGCCGTCCCAGGTTCCCGCACCGACTGTCAGGGCAGCACCGCCGGTCGACGCCCCAGGACCTGTCCCGAACCCCGAGCCGGTCGCGCCACCTGCTCCGCCGAAAGCTCCGCAGCCCGTCGCAGCGGCGCCGAGTCCCACGCCAGCCTTCACGACCTTCACCCCCGAAAGGCCAGCGGCACCCGCCACCCCCGGCACCGCCACCCTCGGCTGGCCGCTGGCGCCCCATGCGGCAAGGCATTCCAGCGATGTGGCGGAAAAACCCGCCGTCGTCGAACCCAAGGCAGAAGCGAAACCGGCCCCCGTGGTCGAACCTGCCCCGGCCACCACGGTGATCGCCCCCGCGGCAACCGTGACCAGCGAGCCGTCCAGGCCCGCTCCCGTGCCGTCGAAAAAAGACGAAACCCTGTGGATTCACGACGACCTCGACCTGGACAGCCTCAATCTCGACGAGGAACTGGCCAAGCTCGATGAATTCGAACTGTCCCAGGAGTTCCTCAGCATCGATCGCGCCCCGCGCCCCAGCGAGGCCCTGCAGACCCGTCAGGAAGAAAAGCGCGACCCGCATGACGAACGCTGGGCCGAAGCGCTGCTGGAAGAGGAACAGAACGGCGCCAGCCGGGCATCCCGCCAGGAGCCCAGCCTCGGCCGACTGTCCGCCGACGAGCCCGAGGAGCCGCCCGCCAGCGCACGCCTGGTAGCCGACACGGCTCCCCAGCCCGAAGAGCCGGAGGACGAACCGGAAGACGAACCACGCATCGATCCAGCACCCCGGCGCATGGAGCCCTTGCGGGTAGAGACCGACGAGGAAAAGCTTCCTGCCTTCAGCGCCCGCCGCGACGATGACGAACCCGAAGCGGACGAGGACCAGGACGAAGCTCCGCCGCTGGCCGACCCGCGCGGCGACAACCGCCGCGCCGAACCCGCCCTGCACGATGGCGGCCTGCACGACCTGAGCGACGAACCCCTGCAGCTCGACTGGCAGAAGCCCAAGCGCCGCTGGGGCCGCCGCCTGATCTGGCTGCTGCTGGTATTGCTGGCCCTGGCCGGCCTCGCCGGCCAGTACATCGCCTATCACTTCGACGAACTGGCGCGCCAGGACCAGTACCGCCCGTGGTTCGCCCAGGCCTGCCCGGAGCTGGGCTGTACCCTGCCCTCCAAGGTCGATGTGGAGCAGATCCGCAGCAGCAACCTGGTGGTGCGCAGCCACCCGGACTTCAGCGGCGCACTGGTGGTCGACGCGATCATCTACAACCGCGCCAACTTCTCCCAGCCTTTCCCGCTGCTGGAGATGCGCTTCGCCGACCTGAATGGCCAACTGATCGCCAGCCGTCGTTTCAAGCCCAGCGAATACCTCTCGGGGGAGTTGGCCGGGCAGAACGAGATGCCGCCGCAGACGCCGATCCACATCTCCTTGGACATCCTCGATCCGGGTCCGAAGGCAGTGAACTACAGCCTGAGCTTCCACTCGCCGGAATGACCCGGCGGGTAGCTCAAAGCGCCTGAGAACGCCAGCTCCGCTCGTCTTCCTACCTTGAGTGCTAAGCCCGGAGCTGTTCAGAATTTATCCAAATTCGCCTTTATCCGGTCATCGAGAGCGGGTATCATGCCCTCCCTTTTTTGCTAGCACCGGTGGCAGGCCCCGAAACGCACCCGCGAGTCCCTAACGCGCGGCGCCTCGGTGTTCCCGCCCCATTGACCATGGAAAACCAGTCGGTGGTACGCATCGGCTCCTACACACTGCCCAACAGACTGATCCTGGCCCCGATGGCCGGCGTCACCGATCGTCCGTTCCGCCAGCTTTGTCGCCGCCTCGGCGCCGGCATGGTGGTCTCGGAGATGGTCACCAGCGACGTCCGCCTGTGGAACAGCCGCAAGTCGCGCCTGCGCCTGCAGCACGACCACGAGGACCAGCCACGTTCGGTGCAGATCGCCGGCGGCGACCCGCAGATGCTCGCGGAAGCCGCAAGGTGCAACGTGGAGCTCGGCGCCCAGATCATCGACATCAACATGGGGTGTCCGGCGAAGAAGGTTTGCAACAAGGCCGCGGGTTCCGCGCTGATGAAGGATGAACGGCTGGTGGCCGACATCCTCGAGGCGGTGGTCGCGGCCGTAGAGGTTCCCGTCACCCTGAAGATTCGTACCGGTTGGGACCGGTCGAACAAGAACGGTGTGACGGTGGCGCGGATCGCCGAGCAGTCGGGCATTCAGGCGCTGGCGGTGCACGGCAGGACGCGTGCCGACCTCTACACCGGCGAGGCGGAGTACGAAACCATCGCGGCGATCAAGCAGGCGGTTTCGATTCCGGTCTTCGCCAATGGTGATATCGATTCGCCGCGCAAGGCACGGCAGGTTTTCGAGCAGACGGGCGTGGATGCCCTGCTGATCGGCCGCGCCGCCCAGGGCAACCCCTGGATATTCCGCGAAGTCGATCATTACCTGAGCACCGGCGAGCTGCTGCCGGCGCCGAGTCTGCACGAGGTGCAGGGCATCCTGCTCGAGCACCTCGCTGCATTGCATGCGTTTTATGGGGAGGAAATGGGTGTGCGAATTGCCCGCAAGCATGTGGGCTGGTACCTCGCGACCCTACCGGGAGCGGCGGAGTTCCGCTCCCAGTTCAATCGTTTGCAGGACACGGATGCACAGAGCGCCAGCGTCAGGCAGTTCTTCGCCGAGCGCCACAATAACGGAGAAGGGGTGGCCGCATGACAACGATGACCGAGACATTAGTGAGTGGAATGACACCCGTGAGCGACAACGCCAACCTTAAACAGCACCTGACCACTCCGACGCAGGAGGGCCAGACCCTCCGCGACAGCGTGGAAAAGGCGCTGCACAACTATTTCGCCCATCTCGAAGGGCAGCCGGTCACGGACGTGTACAACATGGTGCTTTGCGAAGTCGAAGCACCGCTGCTGGAAACCGTCATGAACTACGTGAAGGGTAACCAGACCAAAGCCTCCGAACTGCTGGGGCTGAACCGCGGGACCCTGCGCAAGAAACTCAAGCAGTACGATCTTCTCTGACAGGTGGCAGGCGCGGGCCCGCGACCTCGAGGTCAGCCGGGCCCGCGCCTGACACGCGAAAAGCCCGAAGCCTTTGTGGAAGCCGCTATGACCGACCAAACCACCCGCCTGCCCGTCCGCCGTGCGCTGATCAGCGTTTCCGACAAGACCGGCGTCGTCGATTTCGCCCGTGAGCTGGCAGCCCTCGGCGTGGAGATTCTCTCCACCGGCGGCACCTACAAGCTGCTCAGGGACAACGCCATCGCCGCCGTGGAAGTGGCCGACTACACCGGCTTCCCGGAGATGATGGACGGCCGCGTGAAAACCCTGCACCCGAAAGTCCACGGCGGCATCCTCGGTCGTCGCGACATCGACGGCGCGGTGATGCAGGAGCACGGCATCAAGCCGATCGACCTGGTCGCGGTCAACCTGTACCCCTTCGCCGCCACCGTGGCCAAACCCGGCTGCACCCTGCCCGACGCCATCGAGAACATCGACATCGGCGGCCCGACCATGGTCCGCAGCGCGGCGAAGAACCACAAGGACGTCGCCATCGTGGTCAACTCCACCGACTATGCAGGCGTCATCGCGGCCCTGAAGGACGGAGGCCTGACCTACGCCCAGCGCTTCAACCTGGCCCTCAAGGCGTTCGAGCACACCTCCGCCTACGACGGCATGATCGCCAACTACCTGGGCACCATCGACCAGGACGCCGAGACGCTGTCCACCGAGAATCGCCTGCAGTTCCCGCGCACCTTCAACAGCCAGTTCATCAAGGCCCAGGACATGCGCTACGGCGAGAACCCGCACCAGAGTGCGGCGTTCTACGTCGAAGGCGGCGAGGCCAGCGTCTCCACCGCCATCCAGCTGCAGGGCAAGGAGCTGTCGTTCAACAACGTGGCCGACACCGACGCCGCGCTGGAATGCGTGAAGAGCTTCGTCAAGCCGGCCTGCGTCATCGTCAAGCACGCCAACCCGTGCGGCGTGGCCGTGGTTCCGGAAAACGAAGGCGGCATCCGCAAGGCCTATGACCTGGCCTACGCCACCGACACCGAATCGGCCTTCGGCGGCATCATCGCCTTCAACCGCGAGCTGGACGGCGAGACCGCCCAGGCCATCGTCGAACGCCAGTTCGTCGAAGTCATCATCGCCCCGAAAGTCTCCGAAGCCGCCCGCGCCGTGGTTGCCGCCAAGGCCAACGTGCGCCTGCTGGAATGCGGCGAATGGCCGGCCGAGCGTCCTGCCGGCTGGGACTTCAAGCGCGTCAACGGCGGCCTGCTGGTACAGAGCCGCGACATCGGCATGATCACCGCCGATGACCTGAAGATCGTCACCCAGCGCGCCCCGAGCGAGCAGGAAATCCACGACCTGATCTTCGCCTGGAAAGTCGCCAAGTTCGTGAAATCCAACGCCATCGTCTATGCCAAGAACCGCCAGACCGTCGGTGTCGGCGCCGGCCAGATGAGCCGTGTGAACTCCGCCCGTATCGCCGCCATCAAGGCCGAGCACGCTGGCCTGGAAGTGAAGGGCGCGGTCATGGCCTCCGACGCCTTCTTCCCGTTCCGCGACGGCATCGACAACGCGGCCAAGGCCGGCATCACCGCCGTGATCCAGCCGGGTGGCTCGATGCGCGACAACGAAGTGATCGCCGCTGCCGACGAAGCCGGCATAGCCATGGTGTTCACCGGTATGCGCCACTTCCGCCACTAAGTGGCAAGGACGCACTCGGACTCGCATCTGCGGCGTTGCCCGGCCCTTCCCCCATGCTCATTGCCAGAAGGCAACTCCGCTGGGTGAAGGGCCGGGCGCCTTGCATCTACGAGCCCGATTGCGCCCCTTGAGACTGGTTCGTGAAGAGCGGACTGATCGTGAGAATTCGTAGGTTGGGTGGAGCGAAGCGATACCCAACGATCCGGCCAAGCCGGAACTGTTCAGGAGAACTCCAATGAACGTACTCATCATCGGCAGCGGCGGTCGCGAGCACGCGCTGGCCTGGAAGGTCGCGCAGGATTCGCGCGTACAGAAGGTCTTCGTCGCGCCGGGCAACGCCGGCACCGCGACTGAAGCCAAGTGCGAGAACGTCGCCATTGACGTGCTGGCCCTGGAAGAGCTGGCCGACTTCGCCGCGAAGAACGTGCAGCTGACCATAGTCGGCCCCGAGGCCCCACTGGTCAAAGGCGTGGTCGACCTGTTCCGCGCCCGCGGTCTGGACATCTTCGGCCCCACCGCCGGCGCCGCCCAGCTGGAAGGCTCCAAGGCCTTCACCAAGGACTTCCTCGCGCGCCACAGGATCCCCACCGCCGACTACCAGAACTTCACCGAAGTCGAGCCGGCGCTGGCCTACCTGAAGGAGAAAGGCGCGCCCATCGTGATCAAGGCCGACGGCCTGGCCGCAGGCAAGGGCGTGATCGTCGCCATGACCCTGGCCGAAGCCGAAGACGCCGTGCGCGACATGCTCGCCGGCAACGCCTTCGGTGACGCCGGTTCGCGCGTGGTGATCGAGGAATTCCTCGACGGTGAGGAAGCCAGTTTCATCGTCATGGTCGACGGCCAGAACGTGCTGCCCATGGCCACCAGCCAGGACCACAAGCGCGTCGGCGACGGCGATACCGGCCCGAACACCGGCGGCATGGGTGCGTACTCCCCCGCTCCGGTGGTGACTGCCGACGTGCACCAGCGCGTAATGGACGAAGTGATCTACCCGACCGTGCGCGGCATGGCCGAAGAAGGCAACGTCTACACCGGCTTCCTCTACGCCGGCCTGATGATCGACAAGAGCGGCGCGCCGAAGGTCATCGAGTTCAACTGCCGCTTCGGCGACCCGGAGACCCAGCCGATCATGGTCCGCCTCGAATCGTCCCTGGTCCTGCTGGTCGAGGCCGCCCTGGCCAAGGCGCTGGACAAGGTCGAAGCCACCTGGGACCCGCGTCCCACCGTGGGTGTCGTATTGGCCGCCGGCGGCTACCCGGGCGACTACGCCAAGGGTGACGTCATCGAGGGCCTGGACGAAGCCGCCAAGCTCGACGGCAAGGTGTTCCACGCCGGTACCGCGCTGAAGGACGGCCAGGTCGTCACCAGCGGCGGCCGCGTGCTGTGCGCCACCGCCATCGGCCCGAGCGTTTCCTCGGCCCAGGAACAGGCTTATCGCCTGGCCGAGAAGGTCCGCTGGAACGGCAGCTTCTACCGCAAGGACATCGGCTATCGCGCCATCGCTCGCGAACGCGGCGAGGGCTGATCCGACGGGCGGAGGCGTCCGCCGTCGGACGCCTCCGCTACCCTGATCCCCGCGTGCACGGGTGGATTCCGGGCCTCAGTACACTTGGCTATAATTCGACCACTCACTACCGAAGGGACTTCGCCGTGCGTCGGCTCTGGATTGCCATAGGACTGCTCATCAGCCTCGTGCTGCTGTTGCCTGCGCTGGCTGCGTCGAGTAATGGCGATGCAACCCTGGCGCCGCAGTCCGTTGTCCTGCGTAATACCTCGACACCGCCTCCACTCACCGCGCATTGGAACGTCCTGCGCGACGAGAGCGCGCAACTGCAGATCGCCGACGTCCTGCAACGCAAACAGCAATTCTTCCCGCTCGACAAACACTCCTTCATCTACCCCGCCAGTTCCCAGGCCGTCTGGCTGCAAGTGCAGCTGCCGGCGCAGCAGCGCCCCAGCTGGCTGTGGATCTTCGCCCCGCGCGTTCAGTACCTCGATTACTACCTGGTGCAGGACGGCCGGCTGCAAAAGCAGCTGCACACCGGTGAGCTCCGGCCGTTCCAGGAGCGCCCGCTGCCTTCGCGCTCCTATCTCTTCGCGCTGCCTACCGATGGCCAGCCGATGACGCTCTACGTGCGGATGACCTCCAACCATCCGCTGATGGCCTGGTTCGAACAGATCGACGACGCCGGCCTGGTGGCCCTGGAGCGGCCGGCGTACTTCTTCGGCATGCTCCTGGGCGCCATGCTCCTGCTGATGCTGTACAACCTCACCCGCTTCGCCTACATGCGCGGCAGCACCAGCAGCCTCTGGCTGGCGGCGATGCATGGGTCGCTGGCGCTTTGCGCCGCCGCCAACCTGGGGCTGGTGGCCTTCGCCCTGCCCTGGCTGACGTTCAACCAGTCGCTGGTTGCCGACCTTGGGGCGCTGGGCGCCGCTGTCTGCCTGCTGGGTTTTGCGGCCAGCTTCTTCCGCGGCACCGTGAACAGCCCGCTCAATCGCCTGCTCCACGCCGAGGCACTGGCAATCCTGCTGATCGGCATGCTCATCGCCTTCACCCAGGTGTTCTGGTTCAGCTGGCTGGTCTACCTGCTGGTGATCCTCTGCTCGCTCAGTGTGCCGCTGGTGGCCGCCTGGCACTGGTACCACGGCTACCGCCCGGCTCGCCTGGTCACCATCGGCATGCTGGTATTCAACGGTGGCTTCCTGGTGTTCCTGCCGGTTCTGTTCGGCACCCACCAGCTGGAGCCGGGCTGGCTGGTACTGGGCGTCTTCAGCTTCGCCACCCTCGCCGGATTCATCCTCAGCGTGTCGCTTACCGAGCGCCAGCGCCTGCTGCAGCAGCTCAACCTGCAGCAGCGCACCAGCGAGGCGGCGCATGCGGCTGAGTTGCAGGCCAAGGGCGACTTCCTGGCCAAGATCAGCCACGAGATCCGCACCCCCATGAACGGCGTGCTGGGCATGACCGAGTTGCTGCTCGGCACCCCGCTCTCGGCCAAGCAGCGCGATTACGTGCAGACCATCCACAGTGCGGGCAACGAACTGCTGTCGCTGATCAACGAGATTCTCGACATCTCCAAGCTGGAGTCCGGACAGATCGAGCTGGACGAGGTGCAGTTCGACCTCGGCGCGCTGATCGAGGACTGCCTGGCGATCTTCCGCGCCAAGGCCGAGCAGCAGAAAGTCGAACTGATCAGCTTCACCCAGCCGCAGGTGCCGCGCATCGTCAGCGGCGACCCGACACGCCTGCGCCAGGCCGTGCTGAGCCTGCTGGACAACGCCTTCAAGCAGACCGACGAGGGCGAGATTCTGCTCGTCGTCGCCCTCGACGGACCGCCAGAGCGTCCGCGCCTGCGCATCGCCGTACAGGACAGCGGCCGACCGCTGGACAGCGCCGACCGCCAGGCGCTGCTCACCGCCGAGCTGCACAGCCGCGACTTCCTCTCCGCCACCCGCATCAGCAGCCGCCTTGGCCTGATCATCGCGCGCCAGCTGATCCGCCTGATGTCCGGCGACTTTGGCATCGAGAGCGGTATCGAAAGCGGCCAAGGCGCCGAAGGCGCCGGCAACCTGTTGTGGCTCAGCCTGCCGCTGGACCCGCAGCAGATCGACCAGTCCGGCGCCGACCTCGACGGCCCGTTGCAGGGCGCCCGCCTGCTGGTGGTGGACGACAACCAGACCTGCCGCAAGGTGGTGGTGCAGCAGTGCAGCGCCTGGGGCATGAACGTCAGCGCGGTGTCCTCGGGCAAGGAAGCGCTGGCCCAACTGCGCACCAAGGCGCACCTGCGCGAATACTTCGACGTGGTCCTGCTCGACCAGGACATGCCCGGCATGACCGGCATGCAGCTGGCCACCAAGATCCAGGAAGACCCGAATATCAATCACGACCTCCTGCTGATCATGCTCACGGGCATCAGCAATGCGCCGAGCAAGATCATCGCGCGCAACGCGGGCATCAAGCGCATCCTCGCCAAGCCGGTGGCCGGTTACACGCTCAAGGCGACCCTCGCCGAAGAACTGTCGCAGCGCGGCCCGAGCGGCGTCAGCAACTACCTGTCGCCAGCGAGCGAACCGGCCTCGAACGTGCCGCCGACCGATTTCCGCATCCTCGTCGCCGAGGACAACAGCATCTCCACCAAGGTCATCCGCGGCATGCTGAGCAAGCTCAACCTGCAGCCCGATACCGCCAGCAACGGTGAGGAAGCGCTGGCGGCGATGAAGTCCACCCAGTACGACCTGGTGCTGATGGACTGCGAGATGCCGGTACTCGACGGTTTCTCCGCCACCGAGCGCCTGCGCGCCTGGGAAGCCAGCGAGCAGCGCCCGCACACCCCGGTGGTGGCGCTCACCGCGCACATCCTCAGCGAGCACAAGGAGCGCGCGCGGCTGGTCGGCATGGACGGCCACATGGCCAAGCCGGTGGAGCTGTCGCAACTGCGCGAGCTGGTGGCCTACTGGGTCGGCGAACGCGATCGCCGCCTGCGCCAGCAGAGCGACGCGCTGCCTTCCTGATTTCGCCCCCGCCCGTCCTCTCCCTTGGCGTAGGAGCCGACAGACCGAGCGGGCATTTGCCCCGCCGCAATGCCTCCCGCCGCGCCACCCGCTATGCTGTGCCCTGCCGCGCCCTCTCAATCCGGACGAGTCGTTCCCATGCAAGTGATGTTCAGCGTGTACCTGAAGATGCTGGTGCTCTACAGCCCGTTCTTCGTCCTTTCCTGCTTCATCAGCCTGAACCGCGGCTTCGCCCCGCGCGACCGCAAGCGCATGGCCTGGCGCGTGGCCCTGGCGGCACTGATCGCCAGCGTGCTGCTGTACCTGTTTGGGCGCTATATCTTCACCCTGTTCGGCATCACCGCCGACGCCTTCCGCATCGGCGCGGGCAGCGTGCTGTTCATCTCCGCGCTGGGCATGGCCCAGGGTCGTTCGGCCGTGCAGGCGGACAACGTGCAGCAGGACGTCACCATAGTCCCGCTGACCATTCCCATCACGGTCGGCCCGGGCACCATTGGCGCGCTGCTGGTGATGGGCGTGAACCAGGACTGGGAGCACAAGCTGCTGGCCATGGCGGCGATATTCCTCGCCTGCCTGACCGTGGGCGTCACGCTCTACCTGTCCGACAAGATCGAGAAGGTACTCGGCGAGCAAGGGCTGATGATCGTCAGCCGCCTGATGGGGTTGTTCGTCTGCGCCCTCGCCGCGCAGATCATCATGACCGGCGTGCGCGGCTACTTCATTCCACAGTAGTGCGCACCATTGGGGAGCGCCGTGCGCCAAAGCGCGTTCGGCGCACCAAAGCCGCGCACTGAAAAACCTTACCGTTACGACAGAAAATCGCGTGCAGCCCATCTACGCCGAGGCTTTTGCCTGTTTGGCATGGATGCTGCGATGGCAGCTTCGATCCGGTCCACGGATCGCCCCATTTCCGGGGAAGCTGCCGCACCGGCAACTCCCCGCCCCTGGATAGCCAAGGAGGCTGCCGCGATGAAACGTCGTCCGCTGTTGAAAAGTACGCTGGCCATGAGCGCCCTGCTGCTCACCGGCCTGTTCCCGTTCAGCTCCCAGGCCGCCGAGACCATCAAGGTCGGCATCCTGCATTCGCTGTCCGGCACCATGGCGATCTCCGAGACCTCGCTCAAGGACATGGCGCTGATGACCATCGACGAGATCAACGCCAAGGGCGGGGTGAACGGCAAGAAGCTCGAGGCGGTGGTGGTCGACCCGGCCTCCAACTGGCCGCTGTTCGCCGAGAAGGCGCGCCAGCTGCTGACCCAGGACAAGGTCGCGGTGGTCTTCGGCTGCTGGACCAGCGTGTCGCGCAAATCGGTGTTGCCGGTATTCGAGGAACTCAACGGCCTGCTGTTCTACCCGGTGCAATACGAGGGTGAAGAAATGTCGCCCAACGTCTTCTACACCGGTGCCGCACCGAACCAGCAGGCCATCCCGGCAGTGGAGTACCTGATGAGCGAGGATGGCGGCGCCGCCAAGCGCTTCTTCCTCCTGGGTACCGACTACGTCTACCCGCGCACCACCAACAAGATCCTGCGCGCCTTCCTGCACAGCAAAGGCGTGGCCGACAAGGACATCCAGGAGGTCTACACGCCGTTCGGCCACAGCGACTACCAGACCATCGTCGCCGACATCAAGAAGTTCTCCGCCGGCGGCAAGACGGCGGTGATCTCCACCGTCAATGGCGACTCCAACGTGCCGTTCTACAAGGAGCTGGCCAACCAGGGGCTGGAGGCCACCGAGGTCCCGGTGGTGGCCTTCTCCGTGGGCGAGGAAGAGCTGCGCGGCATCGACACCAAGCCGCTGGTGGGCAACCTCGCCGCGTGGAACTACTTCGAGTCGGTGAAGAACCCGGAGAACAGCAAGTTCGTCGCCGACTGGAAGGCCTACGCCAAGGCCAAGAACCTGCCCAACTACAGCACCGCCGTGACCAACGACCCGATGGAGGCCACCTACGTCGGCATCCACATGTGGGCGCAGGCCGCCCAGAAGGCCGGAAGTACCGACGTGGACAAGGTCCGCGAGGCCATGGGCGGGCAGACCTTCAAGGCGCCGTCAGGCTTCACCCTGACCATGGACAAGACCAACCACCACCTGCACAAGCCGGTGATGATCGGCGAGATCGAGGACAACGGTCAGTTCAACGTGGTCTGGAAGACCCCCGAGCCGATCCGCGCCCAGCCGTGGAGCCCGTTCATTCCGGGCAACGACAAGAAGCCGGATTACGCGGTGCGTAGCAACTGATCTGGAGCGGGCCCAGAGCCCCTCTCCCTAACCCTCTCCCTGAAGGGAGAGGGGACCGTATGGCGCAAGATCAAGCCACGGCGTCAGCCGGCTCGGACAGTCTCTCTTTCTGACAGGAGAAGGACAGCCAGGCGCAGGATGGCACCTACGTATCGAGCGGCACGGACAGCTCCCTCTCCCTTCAGGGAGAGGGCTGGGGAGAGGGTGCATCCGCCCACACCCGCCTCTCAGGGGAAACAACACGCATGCCCACTGCCTCGCTCCACCTGCTCCGCTTCTGCGCACTGCTGCTGGCCGCACTGCTGCCGCAGCTCGCCTTCGCCGGCCCCGCGCAGGACTTCGCCAGCGCCGACAACGACGCCCGCGCCCAATTGCTCGAGCAATGGGCCGCCGCCCCCAACGCCAACCGCCTGCCGTTGCTGGACGCCATCCAGTCCGGCCGCCTGGCCGTCGATACGCAGGGTCGTGCCTTCCTTCGCGGTGACGATGGCGAATACCACCCGGTCGAAGGCGGCGCTCCTGCGGTCGGCGAGCCCGACAAGCTGCGCCTGAACAACCGCCTGCGCGGCCTGGTGAACACCGCCATGGCCAGCCACCAACTGGTCGCCGACAGTCCCGAAGTACGCCTGGAAGCCGCGCGCCAGTTGCAGAAGAGCGCCCGCCCGGCGCAACGCACGCTGCTCGAATACCGCCTCAACGAAGAGTCGGACGACAGCGTCAAAGCCGCCCTGCAACTGGCCCTGGCCAACCTGCAACTGGCCGACCCGGCTCCAGCGGTGCGCCTCTCCGCCGTGCGCCTGCTGGGCGAATCCGGCGATCCCCAGGCGCGCACCCGCCTGGAAAACCTTCTCGACCCCGCCATCGAACCCGACGAGTCCGTGCGCACCGCCGCCGCCACCAGCCTTGGCCAGGTCAAGCGCCGGCTACTGATGGGCGACCTGTTCGGCCAGGCTTTCAGCGGCCTGTCGCTGGGCTCGATCCTGCTGCTGGCGGCGCTGGGCCTGGCGATCACCTACGGCCTGCTCGGGGTGATCAACATGGCCCACGGCGAGATGCTGATGCTTGGCGCCTACTCCACCTACGTGGTGCAGCTGCTCTGCCAGCGCTTCGCCCCCGGCCTGCTGGAGCTGTACCCGCTGCTGGCGCTGCCGGTGGCCTTCCTGGTCACCGCGTGCATCGGCATGGCCCTGGAGCGTACGGTGATCCGCCACCTCTACGGCCGCCCGCTGGAAACCCTGCTCGCCACCTGGGGCATCAGCCTGGTGCTGATCCAGCTGGTACGCGTGCTGTTCGGCGCGCAGAACGTCGAGGTCGCCAACCCCGCCTGGCTTTCCGGCGGCATCCAGGTGCTGCCCAATCTCGTGCTGCCGTGGAACCGCATCGTCATCATCGGCTTCGCGCTGTTCGTACTGGCGCTCACCTGGTTGCTGCTCAACCGCACGCGGCTGGGCTTGAACGTCCGTGCCGTCACCCAGAACCGCAACATGGCCGCCTGCTGCGGCGTGCCCACCGGCCGCGTGGACATGCTCGCCTTCGGCCTCGGCTCGGGCATCGCCGGCCTGGGCGGCGTGGCGCTGTCGCAGGTCGGCAACGTTGGCCCGGACCTGGGCCAGAGCTACATCATCGACTCCTTCCTGGTGGTGGTGCTCGGCGGTGTCGGCCAGCTCGCCGGCAGCGTGCTGGCCGCCTTCGGCCTGGGCCTGGCGAACAAGATCCTCGAGCCGCAGATCGGCGCGGTGCTGGGCAAGATCCTGATCCTCGCGCTGATCATCCTGTTCATCCAGAAACGTCCGCAGGGGCTCTTCGCTCTGAAAGGGAGGGTCATCGATTGAACCAGCCACTCACCGTGACGGCCGCACAGAAGGCCGGCCCGAAACTGACCGCCGGACTTGTCGGCGCCGCGCTCATCGTGCTGCTGGTCCTGCCGCTGCTGCACCTGCTGCCGGAGAGCCACGCACTGCACCTCTCCGCCTACGGGCTGACGCTCACTGGCAAGATCCTCTGCTACGCCATCGTTGCCCTGGCGCTGGACCTGGTCTGGGGCTACGCCGGCCTGCTGTCCCTGGGCCACGGCCTGTTCTTCGCCCTGGGCGGCTACGCCATGGGCATGTACCTGATGCGCGAGGCCGCCGGCGACCAGTTGCCCGCGTTCATGACCTTCCTCTCGTGGACGGAGCTGCCCTGGTACTGGGCCGGAACCCAGCACTTCCTCTGGGCGCTGTGCCTCGTCGTGCTGGCGCCCGGCCTGCTGGCGCTGGTGTTCGGTTTCTTCGCCTTCCGCTCGCGGATCAAGGGCGTGTACTTCTCGATCATGACCCAGGCGCTGACCTTCGCCGGCATGCTGCTGTTCTTCCGCAACGAGACGGGCTTCGGCGGCAACAACGGCTTTACCAACTTCCGCAGCATCCTGGGCTTTTCGATCACCGCGCCGGGCACTCGAGCAGCACTGTTCATCGCCATCGTCCTGCTACTGGCGGCAAGCCTGGCCATCGGCTTCGCCCTGGCGCGCAGCAAGTTCGGCCGGGTCCTCACCGCCCTGCGCGACGCGGAGAACCGCCTGATGTTCTGCGGCTACGACCCGCGCGGCTACAAGCTCTTCGTCTGGACACTGAGCGCGGTGCTCTGCGGCCTGGCCGGAGCACTCTTCGTGCCGCTGGTGGGCATCATCAACCCCAGCGAAATGTCGCCGACCAACTCCATCGAAGCCGCCGTCTGGGTCGCCCTGGGCGGGCGCGGCACGCTGATCGGCCCGCTGCTGGGCGCCGGCGTGGTGAACGGCGCGAAGAGCTGGTTCACCGTCGCCTTCCCCGAGTACTGGCTGTTCTTCCTCGGCGCGCTGTTCATCCTCGTCACCCTGTATCTGCCGCGCGGCATCCTTGGCTTGATCAAGCGGGAGAAAGAGCAATGAGAGCGGTCCCCCACCTGATGCTGGAACCGGCCTACGATCCCAACCGCGACCCGGGCGCCAGCCGCGATGCCATCGGCATCGGTTCGAGCGCCAGCGGCCAGCTGGACGTGCGCCACGGCACCATCCTCACCCTGGAAGACATCAACGTCAGCTTCGACGGCTTCCGCGCCCTGCGCGACCTGACGCTGTACATCGGCGTCGGCGAGCTGCGCTGCATCATCGGCCCCAACGGCGCGGGCAAGACCACGCTGATGGACGTGATCACCGGCAAGACCCGCCCGGACAACGGCAAGGCCTACTTCGGCGAAACCCTCGACCTCACCCGCATGAGCGAAGTGGAGATCGCCCAGGCCGGCATCGGCCGCAAATTCCAGAAGCCCACGGTATTCGAAGCGCTTTCGGTGTTCGAGAACCTGGAACTTGCGCAGAAGACCGACAAGTCGGTGTGGGCCAGCCTCAAGGCGAAACTGACCGGCGAGCAGAAGGATCGTATCGAAGAGGTGCTCGCCACCATCCGCCTGCGCGAGTCGCGCAATCGCCCCGCCGGATTGCTGTCCCACGGGCAGAAGCAGTTCCTGGAGATCGGCATGCTGCTGGTGCAGGAGCCGCAATTGCTGCTGCTCGACGAGCCTGTGGCGGGCATGACCGACGCCGAGACCGAGTTCACCGCCGAACTGTTCAAGTCCCTCGCGGGAAAACATTCGCTGATGGTGGTCGAGCACGACATGGGCTTCGTCGGCAGCATCGCCGACCACGTCAGCGTGCTGCACCAGGGGCATGTGCTGGCCGAGGGTTCGCTGGAGGACGTGCAGGCGAACGAACAGGTCATAGAGGTCTATCTCGGCCGCTAGTTCTGAATCGGCCGCACTCGCACCCGCGTCTGCGGCGTTGCCGGACACTTCCCCCATGCTCATTGCCAGTCGGCAACTCCGCTGGGTGAAGTGCCCGGCGCCTTGCATCCACAGGCGCGATCACGGCCTTTTACAACGGCGTTCTCAAAGCCAAGAGCCCAGGAACTAATCCATGCTGCAAGTCGACAAACTCCACCAGTACTACGGCGGCAGCCACATCCTGCGTGGCCTGTCGTTCGACGCGAAGATCGGCGAGGTCACCTGCCTGCTCGGGCGCAACGGCGTGGGCAAGACCACCCTGCTGCGCTGCCTGATGGGCCTGGTGCCGGCCAAGGACGGCAAGGTCAGTTGGGAAGGCAAGCCGATCACCGGTTTCAAGCCGCACCAGCGCGTGCACGCCGGCATCGCCTACGTGCCGCAGGGACGGGAAATCTTCCCCCGCCTGACGGTGGAGGAGAACCTGCTGATGGGGCTGTCGCGTTTCAGCGCAGGCCAGGCCAAGGCCGTGCCCGAATTCATCTACGAGCTGTTCCCGGTGCTCCGGGAAATGAAGCAGCGCCGCGGCGGCGACCTTTCCGGCGGCCAGCAGCAACAGCTCGCCATCGGCCGCGCGCTGGCCAGCCGGCCGCGCCTGCTGATCCTCGACGAGCCCACCGAAGGCATCCAGCCCTCGGTGATCAAGGAGATCGGCGCGGTGATCCGCAAGCTCGCCGAACGCGGCGACATGGCCATCCTGCTGGTGGAGCAGTTCTACGATTTCGCCGCCGAACTGGCCGACCAGTACCTGGTGATGTCCCGCGGCGAGATCGTCCAGCAGGGGCGCGGCGTGGACATGGAAAGCGACGGTGTACGCGGGCTGGTGGCCATCTGAGACGACCTGTCACTGGCGGATGATGGCGGTGAATGGCAAGCTGCCAAGCCCCGTACTGGTTATTTCTGGAGCCCGCCATGCCGATCACCCTGCGTCCCGCCGTCAACGACGACGCCGGATTCGCCGCGGTCTGCGTGGCGGCGGCCTACGCCCAGTGGATTCCCAAACTGGGCCGCAAGCCGGGGCCGATGCTCGACGACTACCACGCGGTGATCGCCGAGGACCGCGTGCTGATCGCCGAACAGGACGGTGCGCCGGTCGGCCTGCTGGTGATGCGCGAGACCGACGAAGGTTTCCTGCTCGACAACATCGCCGTGCTGCCCGAGTGCTCGGGGCAAGGCATCGGCCGCGAGCTGCTGGTACACGCCGAGCAAGCCGCCGCGCAGCTGGGCTACCCGTCGCTGTACCTCTACACCAACGAACGCATGGTGGAGAACATCGAGCTGTACGCGAAGAACGGCTACCGGGAATACGCGCGCCGGCTGGAAAACGGCTTCCGCCGCGTGTACATGCGCAAGCAGCTGGGCTGAGGCACGGCTCTTGTAGGAGCGGATCCATCTGCGATCAGCCTATCCCTGCGCGGGAGGCGAATCAATCGCGGACAGAGTCCGCTCCCACGCACCGTTTGAGTGCATGCGCAGCGCTGTTGCACCGCAACCGCGCCCATACCTGACCGATCGGACAATCCCCCGCTCCGTTTCAAACCCTCGCCAAACCTGCATTGCGGCATTACCAGCAGGCCTCATGCACTATCCTGGCGCGTTCCGGCACGCCGCTTGCTCTGTCCCGTGCATCCTTCGTTTCGAAGCTGCCCATGAACGCACCGGCCACCCTCTTCCACCCCGCCTGGCACGCCGAGCTGGAGCTGTCCTACGCCCGCGTCGGCGACAGCTCGCGCCCAGTCACCCGGCGCCATCTCGGGCCGCTGCGGGTGCAGAAGCACCTGTACGCCGAAGGGCCGCAGGTCTGCCAACACATCGTCGTGCACCCGCCCGGCGGCATCGCCGGCGGCGACACCCTGAACCTCGACATCCACGCCGGCCAGGACAGCTGGGCGCAGCTCACCAGCCCCGGCGCCGCCAAGTGGTACCGTGCCAACTGCCCGGCGCAGCAGCAGCTGGACATCCGCGTCGGCCCCGGCGCCACGCTGGAATGGCTGCCGCAGGAAACCATCGTCTACTCCGGCGCGCAGGCCGAGCTGATCACACGCATCGAGCTCGAAGGGGACGGCCGGTTGTTCTATTGGGACATCGTCGCCCTCGGCCGCCCGGCCAGCGGCGAGCGTTTTGACGACGGGCATTTCGCCGCCGCCCTGGACATCCGTCGGGACGGCCGGCGCCTGTGGCACGAGCGCCAGCGCGTAACGGGTAGCGACCGCCTGCTGGATTCGCCCATCGGCCTCGCCGGCCATCCGGTGATGGCGACGCTGATCGCCAGCGGGCAGGTCGACGCGGCACTGCTCGAGGCCTGCCGCGCCGCCCCCTGCCAGGGACGCGGCAATCTCACCCAACTGCCCGGCCTGGTGGTCGCCCGCTGCCTCGCCCACGAGGCGCTGCACGCCCGCGCCTGGCTCATTGAACTCTGGCGCCGGCTGCGGCCCGCGCTGCTCGGCCGCGAGGCCGTTCCGCCACGAATCTGGAGCACCTGAGATGGACCTGACGCCCCGCGAAAAAGACAAACTGCTGATCTTCACCGCCGGCCTGGTCGCCGAGCGCCGCCTGGCCCGTGGTGTGAAACTCAACTACCCGGAAGCCGTGGCGCTGATTTCCGCTGCGCTGCTCGAAGGCGCCCGCGATGGCCGGACGGTGGCCGAGCTGATGCACTACGGCACCACGCTGCTGACCCGCGAACAGGTGATGGAAGGCGTGCCGGAGATGATCCCGGAGATCCAGGTGGAAGCCACCTTCCCGGACGGCACCAAACTGGTCACCGTGCACCAGCCCATCGCTTGATCACGCTGCGGTGCAAAGACAACGGCGGATGAAGCGTTCCGCTTCGTTCGCCCTACGTACAGAGGAACCACCATGCTCATCCGCGACGCCAGCCAAGCCGACCTCGGCAGTCTGCGCGACATCTACAACGACGCCGTGCTCAACACCACCGCGATCTGGAACGAGGCCGCCATCGACCTGGAGAACCGCCGCCAGTGGCTTGCTCTGCGCGAGCAGCAGGGGTTCCCGGTGCTGGTGGCCGAGGATGGCGGCGAAGTGGTGGGCTATGCGAGCTACGGCCCATGGCGCGCCTTCGATGGCTTCCGCGAGACCGTCGAGCACTCGGTCTACGTGCGCGCCGACCAGCGCGGCAAGGGGCTGGGTCCGCTGCTGATGCAGGCGCTGATCGAGCGCGCCCGCGCCCAAGGGCTGCACGTGATGGTCGCGGCCATCGAGAGCGGCAACGCGGCGTCGATCCGCCTGCACGAGCGCCTGGGCTTCGCCATCACCGGGCAGATGCCCCAGGTCGGTCAGAAGTTTGGCCGCTGGCTGGACCTGACCTTCATGCAACTGATCCTCGACCCAAGGAGCGCCCCATGATTCCTGGCGAATACGACATCCAGAGCGGCGAGATCGAACTCAACGCCGGCCGCCGCACCCTTGCCCTGACGGTGGCCAATAGCGGCGACCGGCCGATCCAGGTCGGCTCGCACTACCACTTCTTCGAGACCAACGACGCGCTGCTGTTCGACCGCGACGCGGCACGCGGCATGCGCCTGAACATTCCTGCCGGAACAGCAGTGCGCTTCGAGCCGGGGCAGAGCCGCGAGGTGGAACTGGTGGAGCTGGCGGGGGACAGGAAGGTTTATGGATTTGCCGGACGGGTGATGGGGGCGCTCTGAGAGCCCTCTCCCCCGCCCTCTCCCTGAGAGGAGAGGAAGAAAGCAGACCGCCACGGCGGAACCACACTGTGCTCCGATCAGCCTCCTCTCCCTTCAGGGAGAGGGTTGGGGAGAGGGCAAACCAGCGCAGGGAATGACCAAGGAGCCCCGATGAAAATCAGCAGACAAGCCTACGCCGACATGTTCGGCCCCACCGTCGGCGACCGCGTGCGCCTGGCCGACACCCACCTGTGGATCGAGGTGGAGCAGGACTTCACCGTCTACGGCGAGGAAGTGAAGTTCGGCGGCGGCAAGGTCATCCGCGACGGCATGGGCCAGGGCCAGCTGTGCGCTGCGCAGGTCGTCGACACAGTGATCACCAACGCGCTGATCCTCGATCACTGGGGCATCGTCAAGGCCGACGTGGGCTTGAAGCACGGCCGCATCGCCGCCATCGGCAAGGCCGGCAACCCGGACATCCAGCCCGGCGTGACCATCGCCCTGGGCGCCAGCACCGAAGTGATCGCCGGCGAAGGCATGATCCTCACCGCCGGCGGCATCGACACGCACATCCACTTCATCTGCCCGCAGCAGATCGAAGAGGCGCTGATGAGCGGGGTCACCACCATGATCGGTGGCGGCACCGGGCCGGCCACCGGCACCAACGCCACCACCTGCACCTCCGGTCCCTGGCATATGGCGCGCATGCTCCAGGCCGCCGATGCCTTCCCGATGAACATCGGCTTCACCGGCAAGGGCAACGCCAGCCTGCCGCTGCCGCTGGAGGAGCAGGTGCGCGCCGGCGCCATCGGCCTGAAGCTGCACGAGGACTGGGGCACCACCCCGGCGGCCATCGACAACTGCCTGTCCGTGGCCGACCGCCTCGACGTGCAGGTGGCGATCCACACCGACACCCTCAACGAATCCGGCTTCGTCGAAACCACCCTCGCCGCGTTCAAGGGCCGCACCATCCACACCTACCACACCGAAGGCGCCGGTGGCGGCCACGCGCCGGACATCATCAAGGCCTGCGGCTTCGCCAACGTGCTGCCCAGCTCGACCAACCCGACCCGGCCCTTCACCCGCAACACCATCGACGAACACCTGGACATGCTCATGGTCTGCCACCACCTGGACCCGAGCATCGCCGAGGACGTGGCCTTCGCCGAGTCGCGCATCCGCCGCGAGACCATCGCCGCCGAGGACATCCTCCACGACCTCGGCGCCTTCAGCATGATCAGTTCCGACAGCCAGGCCATGGGCCGCGTGGGCGAGGTGATCACGCGCACCTGGCAGACCGCCGACAAGATGAAGCAGCAGCGCGGCGCGCTGGACGGCGACGGCGCGCGCAACGATAACTTCCGCGCCAAGCGCTACATCGCCAAGTACACCATCAACCCGGCGATCACCCATGGCGTGGCCCATGAAGTGGGCAGCATCGAAGTGGGCAAGCTGGCCGACCTGGTGCTCTGGCGCCCGGCCTTCTTCGGCGTGAAGCCGAGCCTGATCCTCAAGGGCGGTGCCATCGCCGCGAGCCTGATGGGCGACGCCAACGCCTCGATCCCGACGCCGCAGCCGGTGCATTACCGGCCGATGTTCGCCAGCTTTGCCGGCAGCCGCCACGCCACCTGCCTGACCTTCATCAGCCAGGCCGCGTTCGACGCAGGCGTGCACCACGAACTGGGGCTGCGCAAGGCCATCGGCGTGGTGAAGGGTTGCCGCACGGTGCAGAAGACCGACCTGATCCACAACGCCTACCTGCCGCACATCGAGGTCGATGCGCAGAACTACCAGGTGCGCGCCGATGGGCAGTTGCTGTGGTGCGAACCGGCGGACGTGCTGCCGATGGCGCAGCGGTACTTCCTCTTCTGAGAGAAGCTGCTAAGGACAGACTATTCCGAAGACCGATTCCGAAGATTGCGACACATTGCCGGCTTCCGCTATGGCGCAATGATGGCTACCCTGCGGCCCCCTGGGAAAGAGTCCCGGGGTTTCAACTCAGGAGAGTCACGTGAAGTTCACCCGTATCGCCGCCACCCTGCTGGCGACCGCCGTCCTCGCCGGCTGCACCGGCACCCCGATGAAGACCCAGACCTACAGCCCCGAGCAGTACACCGTGCTCGGCCACAGCGAAGGCAAGGCCACCGGGGTCATGCTGTTCCAGTTCATCCCGATCCAGCAGAACGACCGCTTTGTCCGCGCACAGGATGCCGCCATCAAGGCCAAGGGCGGCGACGCGCTGATCAACACCCAGGTGCAGGAAAAATGGTTCTGGGCCTGGATCCTCAACGGCTACACCACCACCGTTTCCGGTGACGTGATCAAGCTGAACAAGTAAGGCTCTGCCTGCTTTCCGGACCGGCGCGCCATGCCCGGTCCGGCTTCATCCTTTGCCATAAATCAAGCTTTGCTCCATCCCCCCGCCCCGCTGCCCGCCGATTGAGATTCGTCTTATTCGGCTGCCTGAACGCGCGCTGAACAATGTGCCCACTGATACGGCAAAGCCTTACGCGGCGGCCGATCTGGCGTGGCGCGACGGCTCGCAGCCATGCCTCCCCAACGCAACTTCCAGTGGAAGCAGGACCCCGATCTGGAGTACTCCGATCCCCCGCCAGGACAGGCTCACACAGGCGCTGGAAATCCGCCCCGCATCGTCATACGGCGACGGGCGCAAGGAGGTTTGCAATGCGCTTTACCAAGACCCTTCTGGCCACGCACGTGGCCGTGGCGATCGCCCTGCTCGGCCAAGCCGGCGGCGCTCAGGCCGACTGCAGCAAGGTCGATGACACGACCCTGTCGTGCAACAACACGCTGTATTACACCAGCGGCTTCAACCCCAATGAGTTCGACACTGTCCAAATTGTCACCACTGGCGAAGGCACGCCGGGCGGCGGTGGCAAAGCCCTCGGCGGTTTCGGCATCTACGGCAACAGCTCGCAGTACACGCTGAACAACCTCGACATCACGACCAGCGGCAGCAAGGCCGACGGTATCCAGGCGAACAACGGCTCCAGCAAGATCACCGTCGAATCGCTGAACATCACCACGACCGGAACATCAGCCGACGGAATCAACGTCACCCGCAATTCCAACAACTCCACCGTCACCGTTGGGGACAACGCGGTGATCACCACCAAGGGCATGGGCGTGCGCGCCAATTCCTCTCCCAACGAAGGCGCTCGCAACGTCATCACGCTGGGTGAAGGCGCGCAGATCCGCAGTTCCGGCAACGGCTCCAACCTCGACCTGGGCTCGCTGGGCGAGTACGGCGACGGCTACACCGTCTACGCCGGCAATACCAACAGCGCAGCCAAGGGTGATGCCGAGGTGAACATCGGCGACAACAGCATCATCGAGTCCACCGGCGCCCGCGCCCACGCCGTGTTTGCCAACAAAGGCGGCGTGATCAACCTGGGCGATACGCAGATCGGCGCGGCACAGGCGACGTCCTATGGCATCTACGCCGAAACCAGCACGACCGGCCTGGGCAACCGGGGCGGCGAAGTGAACCTGCTGGGCAACACCCGGGTCACCGTGACCGATGGCGGCCGCGCCATGGCCGCCAGCGGAGAAGGCTCGCAGATCGTCTCCGACCAGGCCCACGTCTACCGCCTGGACAGCAGCGCCGAGACGACACTGGAGAACCGCAAGGGCATGGCGCTGTATGCGGAGAAGAGCGGTGTCATCGACCTGAAGATGGCCGCCGGCTCCTACCTCAACGGCACCACCAGCACCGCCACCGATGGCGTGATCGACCTGGCCATGGACGGGGCCTCGAGCCAGTGGTTCATGACGGGCAACTCCAACCTCACCAACCTCACGCTCACCGATGGCGCCCAACTGGTCTATGACCGTCATGACGAACACGGCGCATACACCTACAAGACCCTGACCGTTGATGGCGACTTCACCGGCGGCGGTCACCTGGTGATGAATACCTACCTGGGCGACGACACGTCCGAGACCGACAAGCTCGCCATCAGCGGCAGCACTTCGGGCGATACGCGCGTCACCGTCAACAACACCGACGGCCCCGGTGCCGAAACCCTGGAAGGCATCCAGATGATCACCGTCGGCGGCACCTCCGCTGGCGAGTTCAAGTCCGACCGGGTCACCGAGGGCGGCTACGAGTATGTGCTGCGTCGCGGCGGCAGCTTCGTCGGCTCCACTGGCCGGGACAGCGACTGGTACCTGACCTCGTACAAACCGACCGATCCCGATCCGGAGGACCCGCCACCGGTCGATCCACCGCCAGTTGATCCGCCACCGGTTGATCCGCCACCGGTTGACCCGCCGCCAGTCGACCCACCACCGGTTGACCCACCACCGGTTGACCCGCCGCCAGTCGATCCGACCCCGGAAGAGCCCGGTCCCGTCGACCCGGGCCCGACCGACCCGGTGCCGGAAAAACCCACGCCCAGCGACAAGGACCGCGTGCTTCAGCCCGAAGGTGGCAGCTACACCGCCAACCTCGCAGCGGCCAACACCATGTTCCTGCATCGCCTGCATGACCGGACGGGCAACCTGACCTACGTCGACCCGGATACCGGCAAGGAAGTTACCTCGATGCTGTGGATGCGCAACGTCGACGGCTCCAGCCGCTGGGAAGACAGCAGCGGGCAGCTGAAGACCGAGTCCAACCGCTACGTGTTGCAACTGGGCAGCGATCTGTACCGCAAGCAGACCGACAACGGTGACTGGGTCGTCGGCGTAATGGCCGGCTACGCCAACGGCAACTCCACCACCAGGTCGCGCATCACCGGCTACCGCTCGCGCGGCGAGATCGACGGCTACAGCCTGGGCGTGTATGGCACCTGGTACCAGAACCAGGACGACGAGAATGGCGCCTATGTCGACAGCTGGGTCCTGTGGAATGACTTCGACGCCGAAGTGCGCGGCGAGCAATTGGCCAAGGAGAAATACGACGCCAAGGGCATCACCGCCTCCATCGAGGCCGGCAAGACCTTCGAAGTGGCCAAGACCGAGAGCGCCAGCTACTACGTGCAGCCGCAGGCGCAGGTCGTCTACATGGGCGTGAAGGCCGACAGCCACCGCGAAGCCAACGGCACCAAGGTTACCGGCCAGGGCGACGGCAACGTCATGACCCGCCTGGGCGCCCGCGCCGCCGTGCGCAGCAACCAGGAAGGCGGCTTCGCCAACACCTACGGGGTCGAGCCCTACGTGGAAACCAACTGGATCCACAACTCCAAGGACTTCGGCGCGAAGATGGGCAGCACCAGGTTCGAGATGGACGGCGCCAGCGACATCTTCGAAGTGAAGCTCGGCGCGACCAGCAAGGTCAACAGCCGGGTCAACGTCTGGGGTGAAGTGGGCAAGCAGTACGGCGACAACGGCTACCGCGACCAGGCGCTGACGCTGGGGCTCAAGGTCAACTTCTGACCGCGCCCCCCTGGGCCGCCGTACACCTTGTGCGGCGGCCTTTTTGCGCCCGCACGCCCCATCACTTCCCGGCCGTTGCCAGCCACCCGAAAGCTGATATATCGATCAACTTTTCTCTTGCCGCCCCGGTCGCACCGTTCGAACTGCTATGCTCTGCTGCTCGAAGAAAAAGGTGGACCCGCGATGACGGCGATGACTTCGCAACCGAACGAACGCCCAGGCATCTCGCCCGCACTGGCCGCGCTGCGTGCCGCCACCCATGAGCTGCATGCCGACCTCGACAGCCGCTCGCCGCTCACTGCCACGCTTACTCACGCCGACTACCTGCACCACGCTGCCCGCGTGCTGGGCTGGATGAGGCCACTGGAGCTGGCCCTCTGGCCGCTCTGGCCGGATGCCGAAGATGCCAGCCTGCGTCGCGGCAAGAGCCAATGGCTGGAAGCCGACCTGCTGTCCGGAGCGCGCGCCATCCAGCGCCTGCCCGACTGCCCTGTCGCTCCAATCCCCCGGAGCCTTGCCGAAGCCTTCGGCATCGCCTACGTCGCCGAAGGCGCAACCCTGGGCGGACGCGTGCTCTATAAGCGCCTCAAGGTCACCCTCGCCCCGCTGCCGCTGCGCTGGCTGCAAGGTTACGGCGAGCACACCGGCGAACGCTGGGGCGCCTTCGGGCGCCTGCTGGCCGAGCACGTCACCACGCCCGAGGACATCGCCCTCGCCCAGGATGCCGCAGTGCGCGCTTTCAGCTCGTTCCGCGACTGGGTGCTGGTCGCCGCGCCGAGCCACGCGGAGCACCCATGAGCGAGCCGCCGGTCACCCTCGCCAACTGCGAGGACGAACCTATCCACCTGCCGGGCGCTATCCAGCCGCACGGCGCACTGATCGCTCTCGACGACCAGGGCCGCGTGCTCGGCAGCAGCGATAACCTGGGCACCCTGCTCGGCATCTGTGCCACGCTGGGCGAGCCCCTGGCGGAGTCGGACGTCGGCCCCGGCGTGCTGTCGATGCTCGCCGAAGGCGTGCGCGAGGAAGGCCCCTGGGTGAACAGCGTGGAAGCACGGATCAACCGGCGCTTCTTCGACGTGATCGGCCACAGCCATGAAGGCGTGCGCTACCTGGAATTCGAGCGGCGCGCGGCCGGCACCGCCTCCTTCACCAGCTTCGCCCTCAATGCCCAGCGCCTGGTCAGCCAGCTGCAGTTGCGCAACGACGTCGAAAGCCTGCTGGTCAGCGTCACCGAGGAAGTGCGGCGGATGACCGGTTACGACCGCGTCATGGCCTACCGTTTCAACGAGGACGACTCCGGCGAGGTGGTCGCCGAATCCCGCCGCGAGGACCTGGAAAGCTACCTCGGCCAGCGCTACCCCGCGTCGGACATTCCGGCCCAGGCGCGCCGCCTCTACCTGCAGAACCCGGTGCGACTGATCGGTGACGTGGCCTACCAGCCGGTGGCGGTGCGACCGACACTCAACCCGCAGAGCCGCCAGCCGTTCGATCTGAGTTACAGCACGCTGCGCAGCGTTTCGCCGATCCATTGCGAATACCTCGCCAACATGGGGGTGCGCGCGTCGATGAGCATTTCCATCGTGGTCGGTGGACGCCTGTGGGGGTTGTTCTCCTGCCACCACATGAGCCCGAAGCTGGTGCCGTATCCGATCCGCATGTCCTTCCAGGTGTTCTCCCAGGTGTGCAGCGCCCTGGTCGAGCGACTGGAGCAGAGTCGCATCAGCGAACTGCTGCGCCAGGCCTCGGAGCGCCAGCAGGCGCTGCTGCGCCGCACCCGCGACGCCGACGACCTGCTCAGCGCCCTGACCCGTCCTGGCGCGAGCGTCGCCGACCTGCTGCCCTGCGACGGCGCGGTGGTGATGCTGGGCGGGCGCGCCAGCAGCATCGGCGGCGACTTCGAGGATCTGGCCGTATCGATCATTGCGCAGCTGCAGCACGACGAGGAGCTCGACCTGTTCCACAGCGACCGCCGCCTGGAGCTGAGCGACGACCGCAACGACCCGCGCTACTGCGGCGTCATGGCCATCCGTTTTCACCGCCAGGAAGCGGGCTGGATCGTCTGGTTGCGCATGGAGCAGGTGCACCGCATCCGCTGGGGCGGCAAGCCGGAGAAGATCGTCAGCACCGGCCCGTCCGGCCCGCGCCTGACGCCGCGTGGCTCGTTCGAGGCCTGGGAGGAAGTGGTGCGCGGGCGCTCCATGCCCTGGACCGGCATCGACCTCTCCATCGCCGAGAAGCTGCGCACCGAACTGGTGGAGCTGTGCCTGAACCGCGCCGGCGAAATCGACCGCATGCGCCAGCGTCTGATCGCCGTGCTCGGCCACGACCTGCGCAACCCGCTGCAGTCGATTTCCATGGCCGCAGCCATGCTTTCCTCCAGCGACGTACGCAACGCCGAGTTGCGCCAGCACATCACCTACTCCAGCAGCCGGATGGAGCGGCTGATCAGCCAGATCCTGGAGATGAGCCGCTTGCAGAGCGGCGCGGGAATGACGGTGAAACCGGTGGGCGCCGATCTCTCGCGTCTGGTGCACGACATCGTTCAGGAAACCGACGTGGCCTATCCGGGCCTGGCCATCGAGACGGCCATCGAGTCCGGCGTGCAGGCGCGTGTCGACCCGGACCGCTACCTGCAGGTGGTCGCCAACCTGCTGAGCAATGCGCGGCACCATGGCCGCCCCGGCCGACCGGTGCTGGTGGAGCTGTGCCGCCAGGGCGAGCTGGTCCGCCTGAGCGTGCTCAACGAGGCAGAGACCCTGGATGACGCGCGCCTGGCCAACCTCTTCGTCCCGTTCAAGCAGGAAGCCGGCGGCCACAGCCGCAACAAGAGCGGGCTGGGCATCGGCCTCTACGTTTCCCAGGCCATCGTCCAGGCCCATGGCGGTCGGATCGAAGTCGAACAGGCCGACGGCATCATCACCTTCAGCGTGCTGGTGCCGCTCAACCCCTGACTTCGGCTTTTCGCAGGAGTGGGCCTGCTCCTACAGTTCCTCACGAAGAACGGCGCCTTTGGGCGCCGTTCCAATGTCACACCGAATATCAACGCAGCTGGCTGTCCTTGCTGCCGCGACGGTTGTAACCGGCGTAGTTCGCCTGCTCCTTGTCATGTTCGGTCTGGCACTTCACGCACAGGCGCACGCCGGGGATGGCCTTGCGCCGTGCCTCGGGGATCGGCGCATCGCACTCCTCGCAATGGGTCAGGCTTTCGCCCTTGGGCAACTGGTTGCGCGCCCGCGCGATAGCGTCCTCGATTGTGCTGTCGATCTGCTCCTGAACCGCTCCGTCGTTTGCCCAGCCACTGGCCATGGCGACCTCCCGTGCAAGCTTGGTGTGTCTTTCACATATGCAGGGCCCTGGTGGCGATTGCAAGGGCGATGGCGCGGGAAGCGACGAGTGCGTCGCCGGCAAAACCAGATGCGTCTTATGGCCAGGACCGAAACCCTTGCGAAGAATCGCCGGATCGCCGTCTGCCAGGAATCCTCCATGCGTTATGCCACCGCCCTGATCGCCAGCCTGTTGTTCGCCGGGCTGCTGCCGCGCGCCGCCAATGCCGACGCCGTCGATGCCAGCCTGCGCGACATGGAGCGCTACCTGCTGCTCTACAGCGCCACCGGAGACGAACGATTCCTCTCGCGGCTCGATAACCTGGGCCACAGCTTCGAGGAACAATTGGCGCAACAGAAGAACGCCGGCGCGCTGCAGGACCTCTGGCAGCTCTATCGACAGACGCTGCAACAGGTGCGGGAGGCCTACAGCCTGAAAGGCGTGGACCTGCGCCAGGCCGTGGCGCGGACTCAGGAAGTGGCGGGGCTGTTCGACAGCTTCGTTCTCGCCCGCGAGCCGGCGCCGCAAGGGCTCGAGGATGAACTGCGCGAACTGGCGCTGCTGGAAGCCCGGCAAGCCAATCGACGGCTGCTGGGACGGGACTTGGAGGACGCGGGGGAACGCATCGAGGCACTGCAGGAGAAGATCGGCGAACGCCTGGCGGCGCTACCCGCCGGTGCCAGCCGGGACTCCCTGCTCTCGCGCTGGAAATACCTGCGCAAGGCGGAGAAACCCGAAGGCACTCTGCTCTATCCCTTCAACGCACAGGTCGAATACCTGCTGGCGCATCTGCCGAATCGCTGAGCGGCACCGGATAGAACAAAACAGAGCAGGCGGCCCTACTCCTTGACTTCCATGTATTCGCGCGCCCAGATCTGGTACTCCTCGGGCAGCGTGTACTTCTTCGCCAGTTCCGAGGCGGTCAGGTCTGAGGCATGCACGCCGCGCTGCTCGCGCAGGCAGTCGTAGGTCGCCTTGATCGCGGCGAAGTAGGCGGCGTGGCCGTCGACCACGATGCGCACCCCCAGCTCGGCCAGTCGAGCGTCGTCGCGCAGCTCGGGGTTGCCGTAGGACACCAGCATCAGCGGCACGGACAGGTGGCGGGAGATGGCCTCCAGGTGGTCGAAGTCGCGGATGCCGACCATGCAGATGCCATCGGCGCCAGCGGCCTGGTAGGCCAGGGTGCGGCGGATCACGTCGTCCACCTCCAGCACTTCGGCATTGGTGCGGGCGATGATCGCCATTTCCGAGTCGATGCGCGCTTCCAGCGCCGCGCGGATCTTGCCGACGCCCTCCTCGACCGGGATCAGGTCAGTGGACTTGCGGCCGAACTGCGCGGGCAGCAGGGTATCCTCGATGGTCAGCGCGGCCACACCGGCGCGTTCCAGCTCGACGATGGTACGCATGGTGTTCAGCGCGTTGCCGTAGCCGTGGTCAGCGTCGGCGATCACCGGCAGACGGGCGACGCGACCGATGCGGGTGGCCTGCTCGGTGAATTCGCTCAGGGTGATCAGCGCGAAATCAGGCGCCGCCAGAACTTGTAGTGAAGCTACAGAACCGCCCAGGATGCCCACTTCGAACCCCAGGTCGCCGGCAATGCGCGCCGACATGGGATCGAACACCGAAGCGGTGTGATAGCAGGCTGAAGAACTCAGTAAGGCGCGGAAATCCTTGCGCAATTCGTGGAAGGAGGCTCTGTGCATGGTGGGATCCAACTGCGGTACGGGGTGGGAGAACGGAAATCAGATAATGGAAAACTCTTGTAGGAAAACTACAGGAACACAATGTAGCAAAACTACAAGCTACTCCCCAAGCCCTCTTTGCCACCATAGTCTTCCGACGGATACCCTGAATTTCGGCAGACACTCGCGTACACTGCGCGGCCGTTTTTTCTCCGGACACCCCGCATCATGTTCCCGACCACTGCGGCCCGCGCCCTGGGCATCGACTTCGGCACTTCCAACTCCACCGTCGGCTGGTGGCGTCCGGACAGCGAACCGCTGATCGCCCTGGAAGACGAGAAGATCACCCTGCCCTCGGTGATCTTCTTCAATGTCGAGGAACGCCGTCCGGTGTACGGCCGCCTGGCCCTGCACGAATACCTGGAAGGCTACGAAGGCCGCCTGATGCGTTCGCTGAAAAGCCTGCTGGGCTCCTCGCTGTTGAAAAGCGAGACCACCGTGCTGGGCAGCGCCATGCCGTTCAAGGATCTGCTCGGGCTGTTCATCGGCGAGCTGAAGAAGCGCGCCGAAGCAGTCGCCGGGCGCGAGTTCGAGTCCGTGGTGCTGGGCCGTCCGGTGTTCTTCGTCGACGACGATCCCAAGGCCGACCAGGAAGCCCAGGACACCCTGGTTGCCGTGGCGCAGAAGCTCGGCTTCAAGGACGTCTCCTTCCAGTACGAACCGCTTGCCGCGGCCTTCGACTACGAGCGCAGCATTGCACGTGAAGAACTGGTGCTGATCGTCGACATCGGTGGTGGTACCTCGGACTTCTCGCTCGTGCGCCTGTCGCCGGAGCGCCGCGAAGTGGCCGACCGCCAGGGCGACATCCTCGCCACCGGCGGCGTGCACATCGGCGGTACCGACTTCGACAAGCAGCTGAGCATCCAGGGCGTGATGCCACTGTTCGGCTACGGCAGCAAGATGAAGAGCGACGCCTTCATGCCGACCAGCTACCACCTCAACCTCGCCACCTGGCACACCATCAACGCGGTGTACGCGCAGAAGTCCCAGCTGGCGCTGCAGAACATGCGCTACGACATCGTCGACGCCACCGGCATCGACCGGCTGTTCAAGCTCATCGAGCAGCGCGCCGGCCACTGGCTGGCGATGCAGGTGGAAGCCAGCAAGATCGAACTGTCCGACACCGAGCGCCGCGACATCGACCTGGCGCGCATCGAAGCCGGCCTGGTCGCCGAGCTGAGCCGCGAACTGTTCGAAAGCGCCATCGGCCCGCTGCTGGAGCGCGTGCGCGGCAGCATCAGCGAGCTGCTGAGCTCGGCTGACGTAGACCCGGCGCGGGTCGACACCGTGTTCTTCACCGGCGGCTCCTCCGGCGTACCGGCGCTGCGCCAGAGCGTGGCGGCCATGCTGCCCAACGCCCGCCACGTCGACGGCGACCGCTTTGGCGGCATCGGCAACGGCCTGGCCATCGAGGCGATGAAGCGCTACGGCTGAGCAGCGGCTCACTGACGCAACGGCCGCCATGCGCTAGTGTGGCGGTATACCCCTCGCGCTCGGAGCCCACCATGCGCCCTCTCCAACTGACCAGCCTGCTGCTCCTGTCCGCCGCGCTGTCCGCCTGCGGCCTGGGCGAGACCGCCGCCACCGCGGCCACCACCGCCAACCTGCAGGCCCAGCAGGCGCAACAGGCCCAGCAGCAGATGCAGCAGCTCAAGCAGCAGGTCGATGCGGCCAATGTGCAGAACCAGCAGCGGCTGGACGACGCACTCAAAGCCAGCGAGTAAAGGCGGCCGCGATCACAGCATGCAGATTTCTTGAACGTCCGCGCGCTCAGGTGGCTCAAACTTGAGCGAGTGAGTTGCTCAACCAAGGAGAACACCATGTACAAGCGATCACTGCTGGCGCTGTTGGTACTGGCCTCGGTGGCGGGCTGCGCTTCCACCAAGGTGCAGAACCCGGTCAACTACATCACCTTCCGCGACCAGCCGCTGGTGCGCAACGTCGAGAAGGGGATGAGCCAGGAAGAAGTCCTGAAGATCGGCGGCACGCCGTCCTCCACGCAGAAACGCCTGATGAAGCCGGGCAGCTGCAACAGCTACATTCTCAGCAAGGACGGCCAGCAACAGCCGTTCTACGTGAGTTTCGACGGCAGTGGCCGGGTGGATGGGTCGGGCTTCATGACCTGTTCCGAACTCGACCGCCACGAGCGCGATGCCCAGCCGTGACGGTGCTCCCGGTGTGACCACAAGGCCCTCGCCCATCGGCGGGGGCCTTTTCATTCGGCAACCTTTCCAGGCATAGCGCCACGATCACGGACGCCGGGATGTTCCCACCACTCGGTGGCCGTCTATCATCCCAGCAGCGACCTCAGGAGCCGACCATGAAATACCGCATCATCGAATTGCCCGCCTTCGAAGTGGTGGGCATGGACTACCGTGGCAGCACGCAGGACGACAGTATCGGCCAGCTGTGGCAACGCTTTCTGCCACGCGAGCAGGAAGTCGCGGCCAGCGCGACGGACAAGTCCGCCTATGGCGTCTGCACTCAACTGCCGGGCGGCGAGTTCCACTATATCGCCGGCCTGCCGGTGGCGTCCGGCGCCGCCATTCCCGAGGGCATGGTGAGCTTCCAGGTACCGGCGCAGAAGTACGCGGTGTTCACCCACATTGGCCCGGTCACCGCCATCGCCGACAGCTTCCAGGCCATCTATTCCAGCCTGCTGTCGCGCCACGGCCTGGAGCCGAAGAAAGGCGTGGACCTTGAGCGTTACACCGAGCGGTTCCTTGGCCCGGAAGACCCGGCTTCGGAAACCGACCTCTACGTACCGGTCTATTAAGCCAACGCCCCTTCCTGCGACCGTTTGCATCGGACGGCCCTCTCCCTCCGTCCTGGCTAAGCGCCCCGCTTCGAGGGGAGAGGGAGCCTTCTCGGCAATTGCCCTACGCTCGGTCAGCCTTACTTGCGCTTGACCGGTGCCGGCGCCTTCGACGGCTGCTTCATCTGCTGCAGCAGCGCGGCACACTGGTTGTCGTCCTGCTTGCTCGGCGCGATCAGCGCAAGCAGCGCGGCGGCCGGCGCAACCGCCACGCCGAGGGCGACCATTCCTGCGCCGCGCGCCGCCAGCGGCACCACATGCACGCCTGCCCTGGGACTCTTGAAAGTGCCTTGTACATAGAGCGGTGAGCGCAGCGAGAAGATGCGCACGCCCTTGCTCTGCGGGGTGATGTCCAGGTCGAGTTGTTCGCTGGCGAAATTCGCCGTGCCGTCCACCGTGATAAACGCGTTCTCGGTGTCGAAGGCGAACAGCCGCGGCTTGGCCAGGCCATTGGTAATACCCACGTCCGCGGCGGCGCAGTTGATCTTCACCTCGTCGTCGCCGAACAGCTTGTTCACCACGTAGTTGCCCACGTTGAGTCCGGCGATCTCCATCAGGCTGCGGCTGATGCGGCCATCGTTGATCAGCAGCTTCATCTCGCCGTTGGCGCCCGCCAGGATGGTCGCCACCGAGTTGCCGGTGCCGGTGAGGGCCGCGTCGCCGTTCAGCTCGCCGAAGCTGGACTGCATCGGCGCGAAGCTGGGGAACAGCTCCTTGAGCTTGAAGCTGCGCGCCTGCAACTGAACCCTGCTCTGCAGCGGCGTCTTGCCGCCGTCCAGGCGGATGTGCGAATCCAGCGTGCCGCCGGCCACGCCGAAGCGCAGCGGCTCCAGGGTCAGCAGACCGTCATTGAGCACCAGATGGGTATAGAGGTCGCTGATCGGCAGCTTGTCGCTGTGCACGATGCGCTTGCCGGTGAACTCCACGTCGGCGTCCATGGCGCGCCAACGGTCGGTGCGGAACTCTTCCACCGGCAGCACCTTGTCCGCCGGCTGGCGGGCGCTCTGGCCACGCGCCTGTTTCTCCTTGTTGGAATCGGCGCCGATCAGCGGACCGAGGTCGGCCATGCGCAACTGCTCGGAGCGCAGCTTGCCGGAGAGCTTGGGCCGCGGCTGGCGATTGACGAACAGCAGGTCGCCATGCAGGTCGCTGTCACCGACCTTGCCGTTGAAGTTCTCGTAGTGGAATTGCGCACCGGCGGGATCGTGCAGCTCCGCCTTCAGGCGGCCATCGGTCTCGTAGGCCGGGGTATCGGGCAAGGTCACGCCGGTAAGCGGAAAGAGATTGGCCATGCTGGTCCCCGCCAGCTTCAGGCGCAGGTCCAGGGCACCGAGGTTCAGCGGGTCGACCAGCGTGCCGACGATGCTCGCACGCGTGCTGCCGGCAGACACATCGGCCTGCACCGGGAAGGGCCGGGCCGCATCCTGCAGGGCGAGCATGCCACCGACCTTGCCGGAGCCATTGAGCGGCAGGCCCTTGTACTGGCCCTTGAGCTTCCAGCCGAACACGTAGTCCTGGGTGCCGGCCCTCTCGCCGCCGGCCAGCGCCTTGCCCGCCAGCTGGCCGAAGGGTACCGGCTTGCCAAGCGGATCAACCACCAGCTCCAGGCGGGTCTTCAGGGTCTGGTCGTCGAGGGTGACGCTGCCCTTGTCGAAGCCGATCTCGCCGATGTCCAGCGTCCACGAGGACTTTTCGGGCAGGGCGTCGGGGTCCTCCTCCTCCTTCGGCAACTCGAAGGTCCAGGTCGCCCGCCCGTCTGCGAGCCGCAGGAGATCGGCGCTGGGTCGGGTGAGGACGATCTGCGGAATGCGCACGGTCTGCCACAGCAGCGGCAACGGGGCGAGCCGGAACTCCACCTTCTCCAGGCTGGCGAACAGGTTCTTGCCCGAGAGCGCCGAGCGCGTCTTGCCGGCCGCCCAGTCGGGGTTGCCCAGGGTGATATCGGCGGCGCTGAAATGCGGCCACGGCACATAGGCGCGCCAGCCGCCTTCTGCGGGTTCCGTGCGCCAGAAAACCTGCAGGTCGCCGTTGATGGCGAAGGTGCGGCCCAGCTCGGTGGACACTTTCTCATTGATGGTCGGCTTCAGCCGGTTCCAGTCGAAGGTGGCGATGAAGACCACCAGCGCAGCGATCACCGCGAGGATACCGAGGAAGACCCAAAGGCAGATTCTTTTCCCGCGCGTCATATCCGAAAACTCCCTGCTTGCCGCGTCGGTGGAAGCAGCGGAGCCCCCGCACCGCTGCCGATAATCGTCGGCCGCCTGAGCATGCCGGGCCGGCATTCTCCCTTGGCCTGTGGTCTTGGACCAGCATAGCCAGCCGATGGCTCCCGTTAACTGCAAGACAATCGCAGCGCGGCAAACGGCCAGGCAAAAAAACCAAACTTTCCGGCGCCACCACGACTCACACCCCTTGTGACCCGATTCGTGCCGCGCGCCAACGCAGCGCCGGCCCGTCACAAGGCCCGCCGTAAGGAGACAACTGATGAACCAGGCACAACTGAGCGACGTCCAGACCCTGCGCGAACGAGCGCGCCGCAACATAGAAGAAGGCGCCGTGACCGAGGGCTACCAGGCCGACCGGCAGACCGTACTGCGGCTGCTCAACGAGGCGCTGGCCACCGAACTGGTCTGCTACCTGCGCTACAAGCGCCACTACTTCATGGCTACCGGCCTGAAGGCCAGCGTGGCCGCCGCCGAATTTCTCGAGCACGCCGGCCAGGAACTGCAACACGCCGACCAGCTGGCCGAGCGCATCGTGCAGCTGGGCGGTGAGCCGGACTTCAACCCCAACGGGCTGACCCAGCGCTCCCATGCCGAATACGTGGCCGGAGCCAACCTGCGCGAAATGGTGACCGAGAACCTGGTCGCCGAGCGCATCGCCATCGACAGCTACCGCGAGATCATCGTCTACCTGGGCGATGCCGATCCGACCACGCGCCGCCTGTTCGAGGAGATCCTCGCCCAGGAAGAAGAGCACGCCGACGACATGGCGGACATCCTGCAAGACCTGAAGTAAGCCTTTCCTGACCTCATCGAAGCCCGGCTCCGGCCGGGCTTCGTGCTGTTTGCGCCGACGCCGGAGGCAACCGTGGGAGCGGAAATAACCGCGATGCCTTCCACCGGAGGCGGGCCTATCGCAGACGGCGTCCACTCCTACGAATCCATGGGCACCGGCGCCCCCAATCAGGCCCCTCGTGGCCGCCAACCCTCATCCCAGAGCCTTTTCCTCACCACTTCCTCTCAAAACATCTATAAATACGATACTAACAATCACGCCGATATCGCCCATTGAAGGCGTTGATACAAGTCATTATTAAAAAATAAGTACATGATTTTAAAGTATATTTCTAACAATCATCGACATCGATAGCGACTATCTTCCAGCATCGTTTTCCAATCGATAATCCAGAACAGATACTGAGCCCGTGTCCAACGAACTCCCCACTCTTTCTGGAGCCGCATCATGAAACGCACCCTCGTACTTGGCTTTGCCCTCTCCGTACTTGCTGCCAATGCCGCTTTCGCCGGCTCCCAGCAGGACTCCCCTGTAATCAACGCCAGCCAGACCCAGGTTCTGGTTCAGGAAGGCGCCGAACGCAGCCTGGGTCAGCAGCAGAAACTGCTGGACGCGGCCAAGGCCCGTATCGCCGAAAACGGCTCCAGCCAGTCGGTCGATCGCCTGATCCAGAAAATGAACGTGGCCGAGAATGGCTCCAGCCAGACCGTCGACCGCCTGCACAAGCAACTGGGCGTGGCTGAAAACGGCTCGAGCCAAACCATCGACCGGCTGCACAGCGAGATGAGCGTTGCCGAAAACGGTTCGAGCCAGTCGGTTGACCGCCTGCACCAGGCAATGAGCGTCGCCGAGAATGGCTCCAGCCAGACTGTCGACCGCCTGCACAAGCAGCTGGGCGTGGCTGAAAACGGCTCGAGCCAAACCATCGACCGTCTGCATGAAGAGATGAGCGTTGCCGAAAACGGTTCGAGCCAGTCGGTTGACCGCCTGCACCAGGCAATGAACGTCGCCGAGAATGGCTCCAGCCAGACCGTCGATCGCCTGCACAAGCAACTGGGCGTGGCTGAAAACGGTTCGAGCCAAACCATCGACCGCCTGCATGAAGAGATGAGCGTTGCCGAAAACGGCTCCGAGCACACCATCGACCAACTGCACAGCAACATGGTGGCCGAATCGGGTGGCGACACCGTCTTCGATGCCCACCTGAAGGCATGAAGCTCCAGGCAGTACACCGCAAGGTGAGAGAAAAGCCCGGTCCCGCCGGGCTTTCTTATCGCTCGAAACCCGCGAAACCCCGCCATCGATAACAGGCCAGCCGTGATTTGTAACGGCGTCTTGCCTGAAACCTGCTCAAGCATGCTTGAAAACACCGCCCTAGAGCGGTTTTCGTCGTCCCATCATTGACGGCGATAGTTGAAATTAGCCGGCTAAATAATCGACAACACTGATGCTCTGTATTACCCAGCATCGTTTTTAAATCGATTTATCCGAAGGGAAAATAACCCTGTAGCCAAAACATACCGCCCCCCTTTCGGAGCCACACACCATGAAAACCAAGATCGCCCTCAGCCTTGCACTGACTTCCCTGATGACCGCCAGCGCCGTCTTCGCCGCCCCGGCCATCCTCAACAACGGCCCGCGCAGCACCGAGCAGCTTCAGCAACAGAGCGCCGAAGCCCGCGTTGCCGCCAACGGCGCCGAGCGCACCATCGATCGCCTGCACAAGCAGATGGGTGAAGGTCGCGTAGCCGATAACGGTTCCGAACGCACCATCGACCGCCTGCACAAGCAAATGGACGAGGCCCGCGTCGCCGACAACGGTTCCGAGCGCACCATCGACCGCCTGCACAAGCAGATGGATGGCGCCCGAGTTGCCGACAACGGCTCCGAGCGCACCATCGACCGCCTGCACAAGCAGATGGAAGACGTCCGCGTAGCCGAGAACGGCTCCGAGCACACCATCGACAAGCTGCACGGCAACATGGTCGCCGAGTCCGGTGGTGACACCGTGTTCGACGCCCACCTCAAGCGTGTTTCCTGATCGGCACGAAATACGCCGAACAGGCGAAAGAAAAGCCCGGCATCTGCCGGGCTTTCTCATTTCTGCGCTGACGCAATCCGATCAGTGTTTCGTCTCGCCCGCATCCGGCTCGCCATCGGAGCGACCGATGCTCGCTGGCGCTTCCACCACCAGCTCCTCCGGCACCTCCTCGACGCGCGGGTCCAGCGCGGCCGCCATCGGGCTGACGGTGTCGGGCATGGCCACGTGATGCAGCGGCGCCTCGTCGACGCGGTGCACACCGGTCACGCGCTTGGGCTGCACCCAGAAGATCAGGATCAGCGCATAGGCCGACACCAGCATGTAGAACATGCCCGGCCCGAAGTGGCGCATCATCGCGCCGGCGAACAGCGGGCCGATACAGGCGCCGACGCCGTAAGTGGTCAGCAGCATGGCCGACAGCGCCACCCGGCGGGACTGCTCGACGTGGTCGTTGCCCAGGGCCACGGCCAGCGGATAGAGGGTGAACAACAGCATGCCGGTGACGAAACCGTTCACCAGCAGCAAGGTATACGGCAACTCGATCAGCCCCCACATCGGCACTGCGGCCAGGCACAGCAGCAAGGCGTTGACGCGGATCAGCCAGCTGCGGTTGACGCGGTCGGACAACCAGCCCAGCGGCCACTGCGCGCAGAAGCCGGCGACGATGCACATGCCGACGAAGAAGCTCGACTGCGCGGTGTCCAGGCCGTTGCGCGCCGCGTACACCGGCGCCAGGCCATAGAAGGCGCCGACCATCAGGCCAGCCACGAAGATGGTGCCCAGCGACTGCGGCACGCGCTTCCAGAAGAAGCCGATCTCCAGCGGCGCCGCCACCAGCTTGGCCGGGTGCACGCGACGGGTCAGCGCCAGCGGGATCAGGCAGGAGGAGAAGCAGATCGCGACCAGCAGCAGCGGCTTGTAATCCAGCGCCGGGCTCAGCGCCAGCAAACCCTGGCCGACCACCAGGCCGGCGTCCACCGCCACCATGTAGCCGGCGAACACCTTGCCGCGCTGGTGCCCTTCGGCCTGCTCGTTGAGCCAGCTCTCGATCACCATGTACTGGTTCATCATCACCGCGCCCATGACAAAGCGCAGGACGATCCACACCTCCAGTTGCGAGACCAGCGCGTGGATCAGCACGATCACCGTCGCCATGCCGGCGCAGGCCACATAGGAGCGGATGTGGCCGAAGCCGGCGATCAGCTTGTGGCCGAACTTGCCGCCACAGACCAGGCCGAAGTAGTAAGCCGCCATCAGGCCGCCGACCCAGAGGTCGCTGACGCCTTCCTGGGTCAGGCGCAGGCCCATATAGGTGGTGAACAGGCCGGAGCCGGCGAGCATCAGCAGCGTGGCGGTATAGAGTGCGGGGAACGTGACGAGCGGGCTGAACATGGCAGGTCCGGCAGGCAGAAAGGAACGGAGGGTGTGGCGGCAGAAACCGGCCGTCCGGACATCGGACAGCGCCGGCGAGGCAAAGATCACATGCCTGCACCGCCAAGCATTATGGTCGGCAGCCGGCCCGGCGGCTATCGGCCGCGCGCCCGCCGGGACCCGGTCGGGAGATGGCGATCTGCATCCTGATGCGGGCCATGGGCGGGTTGCCATCGGTGCGACATCATGACCGTCCATCCGAAAGCAACTTGTTGAAATTTATTGGAAATACTCAGGTCGTAGGGTGCGTGCAGTTTTCAGGAGAACACCACGTGAACCACGCAACCCGTAGCCTGCGAAAGACCCTTGACGCCGTCGCCGCCAACAATGAAGCCACGGCCCTTGAAGTCATGCGGGCGGTCGAACAGGTCCAGGATGACCTGCTCCGACAGAAGCTGCTCAAGGCCGTCCATCATCTCAACCTGGACGCCGCCGAACTGCGCGCCCTGCGTGAAGAGATCGCCTCGCCGCTGACTCGTCGCGCCTGATTCGCCTCAGGCGATGGCCGGCTGTGTCGGCCGGCGGTGGACCCAGATGCGCTTGAGCACCGTGGCGAACTGTGCCGACAGCCGGCCGCTGTTGTAGGTCTGGCCGTAGCGCGCGGCAATCGCCTGCACCTCCTTCGACAGCTGCGCATAACGGCGCGCCGGCAGGTCCGGATAGAGGTGGTGCTCGATCTGGTGACTGAGGTTGCCGGTGAGGATGTGGAACAGCGGACCGCCCTCGAGATTGCTCGACCCGCGCAACTGGCGCAGGTACCAGTGGCCGCGCGTCTCGCCCTGCAGCACCTCGGGCGGGAACACCGCCGCCTTTTCGGTGAAGTGGCCGCAGAAGATCACGGTGAAGGTCCACAGGTTGCGCATCAGGTTGGCAATCACGTTGCCCAGCAGCACCGCGCCGAAAGCGCCGGTGAACAGCCCGAGCAGCGGGAAAACCCCGTAATCCTTCACCCACTGGCGACCGACCTTGGCGTTGAACTGGCGCAGCAGCGGGCGCAATTCCTCCTTGCTCATCCGCCCTTTAACATACTTGTCCAGACGCAGGTGCTGCACCGCCACGGCGTATTGGAACAGCAGCGCCTGCAACGTCACCCACAGCGGCTGCCAGCGATAGAACGGCTTCCATTTCTGCTCGGGGAACAGCCGTACCACCCCATAACCCACGTCGTCGTCCATGCCCAGCACATTGGTGTAGGTGTGGTGCACATGGTTGTGCGTGTGCCGCCAGAAATCCGCGGGGCCGACGATGTCCCACTCGTACTGCCGCCCCGAGAATCCCGGGTCGTTCATCCAGTCGTACTGGCCATGCATGACGTTATGGCCCAGCTCCATGTTCTCCAGGATCTTGCCCAGCCCGAGCAGGAAGGTGCCCAGCAGCCAGGTGGGCGGGAACCAGCCGGCCATCAGCAGCGCGCGGCCACTCCAGCAGCAGAAGCGCACCGCCGCGCGGATGCGGCGGATGTAGCGGGCGTCGCTCTCGCCCAGATCATGCAGGGTGCGCTGGCGCAGGGCGTCCAGTTCGGCACCGAAGGCTGCCAGCTCGGCAGCGCTGAGGTCGCGGTCTTCACGCATGGCGATGGCTTCCAGAATATTCAGAGATCGACAGTCAGGTCGCCCTGGGGCGCGCTGACACAAATGCGGATGGGCTGGCCGGGCTCGCTGAACAGCTCGCCGCTGCGCAGGTCGCGCACGCAGCCGCTGACCAGCGTGCAGGTGCAACGGGTGCAGACTCCCTGGCGGCAGCCATGCACCGGACGCAGTCCAAGGGATTCGGCCTGCTCCAGCAGGCTGCGGCGGCTGTCGCCGGCCACCTGCAGTGCGCTGCGGGCGAAGCGCAGGTTCACGGCTTTCGCCGGTTCGCGCTCGTCCCAGGCCGGCGGACTGAAGCTTTCGACCTGCAGGCTGCGGCTGCTCGCACCCAGCGCTTGGCGCACGGTTTCGACAAATCCGCCGGGGCCGCAGGCCAGCACGTGGCGACCATCCAGGTCGGCCACGTGATCGTGCTGGAAGCGCCCGGACAGCTCGCCGTCCAGCGCGGCATCGCCGCTCAGTGCCCAGCGCAGCTCGAGGTTGGGGTATTGCCGCGCCAGCGCTTGAAGGCCCTCGACGAAGGCCTTCTGGCCGTGCTGGCGGACGTAGTGCAGCAGCGTGACAGGGCCGCTGTAACCGCGCGCCAGTGCCTCGCGCAGCAGACCGAGCAAGGGTGTCAGACCACTGCCTGCGGCCAGCAGCAGCACACCCTGGTCATCGGTCGGCCAGCTCAGGTCGCCGTCCGCCTGGCCCAGTTCCAGCATTTCGCCGACGCACAGTTGTTGCAGCAGGAAAGTGGAAATCCGTCCGCCCGGTTGCAGCTTCACCGCGAACTCCAGGCAACCGTCCTCGGCGATCCGGGTGAGACTGTAGCTGCGGCGGTGGCGCACACCGTCGCGCTCGACGAATAGCTGCAGGTGTTGGCCAGGCCGCGCGCCGCGCCAGTGCGCGTTGGGGCGCAGGCGCAGTTCGAGCATGTCGTCCGCCACCCACCGCCGCGCCTCGACCCGCGCGAACACCCGGCGCAACGACCAGCCACGGTTGCACGCGCGCAGCACGGCATCTACATCCGCCTCGCGCAGCCACTGGCTACGCACCAGCGCGCGAAGCGGAGACAGCAGGGGCGAGATGAAACGCAGGCCCTCGAAGGGAAGCAGGGACATGAAGGCGCACCGAACAGTAAACATGTGTTCACTTAAAATCGCACGACCCGGACTTTTCAGTCAACACTTGTTCACTGGAATGATCAGGAACCTCCCCGGCGCCGACTCGCATTTGCTAGAGTGCCTGCGCCTTCGCCTTGGATAGCAGTGCCTTATGTCCACTCCCCGCGCCGAACAGAAACAACAGACCCGCCTGGCCCTGATGGATGCCGCGCGCAGCCTGATGGACAGCGGCCGCGGCTTCGGCAGCCTGAGCCTGCGGGAAGTGGCGAAGGCGGCAGGCATCGTGCCTGCCGGGTTCTACCGGCACTTCACCGACATGGACCAGCTCGGCCTCGCCCTGGTCGCCGACGTCGACGAGACCTTCCGCAAAACCCTGCGCGTGGTGCGCCACAACGAGTTCGAGCTGGGTGGCGTGATCGAGGCCTCGGTGCGCATCTTCCTTGATGCGGTGACTGCCAACCGCACCCAGTTCCTTTTCCTCGCCCGCGAGCAGTACGGCGGCTCGCACCCGATCCGCCAGGCCGTGGGCGAGCTGCGCCAACGCATCACCGACGACCTCGCCGCTGACCTTGCGCTGCTCAACAAGCTGCCGCACCTCACCGCCCGGGACATCGACGTGATCGCCGACCTGGTGGTGAAGACCGTGTTTGCCACCCTCCCCGAACTGATCGACCCGCCGGCCGACAGCCTGCCGACGCACCTGTCGCCCCAGGCCAAGATCACCCAGCAGCTGCGCTTCATCATGATCGGCGCCAAGCACTGGACCGGGATCGGCTCACGGCCTTGAGATGCCCCGACTTGGTGCGCACCGTTTTCGTGCGCACCATCCTTGCGCGCACGCACCATTCCTGACCGCTCGGACAACCGCTCCAACCCGCGCCAGCACTGACGCTGGGCCGCACTGGCAAGCCCCTTGCTGTAGCACCGCCATTGCTACTGCCGGACGCTGCCATGCTGGTCATTCATCAACGAATCGAACCCCGCGAACACTGGGACGCCGAGTTGCGCCTGAACTACGAGGCGCGCAGCAAGAGCCGCCTGCGCTGCTTCACCCTTACCGGTGAAGACGTCGGCCTGTTCCTCGAACGTGGCCAGCCGCCGCTGGCCGATGGCGAGTGCCTGCTGGCCAACGATGGCCGCGTGGTGCGCGTCCGCGCGGCGCCGGAAAAACTGCTGCACGTCACCTGCGCCAACGCCCGCGAGCTGAACCGCGCCGCCTACCACCTGGGCAATCGCCACGTCGCCCTGCAAGTCGGCGAGGGTTGGCTACGCCTGCTCGACGACTACGTCCTCAAGGCCATGCTCGACCAGCTCGGTGCCACCGTGGAGGCCATCGAAGCCCCCTTCCAGCCCGAGCACGGCGCCTACGGTGGCGGCCATCACCATTCGTATCACGGCGAGGAGCAGTTCAATTACGCGCCGAAGCTGCACCAGTTCGGAGTGCGGTTGTGATGCTCCTGCACGGGTGTCCTGCCCTCTCCCGGAGGGAGAGGAGGCAGATCGGCGCACCTGCACGGGCCGTCGCCCATGGCTGAATCCTCGAGCGCCTGGGCGCTGCTGCGCCTGGCCAGCCCGCAGTTGCCCATTGGTGGCTACAGCTACTCGCAAGGGCTGGAAAGCGCCATCGACCAGGGCCAGGTGAAGGACGCCGATGACGCCCGCACCTGGCTCGCCGATCAACTGCACCTGAACCTCGCACGCTTCGAGGGTCCGCTGCTGGCCGAGCTGCTGCGCGCCGCGCAGAGCGCTGACTGGGACGCCCTGCGCGATGCCGCCGAGCGCCATCGCGCCAGCCGCGAAACCCGCGAGCTGGGCCTGGAGAACCGGCAGATGGGCTTCTCCCTCGGCCAGTTGCTCGAAGCGCTGCCCGAGCTGGACGAGCCGGCGCGCCAATGGCTCGCCAAGCAGGGCGAACCCTCCTTCGCCGCCGCCTGGGCACTGGCCGCCCGTGCCTGGGAGCTCTCCCCGGAACAGGCCCTCGGCGCCTGGCTGTGGAGCTGGCTGGAGAACCAGCTGGCAGTACTGATGAAGACCCTGCCACTGGGCCAACTGGCCGCCCAGAAGCTCACCTCGCAACTGCTTCCCGACCTCGACGCAGCTTGCCGCGCCGCCCTCGAAAACGCTCCCCACGGCGGCGCGCCCTTCGGGCTCGCGCTGGCCTGCATGACTCACGAAACCCAATACAGCCGTCTGTTCCGCTCCTAGGAGAACTGCCATGAACTCTCAACCTCTTCGCGTCGGCATCGGCGGCCCGGTGGGCTCCGGCAAGACCGCCCTGACCCTGGCGCTGTGCCGCGCCCTGCGCCAGCGCTACAACATCGCAGTGGTCACCAACGACATCTACACCCAGGAGGACGCGCAGTTCCTGGTGCGCAACGAGGCACTGGAGCCGGAGCGGATCATCGGCGTGGAAACCGGCGGCTGCCCGCACACGGCGATCCGCGAGGATGCCTCGATCAACCTGGAGGCCGTGGACCAGCTCAACCGCCGCTTCCCCGGCCTCGACCTGATCCTGGTGGAATCGGGCGGCGACAACCTCTCGGCCACCTTCAGCCCCGAGCTGTCGGACCTGACCCTCTACGTGATCGATGTGTCCGCGGGCGACAAGATCCCGCGCAAGGGCGGCCCGGGCATCTGCAAGTCCGACCTGCTGGTGATCAACAAGATCGACCTGGCCCCGCTGGTGGGCGCCTCGCTGGAAGTGATGGACCAGGACGCCACGCGCATGCGCGGCGACAAGCCATTCGTGTTCAGCAACCAGAAGACCGGCCAGGGCCTGGCCGAGATCATCGCCTTCATCGAACGCCAGGGGCTGCTGACCGCGGCCTGATGCCTTCTGCGCGGCCGCGGATGCCGGCCGCCCCACGACGCTCCATCACAAGAATCAGGGAGATTTCCATGTCATTGCGCAAAGTCCTCTACAGCATCGCGCTGTTCCTCACCCCGGCCGTGGCCTTCGCTCATCCGGGCCACGGCGACCATGGCCTGATCGCCGGCATCGCCCACCCCGTCACCGGCCTCGACCATCTCCTGGCGATGCTCGCGGTCGGCCTCTGGGCCGCCCAGCAACAGGGCGCGGCGCGCCTGGCGCTGCCCTGCACCTTCGTCGGCACCATGCTGATCGGCGGGCTGCTCGGCTTCGAGGGGTTGGAAATTCCGTTCATGGAAACCGGCATTGCGGCGTCGGTGCTGGCGCTGGGCCTGTGCGTGGCGCTGGCGGTTCGCCCGCCCCTGGTAGTCGCCATGGGCGTTACCGCGCTGTTCGCCCTCGCCCACGGCGTGGCCCACGGGCTGGAGTTGCCGGACCTGAGCAGCCCGTGGCTGTATGCCGCCGGCTTCGTCGGCGCGACTGCCGCGCTGCATGCGGCGGGTTACGGTCTGGTTCGCGTGCTGCCGCAAGCCGCGGCGCCGCTGGTGCGTTTCGCCGGCCTGGCTTCGGCGAGTGCCGGCGCCTGGCTGCTCGCCGGCTGACGCTTTACCCGTAGGGCGCATGACGCGCCAGCGTTATCCGCCCTGCGGGAAGTCCAGCCGCAGCTATGCAGGATGAACCTTCCCTGCCGACACCGCGGACCGTTCGATCAGCCCTTGCGATGCACCGAGAACCCCGCCCAGGCCTGGCTCACCGGCATGATCTCCAGGGTGTTGATGTTGATGTGCGGCGGCTGGTTCAGGATCCAGTGGATGGTCTCGGCGATGTCCGCGGATTGGATCGGCTCGGCGCCGGCATAGGTCTTGTCGTACTTCGCCTGGTCACCGCCGAAGCGCACCAGGGAGAACTCGCTCTCGCACATGCCCGGTTCCAGGTTGGTGACACGCACGCCGGTGCCCTGCAGGTCGCAACGCAGGTTCAGCGAGAACTGCTGGACGAAGGCCTTGGTCGCGCCGTAGACGTGGCCGCCCGGATAGGGCCAGTGACCCGCGACCGAGCCCAGGTTGAGGATGCTCGCGCCCGGGCCATGGGCGATCAGGCGCGGCAGCAGCAGGCGGGTCGCGTACATCAGGCCCTTGATATTGGTGTCGACCATGGTGTCCCAGTCATCCAGCTCGCACTCCTGCGCCGGGTCGGTGCCCAGGGCAAGGCCGGCGTTGTTGATCAGGCCACGCAGCTTGGCGAATTTCTCCGGCAGGCTGTCCACGGCGGCGGTCATCGCCGCACGGTCGCGCACGTCGAGCACCAGCGGCAGCACGTCGGTCTCGGTGGAAAGCTCCTGGGCCAGCGCGTTGAGGCGCTCCTCGCGGCGGCCAGTAATCACCAGCGACCAGCCATCACGGGCGAAACGCCGCGCACAGGCTTCGCCGAACCCGGAGGTGGCGCCGGTAATGAACAGAGTGGGAGTGGTCATCGCAGAGATCCTCTAACTGGGCGCCGCCGTCGCCGGTACCTGCCGGGGAATCATGCCGCGCGTGTTCTTGTCGGTCGGTCGAGCATAACAGCCTGAACCGGCCGCGTTGCGTTACAGCCAAGCTGGATAAAACCCGAACAGCCGCTGGAAAGCCCCATGGCTACGGGGCTGCCGCGAGTTGCACCCACCTTGTCCACAGGCTGCTCCACGGATTCTGTGGGCAAGCGGCATCAGGGTTTGCCCCTGGACGATTTTCGAGCGCTCCGCCGCAGGCCGCGTCGCCGCTGCGCTGGAGAAGTTCTTCCCAAGGTTATCCACAGGTCTTTCAACGGCTGGCGGGGACAACTATCAGAGATGCGGAACTTTTCCGCAGAGCCGTACCTGTCCATCCATACAGGGGTTGCAGGGCAATCGCTCAGAAATCGAGCGGCGCTGGCGGGGCCTGCGGCCACGCGGTCCCGCAGGGTTCGCCCAGATGTTATCCACAGCGCCGCCCACAGAATTTCGGGACAACTTCACTGCACGAGCAAGCGCGCCGCGATCAGGTCTTCCAGTGCATAACCCACGGACTTGAACAGGGTGATCTCGCTATCGTCCCTGCGGGCGCCGCGACCTTGCAGCAGGTCGCTGAGCTGGAGGTGGATGGCGCTCTCGTCGATCACGCCTTCGCCCAGCGGAATCAGCAGATCGCCCGCCTCTTCCAGCGCGCCTTCGCGGGTGTCGACCAGGATGCGCGCACGCTGCACGGCTTCGCTGTCGGTCTCGCGCATGCTGGGCAGGAAGGCGCCGACCAGATCGAGGTGGCAGCCCGAGCGCAGCCAGGCGCCGTGGACGATGGGCTCGCGGGAGGTGGTGACGCAGCTGATGCAGTCCGCGGCCGCGACAGCGCCGCGCAGATCGGCACAGGCGTGGACGGGATAGCCTTCGTCCTGCAGTTGCTTCACCAGCGCCTGCACCTTGTCCTCCTGGCGGCCCCAGACGGCAATGTCCTCGTACTCGCGCACCGAACTGTGAGCGCGGACCATGTGCGGCGCCAGGGTGCCGCTACCGACCACCAGCAGCCGTCGCGCATCGCGGCGCACCAGGTAATCGGCAGCCAGCGCGGAGGTACAGGCGGTGCGCCGGGCGGTCATTTCCGAAGCTTCGAGCATCGCTAGCGGGCGGCCGGTTTCGCCGTCGAACAGGCAGAACAAGGCGCCCACCGCTGGCAGGTTCTTTGCGCCGTTGCCGGGGAACACGGTGACCAGCTTCACGCCGATGTCCTGGCCCGGTCGCCACACCGGCATGGTCAGTAGCGAGGCGTTGCCGGGCAGTTCATGGCAGCCGCGTACCGGGGCTTCGCAGGCTCCGGCGAGGCCGATGCGCAGGGCTTCGATCAACTGGGGATAACTCAGTCGTTCGGCGACGTCGGCGTTGGTGAGGAAGCGGAGGTCTTGCATGGAAACCCCTCTTCGGGAAAGCGGTGAAGGAAGCGTAGGAGCGGGGACTCCGTCCGTCCGCGATGTCCCCAGGCGCGCCGGGAAGCATCGCGGACGAAGTCCGCTCCTACGAAGGGCGAAGGCGTCAGTGCCCGCCCAGATACGCGTTGCGAACCTCCTGGTTACCCAGCAGTTCCGCACCGGTACCGCTCAGGCGGATCTCGCCGTTGACCATCACGTAGCCGCGGTCGGAGAGCTTCAGCGCATGGTTGGCGTTCTGCTCCACCAGGAACAGCGTCATGCCGCTCTTGGCCAGCTCGCGCAGGGTCTGGAAGATCTGCTTGACCACGATGGGCGCCAGCCCCAGCGAGGGCTCGTCGAGCAGCAGCAGCTTGGGCCGGCTCATCAGCGCGCGGGCGATGGCGAGCATCTGCTGCTCGCCGCCGGACATGGTCATGGCGCGCTGGTTGCGCCGCTCCTTCAGGCGCGGGAACAGGTCGAACATGCGCTGCATGTCCTCCTGGGCATGCTCCATGCCGACGGGAATGGTGCCCATCAGCAGGTTCTCTTCCACGCTCATGTCGGGGAACACCCGACGCCCTTCCGGCGACTGCGCGATGCCGTTGGAGGCCACGTAGTGCGCGGACTTTTGTCGGATGTCCTGGCCCTTGTAGAGGATCGCGCCGCTGGCGGCGCGCGGCTGGCCGAAGATCGACATCAGCAGCGTCGACTTGCCCGCGCCGTTGGCGCCGATCAGCGCCACGGTTTCCCCTTCGCCCACGGTCAGCGAGACTTTCTTCAGCGCCTGGATCGGCCCGTAGAACACATCCACATCACGGAACTCCAACATCGGCGCCGTCATACCAGCTCCTCTTCGTCCGCGCCGAGATAGGCGGCGATTACCTTGTCGTTGTGGCGGATCTCGTCCGGTGCGCCGCGGGCGATGACCACGCCGTGGTCGAGCACGATGATGTGGTCGGAGATGTTCATCACCATGCCCATGTCGTGTTCGATCAGCAGCACGGTGATGCCGTGGTGGTCGCGCAGGTAGCGGACGATCCGCGCCAGCGCCTGGGTTTCCGCGGGGTTGAGGCCCGCAGCCGGTTCGTCCAGGCAGATCAGCTCGGGCCGCGTGCACATGGCGCGGGCGATCTCCAGGCGGCGCTGCTGCCCGTAGGACATCTCGCCGGCCAGGCGGTTGGCGCAGTCCACCAGGTCCACCACTTCCAGCCAGTAGAAGGCGTGGTCCAGCGCCTCACTTTCCGCACGGCGGTAGCCGGGGGTGTTGAGCACGCCGGCGATGAGGTTGCGGTTGACGAACATGTGCTGGGCCACCAGCAGGTTCTCCACCACCGACATCTCGCGGAACAGCCGGATGTTCTGGAAGGTGCGCGCAAGGCCGGCGCGGTTCACCAGGTGGGTGCCGCCGAACATCTTGTAGTAGAGGCGGTTGCCGAACTGCGCCGGGTTGACGAAGTCGCCACCCTGGAACGGCTGGCCGAGCACCTTGATGACGTCGGTGGTGCCGCCCTGGGTATTGAGCAGGATGTTGCCGCCGGTGGCCTTGTAGAAGCCGGTGAGGCAGTTGAACACCGTGGTCTTGCCGGCGCCGTTGGGGCCGATCAGGGCGGTGATGGAGCCGCGCTCCACGTCGAGGTTGACGTCGTTGAGCGCCTTGATGCCGCCGAAGTGCATCATCAGGTGCTCGACGCTGAGGATCTTGTCGCTCATGGCGCCACCCCCTTGCGTACGGCGAAGCCCGAGCGGCTGATGCGGATCAGCCCGCGCGGGCGCCAGATCATCATCAGCACCATGAGGATGCCGAACAGCAGCACGCGGTAGTCGGCGAAGCTGCGCAGCAGTTCCGGCGCCACGGTGAGGACGAAGGCGGCGATCACCACGCCCACCGTCGAGCCCATGCCGCCCAGCACCACGATGGCGAGGATCAGCGCCGACTCGAAGAAGGTGAAGGACGACGGGTTGACGAAGCCCTGGTAGCTGGCGAAGAACACGCCGGCCAGGCCCGCGGTGGAGGCGCCGAGCATGAACGCCGAGAGTTTCACCAGCACGTGGTTCAGGCCCATGGCGCGGCAGGCGATCTCGTCCTCGCGCAGCGCTTCCCAGGCGCGGCCCACCGGCATGCGGGTCAGCCGGTGCTTGATGTAGAGCACCAGCAGCACGACGAGGAAGAGCACCACGTAGATGAACAGGAACTTGAAGTTCTGGTTGTAATCGATGCCGAGGAACTCGTGGATCGGCGTGCCGCCCTCCTTCGCCCGACGGCCGAACTCGAGGCCGAAGAAGGTTGGCGACGGCACCGGCATGCCGTTCGGGCCGCCGGTGAAGGACAGCCAGTTGTTGAGGATCAGGCGGATGATCTCGCCAAAGCCCAGGGTCACGATGGCCAGGTAGTCACCGTGCATGCGCAGCACCGGGAAGCCCAGTAGCGCACCCGCCAGCGCGGCGGTGAGCGCCGCCAGCGGCAGCACCGTCCAGAAACCCAGGCCCAGGTACTGGTAGCCCAGCGCAAGACCATAGGCGCCGATGGCGTAGAAGGCCACGTAGCCGAGGTCGAGCAGGCCGGCGAGGCCGACCACGATGTTCAGGCCCAGGCCCAGCAGCACGTAGATCAGCCCGAGGATGATCACGGTGAGCAGGTACTTGCTGGCGAAGAACGGGAAGATCACCGCGGCGAGGATCACCAGCGGGACTATCCAGCGCAGGCGCGTCTTGTAGCCCGGCGGCAGCACGCTGATGCCCGAGTCGGAGCTTTCGAAGCGGTCCATGATGCGCAGGCCGGCCGGTGTCTGCAGGTACAGGCTGAGCAGCAGGCGACCGAGCATCACCGCGCCGATCATCCAGGCAAGGCGCACGGGTTCGAGCTTGAAGCTGTAGCCGTCGAGCACCACGCCGACGATGGGGCCGAACACGATCAGGGCGATCAGCCCCGCCAGGATGGTGTCGACGAGGCTCTTCTTGATATCGATGCGCGCGGGTTTCGACGCGGCTGAGGTCTGGGTTGCGGACATCATGCTTACACCTTCGAAACCTGGGGACGCCCCAGGAGCCCTTGCGGCCGGAAGATCAGGATGGTCACCAGCAGGCCGAAGGCGAACACGTCCTTGAAGTCGGTGTTCACCATGCCCGAGAACTGTGCCTCGGCCACGCCCAGGATCAGCCCGCCGAGCATGGCCCCTGGCAGCGAGCCGATGCCGCCGAGCACGGCGGCGGTGAATGCCTTGATGCCGATGATGAAGCCGGCATAGAAGTCGAAGGTGCCGTAGTTCATGGTGATCAGCACGCCGGCCAGAGCCGCCATGGCGGCGCCGATGATGAACACGTAGGAGATCACCCGGTCGGTGTTGATCCCCAGGATCGAGGCCATCTTGCGGTCCTGCTGGGTGGCGCGGCACATGCGCCCGAGCCTGGTGTACTGGATCACGTAGGTCAGCACCGCCATGCCGACGAAGGCAGCGATGAGGATGAACACCTTGGTGTAGGTCAGCTGCACGAAGCCTTCGCCGATGTGGAACTTGAAGGCGCCGTCCAGCAGCGTGGGCACGCCTTGCTGGCGCGGGCCCTGGGCCAGTTGCACGTAGTTCTGCAGGATCAGCGACATGCCGATGGCGGAGATCAGCGGAGCCAGGCGCGTCGAATTGCGCAGCGGCTTGTAGGCGATGCGCTCGATCACCCAGCCATAGACGCCAGTGACGAAGATGGTGAAGACCAGGGTGCCGAGGATCAGCAGCGGGAACGACTCAAGGCCGAAGAACGCCAACAGCGCCAGGGCCACGGCGGAGAGGTAGGCGGAGATCATGTACACCTCGCCGTGGGCGAAGTTGATCATGCCGATGATGCCGTAGACCATCGTGTAGCCGATGGCGATCAGGCCGTAGACCGACCCCAGGGTCAGCCCGTTGATCATTTGCTGGAGGAAAATACCGTCCACGATTGGGTACTCACACAGACAGGGCAGGGAAGGCGGGCGGCAAGCGGGCTGAACGGCTCGTGACCGTCGCCGGGCAAGCGCCGACCTGCGGGGATGCCGGCACCGCTCGTGGCGGTGCCGGCCAATCACACGGGGTGCGCAATCGCTGCAGCAAGGCCCGCTGCAACGACCAGGCGGGCCTGGTCGCTGCAGCCGGAGCCCCTCGACAGGAGCCGGCCCCTTACTTCTGTTTCTCCAACTGGTGGTACTTGCCCTTGTCGTCCCACTGGTAGACGACATAGTCGGAGACCTTCAGGTCGCCCTTCTCATCCCACTCCTTCTTGCCCATGACGGTGTCGACCGGGTGGGTGTGCAGCCACTTGCTGGCCGCCTGGGGATCGTTCTTGCCCGCGCCGTTGAAGGCAGCGGCCAGCGCCTGCAGGGAGGCGTAGGCATAGAGGGTGTAGCCTTCAGGCTCGAAGCCGCTGGCGCGGAACTTGTCCACCACAGCCTTGCCTTCGGGAATCAGGCGCGGGTCGGCGCCGAAGGTCATCAGCACGTCCTTGGTGTATTGCGGGCCGCCGGCGGTGGTCACCAGTTCGTCGGTGACGATGCCGTCATCGGAGAAGAACACGGTGGTCAGGCCCTGCTCGCGCATCTGCCGGACCAGCGGGCCGGCTTCGGGGTGCAGGCCGCCGAAGAACACCACTTCCGCGCCCGAGGAACGGATCTTGGTGACCAGGGCGTTGAAGTCCTTCTCGCCGCGGGTCAGGCCCTCGTAGAGCACTTCGGTGACGCCCAGCTTGTTCAGCTGCGCCTTGGTCGCATCGGCCAGGCCCTGGCCGTAGGTGTCCTTGTCGTGGATCACCGCGACCTTCTTGGCCTTGAGCACGTTGACGATGTAGTTGCCGGCGACCACGCCCTGCTGGTCGTCGCGGCCGCACATGCGGAACATGCCGGCAAGCCCGCGTTCGGTGACTTTCGGGTTGGTCGAGCCGGGGGTGATGGTGATGAGACCGGCCTCGTCATACACCTCGGAGGCGGGGATGGTATTGGAGGAACAGAAGTGGCCGACCACACCGATGGCCTTGTCCTGATCGACCAGGCGGTTGGCGACGGCCACGGCCTGCTTCGGCTCACAGGCGTCGTCGGCCTTCACCAGCTTGATCTTTTCCCCGTTGACGCCACCGGCGGCGTTGATCGCCTCGGCCGCCATATTGGCGCCGCGCCAGTACTGTTCCCCGAACGAGGCGTTAGCCCCGGTATGCGGTCCCGCGACGCCGATAACGACATCGGCCTGCACTACGGAAGACATGCCCAGCGCGGTGGTTACCGCCAGAGCCAGAAAGCCTTTTCTGAAAATCTTCTGCGACATGGAGTTTTGCTCCTGAGGGTTTTTGTAATGGCGCGTTGTGTTTCTTGTTGGCGATTTCTCGTATAGCGATTCAACGACTAAGCGATTAATCAACAGCAAGCGGCGTGCCATTCGTTTTTGTTATTAACCAAGTCCTACAGCGAAAACAGCCAAAGCTGGCAGACATCAAGCGCTAGACACGTGCAACCCATCGATAGCACAAGGTGCAACCAATCAGGCGACAGGGTGCAACCGCCCTTCCCGTGAGCTGGCATTTTTCAGCCACCACAGGCGCAACCCCAACCGTAACCATCGCTGTCACCGAACTGCACATCCGCGGTGCAGACCCATCGGGGTAACGCACCATAAGAGGCTAGACCAAAGTGCAGCGAGCGTTGGTGGGTCGAACCGGGGCGGCGCCCGCCCCAACCTGAACGACCTCAGATCACCACCCGCAGGCATTGCCCGGCGTGGTAGAGGGAGAAACCGGCTTCGTACAGACAGCTGCGCAGGCCCACAGCGGAGATTTCCTCCATGGGCCTGAGCGGCATCGGCAAGGCGCTGGCGTCGCCGTCGAGCAGGAAGTCGGCGAAGGCCTTGCCCACCACCGTGCCGGTGGTGACGCCACGACCGTTGTAGCCGCTCATGGCGACCAGCCCCGGCGCCGGCTCGAACAGGCGCATGAGGTGGTCGGGGGTGAAGTCGATGCAGCCGGTCCAGGTGAACTCCCAATCCACCTTGCCCAGCTTGGGGAAGTAGTGCTGCTGGATGCGGTCGGCCCAGCTTTTCAGGAACCACGCGGGCTTGCCGGTGCCCTTGCCGAGGCTGCCCAGCAGCAGGCGGCCTTCGGCGTCGCGGCGGATGCTGCTGAGCACCTGGCGGGTATCCCAGGAGCCCTGCCCGCCCGGCAGGATGCGCGCAGCTTCGGCGCCCTCCAGCGGCCGCGAGGCAACCTGGTAGTAGTAACCGGGAAAGAAGGTGCGGCGCAGTTGCGTCCACTCGCCTTCGGTGTAGGCGCTGGAGGCGATCACCACCTTGTCGGCGGTGACCACGCCACCGGCGGTGATCACGTTCCACGCGCTGCCAACGCGCACCAGGCCGACCACCGGGGAATGGTGGTACAGCTCGCCCCCCAGGCCGAGCACCGCGCGGGCCAGGCCGCTGACGTAGGCCATGGGGTTGAGCGTGCCGGCACGACGGTCGAGCAGTGCGCCAGCGATCTTCCCGGTGCCGCAGGCCTGCTCGCAGTCGGCCCCGGTTAGCAGCTCCACCGGGGCACCACGACGCCCCCACTGCTCGCAGCGGCTACGCAGGTCCGCCAGGCCACGGGCGTTGTGTGCCATGTGCAGCGTGCCTTCGCGGCGTGCCTGGCATTCGATGCCGTACTTGTCGATCAGGGAGAACACCAGCGACGGTGCATTGCCGAGCATGCGATTGACCCGCTGGCCGACCTCCGCGCCCATGCCCGCTTCGATCTCGTCCGGGGGAATCCACAGTCCGGCGTTGACCAGCCCGACGTTGCGCCCCGAGCCACCATGCCCGGTGGTATGGGCTTCCAACACGCAGACCTTCTGGCCGCGCTCCAGGAGATGCAGCGCGGCGGACAGGCCGGTGAAGCCCGCGCCGATGACACACACGTCGACCTTGCGATCTCCGCGCAGCTCCGGAGCTTGCGGACGATTTGGGGTCAGGTGTTCCCACAGACACTCTTGGCGAAGCGACATCCAGCGATCCTTCTACGCGAACCTTTGTGAATGACTCTGTACAGCGACCCTATGGCTCGTTCCTGCTGGGGAAACCCGGTACCTGCGGCTCCCTCTCCCTCTCCCTAACCCTCTCCCTGAAGGGAGAGGGACTGGTGCGTCGCAAACCGAAACCAGAATGTCAGCCGGCACGGTCAGCGCCCTCTCCTTCAGGGAGAGGGCGGGGAGAGGGATGCGCATGGCACCGAAATCCAGCGGAAGGGCCCCACATCGCAGCCTCAGTCGAAGACTATGCCCTGGGCCAGCGGCAGTTCCCGCGAGTAGTTCACGGTGTTGGTCTGCCGGCGCATGTAGCCCTTCCAGGCGTCGGAACCGGATTCGCGGCCACCGCCGGTTTCCTTCTCGCCGCCGAAGGCGCCGCCGATCTCCGCGCCGCTGGGGCCGATGTTGACGTTGGCGATGCCGCAATCACTGCCCACCGCCGAAATGAAGGCTTCCGCCTCCCGCAGGTCGGTGGTGAAGATGCACGAGGACAGCCCCTGCGGCACGCCGTTGTTCAGCGCTACAGCGTCGTTGAAGTCCTTGTAGGGCACCACGTAGAGGATCGGGGCGAAGGTCTCGCTGCGCACCACGTCGCTCTGCTCGGGCATCTCGACGATGGCCGGCGACACGTAATAGGCCTCTGGGAATTTGTCGGCCAGCTGGCGCTCGCCGCCGAACACCACGCCGCCCTCGCCGCGCGCCTGCTCCAGCGCGCCCTGCATGGCCAGGAAGCTGCGCTCGTCGATCAGCGGGCCGACCAGGTTGCCTTCCAGCGGGTGGCCGATGCGCACCTTGGCATAGGCGGTCTTCAGGCGGCTGACGAACTCGTCCTTCACCGACTCGTGGGCGATCAGCCGGCGCAGCGTGGTGCAGCGCTGCCCGGCGGTTCCGACGGCACTGAACAGCACGGCGCGCACGGCCATGTCGAGATCGGCGCTGGGCGTGAGGATCATTGCGTTATTGCCGCCCAGCTCGAGGATGCTGCGACCGAAACGGGCCGCCACACGCGGGCCGACTTCACGCCCCATGCGGGTGCTGCCGGTGGCGCTGACCAGCGCGACGCGCGCGTCGTCCACCAGCGCTTCGCCGGCACTGCGATCGCCGATCACCACTTGGCTGAGGTAGTCCGGCGCATCGCCGAATTTCTTCAGCGCACGCTCGAACAACGCCTGGCAGGCCAACGCGGTGAGCGGGGTCTTCTCCGACGGTTTCCACACCACCGAGTTGCCGCAGACCAGCGCCAGCGCGGTGTTCCACGACCACACCGCAACCGGGAAGTTGAAGGCGCTGATCACGCCGACCACGCCCAGCGGATGCCAGGTCTCGCGCATGTGGTGGCCGGGACGCTCGGAGGCGATGGTCAGGCCGTAGAGCTGGCGCGACAATCCGACGGCGAAGTCGCAGATGTCGATCATTTCCTGGACTTCGCCCAGGCCTTCCTGGGTGATCTTGCCGGCTTCCCAGGACACCAATTCGCCCAGCGCCGCCTTGCTCGCCCGCAGCTCCTCGCCGAACAGCCGCACCAGTTCGCCACGGCGCGGCGCCGGCACCTTGCGCCAGGCGTCGAAGGCGTGCGCGGCGCGGCCGATCTTCTGTTCCACCTCGGCGGCGCTTTCCAGGCGCACTGCGCCCAGGCGGCTGCCATCGATGGGAGAGTGGACGACCTGATCGCCACCGGTGGCCAGGCGAGAATCGACGCCGAGGGATTCGAGCAGTGCGGAAATCATGCGGACTCCTGTGTCATTGCGATAACCCATTGGAATGCCAGCAGTAATAAACGGCTTGCCGAGGCACAACAAACGACGTTTCCTATGCACATCATTCCGTAAATTCATGAACTGCCTGCCATGCTGAGCAAACGCCACCTGCCGTCCATGACCGCCCTGCAATGCTTCGAAGCGGTGGCGCGGCACCTGAGTTTCACCCGCGCCTCCGAGGAGCTGAACCTGACCCAGAGCGCCGTCAGCAAGCAGGTGGCGCAACTGGAGGAAATGCTCCAGCACCTGCTGTTCCGCCGTGTACGCCGCCGCCTGCAGCTGACCCCGGCGGGCGACCTGTACCTGGTGGAAGTGCGCAAGATCCTCACCCAGGTGGAGATGTCCACCCACTACCTGCTGTCCTACGGCGGCGAAACCGAGGTCCTGCGCGTGGCGACCCCGCCGACCTTCGGCGCGCGCTGGCTGATCCCGCGGCTGAACGGCTGGCGCCACCGCCACCCGAACATCCACCTCGACCTGCGCCAGGAACTGGAACCGGGCGACCTGCTGCAATCGCGCTGCGACATCGCGTTCTTCTTCGGCGCCGGCACCCTGCCCGGCGCGGAATGCGTGGCGCTGTTCGGCGAGGAGATGGTGCCGGTGTGCTCACCGGCGATCCTGCCGGCGCAACCGCTGAACGACCCGACCCAACTGGCTGACCTGGTGCTGTTGCAGAACGCCACGCGCCAGGAAGCCTGGCACGAATGGTTCCTGAGCCTCGGCCGACACAGCGAGCACAGCTACCACGGGCCGCGCTTCGACACCTTCTACATGTGCATCCGCGCAGCGCAAGCCGGCTGCGGCGTGGCGCTGCTGCCGCGTTTCCTGGTGGAAGAGGAGCTGAACGAGGGCAAGCTGGTGATCGCCTGGGACCACGGCCTGCAGAGCCGCAGCGGCTACTACCTGGCGTACCCCGAGCACGCGGCGGCGGTGCCCAAGGTTCGGGCGTTCGTGGAGTGGATCGGGGAGCGGGTGGAGGGGTGATTTTCGTGTGACCGGGAACGCCCTCTCCCCAGCCCTCTCCCTGAAGGAAGAGGGAGTTTTCGTGCCACCGCAGCCATCGGTAGCGCTTATTACTCTGGTGTTTCCATCTAACTTCGTAAAATCCCCCTTGTGCCAAGTCAGTCCCCTCTCCCTTCAGGGAGAGGGTCAGGGAGAGGGAACGCCCAGCGGCGACCTCCTCCGAAAACACCTAAACCAACAAACTCCGATCAAACACGAACGCCCCATCCCCCCGCGGGGTAAAGCGCAGCACATGCTGCGGTCGCCCCATCGGTGGCTGATGGCGCTCGCCAGTGTCTTCCACCCAGCCCGCCGTCTTCATCCGCTCCAGCCTTCCGCGCAGGCTGGAGTGCTGGATTTCCTCGCCGATGGACCACTCGAAGGCCTTCAGCGCCTCCGCCACGGTGAAGCGCTCGGGCAGCAGGTGAAGCGGCAGGGCGCTGTAAACCGACTTGCCCGCCAACCGTTCGCAGGCCTGCTGCACCAACTGGGTGTGGTCGAAGGGCAAGGCGAAGCGCTCGCCGCGCACGGCATCCAGCGGCACGAAATCCAGGTCGTCGGCGGCAAGCCCGGTCTGCGGAGCCACCAGTACCAGATAGAACACGCTCAGCGACCAGCCACGCGGATCGCGCACCGCGTTGCCCACGGTCGCCACCTGTTCCATGTAAGCCGGCTCCACCCGCGCCTTCTCGCGCAGCGCGCGCAGGGCCGCATCGTCCAGGCCATGATCGGCGCAGCGGCCGTTGATCAGTATGCCGGGCAGCGCCCACTGCCCCTCGAACGGCGCCTGGGCGCGACGGATCAGCAGCAATTCAAGCCCACGCTCGGGGTTCAGGCGCAGCGCCACGATATCCACGGTGGCCAGCACTTCAGCGGTACTCATTGATGCTCCTTACAGGCGTCCTCGCCGGAAAGCCCTGTGACTTATTTCACCATGTACAGAAAGCATCTTCCACCTTTGGAAATTTTTCATCTTTCTGCTTGACGACTTATTTCACGTCGTGAATTATGTAGCCACGACAGGCCACCAACGGTCAAGCGGAGGCTTCCATGAACCTGATCGCCAGTTTCGATGTAGACGCCCAGAAGAGTTTCACCCCGCTCTGCCCCGACGAACTGCCGGTGCCGGGCGGCGATGCCATCGGCGCCGCGCTGAATTTGATGGCAGAGCACGCCAGCCTGCGCCTGGGGAGCAAGGACGCCCACAGCCCTACCGCCCCCTGGGTGGTGAACGAGCCGGCACAGATGCTGCAACCGCTCAGCCTGCCCGATGCCGACCTCACCTGGGTCAGCCACTGCGTGCCGGGCACGCCGGGCTTCGAGCTGCTGGACGAACTGCCCAGGCCGATGGACTACGACTTCTTCATCTGGAAGGGCGTGGAGCCGGACCTGCACCCCTACGGCGCCTGCTACCACGATCTGGCTGAACGGCGCAGCACGGGCGTGATCGAATACCTGCGGCAGAATGCGGTCAGCCACGTGCTGATCGGCGGCCTGGCGCTGGACTACTGCGTGAAGACCACCGCGCTGCAACTGCGCCGCGCCGGTTTCCAGGTGCTGCTGTACCTGCCGGCCTGCCGCGCCATCGCGGAGGAAACCGCGAAGATAGCGTGCAACGAAATGCGCAGCGCCGGGGTCCTCCTCTGCGCGGACGAGAACGAACTGGACGAAGCCCTCATGGGCATCAGGGAGAATTGATCATGGCCGAGAGCGTCTTTGCCGAGCGCATCGTGCAGAACCTGCTGGACACCGACTTCTACAAGCTTACGATGATGCAGGCGGTGCTGCACAACTACCCCAACGCAGAAGTGGAGTGGGAATTCCGCTGCCGCAACGCTGAGGACCTGACCCCGTACCTGGCGGAAATCCGCTACCAGATCGAACGCCTGGCCGAGCTGGAGGCCACCCCGGACCAGCTCGCCTTTCTCGAGCGCATCCCGTTCATCAAGCCGGACTTCATCCGTTTCCTGAGCCTGTTCCGCTTCAACCTGCGCTACGTGCACACCAGTATCGAGGATGGCCAGTTGGCCATCCGCCTGCGCGGGCCGTGGCTGCATGTGATCCTCTTCGAGGTGCCGCTGCTGGCCATCGTCAGCGAGGTGCGCAACCGCTACCGCTATCGCGAGGTGGTGCTGGAGCAGGTCGGCGAGCAGCTCTACCGCAAGCTCGACTGGCTCACCCGCAACGCCAGCGAGGAGGAGCTGAAGGAGTTCCAGGTGGCTGACTTCGGCACCCGCCGGCGCTTCTCCTACCGCACCCAGGAAGAAGTCGTGCATATCCTCAAGCGCGACTTCCCCGGCCGCTTCGTCGGCAGCAGTAACGTACACCTGGCCCGCGAGTTCGACGTGAAACCCATCGGCACCATGGCCCACGAATGGCTGATGGCGCACCAGCAGCTCGGCCCGCGGCTGATCGACAGCCAGATCGCCGCGCTGGACTGCTGGGTGCGCGAATACCGCGGCCAACTGGGCATCGCGCTGACCGACTGCATTACCATGGACGCCTTCCTGAGCGACTTCGATCTGTACTTCGCCAAGCTCTTCGATGGCCTGCGCCACGATTCGGGCGATCCGCTGGTCTGGGCCGAGAAGGCCATCGCCCACTACCGCCGCCTGGGAATCGACCCGATGACCAAGACCCTGGTGTTCTCCGACGGCCTCGACATGCCCAAGGCGTTGCAGCTCTTCCGCGCATTGCGTGGCAAGATCAACGTCAGTTTCGGCATTGGCACCAACCTGACCTGCGACATCCCCGGGGTGGAACCAATGAACATCGTGCTCAAGATGACGGCCTGCAACGGCCACCCCGTGGCGAAGATTTCCGACACCCCGGGCAAGACCCAATGCCGCGACGAGAACTTCGTCGCCTACCTGCGCCACGTATTCAAGGTGGCGTAGCCATCCCATTCCGCACCGACAGGAGCCCATCCGATGAAAGACAGACAGGCCGCCATCGCCAGAGAACTCAATGTACAGCCGCCCTTCCAGTCCGACGCCGAGCTGCAGGCCGAGATCCAGCGCCGCATCCGCTTCATCCAGGACTGCCTGAAGAACTCCGGCATGAAGACCCTGGTGCTGGGCATCAGCGGCGGCGTCGACTCGCTCACCGCCGGCATGCTCTGCCAACGCGCCGTGGAGGGCCTGCGCGCCGAGACCGGCAACCCGGACTACCGCTTCCTCGCCGTGCGCCTGCCCTACAACGTGCAAGGCGATGAACAGGACGCCCAGGACTCGGTGGACGTGATCGCCCCGGACGAGCGCCATACCGTCAACATCGGTCCGTCGGTTCAGGCGCTGGCCGCGCAGACCCAGGCGCTGGAAGGTCTGGCACCGGCCACCCGCGACTTCGCCCTGGGCAATACCAAGGCGCGCATCCGCATGGTCGCCCAGTACACCATCGCCAACGCCCGTGCCGGCCTGGTGGTCGGCACCGATCACGCCGCCGAGGCGGTCATGGGTTTCTTCACCAAATTCGGCGACGGCGCCTGCGACCTCGCCCCGCTCAGCGGCCTGGTGAAGAACCAGGTACGCAGCATCGCCCGCAGCCTGGGCGCGCCGGAAAACCTGGTGGAGAAAGTGCCGACCGCCGACCTCGAGGACCTCGCCCCCGGCAAGCCGGACGAACACGCCCACGGCGTGACCTACAGGGAAATCGATGCCTTCCTGCACGGTCAGGACGTCGGCCAGGAAGCCTTCGACATCATCGTCCGCACCTTCGAGAAGACCCACCACAAGCGCGCACTGCCCATCGCGCCATAAGCCCCGAAAGCCGTTGGCACGGAAAACTCCCGCGCCAACGGCTCAAGGTTCAGTGCTGGGGAATGACGTAGCGCCAGATGGCGATGAAGTGCAGCAGGCTGCCGGCGATCACGAACAGGTGCCAGATGCCGTGCCAATGGCGGAAGCGGCTGTCGTAGGCGAAGAAGATGATGCCGATGGTGTAGAAGGCGCCACCGCCCACCAGCCAGGCGAAGCCCGCGCCGCCCAGTGCGCGGTACAGCGGCCCGACTGCGATCAGCACGATCCAGCCCATCACCGCGTAGATGATGATCGACAGCACCCGCGCCTCGGAGCGCGGCTTGATCTCCTGCAACATGCCGATCACCGCCATCGACCAGACGATGCCGAACAGCGTCCAGCCCCAGGCTCCCTTGAGCGTGACCAGGCAGAAGGGCGTGTAGCTCCCCGCGATCAGCAGGTAGATCGACAGGTGGTCGAGCTTGCGCAGGATGATCTTCGCCCGCCCTCGCACGCTGTGATAGAGCGTCGAAATACTGTAGAGCAGAGTCAGCGTCGTGCCATACACCGCCACACTGACGATGCGCAGCGGCTCGCCCACCAGGCTGGTGGCGACCAGCAGCCAGATGCCGCCCACCAGCGCCAGCACGGCGCCAACCAGGTGGGTCCAGGCGTTGAAGCGTTCACCGTGGTACATGGGTCCCCCGTCAGGATTTCAACCATGGACACCCTAGCGCCATTTGAGGAAATAAAAAGCCCGACCATGGGTCGGGCTTTTCGGATCACGCACTTTCGAACGAAAGCGGGATCACTTCACGGCCAGGGTGCCCTTCATCATGGCCGAGTGGCCCGGGAAGGAGCAGAAGAAGGCGTATTCATCACCGGCCTTGAGCTTGGACACATCGAAGGTCACCGAGTCCTTCTCGCCGGAACCGATGATCTTGGTGTGGGCGATGACGCGGGTGTCGCCTTCTTTCACGTAGTTCTTGTCCAGGCCTGCGGCCATGCCGTCGGTCACCACGCCCTGCATGTCGGCGGCGGTGGTCAGGACCCAGTTATGGCCCATGACGTTCTTCGGCAGGCTGCCCGGGTGGGACAGGTTCACGGTGAAGGTCTTGCAGCTCTTGTCGACGGTGATGGCGTTGGTGCTGAACTGCATCTGGTCGTTGCCCTGGATGTCCACGGAGCATTCGGCGGCCAGCAGCGGGGCACTGAACAGGCCAAGCAGGGATACAGCGGCGAGTTTACGGAACATGACATGCCTCCTAGGCAGGTTGGGCGGAGAATCCTGAAGGGGAAGACTGCCCGAAGGCGATCGGGGTTCCCCTGATCTGCATCAATGGCCTTCGGCCACGAACCAAGCTTCGAACTGTCTATCAGGTCGATCAGCAGGATCAACGAGGCAGAACAGCGCACCCCGCCTAGCATAGACGTCTCACCCAGGCTCAACAGGAGTTTGCGCCATGCACCGTCTTGCGCTGTTACAAAGCCCATGGTTACAGGACCTGCTCGCTTGTTACGCACTCGCCTCCGCAGGCGGCTGCCAGCACGACTGAAATCGGCTTGGTTGCTCCTCTCGCAGCCGGTAACCTGACGGCCTGCTGAAAGAGGACAGCTCCATGACCTTGCGTTCCATCTGCGTATTCTGCGGCGCCAGCCCCGGCGCCTCCCCGATCTACCAGGAAACCGCCGAAGCCCTCGGCCGCCACCTCGCCGAGAGCGGCATCCAGCTGGTCTACGGCGGCGGCGCCGTGGGTCTGATGGGCATGGTCGCCAATGCCGCGCTGGCGGCCGGCGGCGAAGTCATTGGCATCATTCCGCAGAGCCTGAAAGACGCCGAGGTCGGCCACAGCGGCCTGACGCGCCTGGAAGTGGTGGACGGCATGCACGCACGCAAAGCCCGCATGGCCGAGCTGAGCGACGCCTTCATCGCCTTGCCGGGCGGCCTCGGCACTCTGGAAGAGTTGTTCGAGGTCTGGACCTGGGGCCAACTGGGCTACCACGCCAAGCCGCTGGGCCTGCTGGAAGTGAACGGCTTCTTCGATCCGCTGCTGACCTTCCTCGACCACCTGGTGCAGGAGCGCTTCGTGCGCCAGCCACACCGCGACATGCTGCAGCGCGCCGACTCGCCTGCCGAACTGGTCGGCGCCCTGGCCGCCTGGAAACCCCTGGCCGCGCCCAAGTGGGTGGATCGCACGCCGACCTGACGCCGCCTACCAGCAACGCTCCGTGGCCGCACCACGGAGCCCGCTGTCGGCCAGTGTCAGCACCCCGCAGGCATCTTCCGTCATCGCACCGAGAGGTTCTGCCTGCAGGACATAACCCGATGCGTCAGGGCCGCTGGCAAAACCCAGCCGGTAGTACGCCCTCCCGGCGTCCCGTGGCGAGCGGTCGAATGGCAGCGTAGCGCCAACATAGGTGCCGCGGCTGGTGTAGAAGCGCTCCAGAGATTGCGCCAGCTCCACCAGGGCTTTCTGCGCATCCACCCGGTGCACCCGCCGGATGTGCTCCCGATACGCCGGTAGCGCCACGCCCAGCAGGATGCCGACCAGCGCAAGGCAGACCAGCAGCTCCACGAGCGTGACGCCGCCAGCCCACCGGCTCATCGATTTCATTCAGCGAGACTCCCACCAGGCCTTGCGCCCGACGTCGCGAGGCAGATTGATTTTCTGGCCCAGCGGGCGGCCTTCCGCATCGACGCCGAGGATTTTCCATTCACCGTCCGGACCGGCCTGGAGCAGCGCGCCGCTGGACTGATGCGCCGCATCGTCGCCTGCCGCATCACTGCCCGGCAGGCTCCCCACCAGCCGCTCTCCACTGCGAAGATCCAGCACGAGCGATGCGTGAGTCAGCGGATCGCTGCAAGGGTCGTTTCCGGGGGCGATCAGGTTGAACAGCACGAATTTCCCTTCACGAATCTGCGGCGGTTCCACCGCGCGTGTGCCATCCGCCGGCAGGTCCAGGTACCAGCCATGCGCGTCACCCGTGTCGATTTTGGAAGACACCGGGCGTAGATCCGACCGCCCGGCGATCGCCTGCCCACCGTCGAGCACTCCGTACAGGCTTTCGCTCTTCGCCGAGGGTTCTTCGTCACCCACACGGTAGAATCGACCGCTGCCAAACAGCACGCGCACCCGTCCACCACCGTCCAGCGCGGCCGCCACCGGCGCACTGATCGCCTGCGGGCTGCCGTCCGGCGTCAGCGCCCGGAAGAGCGGCTTGCCGGCCAGGGAAGGTGGAATTGCCGAGTCGCCGCCCTCTTCGCCAGCCAGATCCACACGCCAGAGATTCCCGAGGCTGTCACCCACATAGAGGCGGTTGGCAGTCACATCGCCCCTGCTGCTGATCGCCGTCACCGGCCCCAGGTCGCCGGCCTCGGGCAGGTGGACGCGCTTGAGCACATGACCATCCGCCGCATCGAGCAGCCAGATGTACCCGCCGCGGCTTTCCGGATCCCTGGCCCCCGAGGAAACCGCCACCACGAACCGGCCCGAACTCAGGGCCATGAGTGCTGGCCGCCCCAGCGTGTAGCCGAGGTCGGGATGGCTGAACTCCCAAAGTACGCTGCCCGGCTGCACGCGCTCAGGATCGCTGATATCCAGCGCAAACAGGCTGTTGCCGCCCGCCCCGGTGCCGCCCACCAGCAGGGTGCGCCACTGCCCGGAGATCCAGGCATTGCCCACCGTTGGCGAGCCATCGACGTAGTAGCGATGGGCATAGTCCGGATCGGCCAGCTCGCGAAGATGACCGAGCACAGCCGCCGGTACGTAGGCGAACAACTCGCGTCCGTCGCGCGCGTCGAAGCCGTGCAGCATGCCATCGTTGGCGCCCACCGCCACCAGCGGCGCACGCTGCCGGTAGAGCTCACTGGCAAGGAACTCCCGGTAGCGGTCGCCCAGCGAACTGGGCAGCTCAGCGTAAGGCTGCGCGTCGTGCCAGGAATAGGCTGGCCGCGAACCCACGATATCGCCCAGCCGGCTGGCTCGCCGGCGGAACGGCAACGCACTGCCGGGCTCGCGCCGCTCCTGCAGGCGCGAACCGCGCAGGTAGTCCACCAGCGACTCACCCTGCTCGCTCCCCAGCCTTAGGCGCTGTTCGTCATCCAGGGCGCTCCAGGCGAAGGGCATGCCTGCCCGCGCGATGAGCGATCCATCCGTCCCAGCAGTGGCGGGCCGCACGGTGAGGATGTTTCGCCCCGCCACTTTCGCCTCGCTCAGCTCGTCCAGCTGCTGCGCAGCAGACCACAACGGCTGACGCTCACCGTCACGCAAGAGCAGCAGGTCGCCGCTCCAGCGCCGCCCCTCCAGCCGGGTACTGAACCACTCGCCGGTCTGCGGGCCTGCGCTGAAGTTGCCGATGCTCCTCTGCTCATCGTTGGCCGCATGGGCGAATGCCGGGCTCAACGCGTCCCGTAGCTTGTCAGGCTCGGTGAGCTTCAGCAGTTTGGCCGGCCCACCATCCGGCCCCTTCCACCAGCTTTCAGGCAACGGTGCGGTACGTGTGAAGGAATAGCGGGGCGGAACAGCGAAACCGCCGTACTGGGCCGCCAGCCATAGGGCGCTGCCCTGCCCGGCTGCCTCGTGGGTGGCCGCCAGCCAGAAGGTGGAGGCGCTCTGCCGGCCGGGAAGGTCAGTGCGCAGGTCTCGTACATGGGCATCGTAGGCGAGCCCCGCCAGCGCGAGTGCAGCGGCGGAACCCGCGCCACCCTGCATGGCCGCGACCTGCTGTGTTGCCCGCGCCAGCTCCGGATCGCCAAGGCGCAGCAGGCTCGCGCCAGCCTCCCCGTCCCCCGCACCGCCAATCCCCAGCATGGCGTTACGCTGGCAGGCGTAGGTGAGCGGGTCCGCGTGATCCCCCTGATGACGCAGGAAGCGCGTGGCGGCATGCAACAGCTCGCCCACATCATCAGAAGGCCGCGATCCGGCGTCGTCAAAACGATTGAGGAAGGCGACCACCCCCACCTGCCGGTCAGTGAAAACGCCGGTCTGCGCCGACCACTCCTTCAACGGGTTATCCCGCCCGTCATCCAGCCACGGACCAATGAATTTCTGCGGCGTGCGCACCACGGCGCCTCCGCCCTCATCGGCGCGACCGAAGATGCTGTAGCGCAGGCGTCCGGCGTAGTGCTGCAACAACCCTTCGGGCTTATGGCTCGAGCCGTAGCGCTGGCAGTTGCGTTCCAGCTGGCCTGCCGCGCAGGCCTGCACGCGTACCGCGAGTCGATAGGTCGCGCCGGGTAACAACGGTTCGCCGGGTATAAATTCCTGCGGCTCACCGGGAAAGTCCGGGCTGCGACTCAACAACAGGCTCCGCGCTTCGCCCTCCACCCGCAGATGCAGCGGCATGCCCGACAATGGCGTGGCGCCCCCAACGCTATCGCGTGGCAGGCTTCGATCCGGGAAGACACCGTCGCGCTGCGTACTCAGCCCCTTCTGCAACACCGTCAGCCCGGCGCTGTCGATGAAGCGGTCGCCACCGGCCAGCACGGCGCGATAGACATCGATGGCCTGCGCCGTGGCCCAATTGAGGAAGTTGCCGCTCCAGGCTTGTCGGCAGCCGTGGACCAGGGCCGGGCCGATGGGCTGGAAGTAGCGCTCCATCTCCGCCGCCGCGTCGCGGTAGGTGTAGCACTTGTCCGAGTCGAAATAGCCGAAGTACCGATCGCCGGTAATATAGACAGCGCCCGGATTGGCAGGCGCCGCCGTCGCCGCATGGGCCGAGGACGGCAGCAAAAGCAGGTTGCCCGGCGCACCGCTGGCGATCTCCAGCGGGACCTGGCTGACCGGCGCCGCCAACGGTGCTCCCGACAGGGTGAGGCCCAGAATCAGGAAACAGATTCTCGTCAATCTCACGGCTACCTCCCTGCCTGCTAACGAATGAAAAAAATGCTGTTCAGCCGCACGCTGGACACCGCTTCCCCCGATGGCTGGCGACGTGCGCCAAACCCCGTCGCGCGTACCTCGATGGCCACGCCATTAGCCGCCCCGCCCTTGCCGACTTCCAGTCCTTCACTGGCCAGCCAGCGCAGGAAGCGCAGCTGGTAGACCGGCTTCGCTGCGCTGTCCGAAAAGCCGCTCACCTGACCGTCGCGGCTATAGGCAGCAGCCTCGTGATGGTTCTGCCGATGAATCTCCAGCGCAGCTTGCTCACCTGCACGCAGCGCGGCTTCCGCCGCCTGGAAAGCCATCTGTCGGTCACGCAGGTTACCGGCCATGCGCTCCTCCAGTTGCACCATGCGCATGCCCGCCAGGCCGATCAGCGTGAGCAGCAACAGCATGACCAGCGAGACCAGCAGCACTGCCCCGCACTCGGATCGACGAGGTATCGACGGGCTCCAGCTCATGGCGGCAGGTTGCGCAGGGCGATAGTGCTACCCATCACCAGCCGCAGCCGGCGATCCGCGTCCGGCGCGAGGCTGCGACCATCGAAAACCATTGAATTCGGAGCCTCGTCGACGTCGCGGGTCTGGCTCTGCAGCAGCAGGTTGACGCGCACCGTCCGCACCTGGCGCCATTCCTCGGCGGTCATTTCGCGCGCGGCCTTGTAGGTCGCCACCACCGTGCTATCCATCCCGGCCACGCCGTAGCGCAGGCTCATTCCCGCGACACCGGTCACCAGTTCGCTGGTCTGCACCTTGTCCGTGGTTTCGCTGTTATCGGTGACGAACAACCCCGGCGTTCCGGACTCTCCCCGTCCGATCCAGTAGATGGCGAAGCGGTAGGGATAAACCCGCGTCGCCGGCGCCAGGAAGTGCTCCAGCGGGCGATCCGCGATCAGGCTCAAAGCATTGCCGGCATTGCGCAGCAGCAGGCAGGACTGCTGATCGCTGAGCAGATAGAAAGCGCCGGCGACCGCAGTGGACGACGTGAGCAGCAGCCGGTTCGCGGTGATCGAACGGGCTGCGAGAATGGGCTCGGCCGCAGAGCGCAGCAGCACTGCATCGGTGTTCGCCAGGCGCCCGCTGGGCATCCAGACCACCGCCGGCATTCCCGCACCGTATCCTTCAATTGCCGACTTTTCCAAGGCATACCGGGCGTTATCGGTGCCCGAGGCATTGACCAGACCAGCAGGGCAGGCACCGGTGAAACCGGCATGGCGCAGGTCCTGCGCAATGGCTTCCAACGCGAAGCGGCCGTTTTCCTGCAGCTCGGCCAACGCGACGCTGTTCTGATAGCTGCGCTTGCTGCTGAGGACGACCTGGATCACGCCCGCCAGAAGCAGCAAACCCAGGGCCATGGCAATCAGCAGTTCGACCAGCGACAGCCCGCGCTGGCGCATGTCAGAACCCCGCCCGGTAGGCGAAGGTCTCCTCGGCGTCGCCTGTCGTCCCCAGACGATCACGGGCCCGCCGGTCATTCCAGCGCACGGCGATCAGCGCGCTGTACAGATTGCCGCTGCGGATCACCTGCACGGAGCCGCTGCCCGTTCCGCCGAGCGTCTCGCACACATCGGCCTGCCACTGGTTGAGGTCGAGTTGGGCACGCGTCGAACCCGTGGGCCTGGGGCAGCCGCCGGCCACATCGGCGAAGCTCGTATCGTAGGCGCCGGAACGGGCCGCCTCCGGATTGGCGCGCAGCAGGTCGGCCATCTCGCCGGCCAGCCAGGACGCCTGGGAACGCTGCAGCGCACTATAGCCGGCACTGATGCCGACACGCTGCAACCCCGCCAGCCCCAGCACGCCAATGCCGAGCACGAGCACCGAGACCAGCACCTCCACCAGGGTGAAACCTTCGCTCCGCTTGCCGCCATCCATGCTCGTCGCCTCGCTGCTGAGGAATGAGCCTCAAGGTTGCAAGGCGCAACGCAGCGCGGTCAGCCAGACATTGGCTGGGAGATCGAAGGGAAAAGTCCGCACGCCGAACAAGATCGGGCGTGCATCTAGGACGGCGTCCGATGTACTGGCCTACCTGTCGGTGCTCCCGTGCCATCAGTCCCCGCAAAAAATTACAGCGGAAAAAGAAAAGGCCACCTCACGGTGGCCTTTGCAGGAACACGAAGACCGTCAGCCGTTCGCCGACTGCTGGACGATCACCGTCTGTGCCGGCATCGGTGCCGGGAAGTCGGTGCCCAGGGCTTCCTTGATGGTGCGGTTGGTGTCGAAGTAGACCTGCCAGTAGGCGTCGTTGTGGCAATACGGACGTACGGCGAGCACCGGTCCCACCAGATTGAACTCGAGGATTTCCACGTCCACCGGCGGTTCGCTCAGCACGTTGGGGATGGCGGCGATGCGCTGCTTGAGCACGGCGGCGGCGGCCTGCCAATCAGCGGCGCCGGACAGTTGCGCCTTGAGCTCCACGCGGCGGTAGGGGTTGTGGGTGTAGTTCTGGATGGTGTCACTGAAGATCTTGTTGTTGCCCACCAGGGTCAGGACGTTGTCCGGAGTGTTGATGGCGGTGACGAACAGGCCGATCTCCTTCACGGTGCCGGTAACGCCGCCGGCAGTGATGAAATCACCGACCTTGAATGGCCGCAGCACGATGATGAAGCCGCCGGCCGCAAGGTTCGCCAGCAGGCCGGACCAGGCCATGCCGATGGCGAGGCCGATGGCGGCGATCAGCGCGGCGAGGCTGGTGGTCTGCACGCCGAAATAGCCGAGGATACCGACGACCAGGAGGATGTTCAGGGTGACGGTGATGAAGGAGCCGACATAGCGCAGCACCGTCGGGTCGACGCTCTGCCTGGCCAGGGCCCTTTCCACCATGCCAACGGCGAAGCCGATCAACCAGCGGCCCAGGACCCAGAAAAGAATGGCGACGAGGATCTTCACACCGAATGCGAGCGCGTACTGCGAAACCGTCGCCCACAGTGCGTTGATCTTCTCCGTACCCACATTGATGATGTTCGTATCTTCCATGGAAGCGCACCTGCGAGAGAAAGGGACCAGATGAACGCTAGCACGGCCCCAGCGGTTTGCTCGTCGCAGCACGCAGCCCAGAGCCCTGGCGGGCTCCAGGCCTCATTCCACTAGCAGTCGCCGGGCAGCGAGGCGATCCAGAGGTTGAGCAGTTCCAGCCCCTCGCGGTGCACCAGGGTGCGGCCCAGCTCGGGCATCATGTCGCCCGGCTTGTCGCTGCCGACTCGGTAGCTGAGGACTGACTTCTCCGGGCTGCCGGGGTGGATGTCTTCCAGCCGCCCGCCGGTGCCGCCGCCCGCCGCCACCGGTGGTTTGCAGAGGCCGTAGGCGATGGAGACCGGCGTGTGCGGGTCGAGGTGCAGGCCCGAAGTGCGCGCCGCGCCTTTGGGGTTATGACAGTGCGAGCAGTTGGCGTCGAGGTAGCTGCGGGCCTGCTTCTCCAGGTCCTCGTCGGGGCGAGGATGGCCCCATAGCGCATTCTGCGGCACCTGCGCCAGCGCCGGCAGCCCCTGGAGGAAACCGCGTGACTGCCAGTGCTGCAGCTGGTTCTCGCTGCCACCTGCGTAGGCGAAGTCCTTGTTCAGGTGCCGCGCCTTGGGCCCCAGCGGAGCGATGCCGCCGCCCTTCTGCTCGGCGTGGCATTCGGAGCACTGGTTGGCGTCCGGCACCATGTAGGTGAAGGCGGTCTTCCTGCCGTCCTCGGCGGTCAACTCCAGTGCCGGGCTGTCGCCGGCAAGCTCCAGGGTCGCTTCGCTCTGATCGGCATTCCACACGTAGGGCAGCGCCGCCCAGCCGTCTTTCTGCCGAACCAGTACGCGGGTTTCCACCAGATGGACCTTGGCCATGTCGAGCCCGGCCTTCGGGTCACGGTCGTCCTGGCTATTCTGCAGCAGGTTGCCCTGGGCGTCCTTGGGGTAATAGAAGGTCTTGGTCAGCACAGTGCCGACGGGGTAGTCGAAGCGCTCCTCGGCGTATTGCGCCGACTGCCCTTCGGGCATCCACACGGTGCGCAGCTTGTGCGCGTAGTCGGTGAACAGCGAGGTATTCAGGTCGTAGGGCAGCACCTCGGCGGTCGGCGCCAGGTGGCCGCCCGCGAGGTGCAGCATGCCCCAGCCGCTGAGCTTTTCCGGGTAGTCGTCGCCTTCGGGCTGATAACGCGGCTTGCTCTCCTGCCCGCACCCGGCCACCAAAGTGGTCAGGGCGAGCGACAACAGGAACGAAGCGGGTTTCATCATGCCTTGTTGCCCTTCTCGCCCAGGCCGGCCTGTTCGATCTTCGGCAGCGGCTTGAGCTTGCACTGGTGCGAGCTGATGTCGGTACTGATGTTCTTGTAGCCGTTGGGGCCGTCGACGTTGACGATGCCGGCGTTGCCGTTGTCGATGCAGATGGCCAACGCTTCGGGGAGCTTGCCGTCGACCAGTTTCTTGTCGTTGAAGTAGCCGTCCCAGAGGATGTCCGGCAGGCGGCCGTTGAGGCCGAACTTGGCGATCTTCAGCGCCTTGAGCTCCAGGTGGTCGGGGCTGTCGCCACCGGGGCCGAAGGTGTTGCCGTGGATGAAGATGCCCTCGGGGTAGGGGTCGAAATTGGGCTGGGTCGCCTTGTCCGAATAGCCGGTGCTGAAGTAGCTGCTGACGATGACGTTGGCGGTCTTGTGGTTGCCGATCCTGTTGTTGAAGATTTCCACGTCGTCGTTGGAGTTCACCACCACGCCAGAGCCCGCCGGCACGCTGGCCACCGGGGTGCCCTTGTGGCCGAAGTTCTCGTGGTTGTTGCCCTGCACGTCGTTGTCGAAGACGCGGGTGCCGCGCCCCGGCTGCGGCAGGTTGGGCATGTTGAAGACGAGGATGCCGCCAGTGTTGTCGGTGGCGACGTTGTTGTAGACGTCGGCGCCGATGGTGTTCTCGATCTCGATGCCGGCGACGTTGCGCTCGGCGCGGTTGTTGCGCACCACCACGTTGCGCGACTGGCCGACATAGATGCCCGAGTCGGAGGCGCCGATGGCGACGTTGCCCTCGAGCAGGGTGTTCTCGGTCTGCACCGGGTAGATGCCGTAGCCGCCGTTTTCCGTGGAGGCGCCATTGGTCCACTCGGTGCGGATGTTGCGGATGACGATGTTCTTGCCGCCGAAGACCTTCAGGCCGTCGCCCTTGGTGTCCTCGATGGCGAGGTTCTCGACGGTGAAGTCGGAGGCGTCGACGAACAGCCCTTCGGCGCCGGCCTTCTGGTTCTTGAAGCTGAGGATGGTCTTGTCCATCCCGGCGCCGCGGAGGGTCACGCCGTCTACCTTCAGGCTGAGGCTGCGGTCCAGGTGGTAGGTGCCGGCGGGAATGTCGATCACATCGCCGGCCTTGGCCCTGATCAGGCGGGCCTGCAAGTCCTTCTGGAAGTCGCTGCTGACGGCGGCGGTATGCTTGTCGCCTTCGCCGCAGGCGGCCAGGGCAATGGAGAAGGCGAGAAGGGAGAGGGTTGCGAGACGCATGGCAGGCTCCGGTCTTGTTCTTATGACATGGAACGATGGTACCAGTTTAGCCGGAGAATACTCCTACACCCCGCGCCACGCTAGTCCTTCAGACACTTCACACTTTGATTGATTGACGTCACGGCTGCCCGATGGCGGATCGGGATGATCTGCGCATCCAACCCAAGGAGTGCACGGATGAGCTTCATGCCCTGGAACGAAGAGTTCGTCATCGGAATCGAGCGGATCGACCAGCAGCACCGCTGGCTGGTCGACCTCACCAACGCACTGTACGACAGCCTCGACGGCGCGGATGGCGAGGGCCAGCCCATCGGCGAACTGCTGGAGCAACTGGTGGAGTACACGATGAATCACTTCATCGTCGAGGAGGTGCTGTTCCAGCGCCTGGGCTATCCGGAGGAAGAAGCGCACCGGGCCGAGCACGACCGCTTCAACCGTCAGATCATCGACCTGCTGTACCGTCACGAGGCTGGCGAGGTGGTCTCGGTCGAAGCACTGGAGCTGCTCAAGGCCTGGCTGATCCACCACATCCTGAAGGTGGACAAGGCCTACGTGAGCTTCTTCCAGCAAAAAGGCGTGACCGCTTAGCGACCACGCCTTTTTTCACAGCACAGAGCAGACGGATCAGCGCGGGATGTTCGGCTGCCGCTTGGTGGTGCGCTTCTTGCCCTTGGCGTAGCCGGTGGCCTTGCCTTCCTCGGCCTTGTTCCACGGCTTGGAGCCATTGCTGGCGCGCGGCGGCAGGCCGGTGTGCTGGGTCAGCAGCGGCTTGCCGGTCTTCTTGCTGCCGGCCGGGGTGGAATTCTTGCGGCGCGCGCTCTGGTACTCGTCGGTCTGCGGCTGGTAGGTCGGGATCAAGTGGTGCTTGCCGTTGCCGATCAGGTCCGCGCGGCCCATGCGCTCCAGCGCTTCGCGCAGCATCGGCCAGCCCTTCGGGTCGTGGTAGCGCAGGAAGGCCTTGTGCAGGCGGCGCTGCTGGTCGCTCTTGACGATGGTCACGCCGTCGCTCTTGTAGGTGACCTTGCGCAGCGGGTTCTTGCCCGAGTGGTACATGGCGGTCGCGCTGGCCATGGGCGAGGGATAGAACGCCTGCACCTGGTCCGCGCGGAAACCGTTGCGCTTGAGCCACAGGGCGAGGTTCATCATGTCCTCGTCGGTGGTGCCCGGGTGCGCCGCGATGAAGTACGGGATCAGGTACTGCTCCTTGCCCGCCTCCTTGGAGAACTTCTCGAACATGCGCTTGAAGGCATCGTAGGTGCCGATGCCCGGCTTCATCATCTTCGACAGCGGGCCTTCCTCGGTGTGCTCCGGGGCGATCTTCAGGTAGCCGCCGACGTGGTGCGTGACCAGCTCCTTGACGTACTCGGGCGACTGAACGGCAAGGTCGTAGCGCAGGCCGGAGGCGATCAGGATCTTCTTCACGCCCGGCAGGGCGCGTGCCTTGCGGTACAGCTCGATGAGCGAGGAGTGGTCGGTATTGAGGTTCTCGCAGATACCCGGCCACACGCAGGACGGCTTGCGGCAGTGACGCTCGATCTCCGGGTCCTTGCAGGCGATGCGGTACATGTTGGCGGTCGGCCCGCCCAGGTCGGAGACGACGCCGGTGAAGCCCGGCACCTTCTTCATTTCCTCGATCTCGGCAAGGATCGACTCGTGGGAGCGGTTCTGGATGATCCGCCCCTCGTGCTCGGTAATCGAGCAGAAGGTGCAGCCACCGAAGCAGCCACGCATGATGTTCACCGAGAAACGGATCATCTCGTAGGCCGGGATCTTCTCCTTGCCGTACACCGGGTGCGGCACGCGCGCATAGGGCATGCCGAACACGTAGTCCATTTCCTCGGTGCTCATCGGGATGGGCGGCGGGTTGAACCACACGTCCACCTCGCCATGCTTCTGCACCAGCGCGCGGGCATTGCCCGGATTGGTCTCCAGGTGCAGCACGCGGTTGGCGTGGGCATAGAGCACCGGGTCGTTGCGTACCTTCTCGAAGGACGGCAGGCGGATCACCGTGCGCTCGCGGGTCAGCTTCGGGCTCGGCAGCAGCTGCACCACCTTGGCTTCGTTGGGGTCGTCCTGCGGGCCCTTGTCCTGCTCGATGGCGCAGGCGGCGGTGTCCTGGGTGTTCACGTAGGGGTTGATGATCTTGTCGACCTTGCCCGGGCGGTCGATGCGGGTGGAGTCCACCTCGAACCAGCCTTCGGGAGTGTCGCGGCGCACGAAGGCGGTACCGCGCACGTCGGTGATCTGCTCGACCGACTCACCAGCAGCCAGGCGCTGGGCGATCTCCACCACGGCGCGCTCGGCGTTGCCGTACAGCAGGATATCGGCAGTGGCGTCCATCAGGATGGAGCGGCGTACCTTGTCCTGCCAGTAGTCATAGTGGGCGATACGGCGCAGCGAAGCCTCGATGCCGCCGAGAACCACCGGCGTCTCGCTGTAGGCTTCCTTGCAGCGCTGGCTATAGACCAGGCTGGCGCGGTCCGGGCGCTTGCCCGCCAGGCCGCCGGGCGTATAGGCGTCATCGCTGCGGATTTTCTTGTCCGCGGTGTAGCGGTTGATCATCGAGTCCATGTTGCCCGCCGCCACGCCGAAGAATAGGTTCGGCTGGCCGAGCTTCATGAAGTCGTCCTTCGAGCGCCAGTCCGGCTGGGCAATGATGCCCACGCGGAAACCCTGGGCTTCCAGCAGGCGGCCGATGATGGCCATGCCGAACGACGGATGGTCGACGTAGGCATCCCCGGTGACGATGATGATGTCGCAGGAATCCCAGCCCAACTGATCCATCTCTTCCTTGCTCATGGGCAGGAACGGCGCCGGGCCGAAACACTCGGCCCAGAACTTGGGATAGTCGAACAGCGGTTTGGCGGCTTGCATCACGGGCACCGGGGTATCTCTAAGTAGGTATCGCGGAAAAACGCGGGCGCGGAATATAGCACAAAAAGTGTACAAATCCGACCAGCGAGCTCAGATTTAACTGGGATCAGCCGATGATTTAACCGGCCTGCGGTAGATTGCCAATGCCATCATCTGGCTATACTTCAGCCACTATCCGCAGTACGCCTGGCCATCCCGCCCAGGCCAGGGAGTGCCTGTCGTGCGTCGTGCCTTCGTGCTGTTGCTTACCCTGCTGTTCTGCCATACGGCGCTCGCCTTCGAACTGGACGACAAGGCCAGCGGCGCGTGGCTCAACGATCACCTCGAACTGCTGCAGGAACGTGACGGCCCGCTGTCGCTGGAAGCCGTGCAGGCCAGCCGCGATTTCGTCCCGGCCAACGGCCGCACCAGCGTCGGCCAGAGCCCCCACGGCTGGTGGCTGCGCCTGGACCTCGACCGCCGCACCACCCCGCCCGGCGGTTGGTGGCTGGAGGTGGACGCGGTCAATCTGAAGGACCTGCGCCTCTACGTACCCGACGCACAGGGCATCTACCGGGAAACGCTGTCCGGCGAGGCCGTTCCCTTCGCCCAGGGCCGCGACCGCGACTACCGCCGCCCGATCTTCCACCTGCCCGAAGGCAACGGCCCTGTGCGCCTGTATGCCCGCGTCTACGATCCCGCCGGCAACTCCTTCCCGCTGCGCATCTGGTCGCTGGACGACCTGCAGGACCACCGCGCCGATACCAGCCTGGTCCTCGGTTTCATCTACGGCCTGATCGCCGCCCTGCTGCTGTACAACCTGTTCATCCTGCTGACCCTGCGCGACCCGGCGTACTTCTGGTACGTGCTGACCACCGCCAGCGCGCTGCTGTTCAGCTTAGGGATGAGCGGCCATGGCTTCGAGTACTTCTGGCCCGATCACCCGGTACCCTGGTGGCTCGACCGCATCACCCTGCCCTCGCTCTGGGGCCTGTGCGTGCACCGTTTCACCATCACCCTGCTGCAGACCCGCCGCCACGTGCGCTGGTCGCACTGGCTGCTGAACCTGAACTGCGTGCTGTATGGGCTGACCATTGTCGTAGGCGCCCTGGGCCTGCGCGGCGCGGCCGGCTGGATGCTGGTGGCCATCACCCTGATCGGCGTGCCGGCCGCCCTGGGCGGCGCCCTGGTGCGCTGGCGCCAGGGCTCGTTCCCGGCCTTTCTCTACCTGCTCGGCTTCGGTCTGGTGCTGACCAGCGTCAGCATCTCGGTGATGCGCGCAACAGGCCTGGTGCAGCCCTCACCGCTGACCTCGTACATCTTCCCCATCGCCGTGGCCATGGAATCGGTGCTTTTCTCCTTTGCCCTCACCTCTCGCATCCAGGGCCTCAAGCGCGAGCGCGCCCAGGCGCTGGAGCAGGCGGACCGCGAGAAGAGCGCTCGCCTCACCCTGATGCAAAGCGCCCAGCAGGACCTGGCGACAGCCGTGGCCGAGCGTACCGCCGAACTGACCCAGAGCAATCAGCTGCTGCGCGAGCGCGAGGCGCAACTGCAGCATGCCGCACACTACGACCCGCTGACCGGCCTGCCGAACCGCCGCTATCTGGTAGAGCACGCAGAGCTCGCTCTGGCCCATGCCCAGCAGAACGGCGAGACCCTGGCCCTGATGCTGATCGACCTCGACCACTTCAAACCGATCAACGACAGCCACGGCCACGACGCCGGCGACTTCATGCTGCAGAACGTCGGCAATCGCCTGCGCCAGTGCGTGCGCGGCAGCGACTGTGTGTCGCGCCTGGGCGGGGATGAGTTCGCGGCGCTGATCTCCGGACCCGACGCCGAGGGTCACGCCAAGGAAATTGCTTGCCGCATCCTCAACGAGCTGTCGCGGCCGGTGAAGTTCGACAACCTGGAGTTGCGCGTTACGCCCAGCATCGGCGTCGCCATCTATCCCAGCCACGCGATGCAGTTCAGCAAGCTCTACAAGGCCGCCGACCAGGCACTCTACGAAGTGAAAGGCAACGGCCGGGCCGCCTATGCCCTGGCCAGCGAGATCAACGAGGCCGCCGGGGAAACCAGCGATCTCTGGCTGGAAAGCGAAGACCGCGCCTGATCAGCTGCGGTAGCGACGCGGCACGCGGGCGGTGACCTTGGTCAACAGCTCGTAGCCAATGGTCCCGGCGTGGGCCGCCACCTCGTCCACCGGCAGGTTGGCGCCCCACAGCTCAACGCGGTCACCCACTGCGGCATTGGGCAGGTCGGTCAGGTCTACCGCCAGCATGTCCATCGACACGCGCCCGGCCAGCCCCGTGCGCTGGCCCTCCACCAGCACCGGCGTGCCACTCGGCGCGTGGCGCGGGTAGCCATCGGCATAACCGCAACTCACGGTGCCGATGCGCGAAGGCCGCTCGGCCACCCAGGTTGCCCCGTAACCAACACTTTCCCCCACCGCCACCTCGCGCACGGCGATCAGCTGCGCCTCCAGACTCATGGCCGGGCGCAGGCCCAGCTCGGCGGCGCCGATGTCAGAGAAGGGCGTGGCGCCGTAGAGCATGATACCGGGGCGAACCCAGTCCATGTGCGCGGCGGGAATGGTCAGCACGGCGGCGGAGTTGGCCAGCGAGCGCAGGTCGAAATCCAGGTCCAGCACGCTGAGGAAGCAGGCCACCTGGTCTTCGGTCAGCTCGTCGCCGCGCAGGTCGGCGTTGGCGAAGTGACTCATCAGGTTCAGCTCGGCCACCTGCGGTGCCCGGCGAAGGCGCGAATGCCAGTCGCGTAGTGCTTCGGGCGAGAAGCCCAGGCGGTGCATGCCGCTGTCCAGCTTCATCCACACATTGAGCGCACTGGGCAACTGGGCGGCGAGCAGCGCCTGGGCCTGCTCAGGGCCCTGCACCGCCACGTCCAGGCGCAACTGGGCGGCGATCAGGTATTCCGCCGGCTCGAAGCAGCCTTCCAGCAGCAGGATACGGGCGCCGGCCTGCAGGGCGCGCACCTCGGCGGCTTCTTCCAGGCAGGCCACTGCGAAGCCATCCGCCTCGTCGTGCAGGCAGCTCACCACCTCCCGCGCGCCATGCCCATAGGCGTTCGCCTTGACCACCGCAAAGGCATCACGGCCGGGCGCACAGCGCTTGGCGACGGCGTAGTTGTGGCGAATGGCGGTTAGATCGACGTGGGCGACGAGCGGGCGCATGGCGGCCTCTGCAAAGAAAACGGGCGCCTATCTTAAGGCGCCCGTCGGTCATGCGGAATGCGGCATCGTCACTCGTCTTCGAAGTTGTACATACCCGGCGCGAGGTTCTCGAAGCGGCTGTAGCGGCCGAGGAAGGCCACCCGCACCGTGCCGATGGGGCCGTTACGCTGCTTGCCGAGGATGATCTCGGCGACGCCCTTGAACTCGGTTTCGGGGTGATACACCTCGTCGCGATAGACGAACATGATCACGTCGGCGTCCTGCTCGATCGCACCTGATTCGCGCAGGTCGGAGTTCACCGGGCGCTTGTTGGGGCGCTGCTCCAGCGAGCGGTTGAGCTGGGAGAGCGCCACCACCGGGCAATTGAACTCCTTCGCCAAGGCCTTGAGCGAGCGGGAAATCTCGGAAATCTCGTTGGTCCGGTTGTCGCCGGCGGAACCGGGGATCTGCATCAGCTGCAGGTAGTCGACCATGATCAAGCCGATTTCGCCGTGCTCACGGGCCAGGCGGCGGGTCCGCGCGCGCATTTCCGAGGGCGAGATGCCGGCGGTGTCGTCGATGAACAGCTTGCGGTCGCTGAGCAGGTTCACCGCCGAGGTCAGGCGCGGCCAATCCTCGTCGTCCAGCTTGCCGGTCCGCACCTTGGTCTGGTCGATGCGCCCGAGCGAGGCGAGCATACGCATCACGATGGAGTCGGAGGGCATCTCCAGGGAGTACACCAGGATCGCCTTGTCGCTGCGCATCAGGGCGTTCTCCACCAGGTTCATGGCGAAGGTGGTCTTGCCCATCGACGGACGGCCGGCAACGATGATCAGGTCGGACGGCTGCAGGCCGCTGGTCTTCTCGTCGAGGTCGGTGAAGCCGGTGGTGATACCGGTCAGCGCATCCGAGGTGTTGAACAGGTGGTCGATGCGATCGATGGTCTTGACCAGGATGTCGCCGATGCCCACCGGCCCGCCGGTCTTGGGACGCGCTTCGGCGATCTCGAAGATCTTGCGCTCGGCTTCGTCGAGCACTTCGTTGGCGCTGCGCCCTTCAGGGTTGAAGGCGCTGTCGGCGATGTCGCTGCTGATGCCGATCAGCTGCCGCAAGGTGGCGCGCTCGCGGATGATGCCCGCGTAGGCCTTGATGTTCGCCACCGAGGGCGTGTTCTTCGCCAGCTCGGCGAGGTAAGCAAGGCCGCCCACCTGGGACAGTTGCCCTTCGCGCTCGAGCTGCTCGGAGAGGGTCACCACGTCGATCGGCTGGTTGGCTTCGGCGAGCTTGTAGACGGCGCGGAAGATCAGGCGGTGGTCATGGCGATAGAAGTCGCCATCGGACACGGCATCGGAGACGCGTTCCCAGGCGTTGTTGTCGAGCATCAGGCCACCCAGCACTGCCTGCTCGGCTTCGATCGAGTGCGGCGGCACCTTGAGGGAAGCGGTCTGCAGGTCGTATTGCTCGGGAATGGTGATGTCGTTCATGGGCTCTTCGTGTTGTGTGAAACGGCGGAAAAACAAAGGGCACGGACCGAGGATCGGTACCGTGCCCATTGTTATTGGACTGATTCACCCAGGCAAGCCGTGTGAATCGTCCTAGCGACGGATCGCTTACTCGGCGACTACAACCACGTGCAGGGTTGCATCAACATCCATGTGCAGTTGCACTTCGATGTTGTACTCGCCTACAGCGCGCAGGGCGCCGTCGGGCAGGCGAACTTCGCTCTTTTCCAGCGGGTAGCCGGCAGCCGAAACGGCGTCGGCGATGTCGCGGGTGCCGATCGAACCGAACAGTTTGCCTTCGTCGCCAGCGTGGGCGCCGATGGTCACGATCAGTTCGGACAGCTGGGCAGCACGAGCTTCAGCGGCAGCTTTTTTCTCAGCAGCGGCTTTTTCCAGCTCTGCGCGGCGCTCTTCGAAAGCAGCGACGTTGGCAGCGGTGGCAGCGGTGGCTTTGCCCTGCGGCAGCAGGTAGTTACGAGCGTAACCGCCCTTTACGTTCAGCTTGTCGCCCAGGTTGCCCAGTTTGGCGATCTTTTCCAGCAGGATGACTTCCATTTGAGTCTTACCTCTTAACTTTTAACCTTCACCGTTCGCAGCTTTCTGGCGCTTGGCCAGGCGACCGCGAAAATCAAACAGACTGTCGACTACGGCGACAAGACAGATCACATTGCCCAGTACGAATACCAGCAGGTACAGCGGTGCGAGCCAGAAGCCCGGGAGCCTCTTCAGCGCGGCCAGGCCGTGCCCCAGTGCGATCCCGGCGAACAGCAGCGGGATCATGCACAGCGGCGCCAGCATGGTGGCCGCGGGCCCTGCGAAAGGCAGTGCCACAACGCCGACCAGCAGCGCTACAGCCGTGCCCGGCGACAGGCGCAGTGCGCGGAACTCGCGGCCAAACCCTTCCGGGTTGAACAGTACTGCTTGCCAATAACGCGCCAGCATCAGGCACAACAGGCTGATCGTCTGCAGCGAGGCTGCCATCAGGCCGGTGATGGTCGGAACCATCTCCGCCTGCAGGGCGGCCATCTGCTCCGGCGAAAGCTTGGCTTCGGCCAGAACCTGCGGCAGCGCCTTGCCGAATGCATCGGCAAGACCTGCGACCAACCCGGCCGACACCGTGCTGAGCAGCAGCACGAACACCGCACCGAGCACAACGCTCGCCAGCATCACCTGGTTCCAGGACACCTTGCTGCGCAGAACCTGCGCCAGCACGGCACTACCCACCAGAACCAGACTTACGCTGGGGTCACCCAGGTACCACCAGGCCAGTGCCGGAAGCAGCGCCCAGGCCAGGATGCCAAAGGCATCGCTGGGACCACGGCGCAACAGCACCAGACTGCCTGCTGCGGCACCGAGCCAGAACAAAGGCTGCAGTACCGCGGCTGCGACGACCACCAGGGTCGCCTGCATGCGGCCTCGCATGACAAATTCAGCCAATGCGCGCATGCGATCTATCCATCAATTCCAGTCGACTGCCCGATCAACGGCCGTGGCTGTCGGTGTAGGGAAGCAGGGCCAGGTAACGGGCGCGCTTGATAGCGGTCGCCAGCTGACGCTGGTACTTGGCTTTGGTGCCGGTGATACGGCTCGGAACGATCTTGCCGGTTTCGGAAACGTAGGCCTTCAGGGTGTTGAGATCCTTGTAATCGATCTCTTTCACGCCTTCAGCGGTGAAACGGCAGAACTTACGACGACGGAAGAAACGTGCCATGTGTGTGGCTCCTCAATACTGGTCCGGGATTACTCGTCAGCGCTGTCGCGGCTATCATCGCCGTCAGCGGACTCGCCCTCGTTCGATTCGGGACGCTCACGGCGCTCGCGGCGCTCGTTGCGGCTCTCTTCGGCCTTCAGCATTTCGGACTGGCCGGTAACGGCTTCGTCGCGACGGATGACCATGTTACGGATCACGGCGTCGTTGTAACGGAAGTTGTCTTCCATTTCTGCCAGGGCCTTGGCGGTGCACTCGACGTTCATCAGAACGTAGTGAGCCTTGTGCACGTTGTTGATGGCGTAAGCCAGCTGACGACGGCCCCAGTCTTCCAGACGGTGGACTTTGCCGCCGTCTTCTTCGATGGCCTTGGTGTAACGCTCGACCATGCCACCGACTTGTTCGCTCTGGTCCGGGTGAACCAGGAACACGATTTCGTAATGACGCATAAATGCTCCTTACGGATTGCAGCCTGCCGACAAAGCGGTCAGACAAGGAGTGAATGATTTTTTCCTTGCCACTCGGTAGGACGCGCGAACGCCTGCCCGGACGACAAGGGCCGACATTCTAGAGAAGCGCGCCGGGGGGCGCAAGGAAAACTGGTGAAACTTTGAACAGCGCGAGGCGGAGCAACCCGCCTCGCATGGGGGACGTCAGGCGCCGGCCTTGAGCTGGCGCTGGCGGACGATCTCGAACAGGCACACGCCGGTGGCCACCGAGACGTTCAGGCTGCTGACGCTGCCCTGCATCGGCAGCTTGGCCAGGTAGTCGCAGTGATCGCGGGTCAGGCGGCGCATGCCCTTGCCCTCGGCGCCCATCACCAGCACGGTCGGCCCGGTGAGGTCCAGCTCATAGAGCATCTGGGTCGCCTCGCCGGCGGTGCCGACGATCCACAGGCCGCGCTGCTGGAGTTTCTCCAGGGTACGCGCGAGGTTGGTCACCGCCACCAGCGGGATCACCTCGGCCGCGCCGCAGGCAACCTTACGCACGGTGGCATTGAGGGTGGCGGACTTGTCCTTCGGCACAATGACCGCCAGCGCGCCCGCCGCATCGGCGGTCCGCAGGCAGGCACCGAGGTTGTGCGGGTCGGTCACACCATCCAGCACCAGCAGCAGCGCCGGGCCAGCGGAGCGCTCCAGCAGCTCCTCCAGCATGTTCTCTCCCCACACCTGGCTCGGGCTGACCTCGGCGACCACGCCCTGGTGCACGCCTTCGGCCCACTCGTCCAGTTCCTTGCGGTCGCGCGTCCCCACCGGCACGCGCGCCTGACCGGCCAGCTCCACCAGCGCCTGGACCCGCGGGTCCTGGCGGCCTTCGGCCAGCCACAGCTGCTTGACCCGTTTCGGATGATGGCGCAGCAGCGCTTCTACGGCATGGACCCCGTAGACCTGTTCCCACTGACTCATTTCTTCGCCTTACGCTTGCTGGCCGGAGCACCACCGGACGCAGCGCCCTTGGGCGCGGACGAGCCCTTGCGGTGCTTGGACGGTTTGGCGGACCGGGATTTCTGTTTCGAAGGATTGCGCGGCTTGCCCGCGGCAGGCGCGCTCCTGCCTTTGCCACCCGCCGGCTTGTTGCCGCCGACCTTGGCCTCGTCGAGCAGGGCCTTCTTCACTTCGCGGCTCTTGCGCACATCCGTATTGCCGAGCATCTCCTCGGCCTTGGCGAGCATCTCCGGGGCGACCGACGGCAGCGCCTGAACCACGCCGACCTTACGCTTGCGCGGCTGCACGGCCACGTCCGGAGCGAGGTACGGATCATCCGCAACGGCACGAGGAGTCCTGGCCGGCTTGTCTTTCGCCGCCACCCCCTTGGCTGCCTTGCCCTTGGCCACTTTGCCCTTGGCGGCCGGCTCGGCCTTCTCGCCACGCTTCTTGCGGCCAATGGGCGCGCTGAGCACGTTGTCGGAGAGCTCGAAGTCGATCTTGCGTTCATCCAGGTCGACACGCGCCACGACGACTTCCACGGTGTCGCCCAGGCGGAAGCTGCGACCCGTGCGTTCGCCGCTCAGGCGATGGTGCACGGCGTCGAAGTGGTAGTAGTCGCCCGGCAGCGCAGTGACATGCACCAGGCCTTCTACGTAGATGTCGCTCAGCTCCACGAAGATGCCGAAACCGGTGACTGCGGTGATCACGCCCGGGAAGGTCTCACCCACGCGCTCGCGCATGAACTCGCACTTCAGCCAGTTGGTGACGTCGCGGGTCGCTTCATCCGCACGGCGCTCGGTCATCGAGCACTGCTCGCCCAACTGGGCCAGGCGGGCTTCGTCGTACGGATAGATACGCGCCTTGGGCATGCTGGCGGCACCAACGCGCTGCACGTGCTCGGAGGCCGCCTTGGAGCGGATCAGGCCACGGATGGCGCGGTGGGTCAGCAGGTCCGGGTAGCGGCGGATCGGCGAGGTAAAGTGTGTGTAGGCCTCGTAGTTCAGGCCGAAGTGGCCGGCATTCTCGGGGCTGTACACCGCCTGGCTCAGCGAGCGCAGCATCACGGTCTGGATCAGTTGCAGGTCCGGGCGGCCCTGGATGGACTCCAGCAGCTTCTGGTAATCCGCCGGCGTCGGGTCGCCCTTGCCGCGATAGAGCGTCAGGCCGAGTTCGCCGAGGAACTGCCGCAGGTTGTTCAGCTTCTCCTGCGGCGGGCCGTCGTGGACGCGGTACAGCGCGGGAATCGCATGCTTCTCGAGGAACCTGGCGGTGGCCACGTTGGCCGCCAGCATGCACTCCTCGATCAGTTTGTGCGCGTCATTGCGCTGGGTCGGGCGGATTTCCGAGATCTTGCGGTCCGCGCCGAAGACGATGCGGGTTTCCTGGGTCTCGAAATCGATCGCCCCACGCACATGGCGCGCGCCGACCAGGACCTTGTACAGGTCATAGAGCGTATTGAGGTGCGGCACCACCGCCGGCAGTTGCTCCTTCAGGCGCTGGCCTTCGGGGCTGTCCGGGGTTTCCAGGTACTGGCTGACCTTGGTGTAGGTCAGGCGCGCATGGGAATGGATGACCGCCTCATAGAACTGGTAGTCGGTCATCTTGCCGGCCTTGGAGAGATTCATCTCGCAGACCATGGCCAGGCGATCGACCAGGGGATTCAGGGAGCACAGACCGTTGGAGAGAATCTCCGGCAGCATCGGGATCACGCGCTCGGGGAAGTACACCGAGTTGCCGCGCTTGGCCGCCTCTTCATCCAGGGCCGAACCGACCTTCACATAATGAGAGACGTCAGCGATGGCGACGAACAGCTTCCAGCCACCACCCTTGCGCTTCTCGGCGTAGACCGCGTCGTCGAAGTCGCGGGCGTCCTCGCCGTCGATGGTGACGAAAGGCAGGGCACGCAGGTCGACGCGTTTCTCCTTGTCCTTCTCCAGCACCTCGGGCTTGAGCTTGGCCGCTTCCTTCTCCACGGCCTCGGGCCAGGTGTGGGGAATGTCGTAGCTGCGCAGGGCGACCTCGATCTCCATGCCGGGCGCCATATAGTCGCCGAGCACCTCCACCACCTCACCCTGGGCCTGGCGATGCACGCTCGGCCAGACGTCGATGCGCACCTGGACGAACTGGTTGTGCCTGGCCTTGCCGGCCTTGCCTGGCGGGATCAGCACTTCCTGCTGGATCTTCGGGTTGTCGGCGACCACTGTGCCAATGCCGCTCTCGTCGAAGTAGCGACCCACGATGGTCTCGTGGGCGCGCTCGACCACTTCCACTATGGCGCCTTCGCGGCGACCCCGGCGGTCGAAGCCCGACACGCGCGCCAGGGCGCGGTCGCCGTCGAACACCAGGCGCATCTGCGTCGGGCTGAGGAACAGGTCGTCGCTACCGTCATCGGGGATCAGGAAGCCGAAGCCATCGCGGTGGCCGGCGATGCGGCCGAGGATCAGGTCGAGCTTGTCCACCGGCGCGTAGGCGCCACGGCGGGTATAGATGAGCTGGCCGTCGCGCTCCATGGCGCGCAGTCGGCGGCGCAGCGCTTCTTCCGGCTCTTCGCCGGAGAGGCCGAGCTCTTCGAGCAGCTGGGCCCGCGTCGCGGGGGCGCCGCGCTCGGCGAGATGCGCCAGGATGAGCTCACGGCTGGGAATGGGGTTGTCGTATTTTTCCGCCTCGCGGGCGGCCTCGGGATCGAGGTTTTGCCAATCGGCCATTAAAGTGCGGTCACCTTATATATAGGGGTATGGTTCGCCATCTGCTTATTGAAGCGCGAAATCCGCTTGTCGGTCAGCTTTGGGCAAGAATAAATTTTTTATCGCATCAGGGGTTTACAAGCTAAAAGGGGCTCCGTATAGTTCGCGCCCACAGCGTCAGACAGACGTTGTAACACGGAAACGATGAGCGATCATCGACTCCAGTGCCCAGGTGGCGGAATTGGTAGACGCACTAGGTTCAGGTCCTAGCGGTGGCAACACCGTGGAAGTTCGAGTCTTCTCCTGGGCACCACTTATTCAAGGATAAAGTCAGTCGCTGACGGGCTTTATCAGGCGGGTTCGGAACCCTGATAACCGAACAATAGACCGCCAGATGCAACCAAGGGTTGCATCACCGCAAGACGATGAGCGATCATCGCACCCCATGCTGAAAAGCATGCCCAGGTGGCGGAATTGGTAGACGCACTAGGTTCAGGTCCTAGCGGTGGCAACACCGTGGAAGTTCGAGTCTTCTCCTGGGCACCATCTTCAAACGAAAAAGCCGAGCACTGCTCGGCTTTTTCGTTTCCGGCGTTCGTGAAATTCAAACCTTGCGTAGGAGCGGACTTCGTCCGCGATGTGCTATCGGCTAGCTCCGAGCTGCGGGCGATCTATCGCGGACGGAGTCCGCTCCTACGAATGCGCTAGCATCCTCAAGCCTTGAACTGCCCCAGGCTGGCGCGCAGCTGACCGGCCAATCCATCCAGCACTCGCCCACTGCTGGCGGTCGCGCTCACCGCCTCGGCCGCGCGGCTCGCCTCGGCATGGATCACCTCGACGCGGCCGCGCACCGCCTCAGCGCCAGCTGCCTGCTGTTGTGCCGAATGAGCGGCAGCCTCGATGGCACCATGCACTTCTTCCACCGCACTCTGCACCTCGCGCTGCAGTCGCTCACTGTCCTGCAGCGCCGCCAAGCCCTGCACTGCCTGCTCGCGCGCCTGCCCAATGGCCGACACCGCCTCGCGCGCGCCCTCCTGCAGCGCACCGATGTGCGACTGGATATCACCGGTGGATTGCTGGGTCTTGCTGGCCAACGCGCGCACCTCATCCGCCACCACGGCGAACCCTCGCCCGCTCTCGCCAGCGCGCGCCGCTTCGATGGCCGCATTCAATGCCAGCAGGTTGGTCTGCTCGGCGATGCCATGAATCACCGAGAGCACCACTTCGATCTGCTCGCTCTGCCGCGCCAAGCGCTCGATCACGCCGGCGCCGTTCTGCACGCGCGACTCCAGGGCTTCGATCAGGCCACCCACCTTGCGAGCGATGGCCGCATTGTCCTGCGCCGCCTTGCGGATCTCACCGACCCGCGCCAGAGCCGCCTGCATGGAGCGACTCTCCATTTCGGCTTCTGCGGCCATGCCGGAGAGCGCCTCCAGGCTGCCCGCCACCTCATTGCGCTGCCTGTCCGCCGCCGCTTCGGCACTGGCACTGCGGCTGGCCAGTGCGGCGATCTCGCTGCCGGTCTGCTGCGCCACCTGCCCCGCCTCCCGCACGATGGGCTGGAGCTTGTCGACGAAACGATTTACCGCTGTCGCCATCTCGCCCAGCTCATCACGGCTGTCCAGCCGCACGCGCCGGGTCAGGTCACCCTCTCCGGCCGCCAGGTCATTCAGCGCATCGATCAGCAGGCGCAGACGATTGACCACACGACGGCCCAGCACGATCGCCAGGCACAGCAGCACACCGAGGCCGACCAGCAGCAGGCCCATGCCGATACGCCAGCGCAGCGTTCCCGCCGCGTCTTCGATGGAAGCCTTCGCGCCCAGGCTCATGCCATCCGCAGCCTGCTTCGCGGATTGCAGACGCGCGGTGAGCGCCTTGGCGCTATCAGCCGCCGCCCCGGCAAGGCTGTCGCCCACCAGTTGATCGCCACTGGCGACCAGGGCGGAAAAGCGCTGATCCAGCGCAGCGATCTGCTTCTCGATGGCCTCAGTGGAAACGCCCAGGCGCACCGTGCCGATGACCACCCCATTGGGACTGATCGGCGCCTCGACGAGGAACACCGAACTGTCATGACTGGCCGCTTCCAGCACCTTGTCCAGCGCTCGCTCGCCCTTGCCCTTCTCCAGCAGCACCTTGATCCGCGCGTCCTCGCGATTGAGGTAGCGGGTCAGGTGCTGGCCCTGCGGATCGTCATAGACCACGAAAAGCACGTTGGGGTTGGCCTGGGCGCGCCGCGCATAATCGGAAAGCAGCGGAACATCGTTGTCCCACATGGCCTTGGGCGCCACGGCCGCCAGCAGCTGCGCCAATTCTGTGGCGGATTGGCGCAGGCTCTGCTCCAGACCTTCGCGCAGCTGGCCCTGCTCTTCCTCCAGACGCGCAGACAGCGCCGAGCCCAGACGCTCACGGGTTCGCGCGGACAAATCGTTCAGCCCGGAACTGACTTCCTTGCCGGCCTGCTCCAACTCGCCGGCCAGGCGTTGCGATTCGTTACCCAGGCGCGCTCCCAGGTCGGCGACCAGGCCATCGACAGTGCTACGGGTAAGCCAGAGGGCAATCGCCAGCTGCACCAGCAGCGCGACGCCCAGGGCGATAAAAGCGGGTCGCAGCAAGCGACTGCGCAACAAAGACAGGACGGCGGACACGGCGGATTTCCTCCGGACGTAACGGATGTCTGGCGCGAAAGGCGCCAATCCGTTTCTCCAGCAAAGCGCGTGCCGCTACGCAAAGCCAAACCCCGGAAACGGCAACGGGCCGCATGAGCGGCCCGTTGCAGTGTGCAGCTGTGGATCAGCCGAACGGATGGCGCAGGACGATGGTCTCGGCGCGGTCCGGGCCGGTCGAGATGATGTCGATGGGCGCACCGACCAGCTCCTCGATGCGCTTGATGTAAGCACGCGCATTGGCCGGCAGGCCTTCCAGGCTCTGCACGCCGACGGTGGATTCGCTCCAGCCCGGCAGGTCCTCATAGACCGGCTGCAGGCCGATGTAGCTGTCAGCGTCGGTCGGCGCGTCGGTCAGCAATTCGCCAGCGGCGTTCTTGTAACCGGTGCAGATGCGCACGGTTTCCAGGCCGTCGAGGACGTCCAGTTTGGTCAGGCACAGGCCGGACAGGCTGTTGATCTCGATGGCGCGACGCAGGATGACGGCGTCGAACCAGCCGCAACGGCGGGCACGGCCGGTGGTGGCACCGAACTCGTGACCGACCTTGGCCAGGCGCGCGCCGACGTCATCGAACAGCTCGGTCGGGAACGGGCCGGAACCGACACGGGTGGTGTAGGCCTTGGTGATACCCAGGATGTAGTCCAGGTACAGCGGACCGAAGCCCGAACCGGTAGCGGTGCCGCCAGCGGTGGTGTTGGAGCTGGTGACGAACGGGTAGGTACCGTGGTCGATATCCAGCAGCGAGCCCTGGGCGCCTTCGAACATGATGTTCTCGTTGGCGCGACGCAGGTCGTGCAGCGCCGAGGTCACGTCGATCATCAGCGGACGCAGCTCATCGGCGTAGGCCATGCACTCATCCAGGGTCTTCTGGAAGTCGACGGCCGGCTCCTTGTAATAGTGCTGCAGGACGAAGTTGTGGTAGTCCAGAACCTCGCCCAGCTTGGCGGCGAAACGCTCGCGGTGGAACAGGTCGCCCACGCGCAGGCCGCGACGGGCCACTTTGTCTTCGTAAGCCGGGCCGATACCGCGACCGGTGGTGCCGATCTTTGCGTCACCACGAGCCTTCTCTCGCGCCTGGTCCAGGGCCACGTGGAAGGACAGGATCAGCGGGCAGGACGGGCTGATGCGCAGGCGCTCGCGCACCGGTACGCCCTTCTCTTCCAGCTTGGCGATCTCGCGCATCAGCGCGTCGGGCGCCAGCACCACGCCGTTGCCGATCAGGCACTGCACGCCTTCGCGCAGGATGCCCGACGGAATCAGGTGCAGAACAGTCTTCTCGCCGCCGACTACCAGGGTATGACCGGCGTTGTGGCCGCCCTGATAACGCACCACGGCAGCAGCCTGGTCGGTCAGCAGGTCGACGATCTTGCCTTTGCCCTCATCACCCCACTGGGTGCCCAGGACTACGACATTCTTACCCATAACACTTGTCCCCATCGTGGATGTTCGGTGCCGGCCGCGGCCGGCGGAAACTCGAAGTGGCGCGCCTCAGAGCGGCGCCACCTGCCAATTGCCATTGCGAACCAGCAGTTGCTGGTCGCAGCCCGCTTCGGAAGCCGAAGCCGCATCCTGCCCGGGCAGCGCCTGTACCACGCGCACGCCCTGACGGCGCAACTGCTGCACCGCCTGCCACAAGCCAGCCCCTTCGGCCGGCGCCCAGACTCCGGTGCGCGGCTCGTCGAGCTGGGCGCGACCAAGAGTGACCAGGGTCTTGAGGTCGGTCGAGAAACCGGTGGCCGGACGCGCACGGCCGAAATCGGCGCCGATGTCGTCGTAACGGCCGCCCTGGGCGATGGATTCGCCAACCCCAGGCACGAACGCGGCAAACACCACACCCGTGTGATAGTGATAGCCGCGCAGCTCGCCAAGGTCGAAGTACAGCGGCAGCTGCGGGAAGCGCGCCGCCAGCGAGTCGGCAATGGCTGTCAGATCGGCCAGCGCCGCCTGGACATTGGCCGGAGCGCCAGCGAGCACTTCGCGTGCCTGCTCCAGCACCTCGCGGCTGCCACACAGTTCGGCGAGCGCGCGGAGCATGCCGGCGAGCTCGCTCGGCAGGCCCTCGGTCAGCGCTGCGACCTCATCCACGGCCTTGCGCTGCAGGGCGTCGAACAGCAGTTGCTCGACCTCGCCGGACAGGCCGGCAGCCTGGGCCAGGCCACGGTAGATGCCGACGTGGCCGAGGTCCATGTGCACGTCCGGCACCTGGGCCATCTCGAGCATGTCGAGCAGCAGGCTGATGACTTCGACGTCCCCGGCGGAGCCGGTGTTGCCGTAGAGCTCGGCACCCAACTGGATCGGGCTGCGCGAAGTGGCCAGCGCACGCGGGCGGGCATGCAGCACGCTGCCGGCGTAGCACAGGCGGTTCGGGCCTTCGCGACGCAGGCTGTGGGCATCCATGCGCGCCACTTGCGGCGTGATGTCCGCACGGAACCCCATCAGTCGGCCGGACGCAGGATCGGTGACCTTGAAGGTACGCAGGTCCAGATCCTGGCCGGCACCAGTCAGCAGGGATTCGAGGTATTCGATATGCGGGGTGACGACGAACTCGTAACCCCAGCGCTGGAACAGATCCAGCACCTGACGGCGGGCTGCTTCAACGCGCGCCGCCTCCGGTGGCAGCACTTCTTCGATTCCATCTGGCAGCAGCCAGCGGTCTACCGTTGCCATGTCGCCTCTCTCCTTTTTTAGGCCGGGCGGCACTTCAATGAATGCAGTAAAGAAGGACGGTGCCGAGCAGCATGCTGCCCAGCCCGATGAGTCTCAGACTGCGGTCGCCAAGGCGCCCGAGCCCGCTCACGGCGTCGCGCCAGCCACGCGGATACAGGAATGGAAGGATGCCTTCCAGCACCAGCAACAGACAGAACGCCTTGCCGAATTCCTGCCACATGGCTCTCGTACATCATTCTCGCGGACGCAAAAAAGCCGGGATTTCCCGGCTGACCCATGATAACACGATTTCTCCGGCGGGCGCTGCCGCCCGCCGGAGAGTTGAAAGGGTCCGTTGATGTTTCGGCGTGAATCGCGTTGCCGCGGCAAATCACGTCAGGCTAGACGCGGGGCGACGACAATGGCCGGCCCTTGCCTAGCCCCGCAACGACGCATGGCGTGATTTGACGCGCAACCCGAAGGGACGAACCCCGTGTTGCGCGGCGCCCGGACCTCAACTCGGCATCGGGACAACTCGCAACACGGGGTTCGGCGCGGTCACGGCGAAGCGTCGACGGACCCTTAGGGTTTAGCTTTTTCCAGATAGCGGAAGAACTCGTTGCTCGGATCGAGCACCAGCACGTCCTTCTTGTCTGCAAAGCTTTCGCGGTAAGCCTTTAGGCTGCGAGTGAAAGCGTAGAACTCCGGATCGGCGGTGTAGGCCTTGGCATAGATCGCCGCCGCCTTCGCGTCGCCGTCACCGCGGGTCTCTTCCGACTCGCGATAGGCCTCGGCCAGCAGTACACGACGCTGACGGTCGGCATCCGCACGGATACCTTCGGCCAGTTCGCGACCCTTGGCCCGGTGCTCACGGGCTTCGCGCTCACGCTCGGTGCTCATGCGCTCGAACACGCTGCGGTTCACTTCCTTGGGCAGGTCGATGGCCTTGACGCGAACGTCGACCACCTCGATACCCAGCTCCTTCTGCGCCATGCGGTTCAGCGAAGCGGTGATATCGCCCATCAGGGCATCACGCTCACCCGACACCACCTCGTGCAGGGTGCGCTTGCCGAACTGGTCGCGCAGGCCGGCTTCCAGACGACGGGACAGACGCTCATCGGCGATCTGCTTCATGCCCGAAGTCGCGGTGTAGAAGCGCTCGGCATCGGAGACGCGCCACTTGGCGTAGGCGTCGACCATCACCGCTTTCTTCTCCAGCGTCAGGAAGCGCTGGGTCGGCGAGTCCAGGGTCAGCAGGCGGCCGTCGAACTTGCGCACCGTGTTGACGTACGGAATCTTGAAGTGCAGGCCAGGCTTCACGTCCGGCTCGACCACGCGACCGAAGCGCAGCAGTACCGCGCGCTCGGTCTGTTGCACCACGTAGACGCTGCTCCAAACGGCAACAGCAACCACCACACCCGCGATGAGGGCGATCAGGGACTTGTTACTCATCAGCGGCTCTCCCGGGTACGCGTGTCACGCTGCTGCAGGTCGTTGGCAACCCGCGAACCGATATCCGGCGTGCTGCTCGCGCTCGGCGCAGCGCTCGGAGCTGCCGAACCACGGCCATCCATCATCTTGTCCAGCGGCAGGTAGATCAGGTTGTTCTGACCCTGCTGGCCGGTCACCAGCACCTTGCTGGTCTGGCTCAGGACATCCTGCATGGTGTCCAGATACAGACGCTGACGGGTGACTTCCGGTGCCTTGTGATACTCGCTGGCCAGCTTGGCGAAGCGGTCAGCCTCACCCTGGGCGCGGGAGACCACTTCATCGCGGTAGCCATTGGCCTCCTCAATGATGCGCTGCGCCTGGCCACGGGCTTCAGGTACCACGCCATTGGCGTAGGCTTCGGCCTGGTTCTTCTCGCGCTGCTCGTCCTCGCGGGCACGGATCACGTCGTCAAACGCTTCCTGCACCTCACGCGGCGCGGCGGCGCTCTGGATGTTCACCTGGGTCACCGTGATACCGGTCTTGTAGGTATCGAGGAAACGCTGGAGGCGATCACGCACCTCGGTGGCCATCTGTTCACGGCCCTCGGTGAGGATCTTGTCCATGGTGGTGGAGCCAGCCACGTGGCGCAGGGCGCTTTCGGTAGCGTGCTGCAGGCTGACTTCAGGCTGGTCGACGTTGAGCACGAAGTCCTTCAGGTTGCTGACCTTGTACTGCACGGTCAGCGGAACCTCGACGATGTTCTCGTCCTCGGTGAGCATCTGCCCCTGCTTGCTGTAGGCACGCTCGCGGGTGACGTTCTCCTGGAACTTCTTGTCGATCGGTGGGAAGTAGATATTCAGGCCGGGGCCCACGGTGTCGTGGTACTGGCCGAAGCGCAGGATCACCGCCTGCTCCTGCTCATCCACTACGTAGATGGCGTTGTACAGCCACAGCACGGCGAGGATCGCCAGGCCGATACCGAACAGACCGAGGCTACCGCCCCGACCATTGCCGCCACCGCCCGAGCCGCTGCCGCGCTTGGGTTTTCCGAAAATTCCGTTCAGGCTGTCTTGCAGCTTGCGGAAAGCCTCATCCAGATCAGGCGGGCCCTGGCGACCACCACCACGGCGTCCACCCCAGGGGTCCTGGTCGTTCTTGTTCGAGTTGTCACCCGGCTCATTCCAAGCCATAGCGCTCTCCATCTGATAACGCGAAAACGCGCCTACGGCGCGCCCACCTATGCTACCGAATGCCCCTTACCCTGCCAAAAGCAGTGTGCCGGGCTTTATTGCAAAGTGTGTTGCGCAATGAACTCCGCCGGCTGCCAGCCTTCGCGGCTCACCATGCGGTTCAACTCGACACGCGGCAGGCGAACCTGCAATACGGCGCGCCCTTGGTCGTCGTGATTCTCCGACTGTACCGCACCCAGCTCGAAGAACTGAGCCCGCAGTCGCCCCAGGCGCTGTGGCAGGCAGAGCGTTCCCACGAACATGTCCTCGCCCAGCAACTCGGAAATCGCCTGCTCCAGCAACTCCAACCCACGCGATTCCCGCGCCGACAGCCAGACACGGACCGGCTTGCCCAGCTCGTCGCGCTGGATCATCGGCTGGATATCCGGCAGCAGGTCGATCTTGTTGTACACCTCGAGCATCGGCAACTCGTTCGCGCCGATTTCCTTCAGGACAGCCAGCACCTGTTCGATCTGCGCATCGCGATCCGGCTCGTGGGAGTCGATCACATGCAGCAGCAGATCGGAGTTGCTGGACTCTTCCAAGGTAGCTCGAAACGCCTCCACCAGCTTGTGCGGCAGGTGGCGAATGAAGCCAACGGTGTCGGCCAGCACGATCGGCCCGACGTCATCCAGCTCCAGGCGGCGCAGGGTCGGGTCGAGGGTGGCGAACAGCTGGTCAGCCGCATAGACCTCGGAAGTGGTCAGCGCATTGAACAGCGTGGACTTGCCGGCGTTGGTGTAGCCCACCAGGGACACCGCCGGAATCTCCGCACGGCGGCGACCGCGACGAGCCTGCTCGCGCTGGCTGCGGACCTTCTCCAGGCGCGACTTGATCTGGCGGATGCGCCCACGCAGCAGGCGGCGGTCGGTTTCCAGCTGGGTTTCACCCGGGCCACGCAGGCCGATACCGCCTTTCTGGCGTTCAAGGTGAGTCCAGCCGCGCACCAGACGCGTGCTCATGTGCTCCAGTTGGGCGAGCTCCACCTGCAGCTTGCCCTCGTGGGTACGGGCACGCTGGGCGAAGATATCGAGGATCAGCCCCGTACGATCGAGCACGCGACATTCGAGCGCTCGCTCGAGGTTGCGCTCCTGGCTCGGCGTAAGGGTGTGATTGAAGATGATCAGCTCGACCTTCTCGGCGTGGACGAGGTCGTGCAACTCTTCGACCTTGCCGCTGCCGATCAGGTACTTGGCTGAGGGCTGATGGCGCGAAATGCTGACGAAAGCAACCGCTTCCGCGCCTGCCGAACGGGCCAGCTCCTGGAATTCCTGCGGGTCTTCGCGCGCCTCGGGGTCCTGACCTTCCAGATGGACCAGAATGGCCCGTTCCCCACCACCCGGGCGCTCAAAGAACAAGGCGGACTCCCGTCAAACGTTGCCCGGCTCGGCCGGTTGATCACCGGTGGGCAGGCGCACAGGGCGGCTGGGAACCACGGTGGAGATAGCATGCTTGTAGACCATCTGGCTGACAGTGTTCTTCAGCAGGATGACGAACTGGTCGAAGGATTCGATCTGGCCCTGCAGCTTGATGCCGTTGACGAGATAGATGGAAACCGGAACGCGTTCTTTGCGCAGGGTATTGAGGTAAGGGTCTTGTAGCGAATGCCCTTTTGACATATGCCGCACTCCTTGTAAGGGTAAATAACTGATTTAGTAGTAGTCGAATTTGGCTGAACGCCGTCCTGAACCCCAAGGATAGACGGCCGAAATTAAGGTCTCGAGCCTATATGGAGACCGCCTCAAAGTATTTCAAGGCACGCGGCAAATTGTCGCTTGCCTGACTGTCCAACCAGTGTAGATCGCTCCAACTGCGGAGCCAGGTGAACTGGCGCTTGGCCAGCTGCCGCGTGGCGATGACGCCGCGCTCCACCATCTCAGCGTAGGACAGTTTGCCCTCGAGGTATTCCCATACCTGTCGGTAACCCACCGCTCTTATGGACGGCAGCCCTACGTGCAAGTCACTTCTTGCGCGAAGGCGTTCGACCTCGGCGATGAAGCCCTGTTCCAGCATCTGATCAAAACGTTGCGCGATACGCTCGTGCAACACCTGGCGCTGCAGAGGCGCGATCGCCAGATGAGCCACAGTATACGGTAATTGTCCACCGCCTTGCGCGCCGAGACCCGCATTTTCACTCGCCTGGCGCAGGCGGTGTGCAGTCATGGACATACCGCTCACACGGTACACCTCGAGGGCACGGACAAGCCGCTGGGGGTCGTTGGGATGGATACGTGCGGCCGACTCCGGGTCGACGCGGGCCAGCTCTTCGTGCAGGACGCTCCAGCCTTCGGTGGCGGCCCAGGCTTCAAGCTCAGCGCGCACGGCAGGGTCGGCGCTGGGCATATCGGCCAGACCTTCCAGCAACGCCTTGAAATACAACATGGTGCCGCCGACCAGCAGCGGGATCTTCCCGGCCGCAGTGATCTCGGCCATGGCCGCCAGGGCGTCGGCACGGAATTCCGCTGCCGAATAGGCCTCGCTGGGGTCGCGGATATCGATCAGGCGGTGCGGAAACGCCTCCAGCACCTCGCGGGACGGCTTGGCAGTGCCGATATCCATGCCGCGATAGATCAGTGCCGAGTCCACGCTGATCAACTCCACCGGCAGCAGGCGCGCCAACTCCAGCGCCAGGTCGGTCTTGCCGGCAGCGGTGGGACCCATGAGGAATATTGCGGGAGGCAGGGACATCGGAAGCTCGTTATCGCGCACTGCTGAATCGATTGGCGTGCAGTTTACTGCACTTTCCTGAACGCAGGCTTACGAAAATCAACGTCCCCGCAGGAACAGCTTGTCCAGTTCGTCGAGCCCCAGCTGGGTCCAGGTCGGCCGGCCGTGGTTGCACTGGCCGCTGCGCTCGGTCACTTCCATGTCGCGCAGCAGGCCGTTCATCTCCGGCAGCGTCAGGCGGCGATTGGCGCGCACCGCGCCGTGGCAGGCCATGGTGCCGAGCAACTCGTTGAGGTGCGCCTGGATGCGGTCACTGGTGCCGTATTCCAGCAGGTCGGCGAGCACGTCGCGCACCAGCTGGGTGGCCTCCGCCTGCTTGAGCAACGCGGGAATCTGCCGGATCGCCAGGGTTTCCGGGCCGAGCCGCTGCAATTCGAAGCCAAGCCTGGAGAACCAGGCGCCATGTTCCTCGGCGCAGTCCGCCTCGCGCTCGCTGACTGCGATGGACTCGGGCACCAGCAGCGGCTGGCCGCGCAGGCCTTCGCTGGCCATGGCGGTCTTCAGTCGCTCGTACATGATGCGCTCGTGGGCGGCATGCATGTCCACCAGCACGAGGCCGTGGGCGTTCTCGGAAAGGATGTAGATGCCCTTGAGCTGCGCCAGGGCATAACCCAGCGGCGGTACGTCCTGGCTGCTTTCCAGCAACGCCTGCGGCGCCTGGTCGGGCAGCGGAGCGAAGTAGGCCTTGTAGGCGCCCTGGGCTTCCTGGATCGGCGGGATCTCCGGGCGCGTCTGCTGGTAGCTGTAACCACCACCGCCACCACTGGAACCGCCGGAAGCCGGGCTCGGCTGCCAGGCACGCGCAGCGGCCGGGGCTTCGAGCACCGTCTCGGACAGGCGCATCTCGCCCTGCGGGCCGAACTCGCCGGCCTCCGCACCGGTGGGGCGCGGCACGGTCAAAGTGGTCGCTCCCGGCGGCGCCAGTTGGTCGTCCGGCCGCACTTCCGCCAGTGCCCGGTGCAGGGTGCCGTAGAGGAAGTCATGCACCATGCGGCTGTCGCGGAAACGCACTTCATGCTTGGTCGGGTGGACGTTGACGTCCACCACCGACGGGTCGACCTCGAAGAACAGCACGAAGGTCGGATGACGACCGTTGTACAGCACGTCGCGGTACGCCTGGCGCACGGCGTGCGCGACCAGCTTGTCGCGCACCATGCGGCCGTTCACATAGAAGTACTGCAAGTCCGGCTGGCTGCGGGAGAAGGTCGGCAGGCCGACCCAACCCCACAGGTGCAGACCGTTGCGTTCCACTTCGATGGGCAACGCCTGCTCGAGGAACCCGGTGCTGCACACGGCACCCACGCGGCGGGCGCGGGACGCTTCGTCCTTGGCTTCGTGCAGCGAGAGGATGGTCTTGCCGTTGTGCCGCAGGTGGAAAGCCACGTCGAAGCGCGCCAGCGCCAGCCGCTTGATGACTTCCTGCAGATGATCGAATTCGGTCTTCTCGGCACGCAGGAACTTGCGCCGCGCCGGAGTATTGAAGAACAGGTCGCGCACTTCGATGCTGGTGCCCACCGGATGGGCCGCCGGCTTCACGGTGGATTCCATGTCGCGGCCCTCGACTTCCACCTGCCAGGCCTGCTCGGCGTCGGCAGTACGCGAAGTCAGGGTCAGGCGCGAGACGGAGCTGATCGAGGCCAGCGCTTCGCCGCGGAACCCCAGGCTCATCACCCGTTCAAGGTCTTCGAGCTCGCGGATCTTGCTGGTGGCGTGGCGCGCCAGGGCCAGCGGCAGGTCGTCGGCGGGAATTCCGCTGCCATCGTCGCGCACGCGCAGCAGCTTGACGCCGCCCTGCTCGACCTCGACGTCGATGCGCTTGGCGCCGGCGTCCAGGCAGTTTTCCAGCAGTTCCTTGACAACCGACGCAGGCCGCTCGACCACTTCGCCGGCAGCGATCTGGTTCGCCAGCCGCGGGGTGAGCAGCTGGATTCGGCGCACCTCACTCATTGCTGCGACGCCAGAGAGGTGCCCGGAATCTTCAGCACCTGGCCAATCTTCAGCTCGTCGCTCTTGAGCGAATTGGCGCTGCGGATCGAAGCGGTGCTGACGTCGAAGCGGCTGGCAACCATCGCCAGGCTGTCGCCACTGCGCACCACGTATTCGCGCGGACCGGAAGCCAGTTGGCCGCCGTCACGCAGCGAAGCAATGTAGGTGCCCGGCGGCGGAGTCTGTACGAAATACTGGCGCACGCCGCTGGCGATGGAGCGCGCCAGCGCCTGCTGGTGCGAGCCACTGGCCAGCTTGGCGGATTCGTTCGGATTGGAGATGAAGCCGGTTTCCACCAGGATCGACGGGATATCCGGGGACTTCAGCACCATGAAGCCGGCCTGCTCCACGCGACGCTTGTGCAGCGGCGTGACACGGCCGACGCTGGTCAGCACCTTGTGACCGACGTCCAGGCTGGAAGACATGGTGGCGGTCATCGACAGGTCGAGCAGCACACCGGCGAGCATCTTGTCCTTGTCGTCGAGGTTCACGCCGCCGTCGCCGCCGATGAGGTCGGAGCGGTTTTCCGTGTCAGCCAGCCAGCGCGCGGTCTCGGACGTTGCGCCACGGTCGGACAGGGCGAACACCGAGGCCCCGAAGGCGCTGCGGCTGGGCGCGGCGTCGGCGTGGATGGAGACGAACAGGTCCGCGCCCTTCTTGCGGGCAATCACGGTGCGGTTGCGCAGCGGGATGAAGTAGTCGCCGGTGCGCGTCAGTTCGGCGCGGAAGCCCTTCATCTGGTTGATCTGCCGCTGCAGTTCGCGGGCGATCGAGAGGGTGATGTTCTTCTCGTGCAGGCCGTTCGGGCCGAGGGCGCCGGGGTCTTCGCCGCCGTGACCGGCATCGATGGCAATCACGATGTCGCGCTTGCCGCCGCTGCTGGGTGCGGGAATCTTGGCCACCGACTGCGCAGGGCTCACCGGCGTGGCGGGCACGCTGGGCGTCGGGGTCGCAGGGACGTCCGGAGCGATATCGGCGCCCTGGTCATAGAGATCGACGACCAGGCGATTGCCATACTGCTGGTTTGGCGGCAACACGAAGCTCTTGGGCGTGACCGCGTTCTTCAGGTCCAGCACCAGGCGCAGGTCGGTGGGCGAGCGCTGGGCGGAGCGCATCGCCGTAATCGGGGTATTGCCGAGCTTGAGCTTGTCGAGGGCAGCGGACATCTGCGCGCCGTTGATGTCGACGACGATGCGGTTGGGCGCACTCAGGGTGAACAGACTGTGCTGCACGGGACCGGACAGATCGAACACCAGGCGTGTGTTGTCCGGCGCGCGCCAGATGCGCACGCTCTTGATTTGCGTGGCGGCAGACACCTCGCCGGCAAAGAATGCCAGCAGAACGGACACCCCGATAAACAACGCCCGAAGGCGCAACCCCCAACCCATCTTTTTTCTATGCTCCCGTGGCCAGGGCGGCACACCAGGCTTCGCCCCGTGTTCCGTGCGGGTCGAGGCGCAGCATGCGTCCGCCCGCATGCGGAACAATGGTAATGTCCATGTCGGCCTTTGGCAAAATGCCTTTGCCGCGCTCCGCCCACTCGATCAGGCACAACGCATCGCCTTCGAAGTAGTCGCGAATACCCAGAAACTCCAGTTCCTCGGGGTCGGCAAGGCGGTAGAGGTCGAAGTGGAAGGCGCGCAGATCGCCGATTTCGTAGGGTTCGACCAGGGTAAAGGTCGGACTTTTTACCGATCCGCCATGACCCAATCCCCTCAGGATGCCGCGCGACAGCGTGGTCTTGCCCGCTCCCAGGTCGCCATGCAGGTAGAGGATCCCGCGTCCCCCGGTCGCCTCGGCAATCCGGCGGCCGAGATCGACCATGGCCTCTTCGCCATCGGCGAACAGATTCAGTTCAGGCATGGGGACAACTCCTCGAGCAACTGACGAACGGCAGGAATCAGATCAGCGGCAGCCAGACCGCGCCCCTCTGCGCCCAGCGACTCGCCGGCGCGCGCATGCAGCCAGACTGCCAGGCAGGCGGCATCGAAAGCAGGCAGCCCCTGCGCCAGCAGCGCACCGAGGATGCCGGACAGCACATCCCCCAGCCCCGCGCCGGCCATGGCGGGATGCCCGTGGTTGCACAGCGCCAACCGGCCGTCCGGTGAGGCGACCAGGCTGCCGACACCCTTGAGCACGACCACTGCCTGATAGCGCTGCGCCAGCGCGTGCGCGGCTCTTGGCCGGTCAGCCTGGACCTCGGCGGTGGGAATGCCCAGCAGGCGCGCTGCTTCGGCCGGATGGGGCGTGATCACCCAGTCGCCGGACGGACGAGCGACCAGGCCTTCAGCCAGCAGGTTGAGCGCGTCGGCGTCCCACACCTGCCGGCGCTCCAGGCTAGCGGCGGCGCTGACCAGTACGCGCCCCCAGGCCTGGCGGCCGACACCGGGGCCGATCACCAGCACATCGGCGCGCTCGGCGAGGCGCAGCAGCTCAGCGGAAGAAGAGACGCCACGCGCCATCAGCTCAGGCCGGCGAGCCAGTGCAGCGGGTACGTGAGCGGCACGGGTCGCCAGCGACACCAACCCGGCACCGCAGCGCAGCGCGCTCTCGGCGGCCAGCAGCACGGCGCCGCCCATACCGGTATCACCACCGATCACCAAGGCGTGGCCGAACAGCCCCTTGTGCGCGGCCTTCGGGCGCGCAGCCAGGCGAGCCAGCGAGGCGGGAGCGAGACGGCGCGCCACGCCGTCCTCGGAAATCAGCGCAGGATCGGCATCGAGTCCGTCGAACACCAGCTCGCCGCATTGATCGGGGCCTTGAGCGGTGAACAGGCCGAGCTTGAGGCCGATGAAGGTCACGGTCAGGTCGGCATTCACCGCACAGCCCAACACTTCTCCCGTGTCGGCACTGAGGCCGGAGGGAATGTCCACGGCCAGCACCGGCAGGCCGCTGGAGTTGATCGCAGCGATAGCCGAGGCGTAAGGCTCGCGCACCTCGCCACCCAGGCCGGTGCCCAGCAGCGCGTCCACCAGCACACCGCGCAGCTCAGCGCGATCACTCCAGGTCTCGATATCCACGCCGACCGAGCGCGCTTCGCCATGGGCCGAAGCCGCATCGCCGGACAGGCAGGAGACATCGCCCGCCGCCAGCACGCGCACGCTCCAGCCGGCGCGCAGGGCCAGGGCGGCGATCAGGTAGCCGTCGCCGGCGTTGTTGCCGTGGCCGGCCAGCACGGTGATCTCGCCGGCATCCGGCCATTGCCGACGCAGGGCGCGCCAGGCGGCGTGGGCGGCGCGGCGCATCAGTTCGAAGCCGGGCGTACCGGCGGCGATCAGGCGCGCATCGAGGTCGCGCACCTGCTGGGCGCTGTACAGATTCAGAGGCAATTCGTCGTGGGCAGTCATCGCGGTTCCGGGCGGCAGAATGTGTCGCCTTGGCGTTCGGGCGGGCCGACGCCGGCAAGGTCTGGCAGAATTATACGCACCCGGACTTCGCTTTCTCGCCTTCCATGCACGATTCGACACTCGACTATGCCGACCTCGCCCTCTCCATCAAGGAGTGGGGGCGTGAACTCGGCTTCCAGCAGGTCGGCATCAGCGGGCTCGACCTCGAGGCCCACGGCGAGCATCTGCAGCGCTGGCTGGAAGCGGGCTACCACGGCGAGATGGAATACATGGGCGCCCACGGCAGCAAGCGCTGGCGGCCGGACGAACTGGTGCCAGGCACCCTGCGGGTGGTGTCGCTGCGCATGGACTACCTGCCCGGCGATACGCGCATGGCACAGGTGCTGGCTGATCCGGAGAAGGCCTATGTGTCGCGCTACGCCCTGGGCCGCGACTACCACAAGCTGATCCGCAAGCGCCTGCAGCAACTGGCCGAGCGCATTCAGCAGCAGATTGGCCCGTTCGGCTTCCGCGCCTTCGTCGACAGCGCGCCAGTACTGGAGAAGGCCATCGCCGAGCAATCGGGCCTGGGCTGGATCGGCAAGAACACCCTGGTGCTCAACCGCAAGGCCGGCAGCTACTTCTTCCTCGGCGAGCTGTTCACCGACCTCCCGCTGCCGGTGGACGAGCCGCACGGCACAGAGCATTGCGGGCGCTGCTCGGCCTGCATGGACATCTGCCCCACTGCCGCTTTCGTCGCGCCCTATGTGCTGGACGCGCGGCGCTGCATTTCATACCTGACCATCGAACTGAAGGGCTCGATTCCCGAGGAGCTGCGCCCGCTGATCGGCAATCGCGTGTTCGGTTGCGACGATTGCCAGATGGTCTGCCCGTGGAACCGCTTCGCCCGCGCCACCGACCAGGGCGACTTCCAGCCGCGCCACAGCCTGGACAATGCCGCATTGGCGGAGCTGTTCCTGTGGACGGAGGAGGAATTCCTCAGCCGCACCGAGGGCTCGCCGCTGCGGCGCGCCGGTTACGAGCGCTGGCTGCGCAACCTGGCCGTGGGGCTGGGCAATGCACCGTCGACCATTCCGGTGATCGAGGCGCTGCGCGCGCGGCGGGAGTTCCCGTCGGAACTGGTGCGAGAGCATGTGACCTGGGCGCTGCATCGGCACGGCGCCTGAGTTCCTTGCAGGGCGTATAACGCACCAGCGTTGTCCGCCTCGCGCCAGTCGGCGCATAGCCCGTTCCAGGTCATGCGCCAACGAAATGCCGACCACTCAGAGTTTGATGAAGTGCTCGCGGTAGTAGCGCAGCTCGGCGATGGACTCGCGGATGTCGTCCAGCGCGAGGTGGGTGTTGCCCTTCTTGAAGCCGTCACGCACCGCCGGCGCCCAGCGCGCGGCCAGTTCCTTGAGGGTGGAGACATCCAGGTTGCGGTAGTGGAAGTAGCCTTCCAGCTTCGGCATGTGGCGGTAGAGGAAGCGGCGGTCCTGGCAGATGCTGTTGCCGCAGATCGGCGAGCTGCGCTTGGGCACCCACTTTTCCAGGAAGGCGATGGTCATGGCTTCGGCTTCGGCGGCGGAGATGGTGCTTTCGCGCACGCGCTGGGTCAGGCCGGACTGGCCGTGCTGGCGGGTGTTCCATTCATCCATGCCGGCGAGCAACTCCTCGCTCTGGTGCACGGCGATCACCGGGCCTTCCTCGAGGATGTTCAGGTCACTGTCGGTGACGATGGTCGCCATCTCGATGATGACGTCCTTGTCCGGGTCCAGCCCGGTCATTTCCAGGTCGATCCAGATCAGGTTCTGCGGGTTCTGCATGATGGGGCTCCTCAGCTCAGCCCTCTAGTTTAGCGGGAAGCGGGCGTGCGCATGCTAAACTGCGGCGCGATTTTCCCTGTGGATACCCTATGGCCAAGCGTCACCTCACCCGCCGGCAGAGCTGGCGGATCGAAAAAGTCCAGGAGGAACGCGCCGCCCGCGCGGCGAAGCGCGAGTCGCGTGCCCTGGAAGAACTGGAAGGCGGCGACCTCGGCCCGGAACAGACCGGCCAGGTGATTGCCCACTTCGGTGTGCAGGTGGAAGTCGAGGCCCAGGACGGCGACGCCGCCGGCCAGGTGTTCCGCTGCCACCTGCGCGCCAACCTGCCACCGCTGGTGACTGGCGACCAGGTGGTCTGGCGGCCGGGCAACCAGGGCATCGGCGTGATCGTCGCGCAGCTGCCACGCACCTCCGAGCTGCGTCGCCCGGACATGCGCGGCGTACTCAAGCCGGTGGCGGCCAACGTCGACCGCATCGTCATCGTCTTCGCACCACGCCCCGAACCCCACGCCAACCTCATCGACCGCTATCTGGTGGCCGCCGAGCACGCCGGCATCGAGCCGTTGCTGCTGCTGAACAAGGCCGACCTGATCGACGAGGACAATGCGCCCTTCCTCGATTCGCTGCTGGGCACCTACCGCGAGCTGGGCTACCCGCTGCTGGAGGTGTCGGCCGCCAACGGCCTGGCACTGGACGCCCTGCGCGCCGCACTGAACGAGCACGTCAGTGTGTTCGTCGGCCAGTCCGGCGTGGGCAAGTCCTCGCTGGTGAATGCGTTGCTGCCGGGCGTCGACACCCGCGTGGGCGACCTGTCGGAAGTCACCGGCAAGGGCACCCACACCACCACCACCGCGCGGCTGTTCCACTTCCCGGCCGGCGGCGACCTGATCGACTCCCCCGGCATCCGCGAATTCGGCCTCGGCCATGTCAGCCGCGACGACGTGGAGGCGGGCTTCATCGAATTCCACGACCTGCTCGGCCACTGCCGCTTCCGCGACTGCAAGCACGACCGCGAGCCGGGCTGCGCGCTGCTCAAGGCGCTGGAGGACGGGCGCATCTCGCCGCAGCGGATGGCCAGCTACCGGCACATCCTCGCGGGCCTGCCGGAAGACGAGTACTGAGCGAGTCGCGGAGCGTCTTACGCCTCACTCGCTGCACCGATGTTGCATGGGGTCTGCAGGAGCGAGCCCATGATCCAGCCCCAAAGCAGAAGGCCAGCTTTTCAGCTGGCCTTCGCGCTTCTCACTGCTGCTTGTTCAGCTCGTCGAGCTTCAGCGTGCCACCGTCGTCGAACAGGTTGAGCTTCTGCTTGAGCTGGTCCGGCGGAAGCGGGTCGCCCTGTCCGGCGGCCGGCTGGGCCGGCGCGACATTGGGCGCCGCCGTGCCCGGAGCCGCCGGAGCGGCGCCCTGGGCCGGCTTCTCGGCCTTGCCGTCCTGGCCTTCGATGGCGCGCTGGGCCTTCTTGGTCAGGACGATGATGTCGATGCGGCGGTTCACCGGGTTGAGCGGCTGGTTGCGGTCGAACAGCGCGGACGAGGCATAACCCACCACCCGGGCGATCTGGTCCTGCGGGTAGCCGCCGGCCTCCAGCGCCCGGCGCGCAGCGTTGGCGCGATTGGCCGAGAGCTCCCAGTTGCCGAACTCGCCGTTGCCGGCGTAAGGCTTGGCGTCGGTGTGGCCGCTGATGCTGATCTTGTTCGGCACCTGCTTGATGGTCTCGGCCAGCGCCAGCAGGATGTCCTCGAAGTACGGCTGCAGGCGCGCGCTGCCCAGGTCGAACATCGGCCGGTTGTCCGAGTCGACGATCTGGATGCGCAGGCCGTCCTGGGTGATCTCGAACAGGATCTGGTCCTTGAAGCGCTTGAGGGTCGGGTTCTCGTCGACCTTGTTCTGCAACTCCTGCAGCAGCAGCTCCAGGCGCTCCTTTTCCACCTGCTCGGCAACGTCCTGCGCCTGTTGCTCGGTGATCTTGGCATTCTCGTCCGGGTTGACCCGGGTCTCGTCGGCGTCCGGCTGGGCCTGGATCTGCGGGTTCAGCGTCTTGTCCGGCGCCGGCGTCGGCGTGCCGCCCAGGTCGATGACGTAGGGACTGGCGCTCTCGGTGAAACCGATCGGGTCCTGGAAGTAGCCGGAGATGGCCTTCTTCTGCTCGGGCGTGGCCGAAGACAGCAGCCAGAGCACGAGGAAGAACGCCATCATGGCAGTGGCGAAGTCGGCGAAGGCGATCTTCCAGCCACCACCATGGTGGCCGGCTGCGTAGCGTTTGACGCGCTTGACGATGATCGGCTGGTTGTTATCCATGCGTCAGGCGACCCATCAGCGACCGCGAACGGCCTGCTCCAGCTCGCTGAAGCTGGGGCGATGCGCCGGCAGCAGCACCTTGCGGCCGAACTCGACGGCCAGCGAAGGCGGCATGCCGGAGGCGGAAGCCACCAGGCAAGCCTTGATCGATTCGTACAGGTTCAGCTCTTCCTTGGCGTCGTGTTCCAGGGCGTTGGCCAGCGGGCCGACGAAGCCGTAGGCGGCGAGAATACCGAGGAAGGTGCCCACCAGCGCCGCGGCGACATGGTGGCCGATCTCGGCCTGGCTGCCCTGGCCGAGCAGGGCCATGGTGATCACGATGCCCAGCACCGCGGCGACGATACCGAAGCCCGGCAGGGCATCGGCCACGCGGGTGACGGCATGGGCCGGGTGTTCGAGGTCTTCCTTGAGACTGCCCAACTCCATGTCGAACAGGCCTTCCAGCTCGTGGGGGGCCATGTTGCCGGAGGACATGATGCGCAGGTAGTCACAGACGTAGGCGGTCATGCGTTCGTCCTTGAGCACCGCCGGGTACTTGCTGAAGATCGGGCTGGCGGCCGGGTCCTCGACGTCGGCTTCGATGGCCATCATGCCTTCGCGGCGGCTCTTGTTGAGCACCTCGTAGAGCATGCCCAGCACTTCCAGGTAGAAAGTGTGGGTGAAGCGGTTGCCGAACATCTTCGGCGCCTTCTTCAGCACGGTCATGAAGGTGCTGCCAGGGTTGGCCTGGAGGAAGGCACCCAGCGCCGCGCCGCCGATGATCAGCACTTCGAACGGCTGGATGATGGCCGCGATCTTGCCGCCGGAGAGCATGTAGCCGCCGAGGACGCTGCCCAGAATGACGATGATGCCGATGATTTTTGCCATGGGGACCGGACTGAAACGGTGAACAGAAAGGGAGGCACTATTCCCGCCTCCCTGTTGTTATCGGAGATTTCGGGCAAGACTATAGGCCGAAAACACTAAAAACCAGTTCGGCGCCTCACGCATGTCAAAGCAAATGCTTCATCCAGAGCGTCTCAAGGCCTGGCTAAACCAGCTGGAATCTCTGCCTTTGCCCGTTCCCCTGGAGCAACGCGATCACATTCGCCGGGCGCTGAACGACAGCCGCCGCTCGATACGGGACATTGCCGACCTGCTGCAGGACGCGCCGACACTGGCTTTCGCCATCCTGCGCGAGGCCAACCGCGCGGCAAGCGCCAAGGACAATCCGGCGGAAAGCCTGGAAGTCGCGCTCAACCGTCTGGGCCTGAGCCGCGCCAGCCAATTGCTCGACAGCCTGCCGGCGGTACCCGAGGCACAGATGCCGCGTGCGCTGAACCAGCTGCTGCTGATCAGCCGTCACGCCATGCAGCAGGCCAGCGGCCTGTTCGCCAACCGCCTGGCGCGGCTGTGGCAGGAAATCCACTGGGGCAGCCTGTTCACCCTCGCGCCGCTCTGGGCGCTGGCCACCGCCAAACCCGAACTGCTGGAGAACTGGCAGCGCCAGGTCTATGGCCTGGGCCGCTGCAGCAGCGAAGTGGAGGAGGAGTTGCTCGGCACCCGCCTGCTGCCGCTGTGCCGCGCACTGGCCGACAGCTGGCGGCTGCCGGACTGGGTCGGCCAGGGCTACGCCCTGCTCAGCGACGACAAACGCCTGCTGGTGCGCGCCCTGCACGTCGCCCATACCGAGCACGATCCACTGGGCCAGCAGCAGCGCCTGGACGCCGACCCCGAACTGCAGCGCTGGCTGACCCGTCCGGCTAACACCATCCTCCTCGCCAACAGCCTCGCCATGGCCGCGCACCAGTCCTGGGGCGGCGTGCACATGCTGCGCTGGCAACGCCTGACCAGCCTTTACCTGCAGATGCCGCTGGAAGAATTGCAGCAGACCGTCCACGGTCTTGCCGCACAAAGCGCTCGCCGCCACGCGCGGCCGCTGCTCTGGCACCCGGCCGAGGCGTTGCTCTGGCCCTGGGCGGCGCGCCGCTGGCTCAATGGGCCGAAAACCGAGGAACCGGCCAAGGCGCCGGACACCCTGGCCGAATGGCGCCAGCACTGCACCCGCCTGATGCAGTCGCCCAGCCCGTTTGGCAACGCCGTGCAATTGCTCGACTGCGCCACCGACGCGCTGCTGGCCTGCGGTCTGCAGCGCGGGATGATCCTGCTGGCCGACAAAAGTGGCAGTTGGCTGCAAGCGCGCCGGTACTTCGGCCTGGACGGCGAGATCGGCGACTTCAAGCTGGAAGTCGCCGCCAGCCCGGTGCTGCGAAAACTCCTGCAACAACCCGGTCAGCTGCGCCTGAGCCCGGCCAACATCGCCGAGTTTTCGGCATTGCTTCCCGGTTCGCTGAAAGCTCTGATCCCCAGCGAACACCTGCTGCTGCGTTCGCTGGGCAATGGCGCGCGGGTGGTCATGCTGGTGGTTTGCGACCGTCACGGCCAGCCATTGGCGGACCTTCACGCCCAGGCGTTCGGCCGGACCGCTCAGTGCATCGAGCACGCGGTGAGGCACATGGCGCGAGGCGCCTGATCGGCGAAAGGTTTGCGCCCCGCCGCGTCCCCTTTAAACTAACCGCCCTCAAGGGGTAGCCCAGGGCGCCTGCTCACGTTGCCTCCGCCACCGTTCCCGCCGGGAGACTCCGACATGTCCGCCTTCTCCGCCCTGCCCCTGGTGATCGAACCGGCTGACCTCGCCAGCCGCCTCGAAGCCCCCGAACTGATCCTGGTCGACCTGACCAGCGCCGCACGTTATGCCGAAGGCCACATCCCCGGCGCCCGCTTCGTCGCCCCTGCGCGCACCCAACTGGGCGGCCCGGCACCGGGCCTGCTGCCAGCCAAGGCCGATCTGGAAACGCTGTTCGGCGAACTGGGCCACAACCCCGATGCCGTCTACGTGGTCTATGACGACGAAGGCGGTGGCTGGGCCGGTCGCTTCATCTGGCTGCTGGATGTGATTGGCCACCACAACTATCACTACGTCGACGGCGGCCTGCATGCCTGGCTCGCTGACGGCCTGCCACTGAGCCAGGACGTCCCTGCGCCTGCCGGCGGCCCGCTGCCGCTGACCCTGCACGACGAACCCACCGCCACCCGCGAGTACCTGCAGAGCCGCCTGGGCGCCGCCGACCTGGCCGTCTGGGACGCTCGCAACCCCAGCGAGTACAGCGGCCAGAAAGTCCTCGCCGCCAAGGCCGGCCACGTGCCCGGCGCCGTCAATTTCGAATGGACCGCCGGCATGGACCCGGCCCGCGCCCTGCGCATCCGTACCGATATGCCGCAGATCCTTCAGGACCTGGGCATCACCAAGGACAAGGAAGTGATAACCCACTGCCAGACCCACCACCGTTCCGGCTTCACCTACCTGGTGGCCAAGGCTCTCGGTTATCCGCGGGTCAAGGGCTATGCCGGTTCCTGGTCGGAATGGGGCAACCATCCCGACACCCCCGTAGAGGTTTAAGGAATGTCGTTCAAAGATCGTCTGTTCATCCTCGCCCAGTACCTGCTGCCGCATCACCTGCTGTCGCGCCTGATCGGCTGCGCGGCCGAGTGCCGCGCGCCCTGGTTCAAGGATCGCCTGATTCCCTGGTTCGCCCGCCGCTACCAGGTCGATATGCGTGAAGCCCAGGTCGAGGACCTGAGTGCCTATGAGCACTTCAACGCCTTCTTCACCCGCGCTCTCAAGGAAGGTGCGCGTCCGCTGGACGAAAGCGAAGGCGCAGTGCTCTGCCCGGCCGACGGTGCCATCAGCCAGCTCGGCCCGATCGAGCATGGCCGCGTGTTCCAGGCCAAGGGCCACAGCTACAGCCTGATGGAACTGCTGGGCGGCGACGCCGAGCGCGCCGCGCCCTTCATGGGCGGAGAGTTCGCCACCGTCTACCTGTCACCCAAGGACTACCACCGCGTGCACATGCCGCTGGCCGGCACCCTGCGCGAAATGGTCTACGTGCCGGGCCGCCTGTTCTCGGTGAACCAGCTGACCGCCGAGCAGGTGCCGGAGCTGTTCGCCCGCAACGAGCGCGTCGTGTGCATCTTCGACACCGAGCGCGGGCCGATGGCCGTGGTGCTGGTGGGCGCGATGATCGTCGCCTCCATCGAAACCGTGTGGGCCGGCCTGGTCACGCCGCCCAAGCGCGAACTGAAGTCCTTCTCCTACGACGAGGCTTCCCGCGCGCCGATCCATCTGGAGAAAGGTGCCGAGCTGGGCCGCTTCAAGCTGGGCTCCACCGCCATCGTGCTGTTCGGCCCCGAGCAGGTCCGCTGGGCGGAAAACCTCGCCGCCACCAGCGCCGTGCGCATGGGCGAGCGCCTGGGCGGCGCGCGCCAGGGCTGACGCCTGCTGTCCATAAGGCAGGCGGCCAACGAGCCGCCTGCCACTGCTTTGTGCCTCATCGTGCCAGTTCTGCCATGAATCGTTTCCTGCACCTGATGGGCTGGCGAGCCAACGCCACCAGTCATCTTGAAAAATGGCTCTCCGCCATCGGAGCGCTCTGCGGCATCGCCGCCATCTACGCCGTTACCCACTGGGTATTGCCCGGCGAAGCGGCCATCTGGGTCGTCGCCTCCATGGGCGCCAGCGCCGTGCTGCTGTTCGCCGTTCCCCACGGCGTGCTGTCGCAGCCCTGGGCAGTGCTGGGCGGGCAGGTACTCTCAGCCCTGGTCGGGGTGATCTGCCAGAAGCTCTTCCCTGAGCAATCCTTTACCCCGGCCCTGGCAGTGGGCGCGGCCATCCTGGTGATGCACTACGCCCGCTGCATCCACCCGCCGGGCGGTGCCACCGCGCTGGCGGCGGTCTCCGGCGGGCCGGCGATCAGCGCCCTGGGCTTTCACTATGTGCTCAGTCCGGTGCTGCTCAATGTGGTGCTGATCCTTGCCGTCGCCGTGGCCTTCAACGGACTGTTCGCCTGGCGCCGCTATCCCGCTCCGCTGGCGCGCCTGCCGGCCACGCCGAAGCTTTCCGCCGGGCCGGCGCCGGAAGACCTGTATCACGCGCTGCGCAAGATGGATTCCTACATCGACGTACAGTTCGACGATCTGTTGAAGATCCTCCAACTGGCCCAGCAACACGCCCAGGCACAGCGCCTGACGCCCGACGACATCCTGCTCGGCGCCAGCTACAGCAATGCCCAGAGCGGCGATGCCTGGGCCGTGCGCCAGGTGATCGACGACCACCCGGGCAAGCGCGGCCGCCAGGACCAGGTGGTCTACAAGGTGGTGGCCGGTGCAGGCAAGGGCAACACCGGTGTCTGCCGGCGCCAGGACCTGCTCGACTGGGCCGCGCATGCGGTGATGCCCCAGGGGGACGGGTGGGTCCGCGTCACCGCCCAGGATTCGTCGCGCGACGCTCTGCAACGCCAGATAAAAGGCGAAACGCCACTGCCGTGACCTGTCCGCGCACCAGTCGGGCGATGGGCTGCGGCGGGCCACGGATGCTGCTAGAGTTCGGAAAAAGCCGACAGTAATGACCAACCGGTTCGTACAACGAAGCGGATTGTGGAGAAACCATTCCCGCCATGGACAACAGTCCCCAGCAGTTTCTACGTGTCCCCACCCCGACGCACGAGAGCCTGAGCTTCTGCAACGCCAACACGCGCGAGCTGAAAAACTGGCTGGATCACCTGCCCAAGGCCAACCTCGGGGAGACTGCCCGCCAGCTCTACCAAGGCCTGATCGAACTCAACCAGCTCAAGCTGCCGGTCGAAACGCGTCTGCAATTGCTGGAGCTGTTCCGCCCGGAAGTCCACTTCGTCTGCCATAACCTGGAGCGGCATTTCCTCAACCAGTCCATTGTCCTGGACGAGCGCCCGCGCAAGGTCGCCAATCTCTGCCAGGCGCTGCAGAACCATCTGGCCATCGGCTACAAGCTCATCGTCGTACGTGAAGCTTCGCGCTTCACCCGCGAGCGCGCCCAGGTCATGACCGCCGCCATCCAGCGCGCCATTCGCAGTCTCTGCGGGCCTCTGGTGCGCGCCTCGCAGCTGTACTGCCCGGTGCCCGAGCACCTGTGGCTGGAACTCCACCAGCTCTACCAACTGGCCCGCCAGCACGGCCTGCAGCACACCCCGGTGCGCGACGCCCTGGCGCGCCAGTCCCAAGGGCTGTCCATCGAGCACGCCTACCTGGTGGCGCTGATGCTCGGCTCTGCACGCTGCAACCAGATGCGCCAGAACAACATCGCCCGCGTTGCCGAAGCTCTCGAGAGCTGGACGACTCAGGTGAGAGTCCAGGCCGCCGATGCGGCCTCCACGCTGTTCGTGGTGGTGCCCCAGGTAGATGGCCCGCCACGCTACCGCACCCTATTCAAGGAAAGCGATCTCGCCGGCGGCCTGGGCATCGACCCGCAACCACTGGTGGACCTCATCCGCGAGTACCTGCTGCTGCCGCCGGAGAATCGTGCACAGGCGCGCCTGAAGGTGCCCGAGGGCATCAGCATCGACCTGCTGCAGCACCTCGCGGCCGCCTGGGGCGACATCGCCGAACGCACATTCCACCGCACTCCCGGCCAGGGCCAACTGACCCTGTGCATCGGCATGAGCGCCCTGCACTATTTCCTTGCCGGCCGCAAAAGCTTCAATGAGCTGCTGAAAATCCAGGTTCAGGAGCAGGTACCGACCTTCAAGGCCGAGGTGAAGGACGCCTGGTCCGGCGCTTTCGACGCGCAGAAGGTCAACGACTGGCAGCCCGGCATGCCGCTGGAAGAGATCGAATACACCGCACCGCGCAACGCCGACGACCGCGGCGGCAGCCTCACCGCGGAAAGCACGCGTGACGACTACCCCGTCCACACCCTTGCCATCGTCAACCACAGCCCCGGCGGCTACTGCCTGACCTGGCCGAAGGAAATCCCGAGCCAATTGCAGGCCGGCGAACTGCTGGGCATCCAGGACACGCCGGAGCACGGCTGGAGCGTCGCCGTGGTGCGCTGGATCCGCCAGGTCCGTGGCGGCGGCACGCAGATGGGCATCGAGCTCGTCGCTCCGCTGGCCCAGCCTTGCGGCCTGCAACTGCTGCGCAAGACCGAACAGGGCAGCCAGTACCTGCGCGCCCTGCTGCTGCCGGAGATTGCCGCGATCTCGCGCCCGGCCACCGTCATCACTCCGCGCCTGCCCTTCCAGGAAGGCAACCGCGTGCAGCTCAACCTGAACGGGGACGAGCGCCGCGCCACCCTGACCCGCAAGGTCACCGCCACTGCCAGCTTCACTCAGTTCGAATACCAGGCGCAGGACGCGGCCGGCCTTCCGAGCGATAAGCCCATCACAGGGTCGAACGCTCGTCCCAATAGTGGGGAGGAAGACTTTGACTCCCTATGGAAGTCTCTGTAGATTCCGGAGAATTCCCTTTCGTCGCCTCTTTGCTGCCGTCCAGCGCGGTATAAGCAGCCTTCCCCATGGCCAATGAAAAGAAAACCATCCGCCTGCTGATCCTGGAAGACTCGCAGAACGAAGCCGAGCGCCTGGTCAGCCTGTTCCGCAACGCCGGTCGCGCGACCCGCGTCCACCGTATCACCTCCAGCGAAGACCTGACGGACATCCTGCCCCAGGGCTGGGACTTGCTGATCGCAGCGCCCGAAGCCGAGGCGCTGGACCCCAGCGAAGCGCTGGGCGCGATCCGCCGCCAGGCCAAGGACATCCCCTTCATCCAACTGGTCGGCGGCAACGATTCCGACGCCGTGACCGAGGCCCTGGCCCTCGGCGCGCAGGATGCCCTGCCGCAAGGCGAGGATGAGCGGCTGATCCTGGTGGCCAACCGCGAACTGGCCAACCTCGAGGAACGCCGCGCGCGCCGCGCCGCCGAAGTCGCCCTGCGCGAAGCGGAGAAGCGCTGCCAGCTGCTGTTGGACAGCTCGGTGGACGCCATCACCTACGTCCACGACGGCATGCACATCTACGCCAACCGCGCCTACGTCAGCCTGTTCGGCTATGAAGACGCCGAGGAGCTGGAAGGCATGCCGATGATCGACCTGATCGCCGGTTGCGACCAGGCCAACTTCAAGGATTTCCTCAAGGGCTACCATCCCTCCAAGGACAGCAGCGAGGACAACCTCGACCTGGCCTGCAGCGGCATCCGCAGCGACGGCCAGGCGTTCGCCGCGCGCATGACCTTCTCGCCGGCGACCTACGACGGCGAGCCTTGCATCCAGGTAGTGATCCGCGCCGAATCCGACAATGCCCAGCTCGAAGAAAAGCTGCGCGAAGTCAGCAGTCAGGACCTGGTCACCGGCCTGTTCAACCGCGCCCACTTCCTCGACCTGATGGATGGCGCCGTCGAGCGCGCAGTAACCGCCGGCCAGCCGGCGACCTTCGCCTACATGCAGCTCGATCGCGCCCAGGCCCTCCAGCTCGACCTCGGCGTCGCCAGCATCGACCTGCTGCTGGCGGACCTGGGCAACCTGCTGCGCGGTCAATTCCCCGAGCAGGTCCAACTGGCCCGCCTGAGCGACGACGTCTTCGCCGCGCTATTGCCGGGCGAAACCCCGGAACAATCCGCGCCTCGCTTCAGCGCCCTGCTGAAAAAGGTCGAAGGCCACCTGTTCGACATCCATGGCCGCACCGCGCAGGTCACCCTGTCCATCGGCACCGCCGGGCTGGACGAGAAGACCACCCGTCCCCAGGACGTCATCGAACGCGCCCACCGCGGCGCCGACGAGATCGCGCAGAAGGACGGCAACGGCCTGAAGGTCTTCAACCCGGCCGATGAGCTGGCCGCCGCCGCGTACCGTGGCGACGTCAGCGCAATCGTCCGCCAGGCGCTGGAGCAGAACAGCTTCCGCCTGCTGTTCCAGCCGATCATCAGCCTGCGCGGCGATACCCACGAGCACTACGAAGTGCTGCTGCGCCTGCTCAACCCGCAGGGCGAGGAAGTGCCTCCGGCAGATTTCCTCAATGCCGCGAAGGCCAGCGGCCTGGCCGAGAAGATCGACCGCTGGGTGCTGCTCAACTCCATCAAGCTGCTCTCCGAGCATCGCGCCAAGGGCCATGAGACCAAGCTCTTCGTGCATCTCTCGGGCCCCAGCCTGCAGGACCCGGAACTGCTGCCGTGGCTGAGCGTGGCGCTGAAGGCTTCGCGCCTGCCGGCCGACGCGCTGATCGTGCAGATCAGCGAACCGGACGCCATCGCCTATCTGCGCCAGGCCAAGATCCTCAGCCAAGGGCTGGCGGAGCTGCACTGCCAGATCGCGCTGTGCCAGTTCGGTTGCGCGCTCAACCCGTTCAACACGCTCAAGCACATGAACGTCGACTTCGTGAAGGTCGATGGCTCCTACGTGCAGGACCTGAACATTCCGGAAAACCAGGAAAACCTGAAGACCCTGATGGCCAGCCTGCACGCCCAGGCCAAACTGACCATCGTGCCCATGGTGGAAAGCGCCACCGCACTGGCCACGCTCTGGCAGGCCGGCGCCAACTACATCCAGGGCCGCTACCTGCAGGGCCCGAGCCAGGCGATGGACTACGACTTCGCCTCGGATGAATAAGCGCCAGTCACGGCGCAGCTCCAGCATTGAGGGGTGATCCATCGCGGACAGAGTCCGCTCCTACCCCCAGCCTGCGCGCAGGAGCGGACTCTGTCCGCGATTGGGTTGGCTTCACGCCGAGCCATCCATAGCATGCGACAACAAAAAGCCGCCCCGAGGGGCGGCTTTTTCATTCCGGCGTCGACCCGTGCGGATCAGGCACCTTCGCGATCACGGAAGCCGAGCAGGTAGAGGATGCCGTCCAGCCCCAGGGTGGAAATCGCCTGCTTGGCCGACTGCTTGACCAGCGGCTTGGCGCGGAAAGCCACGCCCAGCCCGGCCAGCCCCAGCATCGGCAGGTCGTTGGCGCCGTCGCCCACGGCAATCGTCTGCTCCAGTTGCAGGCCTTCCTTCGCCGCCAGTTCGCGCAGCAGGTCGGCCTTGCGCTGGGCGTCGACGATGGGCTCGATGGCCACGCCGGTGAGCTTGCCGTCGACGATCTGCAGTTCGTTGGCGAACACGTAGTCAATGCCCAGCTTCGCCTGTAACTGCTTGGCGAAGTAGCTGAAGCCGCCGGAGAGAATCGCGGTCTTGTAACCCAGGCGCTTGAGTTCGGCGAAGAGGGTTTCGGCACCTTCGGTGAGGCGCAGCGAGGCGCCGATCTCTTCCAGCACGTCCTCGGACAGGCCCTGCAGCAGCGCCAGGCGTTCCTTGAAGCTGGCACGGAAGTCCAGCTCGCCGCGCATGGCGCGCTCGGTGATCTCGGAGACCTGCTCGCCAACACCGGCGGCCTTGGCCAGCTCGTCGATCACTTCGGCCTCGATCAGCGTCGAGTCCATGTCGAACACCGCCAGGCGACGGTTGCGACGGAACACCGAGTCCTGCTGGAAGGCGATGTCGACGTTCAGCTCCTGGGCCACGCTGAGGAACTCGGCGCGCAAGGCCGCCGGATCGGCAGGCTCGCCGCGCACGGAGAACTCGATGCAGCCCTTGCCTTCGTCGGCCGGCGTATCCAGCGGCATGCGCCCGGACAGGCGATCGATCTGGTCGATGTTCAGGCCGTACTTGGCAGTGATGGAGCTGACCCGCTGCAACTGCTCGGCGGTCACCCGGCGGGTGAGCAGGGTCACGATGTGGCGGGGCTTGCCCTGGCCACCGACCCACTGCCGGTAATCGTCTTCGGACACCGGCGTGAAGCGCACCTGCTGGTCGAGCTTGTAGGCCGTGAACAGCACGTCCTTGAGCACCGACGAGGCCCGCTCGGTATCCGGAATTTCCACCAGGATGCCGAAGGACAGGGTGTCATGGATCACCGCCTGGCCGATGTCGAGGATGTTCACGCCACCCTGCGCCAGGACGCCGGTAATGGCCGCGGTGAGGCCGGGGCGGTCTTCCCCGGTGATGTTGATCAGGACGATCTCGCGCAAGGCGCTGTCTCCGCCATGGAAAAAAGGCCGACATTCTACCTGCTTTCGCTGCCTCTCGGATGCTCCGCTCGCCCGCCCGCCCACTGTTCGAGAGACGGCACCGCCGATCGGAATGCGCGGCAGATCGGTGCGGCCTGCCGACTTTCGCCGCCTTGACGGAACCTGCGGCGCTTTGCCCCCCGTTAGGGCCTCGTTATACTGGCCCGCATCTGCCTTAGAGAAGACCGAGCCCGCTGTGACCCGGCCCACCTCCGTCAAGCCCGACAATTTCTTCCTGCTGCTCTTCCACGCCCTGCGCCAGCGCCGCGTGCCGATTGCGCTGCGCATCGCCATCCACGGCCTGCTGCTGGTGGCCGCCGCCCTGGTGATCTACGCCTGGGTGATGGGCATGCAGTTCAAGCAGGCCATGCAGCAGCAGGCCGACGCCCTTGGCCAGAGCCTGACCACGCAGACCGCGCAGTCGGCCACCGAGCTGCTGGTGTCCAACGACCTCCTCAGCCTCAATGTGCTGCTCAACAACCTGACGAAGAACCCGCTGGTGGCCCATGCGGCCATCTACAGCGTGGACAACCGCATCCTCGCGGAGTCCGGCACGCGGCCCAAGCAGGGCCTGCTGGGCGACGCCGAGGGCCTGTACTCCACGCCCATCACCTTCCAGGAAGTGATCGCCGGCCACCTGCGCATCAGCCTCGACATGCATCAGTTCGAGCAGCCGATGACCGTCAGCCTGCAGAGCATGGGGCTGATCAGCCTGATCCTGCTGCTGCTCACCCTGACCTTCGGCCTGCGCCTGGGGCGGCAGATTTCCACACCGCTGCTGCAGCTTCGTGTCTGGCTGCGCGACCCGGACGACCCCGCGCCAGGCGCCGGCCTGCAGAACGAGATCGGCGACCTCGCCCGCCAACTGCAAGCGCGACTGGTGCCCGAAAAGCCGCCGGCCCCGGAGCCGGTGGCCAGCGCCCCCGCTCCGCGCCCGAAAGCGCCGGCCAAGGCAGGCAAGCCCGCCGCCAGGGAGCCGTCACTGGAAGCAACCGGCTCCACAGACGAACACGAGTTCGACGAGAACATTTTCTCCGACGAAGAACTGCTCGCCCCTGCCGCGCGCCGCAAGGCGGGCGAGGACCAAGACTTCCCCGAGGAAGAGTTCGAGGCGGCGGTGGAAGAGGAAGCCGAAGACGAAATCGGCGTCGAAGAAGAGCCCGAAGCCGAACCGGAGCCGGTTTCCGCCGGCCCCAGCGCCGTGCTGGCCGTGCAACTGGGCGCACAGGAACAACTGCGTCGCCTGCCGCGCGCTCGCCTGGTCGACCTGCTGCAACGCTACCGCGACTGCCTGGAGCAGGCCGCGCGCCTGTACAAGGGCGCGCTCTATACCCTCAGCGATGGCGGCAGCCTGATCCTCTTCCACAGCCGCGACCAGGACGAGGAATTCCTGACCAACGCGCTGTGCTGCGGCGAGCTGATGCGCGCCCTGGGCCATGCCCTGCAGATCGAGGTGGCCGATAGCGGCATCACCCTGCAACTGCAACTGGGCCTGGTACTGGGCGAGGATATCGCCGACCTGGAACAGGCCGATTTGCTGCAGGACGCTTCGGCCCAGGACGCCCTGGCGCTCAGCCAGCACAGCCGCAACCTGCTGCTGGTGGAGAAATCCATCGGCGACGACGAGAAGGTCCGCGAACGGGCACGCATCCGCCCCATCGCCAGCCCGGAAAACGCCTGCTGCGTGGAATGGCTGAAGGAACCCTACCCGTCCATGCTGGAGCGTCAGCTCTCGCGTATGCGCGCCCTGCGCACGACCTGACCCCCACTAGAAAGAGAGGGGGCCGCCGGGCCCCTCGTGGAAAGGATTCCATGACTACCCTGATCACCCATCCCCTGCCCGCGCTTGCCGTGGGCCTTGCGCTCGGCTCGCGCTTCATCCCGCCGCGCCTGCTGCTGGCCGGCATGCTTGCCGCCTGCCTGCCCGACCTCGATGTGGTCGCCTTCAAGCTCGGCATCGCCTATAGCGATGCCTTAGGTCACCGCGGCTTCAGCCATTCGTTGCTGTTCGCAGCCTGCCTGGGGGTGCTCGGGGCGCTTTGCTGCCGCCTGCTGGGTAGCGGCCCCTTGAAAGCCGGCCTGTGGATCGGCCTGGCGACCGCATCCCACAGCATGCTGGATGCGATGACTGATGGTGGGCTTGGGGTGGCCTGGCTCTGGCCGTGGAGCGACCAGCGCTACTTCCTGCGGCTGCACCCCATCGAAGTCTCGCCCATCGGCTTGTCGCGCTTCTTCAGCCCGCGCGGGCTGGAGGTGCTGCTGTCCGAGGCGCGCTGGGTCTGGCTGCCCTGCCTCGCCGTAGCCATTGCCGGTACCACTGCACGCCGCCTGCTCTGTCGCCGCGACTCACGCAGCGCCGGCTGACTCAGTGCTTGTCGAGTTGCGCCTGGAGTTGATCCAGTAACGATGCTTGCCCGCTCTGTTGCGGCAACTGCGCGCTATAGCCCTGGAAACTGCCGAACCGCGCCTGGTAATCCAGCTCGATCTGGAAGCGGTTGTTCCAGCCAGGCGAATCCTCCGGCATCAGTTGGTCGCAATCGCGCAGTGCCTCGGGCGACTCGCAGGGCTTGTAGGCTTGCGGGTAGACCTGGCGCTTCCACAACACCCAGGGTGACAGGGCCAGTCCGGCAATGCGGTTGCGCCGCAGATCCAGTTCGAGCAGTTGCAGCAGGCCGTTGCCACCCAGGTACTGGTGCTGGTAGTCGACCATCACCATGTCCACGCTGTGCCCCAGGTCATTGAGCATCCGCGTGTGCACTGCGCCATCGGCATGGGCGTTCAGGGTGAGGAAAATCTGGTCGTTGCGGCGGATCAAGCGGTCCCACAGCAGCTCGCCGCTGGCGTTGTCCTCGTGGGACAGCTCCGCGATACCGCTGGGATTGCGCCGCAGGATGCTGTGCGAAGCGAGGATGACGGGCACGTGCGGATGCTGGTCGATGACGCTCTGCGCCCAGACGAGGGTGGTGTCCGAGGGATTCCAGTCCAGCGCCAGCAACATGAACGACTGACCGTAGCGCTGGAACATGTGCACCTGGCTCAGCCCCTTGGGGTCGCTGCCGACATAGGTGCTCTGCCAGGCGGCGCGCTCGGGGCCGAAGTGATCGGAGAAACGATCGAGGAAGGAGCGCCGATCATCGGTGCTGGCCTCTTCATGCACGTCACGCTCCCCTGTAGCGATGCTATAGGGAACGCCGCGCTCCTCCAGGATGCGCATCGCGCCGCTGGCGGTCTGCCATTGAGTGGCGACACCGGCGTTTTCCACCACGTCCCCCAGGTGCACCACCAGCGGAACCTGCAACACCTCGGCGTGCCTGGCCAGCCAGGAGGTCTGGGCGAAGAAGGCCAATGCCGGCTGGTACGGCAGGTCGGGGAAGCGCTCCTCGCTGCGGAACAGATGGCGCTTGCGGTGGTTGTTCTCCGCGTAGAACTGGGTGTCCGGCAGCAACGGCAGGACGAAGCTGCCGCCGCCGGAGACGAGCTCCAGGGGCGGTAGCGGATGCTGGCGGAAGAATGCCTGGTCTCGTTCGACGACATCCTGGGTATCCGAATCACCGCAGCCACCCAGCAGCAGGCAGCAGGCAAGCAGGGAAATCAGTGCTTTCATAAGGGGTTGGAGCCCACTCCGGGGAGGCGTAGCAGGCGGTAGGTGTCATTGTCGAAACGGCCTTCGAACAGCTGCTGCGAGGCCGCAGGCAGAGCGGCGGCGATACGCTCGGCATCGCGCGCCTGGATCATCAGATAGAACGGGCCATTCTGCGCCGCGAGTTGACCAGGGCGATCGAGGAACAGCGGCTGAAGGTCGCGGTCGAGGTTGACCATCAGCTTGATCGCGCGCGCGTCCGGTGCCATGCCATAGAGCGCCAGCGGCGCAGGCTGCGCGTCAAGCCGGCGGACCAGCTCGCGGGAGAACGCCTGGGAGTCGTAGAGACGATGTTCCGTCGGCTCGAAGACCAGGATGTAGCTTGCCCAGAGCGCCAGCGCCGCCCCCAGCGCCAGCGCCGCCGGGCGCTGCCAGCGCAACGCGCCGAAAACCAGCAGCGCCGCGAGCGCCACTATGCAGGCCGGCACGCGCCAGCCCAGCGCGGCGACCTCCTGCGGATAACGCTTCCAGGCCAACCACAAGCCGGCCAGCAGCAAGGCAGGCAGGACCAACCACAGGAAGCGCAGCAAACCGCGAAGCAGCTGCGCCAACCGACCGCCAGCGACCATGAATGGGTAGCCCGCGATGATGGCCGCCAGCGGCGCCAGCGCGATGATGTAGCGGGCCTTCTTGGCTTGCGGCACCGACAGGCCGGCCATGACCACCAGCGCCGCCAGGGCGCAACCCGCCACCAGACGGAACGCGGGCTCGTGGCGACGCGGCCAGAGCAGCACCAGCGCCGGCAGCGCCAGCGGGAACGCCAGCGCATAGTTGCCCAGCGAACTGCGGAAGTAATAGAGCGCATCGCTGGAACCGGCAGAGCCATCCAGGCGGCCGATCACCTGCATCTGCAGGACGTCCTGGACGAAAGCCTCGCCGCCCGAGGAGCGCGCCAGGGCGATCAGCACGAACACGCAGAGGATCAGTAGCGCCAGAGCACTGGCGGAAAAGGCGAACAGCGGCTTCCAGCGTCGATCCAGCAGCAATTGGCTGCAGACCATACCCGCCGGCACTACCAGCCCCAGCGGACCACGCAGGGCAAAGCCCAGCAGCAGCAGGGGCAGCACGCGCACCAACAGTCCCGACACGCCAAACCGATGGGCGTGGAAGGCGGCGTAGAAGGCCAGCAGGCCCACGGCGGCGACCATCAGGTCGAGGGAAACCGCGCGCGTCTCGCTGACGAAGGTGGCGGTCAGCAGCAGCATCGCCACGCTGATCAACGCCCATGAGCGCGAAAAAGGCGCCACCAGGCGATAGACCACCCCGGCGCAAATGGCCCCGGCCAGTGCAGTGGGCAGCCAGGCGGTGAATTCGCTGACCCGTCCCAGCGGCAGCGACAGCAGGTAGATCAGGAAGGTCGAGGTCGCCGGATAGTCCGGGTAGGGCAAGCCATAGGTGGTCGGGAACCAGCCCGGACCATGACGCAGCATTTCGCGGGCGAACAGGACGAAGCGCGAGTCGAAGCCGACGAAGGCATCGCCCTGCACGCCAAGCAGGAACAGCAGCAGGGTCGCCAGCATGACGCAAAACGTCTGACGACTCAGGGCGGAATCCGCCTGAACACCGGGAATAGGGGGGAGTGAAGACACGCGCGAGTCTCTTGCAGGTCCCGCTCGGAAACGTCCGGGCGCCAATCGCCTGCACAAGGGCCCGTAAATACCACGGAGGCCGTCAAGAAGATGTCAAAAGCGGCCACGCCAGACGCAGAACGGCCCGCAAAGCCATGCCTTGCGGGCCGTGAAAGTGCGTATCGACTGACTGAGGCTTAGAAGCGGTAAACCTCGACATCGGTGCGGATCGGCACCACCAGCGGAATTTTCGGCCCCTCTTCCTTGGGCTTGGCCACCTGCTCGGTGTTCGCCACCGCCGGCTTGCGTGGCGGAGCGGCCTGCTGCTCGGCAATCGCCGCAGCGACCGGTCGCACGTCGCGGGCCAACTGCACGGACAGCTTGCGCAGCAGATCGCCCTGGGCGCGCACCTGGTCCTGCACGCTGCCCGAGTGTGCCTCTTCCTCGCGGAAGACACGGCTGTCGCGCAACTCACCCTTCTGGTCGAGCAGGCGCCAGCGCGCCTCCAGTACCGCCGGCTCCTTGGGGCCGGAGTCCAGGCGGCTGATGGTCAGCATGACCTGCACCTGCGGGGTGAAGCCGGGCTTCTCCGGGAACAGCGCCAGGCGGGTGCTGTCCAGCTCCCCCGAAAGCAGGCGCATCAGCTGCTGGCTGACGTTGGTCTCCAGGCTGCCGGCCCAGCGGGCTTCGGTGGACAGATTGAGGATACCGTCGGCCTGACGCTGGACCATGGTCTCGCGCTTCAGGTAATCGGCCAGGGACACCGGGCCGAGCAGTACTGCGACTCCGTTGTCACGGGTCGGGACAGGAACCGCACCGGCATCCAGCTGGTACAGCTGGGTCGGTCGGTTCACTGTACACCCCGTCAGCCCGAGAAGGCTGGCGAGGGAAAGAAAGGCCAAGACGCGCCACGCGCTCATCTGGATCACCGTCATTCGCCGGATTTCGGCGCTACTTCCAACAAATTTCACAATAACTTCAGGCAACGCGCCAAGGCGCCGGTAGCCAAAGGGACGTATCATCCCCTAACCGGCGCCTGAGCTCCAGAGGCAGAATGTATCGAACCGCGTTTCAATCCTGAGACAGCGATTCTACCAGCAAGGCATCCACTCGCTGGAAACCACGCGGCAGTTTATTACCTCGGCGGCCCCTTTCGCCCTTGTAGTGCTCCAGGTCGTCGCCCTTGAGGGAGAGCGTGCGCTTGCCTGCCTGCAGTACCAGGGTCGCGCCCGACGGCAGAACCGCCAGGTCGGTCAGGTACTCTTCGCGGCTCGCCACGCGCTCGCCCGGCACGCTGATGATCTTGTTGCCCTTGCCCTTGGCCAGTTGCGGCAGGTCGGAGACCTTGAACAACAGCAGGCGGCCTTCGGTAGTGACTGCGGCGATCCAGTCCTGTTCCAAATCATTTACCGGCCGCGGCGCCATCACTTGCGCGCCGCTGGGCAGGCTGAGCAGCGCCTTGCCGGCCTTGTTCTTGGCCTGCATGTCCTCGCCCTTGGCGACGAAGCCATAACCGGCATCCGAGGCCAGCACATACAGGGCATTATCCTCCGGCAGCAGCACACGGTCGAAGGACGCGCCCGGCGGCGGCGTCAGGCGACCGGTCAGCGGTTCGCCCTGGCCACGGGCAGAGGGCAGGCTGTGGGCCGCCAGCGAGTAGCTGCGCCCCGTGGAGTCGATGAACACCGCGTACTGGTTCGAGCGCCCCGGCGCGGCCGCCTTGAAGCCGTCGCCGGCCTTGTAGGAAAGCCCGGTGGCGTCGATATCATGACCCTTGGCGCAGCGCACCCAGCCCTTCTCGGACAGCACCACGGTCACCGGCTCGGTCGGCATCAGCTCGGTTTCCGACAGGGCGCGGGCCTCGGCACGGGCGACGATGGGCGAACGGCGGTCGTCGCCGTAGGTCTCGGCGTCGGCCAGCAGTTCGTCGCGCACCAGTTTGCGCAGCTTGGCGTTGGAACCCAGGATCGCCAGCAGCTTGGCGCGCTCCTTGGCCAGTTCGTCCTGCTCGCCGCGGATCTTCATCTCTTCCAGGCGCGCCAACTGACGCAGGCGGGTGTCGAGGATGTAGTCGGCCTGCAGCTCGGAGAGCTCGAAACGCTGCATCAGGACCGGCTTGGGCTGATCCTCGGTGCGGATGATGTGAATGACTTCGTCGAGATTGAGGAAGGCGACCAGCAAGCCTTCCAACAGGTGCAGACGCTTCTCGACCTTGTCCAGGCGGAACTGCAGGCGGCGGCGCACGGTGTCGGTGCGGTAGGTCAGCCATTCGCTGAGCACCTGGCGCAGATCCTTGACCTGGGGTTTGCCGTCCAGGCCGATGACGTTCATGTTCACCCGGTACGAGCTTTCCAGGTCGGTGGTGGCGAACAAATGGGTCATCAGTTCTTCGGCATCCACGCGGTTGGAGCGCGGGATGATGACGATGCGGGTCGGGTTCTCGTGGTCCGACTCGTCGCGCAGGTCGGCCACCATCGGCAGCTTCTTGGCCTGCATCTGGCCGGCGATCTGCTCCAGCACCTTGGCCCCGGAGACCTGGTGCGGCAGCGCGGTGACCACGATGTCGCCGTCCTCGACGCGGTACACGGCGCGCATGCGCACCGAGCCGCGGCCGGTTTCGTAGATCTTCTGCAGGTCGGCGCGCGGGGTGATGATTTCCGCCTCGGTGGGGAAATCCGGGCCCGGTACGTGTTCGATCAGGTCGGCGACGGTGGCCTGCGGCTCGTCCAGCAGACGGATGCACGCAGCAGCCACTTCGCGCAGGTTGTGCGGCGGAATGTCGGTGGCCATGCCCACGGCGATACCGGTGGTGCCGTTGAGCAGCAGGTTGGGCAGGCGCGCCGGCAGCACGGCCGGCTCTTCCATCGTGCCGTCGAAGTTCGGCACCCAGTCCGCGGTGCCCTGGCCCAGCTCGGAGAGCAGGGTCTCGGCATAGCGCGACAGGCGGGCCTCGGTGTAACGCATGGCGGCGAAGGACTTGGGATCGTCCGGCGCCCCCCAGTTACCCTGGCCATCCACCAGCGGGTAGCGGTAGGAGAACGGCTGCGCCATCAGCACCATGGCTTCGTAGCACGCCGAGTCGCCGTGGGGGTGGTATTTACCCAGCACGTCGCCGACGGTACGCGCCGATTTCTTGTGCTTGGCGTCCGCGTCCAGGCCCAGTTCGCTCATGGCATAGACGATGCGCCGTTGCACAGGCTTGAGACCGTCGCCGATATGCGGCAGCGCACGGTCCATGATCACGTACATGGAGTAGTTCAGGTAAGCCTGTTCGGTGAAGTCGGCCAGTGACCGGCGCTCCACGCCCTCCAGACTCAGATCGAGGGTTTCGCTCATGCGTGCCTCACGGTTTGGATCGCTGGCGCAGCACCAGGGTGCCGTCCTGCTGGGTGAAATCGAGTTGTCTGAGTGCGCTCATGCCGAGCAGCACCTCGTCGCCTTCCATGCCCGGCGCGATCAGCGCCGGCACATCGGTCAGGCGGATGTCGCCAAGCTGCAGGCTGGGCAGGCGCGTGCGCCAGCCCTGGCTGCGGCCGTTGGCGGTGTCCAGGGTCACCGGCAAGCCACGCGGCAGGCCGAGGCGGTCGGCCAGGCGCTGCGGCAGGGCCACCTGGGTGGCGCCGGTGTCGAGCATGAAGGTCACCGCCTCGCCATTGATCCGGCCATCCGCCACATAGTGGCCGGAGCGATTGCCCACCAGCCGCACTTCCACTTGGCCACTGGCATGGGTCGACTGCGGCTGCGGGTTGGGGTTGTGCTGGCGGGTTTCCCAGGCGCCGAAATAGCGGGTGGCCAGCAGAATGCCCGCGCCCCAGGCGAGGAACATCATGATCTTGCCGATCCGCTTGCCCGGCACCGCGTCGTTCATTTGCCACCGAGCCAGCCGCCGGCCGGTGCTGCGAAGCGCAGCACGTAGGGACGACTATCGCCGTCGGCGCGGGCGTGCTCGCCGTTGTCCAGGCCGATCCAGGCGCCCGCATCGTCGAGGATCAGCGCCTCGGCCACGCCATAGGGCAGGTCATAGCGCCGCTCCGGTGCCAGCGCGCCTGCGGCGAAGGACCAGCACTGTTCCTGCACGCCGGTCTTCGCATCGCGGCGGCAGATCTGGTGCGCGAGGCGCTCCAGGGTGAACAGCCTGTCCTTGTACAGCGCGAGGTCGGAGAAATCGATCGGCAGCGCGCGCTCGGCGCCCAGCTCAGGCGGCGGCAGCGCGGTGCCGCCTTCGCTGAGCATCACGCAGTTGCCCTCGCATTTCCAGGTGCCATTCTCGTTGTGCACCTTGAGCAGGCCACGGCGCTGGCGCTCGGCGGCCAGCCACAGCTGCTTGCCGTCGGCGCTGACGGCGACGCCTTCGTAGAGCGCGTTGAACTCCATCAGCAGGCCACTGGCACGGGCCTGGCGCAGCAGGCTCTGCGGCAGCGGCAGCCAGCTCGGCTCGCCAACGGCGGGCAACAGCAGGACGGCGGCATAGCCCTCGCTGACCACATAGCGGTTGCCCGCCTGGTCGCAGCTGATACTTTCGAAATCCATGGCGCCGCCACGCAGCAGGCCGCCTATGCTGACCCGCGCGCGCGTGCCCCACGACAAACCGCTTTCCGGCGTGCCCGGCACCACGAAGGGCTCGGCGGTAGCCTGCCAGGCCTTGCCCGGCGTCTCGTCGATGAGCAGGCGGTAGATGCGGTCGTCGTCACGGTCGGACACCGTCCACATCTCGCTGCCGCACAACGCCAATCCGGAGAGATTGCCGCTGGGCATGCCTTCCACCGGATGTTCCGCGACGAACTGCAACGACGCCGGCGCCATGGGCGCGGCGAGCGACGCGGCAGCCTTGGGAGCCTGCTCGGGTGCCTGGGCGGCGACGGCAAGTCCCGCGCAAAGCCCCGTGATCAGCCAGGAGCAGGCCAGCAATCCGCGCATCAGGCGATGTCCGCCAGGTTGCCCTTGGTTTCCAGCCAGGACTTGCGGTCGCCGGCGCGTTTCTTGGCCAGCAGCATGTCCATCATTTCCACGGTGCCGTCGGTGTCTTCCAGGGTCAGCTGGACCAGGCGGCGGGTGTTCGGGTCCATGGTGGTTTCGCGCAGCTGCGGCGGGTTCATCTCGCCCAGGCCCTTGAATCGGGTGACCTGCGGCTTGCCCCGGCGCTTCTCGGCGGCCAGGCGATCGAGGATTCCGTCGCGTTCGGCTTCGTCCAGGGCGTAGAAGACTTCCTTGCCCAGGTCGATACGGAACAGCGGCGGCATGGCGACGTAGACGTGGCCGGCTTCCACCAGCGGGCGGAAGTGGCGGACGAACAATGCACAGAGCAGGGTGGCGATGTGCAGGCCGTCGGAGTCGGCGTCGGCGAGGATGCAGATCTTGCCGTAGCGCAGCTGGGTCAGGTCGGCGGCCCCCGGGTCGACGCCGATGGCCACGGCGATATCGTGGACTTCCTGGCTGGCGAGCACTTCGCCGCCGTCCACTTCCCAGGTGTTCAGGATCTTCCCGCGCAGCGGCATGATCGCCTGGAATTCCTTGTCCCGCGCCTGCTTGGCCGAGCCGCCGGCGGAGTCACCCTCCACCAGGAACAGCTCGGCGCGCATCGGGTCCTGCCCGGCGCAGTCGGCCAGTTTGCCGGGCAATGCCGGGCCCTGGGTGATCTTCTTGCGCTCGACCTTCTTGCCCGCCTTGAGGCGCCGGCCGGCGTTGCTGATGGCCAGTTCAGCCAGTTGCAGGCCCAGCTCGGGGTGGGCGTTGAGCCACAGGCTGAAGGCATCCTTGACCACGCCGGAGACGAACGCGGCGGCTTCGCGGGAGGACAGGCGCTCCTTGGTCTGGCCGGAGAACTGCGGCTCCTGCATCTTCATCGAGAGGACGAAGGCGATGCGCTCCCAGACGTCTTCCGGGGCCAGCTTCACGCCGCGCGGCAGCAGGTTGCGGAATTCGCAGAACTCGCGCATCGCGTCCAGCAGGCCCTGGCGCAGGCCGTTGACGTGGGTGCCGCCCTGGGCGGTGGGGATCAGGTTGACGTAGCTTTCCTGCAGCGATTCGCCGCCCTCGGGCAGCCACAGCAGGGCCCAGTCCACGGCTTCCTTGTTGCCGGCCAGCGCGCCGCAGAACGGCTCGTCAGGCAGGCGCAGGTTCTCGGACACCGAGTCGACCAGGTAGGAGCGCAGGCCGTCCTCGTAGTGCCACTCGATGCGCTCGCCGCTGGACTTGTCCTCGAAGGTCACCAGCAGGCCCGGGCACAGTACGGCCTTCGCCTTGAGCACGTGCTTGAGGCGGCTGACGGAGAACTTGTGCGAGTCGAAGTACTTGGCGTCCGGCCAGAAATGCACGCTGGTGCCGGTGTTGCGCTTGCCGACGGTGCCGATCACTTCCAGGTCGCTGGACTTGAAGCCGTCGGCGAAGGTCATGCGGTATTCGTTGCCGTCACGCTTGACGCGCACCTCGACCAGGGTCGACAGCGCGTTCACCACCGAGATGCCTACACCGTGCAGGCCACCGGAGAACTGATAGTTCTTGTTGGAGAACTTGCCGCCGGCGTGCAGCTTGGTGAGGATCAGTTCGACGCCGGGCACGCCCTCTTCGGGGTGGATGTCCACCGGCATGCCGCGGCCGTCGTCGATCACTTCCAGCGAGTTGTCCTCGTGGAGGATCACCTGCACGCTCTTGGCGTGGCCGGCAAGGGCTTCGTCGACGCTGTTGTCGATGACTTCCTGGGCCAGGTGGTTGGGCCGGGTGGTGTCGGTGTACATGCCCGGGCGCTTGCGCACCGGGTCGAGGCCGGAGAGAACCTCGATGGCGTCTGCGTTATAGGCGTTCTGCTGGGCCATGGGGTTCCTGCTTAATCAGTCGAAGAGGTGATGGCTTCAAATTCGGAGAAATCCACGTCGCGCCACTGGCTGGACGGCACGCCGGCGAAAGCCAGCAGCGCCGGCAGATGGCTGACGAAGCGCTGGAAGCCGTGGTCGCCGCCGGACTCGATGCGCAGCGCCCCGGCCCGGTAGTAACGCTCGGCCGCACGGTAGTCGAGAGTCTCGTCGGCGGTCTGCAGCCATACCTGATAGCGCGCGCCATCGATGGGTGCGGGGACTTCGAGTTCCGCCAGCGCGGCGACGTGGTCCAGGGTCAGCTCCCAGGTCTCGCCGCTGTAATAGTTGGTCTGAGGGCCGAGCTGGCCGTCGAACAGCCGGTGCGGGGCCACGGCCGGGTTGATCAGCACCGCCTTCAGGCCATGGCGCTCAGCCAGGTAAGTCGAGTAGTAGCCGCCCAGGGAGCTGCCGATCAGCAGCGGCTGGCCCAGTTCGGCGACGGCGGACTCCAACTGCGCCATGGCTTTGCGCGGATGGTGATGCAGCGCGGGCACGCGCACCTGATCGGCCAGGCCCAGGCGCTCCATGGCGGCCATGAACTGGCGCGCCTTGTGCGAGCCGGGCGAACCGTTGAATCCGTGGATATAGAGGAATGCGGTCATGGGCCGGGAGGCTACAAGCTGCAAGTGGCATGCCGCAAGTGGGTCAGCGTCGCAAGGCGTTCTAAGCGTGACCGATCAATAGCCCTTGATGCTGTAGTCGACTTCGAACGCGATGTCGGTCACCCGCGAAACGCCGGTTTCCACTCCCCCGTCGGGCAGCAGGCGCAACCACCGGTAGCCAGGCGCGGGGCTGTCGACGCAGAAGTCCTCGCTGCCCGGTGTGAACTGCACGCAGGTCGAGGGCGAGGCCAGCAGGCGCACGTCACCGCGCAGGCGGTCGATTTCCTGGTGCACGTGCCCCCAGAGCAGGCAGCGTACGTTCGGGTAGCGGTCGAGCACGGCGAACAACCGCTCCGGGTTGTAGATGCCAATACGGTCCATCCACTGGCTGCCGATAGGCACCGGATGGTGGTGGAAGCTGATCAGCAGGTGCTTGTCCGGCGCGGCCTGAATGGCGCGCTCCAGCAACTGGATCTGTTCGATGCTCATCTGCCCCGGCACCGCGCCGGGGATGGTGGAATCCAGCAGGATCACGCGCCAGGCGCCCAGGTCGATCACCGGGTCGAGCAGGTCGGTACCGGCGGCGACTTCGCGCATGGGCTGCATTTCGTCGTGATTGCCGGGAAACCAGCGGATGGGCGCGGAAATCGGCGCGGTGATGGCGCGAAAGCGCTGGTACGACTCCACCGAGCCATCCTGGGAGAGATCACCCGTGGCCAGCACCAGGTCGATCGCCGGCTGCTCCTCGCCGACCAGGCGCACGACCTGCGTCAGGCTATCGGCGGTGTCCATGCCCAGCAGCCGGCCGTTCTCTTGCGCGAACAGGTGGCTGTCGGAAAGCTGGACGACCAGGACGGAATCGGAAGCGGTGGGCTGGGTGGGCAAAACGCCTTCTCCTGTGAGGCGGGCGTGCGGGAATTCGTGACGAAGTATGGTGACAGGCGCCCCCCTGAGCAAACCGGGAAAGCGTCACAGATCACAGTTAGGGACACGAGTCTGCGATGGGCGGGCAGAATATCACGCGCCGCCATGCCATTTGGCCATCATCGAGATATCAGCGTTGCAGCACCGGCTCGAGTTCGTGGCCGCAGGACAGGCAGTGGCTCAGCCATTCGCCGAGGAACTGGTTGAGCTGGTTCTTCTCGTCCGGCTGGTGCATCGCCTGGTTCGGGTAGGGATAGATCGCCAGCAGGCGGCGCGCCTGCTCGGCGCCGACCACTTCGGCCATGCGCGCGTCGTGGTACACCCGCACTTCCAGCTTGGGCGCCGGCAGCCAGGGCAGGCCCAGTTCCTGGCGCACCTGCAGTACGGTGGTGTACGGACAGGCTTCGATCACATCCAGCGCCAGCACGCCGAGCAGCCGCTCGCCTTCGCTGAGCGCCACACGGCGTGAGACCTGGGCCTCGCGCATTTCCGGCAACAGGCGCATCAGGCGCAAGTAGTTCGCCTCGCAGGTCGCCTGCAACCCCGCCAGGTCGACGCGATAGCGCTCGCGCAGCAGATTCACACCCATAACCCCCTTACCTCGGCGCGGTTCAGCGCCAGCCATTGCAGGGCGAGCATGCTCGCCGCGTTATTGATGCGGCCGTCACGCACGGCCTGCAGTGCTTCCTCGAAAGGCAAGACATGGACGCGGATGTCCTCGCCCTCTTCTTCGAGGCCATGGATACCCGAGGCATTGCTGCTGTCGCAGCGGCCGACGAACAGGTGGACCAGTTCGTTGCTGCCGCCGGGCGATGGCAGGTACTGCGCAATCGGCCAGAGCGCGCCGAGGGTCAGGCCGGCTTCCTCCACCGCTTCGCGGCGGGCGACCTCCTCGGGCTCCTCGTCCTTGTCGATCAGCCCGGCCACCAGTTCCATCAGCCAGGGATTGACCCCGGCGTCCATGGCGCCGACTCGGAACTGCTCGATCAGCACCACTTCATCGCGCTGTGGATCGTAAGGCAGTACGCACACGGCATCGTGGCGCACGAACAGCTCGCGCTTGAGCACCGGTCCCATGCCGCCGGCAAACTGGCGGTGGCGCAGGTGCAGGCGGTCGACCTTGTAGAAGCCCTTGAAGCACTGTTCGCGCTTCTGGATCTCGATGTCCTGGGGGCCTGGCTTGAACGTTTCCGACATCCCGTTCCTACTCCCGTTCCTACTGACTGTACGTTGAACTTCGCGCCATCCTATCGCGCCACCGAGGCTCACGCAGCCTCTTTTGCCAGCAGGCGAATGGCCAGATGGCCTGTGACCGCCGCACGCAGCCGTGGTTCGCAAAGTGGTTCATAATCCACCGCCGAACCGGCAGCGCCAGTGGCGGTCGAACCACTCCATTGCCGGCGAATGTCCACGACAAGGAATCCCATGCGACTTCTGAAACTAGCAGCCCTTTGCGGCATCAGCCTGTTACTGGGGGCATGCCAGGGTCTGTTCAAGCCCGCGCTCGACGAACCGCTGACCGCGCAACACACCGCCTTCGAACACGCCAAGCCGGATTGCCAGGGCGATCAATGCCCGCTGTTCAATCTCGACACTGTCAGCTTCGACGACGAACCGGCGCTCAACGAAGCGATCAACAGGCAGCTGCTGCAACTGGCCCGCGAAGGCGACGGCACGATCCCCGCGAACCTGGATGTCTACGAGAAGCGCTTCCTCGATTCGGCCCAGCCGGGCTGGAGCAGTTACCTGCAGGCCAAGATCCGCGAACAGCATGACGGTCTGGTGATCATCGAGTTGTCCAGCTATCGCTTCACCGGCGGCGAGTACGGCCAGCCCGGCCGCGCGTTCATCAATTATGATCGACGCCTCCACAAAGTGCTCAGCCTGCAGGACATTCTCCTGCCCGGCCAGGAGGACAACTTCTGGAAGGTGGCGCGCATGGCGCACCAGGCGTGGATTCTGCAGAACAAGCTGGACGAGCAGGACCCGAACTTCTCGAAGGACTGGCCGTTCCAGCCGACCGAGCACTTCGCCCTCACCTACGGCGCCATGACGCTCAAGTACGACATCGACCGCATCGCCCCGCACTCGGTCGGACACCCGGAGCTGAAGATTCCGTATCCGCGCCTGAACGGCATCGTGAAGACCTATTACTTCCCGGGGCGCGGTACGCAGTAGATCAGCACTGGAGTTGCCGGCGAATCATCGCGGACGGAGTCCGCTCCTACGCCAGATTTCAGCATGTGCGTAGGAGCGGGCTTCATCCGCGATTGCCTGCCCCGTTTGGCGCAGGGCCCGCATCAGGCCGAAGCCGGCACCTTCGCCCCACCCCACCCCAGCAGCAGCTGCAGCACACCCGCCACCACCAGCGCCGGCAGGGTCGCGCCCAGGTCCGGCTGGTAATTCGCCAGCAGGTGATAGACCACCACGCCACCGGCCCAGGCCAACAGCGAGCCCCAGCGCAGGCCGTGAGGAATAGCAGCCGGCGCGCGGCGGCGCAGGACGAAATGGTCCACCAGCACCACGCCGAACAGCGGGGCGAATACCGAGCCGATCAGCAGCAGGAAGTTCTGGTACTGCGCCAGCGGCGCGAACCAGGCGATCAGGGTGCAGATCACGCCGATGGCCAGCGCCAGGTGCTCGACCTTGAGCGGCAGCAGGATGCCGCTGGACACCGCCGCCGAGTGGATGTCGGCGAAGGCCTTCTCCGATTCGTCCAGCAGGATCAGCAGCAGCGGGATGCCCATGCCGGCGCCGGCCAGTGCCAGCAGCAGCGCGTTGGCGTCGCTGCCCTCGGCGAAGGCCAGGGTGTAGGCCACGCCCAGGCCCATCAGCCAGAAGCAGCCGATGAAGAAGCCCAGCGCGGCGCCGCCGAAGGTGTGCCCGGCGCGCTTGCCGAAGCGCGAGTAATCGGCAATCAGCGGCAACCAGGACAGCGGCATGGCGATGGCGATGTCGAAGCCCACGGCGAACGGCATCGAACCGTCGCCAGCCTTGGCCCAGAGCGCGGCCAGGTCGGCGCGCTGGAACAGGTCGAAGGTCAGCCAGATACAGGCGGCGATCAGCAGCCAGATACCCCAGCGGCGCAGCACGCGGCGAACGAAGGCGAGCGGCCCGCTGACTGCCAGCAGGGTCGCCAGGGCGCCGAACACCAGGGTCCAGAGTGCCGGGCTGGTCCAGCCGCTGCCGTCGCCAAGGGCACGGCCCGCCAGCAGGCTGGCGGCATCGCGCATGACGATGATCTCGAAGGCGCCCCAGCCCACCAGTTGCAGCAGGTTGAGCAGCGCCGGCAGCGCCGCGCCGTGGCTACCCAGGCTCAGCTTGAGCGAGGCCATGGCGGCCAGGCCCGTGTCGGTGCCGATCACCCCGGCGCTGGCCAGCAGCAGCACGCCGACCAGCGTACCGAGCAGGATCGCGCCCAGAGCGCCGGCCAGGCCCAGGCCAGGCGCCAGCAGCGCGCCGGTCTGCAGCACCATCAGGCCGATGCCGAGGGAGAACCAGAGGGAAAACACGTCGCGCAGGCCCAGCACACGCTGGGCGCTATCGACGGCGACGGTGGGGGAATAATTGGTGGCGGTGGTGGTCACGATGCGTGCAGGGCTCAGTATTGGAATAGGTTTTGTTTCTGCTTTGGTTTTTGCAGGAGCGGATTCATCCGCGATGCTCTCGTGCAGTCGGATGCCAATCGCGGATGAAGTCCGCTCCTATGGGCGCTACCCGGTCACACCTGCTTGTAGATCACCGAGCCTTCTTCCTTGAAGCGCGCGGACTGCTGCTGGAACCCGGCCTCGATGGCTTTCTGCTCATCGGTGAGGCCGTTCTCCTTGGCGTAGTCGCGGACTTCCTGGGTGATCTTCATGGAGCAGAACTTCGGCCCGCACATGGAGCAGAAGTGCGCGACCTTGGCCGAGTCCTTGGGCAGCGTCTCGTCGTGGAAGGCGCGGGCGGTGTCCGGGTCCAGGCCGAGGTTGAACTGGTCTTCCCAGCGGAACTCGAAGCGCGCCTTGGACAGCGCGTTGTCGCGGATCTGCGCGCCCGGATGGCCCTTGGCAAGATCGGCGGCGTGCGCCGCGATCTTGTAGGTGATGATCCCGGTCTTCACGTCATCCTTGTTCGGCAGGCCCAGGTGTTCCTTGGGCGTGACGTAGCAGAGCATGGCACAGCCGTACCAGCCGATCATCGCCGCGCCGATGCCGGAGGTGATGTGGTCGTAGCCCGGCGCGATGTCGGTGGTCAGGGGCCCGAGGGTGTAGAACGGCGCCTCGTCGCAGCACTCCAGCTGCTTCTCCATGTTTTCCTTGATCAGGTGCATCGGTACGTGGCCGGGGCCTTCGATCAGTACCTGGACGTCATGCTTCCAGGCGATGCGGGTCAGCTCGCCAAGGGTCTCCAGTTCGCCGAACTGCGCGGCGTCGTTGGCGTCGGCCACCGAGCCCGGACGCAGGCCATCGCCCAGCGAGAAGCTGACGTCGTAGGCCTTCATGATTTCGCAGATCTCTTCGAAATGCGTATAGAGGAAGTTTTCCTGGTGATGGGCCAGGCACCACTTGGCCATGATCGAGCCGCCGCGGGAAACGATGCCGGTGACGCGCTTGGCGGTCAGCGGCACGTAGCGCAGCAGCACGCCGGCGTGGATGGTGAAGTAGTCCACGCCCTGCTCGGCCTGTTCGATCAGGGTGTCGCGGAAGATTTCCCAGGTCAGGTCCTCGGCGATGCCATTGACCTTCTCCAGCGCCTGGTAGATCGGCACGGTGCCGATGGGCACCGGGCTGTTGCGCAGGATCCACTCGCGGGTCTCGTGGATGTGCTTGCCGGTGGACAGGTCCATCACCGTGTCGGCGCCCCAGCGGATGCCCCAGGTGAGCTTTTCCACTTCTTCCTCGATGGAGGAACCCAGCGCGCTGTTGCCGATGTTGCCGTTGATCTTCACCAGGAAGTTGCGGCCGATGATCATCGGTTCCAGTTCGGTGTGGTTGATGTTCGCCGGGATGATCGCACGGCCGCGGGCCACTTCCTCGCGGACGAACTCGGGGGTGATTTCCTTCGGGATGCTGGCGCCGAAGCTTTGGCCCGGATGCTGGGCATCGAGCAGGCCGGCGGCGCGGGCTTCCTGCAGCTTCATGTTCTCGCGGATGGCGATGTATTCCATCTCCGGTGTGATGATGCCCTGGCGCGCGTAGTGCATCTGCGTGACGTTCTTGCCAGCCTTGGCGCGGCGCGGGGTGCGCACGTGGGCGAAGCGCAGCGCGTCGAGGCTGGCGTCGGCCAGGCGCGACTGGCCGAATTCGGAAGTCAGGCCGGGGAGGATTTCGGTATCGCCGCGCTCGTCGATCCAGCGCGAGCGCACGTCCGGCAGGCCCTTGCGCAGGTCGATGCGCACGTCCGGGTCGGTGTAGGGGCCGGAGGTGTCGTAGACCATCACCGGGGCGTTCTTCTCCCCGCCGAAGGCGGTGGGGGTATCGGCGAGGGAGATTTCCCGCACGGGCACACGGATGTCCGGGCGCGAGCCGGTCAGGTAGACCTTTTTCGAATTCGGGAAAGGCTGGGTCGACTGGCGATCCAGCTGTTCAAGGCGGGTGACGTTGTTTTTCTGGGTGCTCATCCTGGCTCTCCTGGGGTGATTGCCGGGGAGAACCTGGGGCGAAAGGAGCTGCTTGCCGCAGCGAAGGGACGCACCCCGGAATGGGCTGGGGCCGGGGCGGAATGCGCCGCGGGGTGCGTACTTCTTGTTCCCTACGCGGGTGCTAACCCGATCAGGTTCAACGGGATCCGGAACTATCCGATCTCAGCCCCTCGCAATGGGGCACCCCGACAAGAACGACCGCAGTCTAATCAAGTGCGCGCGGATTAGCCAACGCCGTCCGGCCGAAACGCGCAATTGCCTACACACAACTACACTCCTGCCTCGGAAGGCTCGTACGAACGTGCCTTGACCGCCATCGGCGGCAACCGTAGCCTTGCTCCACCTCGCATCACTTTCCAGGATGAACGAATGCTGCGCAGACTCTCTCTGGCTGTCGCTGTAGCCGCAACGACAGGCTTTGCCTGGGCTGCCCAGCCCGCTCCGGCCGCTCCAATGCTGCCCTCCAAGACGGACCTTATCAGCGTCTATAAAGATGCCGTCGACAACAACGCCGACCTCGCCGCCGCCCAGGCCGACTTCCTGGCGCGCAAGGAAGCCGTGCCCCAGGCACGTTCCGGCCTGCTGCCGCAGATCAATGCGGGCGCCAGCACGGGGCAGACCCGCACCGCGCTGGACGAGCCCAGTGCAACGCTGAACCGCAACAGCCAGTTGGTCCAGGCGAGCCTGAGCCAGCCGCTGTTCCGCGCGGACCGCTGGTTCCAGCTCAAGGCCGCGGAAAACACCACCGAACAGGCCCAGCTGGAATTCTCCGCAACCCAGCAGCAGCTGATCCTGCAGACCGCCCAGACCTACTTCGGCGTATTGCGCGCCCAGGACAACCTGGCCGCCAGCAAGGCCGAGGAAGCGGCGTTCAAGCGCCAGCTCGACCAGTCCAACGAACGCTTCGACGTCGGCCTCTCCGACAAGACCGACGTGCTCGAATCCCAGGCCAGCTACGACACCGCGCGGGCCAACCGCCTGGTGGCCGAGCAGCAGGTGGATGACGCCTTCCAGGCCCTGGTGACCCTGACCAACCGCGAGTACAGCTCCATCGAGGGCATCCTCCACTCGCTGCCGGTGGTGGCGCCGGTGCCCAACGATGCCAAGGCCTGGGTGGATACCTCGGTCCAGCAGAACCTGCGCCTGCAGGCCAGCAACTACGCGGTCGACGCCGCCGAAGAGACCCTGCGCCAGCGCAAGGCCGGCCACCTGCCGACCGTGGACGCCGTGGCCCAGTACCAGAAGGGCGACAACGATGCCCTGGGCTTCGCCAACACCGGGCAGCCGGGCGAGCCGCACTACGGCAAGTACGTCGACCAGACCAGCATCGGCCTGCAGCTGAACGTACCGATCTACAGCGGCGGCCTGACCAGCTCCCAGGTCCGTGAGGCCTACCAGCGCCTGAACCAGAGCGAGCAGCTGCGCGAAAGCCAGCGCCGCCAGGTGGTGCAGGACGCCCGCAACCAGCACCGCGCGGTGAACACCGACGTCGAACAGGTGAAGGCGCGTCGCCAGGCGATCATCTCCAACCAGAGCTCGCTGGAAGCCACCGAGATCGGTTACCAGGTGGGTACCCGCAACATCGTCGACGTACTGGACGCCCAGCGTTCGCTGTACAACTCGGTGCGCGACTACAACAACACCCGCTACGATTACATCCTCGACAACCTGAGCCTCAAGCAGACCGCCGGCACCCTCGCGCCGAGCGACCTGGAGGCACTGGGCGCCTACCTGAAGCCGGACTACAACCCGGACAAGGACTTCCTGCCGCCGGACCTGGCCAAGGCCGCCGAGGCGCAGCTCAAGTCCAAGCCCCAGTACTGATCCGGCCCCATGAAAAAGCCCCGCGATGCGGGGCTTTTTCTTTGGCCGATCATCACGCCGATAGCACAGCGTAAAGCGAACCCGATCGCGGACGGAGTCCGCTCCTACACGAACCTTATCCCGCGCGTAGGAGCGGACTCTGTCCGCGATCGGTCGAGCCGTGCGCCCCCCGACCAATGGAGCGCCGAATGGTCAATCGCGGTAACCGGGCGATACCCGGTCCAGCATGCGCAGCAGCGCACTCCACGCCAGGTCGTAGCCATCCGGGTCGCTCAACTCGCCTTCCGCCAGCGGCCGCGCCGGGGCGTTGAATTGTTGCTCGGTATGGCGGCACACCTCCTCCGGCGGGATCACCAGCTCGCCGCCCGCCTGGGCCGCCAGCTGGATGTCACAGGCCTTCTCCAGGTAGTACATGCGCAGGAAAGCCTGCTGCACCGTCTGCCCCACCGTCAGCAGGCCGTGGTTGCGCAGCATCAGGCCGAAGTGGTCGCCCAGGTCGCGTACCAGGCGCTCCTGCTCGTCCATCGACAGGGCGATGCCTTCGTAATCGTGGTAGCCGATGCGCCCGTAGAACTCCAGGGATATCTGGTTCAGCGGCAGCAGCCCGCAGGCCTGCGCCGCCACCGCGCAGCCGGCGCGGGTATGGGTGTGCAGTACGCACTGCGCGTCTTCGCGGGCGCCGTGGATGGCGCTGTGGATCACGAAGCCGGCCGGGTTGACCTTGTAGGGCGACGGCTCCACGGCGCGGCCGCTGAGGTCGATCTTCACCAGGCTGGAGGCGGTGATCTCGTCGAACATCAGGCCATAGGGATTGATCAGGAAGTGGTGCTCGGGACCGGGGATGCGCACCGAGATGTGGGTGAAGATCAGGTCGGTCATGCGGTAGTGCGCAATCAGGCGGTAGCAGGCCGCCAGCTCCTCGCGCAGCTTCCATTCCTCGGGCGAACAGGTGGCGCGGCTGGGCGCCTGCAGCGACGTCATGGTGCACTTCTCCTCAAGGCTGGAAGACGCCGAGGCACAGGCCCCGGCGTCAGGGTCAGGTTCTGGTCATTGGGCCGCCCAGGCATTGAAGCGCTCTTCCAGCTCCTCGCCGTGGTCGACCCAGAACTCATCGTCCATCGCCAAGCCCTGGGGCAGGTTCTGCGTGGAGGTCGGCACCCAGCCGGCCAGGTCGGACGGCAGGCGCTCGGCGGCCTGCTTGTTGGTCGGACCATACGCAATGTGCTTCACGTAGTCGACCTGGGCATCGGGCTGGTTGGCAAAGGCGATGAAGCGCTTCGCCGCATCGACGTGCTGCGAGCCCTTGATGATCGCCCAGTAGTCCATGCCATACAGGCTGCCCGGCCAGACCAGTTGCAGGTTGCGCCCGCCCTTGTAGGCATCGGCGATACGTCCGGTGTAGGTGGTGGTCATCACCACGTCACCGGCAGCCAGCCACTGCGCCGGTTGTGCGCCGGCTTCCCACCACTGCACGTAGGGCTTGATCTGGTTGAGCTTGGCGAAGGCGCGGTCGACGCCGGCCTGGGTGCCCAGTTCCTTGTAGACATCGGCGGGCTTCACGCCGTCGGCCATCAGGGCAAACTCGAGGTTGTAGATGGCGCGCTTGCGCAGCCCGCGCTTGCCGGGGAATTTCTGTACGTCCCAGAAATCCGCCCAGGACTGCGGCGCCGGCTTGAGCTTGTCGGCGTCATAGGCGATGGCCACGCCCCACACCAGGGCGGCCGAGCCGCAGTCCTTGGCGGCATTGGCGATCAGCTGGTCCTTGCCGCCGATCTGCTGCCAATCCAGCGGCACGAACAGGCCTTCGTCGCAGCCACGGGCCAGATCCGGGCCCTCGATCTGCACCACGTCCCAGTCGGCATGGCCGGTGTCGGCCATCACCTTGATGCGGGCCATTTCGCCGTTGTATTCGCTCTGGGTCACGCCGACCCCGGACTGCTGGCTGAACGGCTGGAAAAAGGCCGCATCCTGCGCCTTCTGGCCGGCGCCGCCGTAGCCGACCACCACCATGTTCTCGGCAGCCTGGGCGGCGCCGCAGCTCAGCCCGAGGGCGAGCAGCAGCGGCGAGACGGCGGTCCTGAAGAAGGAGCGTTTGTGGCAGGTGTTGCGGTGAAAAGTCATCGAGCATACCCCCAGTCATAGGTGGCCATGGGCGCAGCCGGGATGGCCGCGCACACGCTGGACGGGCGCGCCGAAACAACGTTGCAGGAAAGGCAGGGCAGAGAAATATCGATTGCCGGCGGGTGAGCCCGCCATGCGAGGGGGGACCGTACGGAACGGTTCATGCGCCTCTCCTCTTGTAGTTGTTGTGGAGCACGTCGCGGTGACCCCGGAATCGTCCGGAGCGGGATTGAAACTACTCAGTCACTTTTAAAAAAACAAGTTGATTTTTTACTTTTGGTAAATTTCCATAGGCGTAACTTAAGAGCACTTTCCGACTCAGGAGAAGCCGCCGTGTCCCAGGTCCGCCATTTCCAGCAATCCGCCCTGCAGTTCCAGCCCTACGCTGGCCAGGACATCGAAAGCGCCGCCATCTGCCGGCTGATCGGCCCGGCGGACAGCGAGACCATGGGGGCGGGCCTCGCCCGCTTCGACGGGGTCTCCATCGAGTGGACCGTGCTCTACGACGAACTGATCGTGGTACTGGAAGGAAACTTCCGCCTGCGCCTGGCCGACCAGGTGATCGACGCCAGGCCGGGCGACGTGATCTGGGTGCCCGAACGCACGCCGCTGGCCTACGAGGGTGAGAAAGCCTGCGTGTTCTACGCCCTCTACCCGGTGGACTGGCAGGCGCGCAACGCCTGAGTCTGCGCCCCGGCCGCCCGCTGCACCACAACAAGAATCCGGAGTTGCCCGATGAGCCAGTTTCCCCACCTGTTCAGCCCGCTGCACATTCGCGGCAAAGTGCTGAAGAACCGCATCATGTCCACCGGGCACGACACTTCGATGCCCACCGACAACCTGGTCAACGACCAGCTGGTGGCCTACCACAGCGCCCGCGCCAAGGGCGGAGTCGGCCTGATCGTCCTGCAGGTCGCCGGCGTGCATGACAGCGCCCGCTACACCTCCCACGTACTGATGGCCACCGATGACGAGTGCATCCCCGGCTACCGGCGCATCGCCGAAGCCTGCCACGCCGAGGGCACCGTGGTGCTGTCCCAGGTGTTCCACCCCGGCCGGGAGATCATGGAATCCAGCGACGGCCTGCTGGCCGTGGCCTACGCGCCGTCCGCCTCGCCCAACGAGCGTTTCCGGGTGATGCCGCGCGAGCTGAGCCAGGCGATGATCGACGAGATCGTCCAGGGTTATGCCGACGCCGCGCGCCGCCTGCACGCCGCCGGCATCGACGGCGTGGAAGTGGTCGCCAGCCACGGCTACCTGCCGGCACAGTTCCTCAACCCGCGCGTGAACCGCCGCAGCGACGGCTACAACGGCGACCTCGACGCCCGCCTGCGCTTCACCCGAGAAGTGATCGCCGCCGTGCGCGCCGCCACCGACGAAGACTTCATCGTCGGCCTGCGCATCTCCGCCGACGAGCGCGACCCGGAAGGCCTGACCGAAGACGAGTCGCTGCAGGCGGTGAAATCCCTGCAGAACCAGCTGGACTACGTGCACATCGTCGCCGGCACCTCGGCATCGCTGGGCGGCGCCATCCACATCGTCCCGCCGATGGCCATCGAGGCGGCCTACCTGGCCAATGAAGCCGGCACCTTCAAGCGCAACCTGGAGATCCCGCTGTTCGTCACCGGACGCATCAACCAGCCGCAGGAAGCCGAGCTGATCGTCGCCCGCGGCCAGGCCGATGTCTGCGGCATGACCCGCGCGCTGATCTGCGACCCGCAGATGCCGAGCAAAACCGAAAGTGGCCACGTCGAGGACGTGCGCGCCTGCATCGCCTGCAACCAGGCGTGCATCGGCCACTTCCACCGCGGCTACCCGATCTCCTGCATCCAGCACCCGGAAACCGGCCGCGAGCTGATCTACGCCGAACGCCAGATGGCCATCCAGCGCAAGCGCGTGCTGGTGGTCGGCGGCGGGCCGGCCGGCATGAAGGCTGCCGCCGTCGCGGCGCAGCGCGGTCATGAGGTCACCCTCTGCGAAGCCAGTGGCCAGCTCGGTGGACAGGTCAACCTCGCCCAGCTGCTGCCGCGCCGCGCCGAGTTCGGTGGCGCTTCCACCAACCTGCAGCGCGAGATGCAGCTGGCCGGCGTCGAAGTGCGCCGCAACACCCGCGTCGACCGCGCGCTGGTCGAGCAGGAGCGCCCCGACGTGGTGATCGTCGCCACCGGCGCCACGCCCTACCGCCCGCCTTACGAGGAAACCGGCGAACTGCAGGTGGTGGACGCCTGGCAGGTGCTGCGCGGCGAAGTGCAGCTGGGTCGCTCGGTGCTGGTCACCGACTGGCGCGCCGACTGGATCGCCCCCGGCATCGCCGAGCGCCTGGTGCGCGACGGCCACCAGGTGCACCTGGCGGTGAACGGCACCCACGCCGGCGAAAGCCTGCCGCTCTACGTGCGCGATCACATGGCCGGCGAACTGCACCGCCTGGGCATCACCATTACCCCCTACGCCCGCCTGTACGGCGTCGATGACAGCACCGTCTACCTGCAACACACCGCCAGCGGCGAGCCGATGCTGGTGGAAAACATCGACACCCTGGTGCTCTGCCAGGGCCACCAACCCGTGGACGAGCTGGCCGACGAGATCACCGACCTCGCCGAGGTCCGCCGCATCGGCGATTGCCTGGCGCCGCGCACGGCGGAGGAAGCGATCTACGAAGGGCTCAAGGCGGGTTGGGCGATCTGAGCCAGCTTGAACGCTGGGGAAGGATCAATCCGTCCCCGGCACCCACCAACCAGGATTGCGCTCTAGAATGGCTGCTTTGCAGCCAATCGTTGAAGCCATGAATCCAGGTCTCGCCAGACTGATCGCCGACTACCAGCGCGCCGTACGCCAGGCAGTGGCGTTGCTCGAACATTCGGCCATCAATCGCCCCGCCAGTAATCACGAATGGGCATTCCGCGACATTCCCCACCGGGGAACACTCAATGAAGGTGTGCGCTACTTCAAGCACGGCTACGGCTGCGCCGTGCACCTGCCCGAGGGAACTGTGGACTTCGATTTTGGCGCCAAGGGTGAAATCGACGGGTTCGATGTCTGGCGTCTGGCCGGCTTCGCGGAGGCTCGGCTACCCGACTATGGCTTTGCCGACGAAGACGCCCTCAAGGAGTGCATCAACCAGGAGATCGAAGCAGGATCGCTGCACTACTCCGGCTACATCCTCTACTACCTTGCGCCTCTTGAGCCGAACTGCGCGCAACGATGAATCGGCGCATTGTTTAAAATGCCCCACGACGCCACTCGCCAGGACCCCTTCGCATGAGCCGCAAAGCCCCGCAGGAAGCCCCCGCCAACGCCGAAGCGCAGTTCCTCGGCACCCGCATCCGCGGCCTGCGCAAGCGGCGCGGCATGACCCTGGCGGAGCTGGCCGAGCAGAGTGGGCTGACCGCTGGCTACATCAGCCAGCTGGAACGCAACCTGGCCTACCCGTCGATCCCGGCGCTGTTCAACATCGCCCGCAGCCTGGGCGTGACCATCCAGTGGTTCTTCGCCAGCGAAGTGCAGGTCGACCCGGCGGACGCTGGCTACGTGGTGCGGCGCAACGCCCGTACCAGCGTGCATTACGAAGACGGCATCGTCGACGAACTGCTCAGTCCGCAGCCCAGCCGCCAGCTGGAAATCCTCCACTCGCGCTTCCCGCCGGGCACCTACAGTCAACAAAGCTACAGCCACGATGGCGAGGAAGCCGGCTACCTGCTCAGCGGCACGTTCGAGCTGTGGGTGGGCGAGCGCTATTTCCTGCTCAATGAAGGTGACAGCTTCAGCTACTCCAGCCAGGAGCCGCACCGCTACGGCAACCCCGGAGAGGTGGATGCCGTGGTGCTCTGGGTGATTACGCCGCCGACGTTCTGAGGTGCTACGGGCTTTTTGTAGGAGCGAGCTTGCTCGCGAACGCTCCCCCGGCGGCTCGGGTGCCAAGCAGGTTCGCGAGCAAGCTCGCTCCTGCAGCCAGGGCACCGGGAAGCTCTGGGAGAGGGCAAACCGTCACGCCGCTCCCCAATCAATCCACGATCAACCGTCCCAGCCCATTGAGCAGCCTTTCCAGCGCACCCTGGTTGGCCTTCATCACGCCCAACCCGGCCTCCGCCATGCGATTGGCAGCCGCAGGCTCGTCCCACAACGCCGCCACGGCAACCGCCACCGAAGGCGCATCGGCCACTTCGCGCAGCGCACCGACCTCGCGCAGTTGCGCGGCGATTTCCAGGAAGTTGAACAGGTGTGGGCCGGACAGCACCGGCTTGCCCAGCGCCGCCGGTTCCAGCAGGTTGTGCCCGCCATTGGGCACCAGGCTGCCGCCGACGAAGGCGACATCGGCCAGCGCATAGAGGAACAGCAGTTCGCCCATGGTGTCGCCCAGCAGCACCTGGGTATCAGCCGTGACCTGCTCACCGCTGGAGCGGCGCCGGGTGCGGAAACCCTCGCGGGTGCACAGCTCGAACATCGGGCTGAAGCGCTCCGGGTGGCGCGGCACCAGGATCAGCAGCGCCTGCGGGTGTTTCTCCAGCAATTGGCGGTGGGCGGCGAGGATGATTTCGTCCTCCCCGGCGTGGGTGCTGGCGGCGATCCACACCGGACGCTGCTGCGCCTGCCACTGGGCGCGCAGCTCATCGGCGCGCGCCAGCAGTTCAGGGTCGATGGTCAGGTCGAACTTGATCGAGCCGGTGACGCTCACGCAGTCCGGGTGCGCGCCGAGCTGGCGGAAGCGCTCGGCCTCGGCCTCGGTCTGTACGGCGATCCAGCTCATCTCTTCCAGCATCGGCCGGGTCAGCCCGGCAAAGCGCGCATAACCGCGCGCCGAGCGCTCGGACAGCCGCGCATTGGCCAGCGCCACCGGGATGCCGCGCTTGGCACACTGGTGGATGTGGTTCGGCCACAGCTCGGTCTCCATGATCACGCCCAGCACCGGCCGCGCGCGGTCGAGAAAGCGCGACGCCGCCCAGGGCAGGTCATAGGGCAGGTAGCAGTGCTGCACCTGGTCGCCGAACATCGCGCGGATACGCTCGGAGCCTGTGGGCGTCATGCAGGTGACAGTGATCGGCAGGCCGGGATGGCGCTGCATCAGCGCGCGGATCATCGGCGCAGCGGCGATGCTTTCGCCCACCGACACCGCATGCACCCAGATGCCGCCGGGCTTGAGCGCCGGCAGGCCGAGGGCGAAGCGCTCGCCGACGCGCCGGGCATAGGCCGGCGCCTTGCGCGAACGCAGGAACAGGCGCAGCGCAACCAGCGGCAGGCCCAGGTGGAACAGCAGGGTATAGAGGGTCCGGTTCATGGCGGCGGAGAGTAGCAAATTACCCGCACGGCCCGCTGCAATTGGCGCATTAGGTGGGAGACGCGTAGGAGCGGACTACGTCCGCGATCGGCCACCCACGCCTGGGGAAATCATCGCGGACGGAGTCCGCTCCTACGAAAAGCTTCAGACCGGCGAAGCGAGATGCTCGGCGAAGCACTCGCCCAACCAGTTGGCCGCCGGCCCCAGCGGCTCGTCGCGGCGCCACACCAGCTCCACCACCAGCGGCGGCGGGGTCCAGTCGCTGGCCAGCTCCACCAGCAGCGGCTGGTAAGCCGGGTACTGCGCCACGTGGGTCGGCAGCCAAGCCCAGCCGAGGTCGCGCATCAGCAGTTCGGCCATGGCGTAGAAACTGTCGGCGCGCCAAACCAGCGGGCTGATCTGCTCGCCGCCGGGGTAGTGGCTGTCCTGCGGCGCCATCAGCAACTGACGGTGCCTGGCCAGCTCGCGGCGGTCCGCGTAATCGAGTCTGGCCAACTCGTGGCCGGCGCCGCAAACGGTGACCATCTCGATGGTGCCCAGGCGCTGCCGCTCCAGCGCTGCCGGCATGCCCTCATGGTGGAACAGCAGCCCGAGGTCGGCGCGGCGCTCCAGCAGCTTGCGCGCCACGTCGCCCTGGGCACTGCTGGAAAGCTGCACTTCTACCGTGGGAAACTCCTGCGCCAACGCCTGCAGCCCGGAGAGTACAGGCTGGTAAGGCATCGCCTCGTCCTGCGCCAGTCGCAACAAAGGCTCGGTGCCGCGCACCAGGGACAGCGCGCGGCTTTCCAGGCGCTCGCACTGGCGCAGCACTTCGCGGGCTTCATCCAACAGCGCCCTGCCCTCGCCGGTCAGCACCGGCTGGCGGCCGCTGCTGCGCTCGAACAGGATCACGCCCAGGTCGCTCTCCAGCAGTGCGATGGACGAACTCACCGCAGACTGCACGCGCTTGAGCTGCCGCGCGGCGGCGGAAAAAGACGACTGATCGGCGACGCTGACGAACAGGCGCAACTGGTCCAGGTTCCATTGCATAACCTATCTCCATAGCAGATAGGTAATGACTTTATCCCATCACCACCGGGACTAGAATGGGCGCCAGAATCGAACGTCAGCTGCGTGTCGCTCATACCGAGCGGCGTGTCGTTCCGGGGAGCACCCACCATGCCCGGCTATCTCTACCTCGCCATCGCCATCGTCGCCGAAGTCATCGCCACCGCTTCGCTCAAGTCGGTGAAGGGCCTGTCGACTCCCCTGCCGCTGATGCTGGTGATCGTCGGCTACGCCATTTCCTTCTGGATGCTCACCCTGGTGGTGCGCAGCATTCCCGTGGGCATCGCCTACGCCATCTGGGCCGGCCTGGGCATCGTGCTGGTCAGCATCGCGGCGCTGGTGCTCTACCAACAGAAACTCGACACCGCCGCGCTGCTGGGCATGGGCCTGATCGTCAGCGGGGTCGTGGTGATCCAGTTGTTCTCCGGTAACGCCGGCCACTGACGAGGCAACGGCGCGCGGCCTGCCGCCGCGCGCCAACGGGTTATACTGCGCGCCTTGTTTTCCCCTTCGAGGCGCTTTCATGTCCGAATCCCTGAGCACCGACATCCTCATCGTCGGCGGCGGCATCGCCGGTCTCTGGCTCAATGCCCGCCTGCGGCGCGCCGGCTTTTCCACCGTGCTGGTGGAAAACACCGCGCTGGGCGGCGTACAGAGCATGCGCTCGCAGGGGATCATCCATGGCGGCACCAAGTACGCCCTGCACGGCGCGCTGACCGGCGCCTCCGAAGCCATCGCCGACATGCCCGCGCTATGGCGCGACTGCCTGGCCGGCACCGGCGAAGTGGACCTGCGCGGCGTGCGGGTACTCTCCGACGCCCATTACCTGTGGTCCCCCGGCGGCCTGGCCGGCAACCTCACCAGCTTCTTCGCCAGCAAGGCGGTGCGCAGCCGCGTCGCCCAGGTGAAAGGCAGCGACCTGCCACCGGCCCTGCAGGACAAGGCCTTCAAGGGCAAGGCCTACCGCCTCACCGAACTGGTGCTGGACGTGCCCAGCCTGATCGCCCGCCTGGCCGAGCTGGCCGGTGACAGCCTGCTGGCCGGCGAACGCATCGAAGCGCTGCGCGACGGCGACAAGCTCGCCGGGCTGCGCGTGGATGGCCGCGAGATCCGAGCCCAACGCGTGGTGCTCAGTGCCGGCGCCGGCAACGAGGCGCTGCTGCGCGAGCTGGGCCTGGAGCGCCCGGAGATGCAGCGCCGTCCGCTGCACATGGTGCTGGTCACCGCGCCGACCCTGAAACCGCTGTACGCCCACTGCCTGGGCGGCGGGCCGAAACCCCGCGTCACCGTCACCACCCACCCGCTGAGCAATGGCGACTGGGTCTGGTACCTGGGCGGCGATATCGCCGAAGCCGGCGGCGTGGCGCGCAATGAGGCCGAGCAGATCACCGAGGCGCAACGCGAACTGCACAAGCTGGTGCCCTGGATCGACCTTTCCGCCGCGCGCTGGGCCACTCTGCGCGTGGACCGTGCCGAGCCCTCGCAGAACAACCTGTTGCGTCCGGACAGCGCCTTCCTGGCCGAGGACGGCGCGCTGCTGGTCGGCTGGCCGACCAAGCTGGCCCTGGCGCCAAACTTCGCCGACCGCGTGCTGGAGTCCCTGGAGAAGAGCGGCATCCGTCCGCAGGCGAGCGCTGCCTTGCCCGCCCTGCCGCGCCCGGCCCTGGCCCGCCCGGTGTGGGAGGAACTGCTCGGATGAGGACCCTGCATCACCTGCATCGCCCGCTGGGCAGCACCGGCCTGAACGTCTCGCCGCTGGGCCTGGGCACCGTGAAGCTTGGCCGCGACCAGGGCGTGAAGTACCCCGAGGGCTTCCGCATCCCCGATGACCGCGAGGCCGCCGACCTGATCGCACTGGCCCGCGACCTGGGCATCAACCTGATCGACACCGCGCCGGCCTATGGCCGCAGCGAGGAACGTCTCGGCCCGCTGCTGCGCGGCCAGCGCGATGCGTGGGTGATCGTCAGCAAGACCGGCGAGGAGTTCGTCGGCGGCCAGTCGCAGTTCGATTTCAGCGCCGCCCACACGCGTCGCTCGGTGGAGCGCAGCCTGCAGCGCCTGGAGACCGATTACATCGACCTGGTGCTGGTGCATTCCGATGGCAATGACCTGGACATCCTGCGCGGCACCGAGGTCTACGCGACCCTGGAACAGCTGAAGAAGGAAGGGCTGATCCGTGGCTTCGGCTTCTCCGGCAAGACCGCCGATGGCGGGCTTCTCGCGCTGGAGCGCGGCGATTGCGCCATGGTGACCTACAACCTCAACGAGCAGGCGGAAAAACCGGTGATCGACCATGCCCAGGCCCATGGCCGCGGCATCCTGATCAAGAAGGCCCTGGCCAGCGGCCACGCCACCCTCGCCCCCGGCGTCGACCCGGTGCGCGCCAGCTTCGAGCTGGTGCTTGGCCATCCGGGTGTGGCCAGCGCCATCGTGGGCACCATCAATCCGCTGCACCTGGCCCATAACGTGGCGATCGCGGCGGAGGTCCTCGACCGCTGATCGACGGTCATGTGGATTACGTATTCCTGTGCCATGCTCCAACTCCACCGGCGAAAACCGGTGGCACAGAAACTGTCGCCAGCCGGCGATTCCCACGCAAAAGCCTCGGAATCGCCCAGCCTTTCAGGGAAAAACCCGGAAATCCTTTCGATTTTCGATGACACCAGGAGAGGTGTCAGGCTGTTCAGGTTGTAGCGACCCCGTAATGAATGATCGGCCGGACCGTCTCCATCAGATGGTCAGCGTTCGCGTCGGCGCCGCTTTCTGACCCGGCACGCTCCCGCGCAACCCGGTGCCCAGTACGACCAAGGCCCTGTGACAGAAGGAAGCCCCTATGCCCCGTACGCTCGCCCGCAAGGACCCGACCGCCTTCAAGACCCTGCCGCTGCTGGTGCAAGCCAGCGCGGAAGGTCTCGCCTACCAGACCCTCGGCAAGCCCCTGAACTTCGCCCAGGTCCTGGAAAAGCGCCGCCCTATCGAGATCAACGAAACCGAGCGCTTCGACGCTGAACTGGCCAACCTCGGCGTGTCAGTGCGACTGACCCTGAACTATCAGGGGCGCGATCACTGGATCCTGGTGCGCCAGCGCCGCCTGGACCGTGGCGACACGGTGCTCAAGCTGATTTCCGGCTACGTGCCGGCCCACGAACTGAACCTGCCGCTGCTCACCGCGATCCAGGAAGTGGCCGAGGAATGCCTGGTGGAAACCGCCGACGGCTGGCTCGGCGGGCGCTTCGGTGATACCTGGCTGCCGACGCCCTACGAGGGCATCCTGCGTTACCGCGAGACCAGCCACTTCTCGCTGACGCCGCTGTCCGGCGCCGCGCGTCCGGTTCAGGCGGGCGCGCTGCGTCTGCTGGAGCGTCCGCAGGCCTATGTGCACCTGCCGACGGCCTCGCTGCAGCTGGTCTATGACCTGCGCATGGAGCTGCCCAAGGACGCGCGCGAAGTCAGCCTGTTCCATGTCGACGAGAAACTCGAGAGCGGCCCGCTGGTGGCGCGGCTTGACCGCCGTCGTCCGGACATCTACCTGTTGCCGCTGGAGCATGGGCAGCCGACCGGCCAGCTGTTCACCCTGAGCAAGGGCGAACTGTGCAAGGCCAGCACCCGTGGCCTGTGGCTGTCCGAGAGCTTCGCCGAGCAGGATGGCTGGCTCGTGCGCGAGGAACGTATCCGCTTCCGCGAATGGATGGAGCAGTGGCCGCCCGCCGCCGGCATTGCCGGCAGCGGGCGGCGCACGGCCTGAGGCCGTCATCTGTCCCAGCCGGCCTTGACCTGTAGGAGCGAGCTTGCTCGCGAACCGCCCAACGCCATCGTGCTCGGGGACGTTGTTCGCGAGCAGGCTCGCTCCTACAAGAGCCCCGCACTTACTTCAGCTGACTGGAACTCTTGCCCAGCACCCGCCGCGCCACGATCAGCAGCTGGATCTGCTGGGTGCCTTCGAAGATGTCGAGAATCTTCGAATCCCGCGCCCATTTCTCCAGCAACTCCTCTTCCCCATAGCCCAGCGCGCCGGCCAGCTCGACGCATTTGAGCGTCACCTCGTTGGCCACCCGCCCGGCCTTGGCCTTGGCGATGGAGGCCTCCTTGGAGTTGGGCAGGCGGTTGTCTGCCATCCAGGCGGCTTTCAGGGTCAGCAGGCGCGCGGCCTCCCACTCGGCTTCCAGGCGGTACAGCGTGGCTTGGGCGTGGCTGGCGCTGAGCAGCGGCTGGCGATAATCGAAGCGGCAGCCCGCCTTCTTCAGCAGCTCGCGAGTGCGATCCAACGAGGCCTTGGCCACGCCGATGGCCATGGCCGCCACCAGCGGGCGGGTGTTGTCGAAGGTTTCCATCACCCCGGCAAAGCCCTTCTGCACGTCGATCTCGGCATTGCCCAGCAGATTGCCAGCCGGCACCCGGCAGTCGGTGAAGCTGATGGACGCGGTGTCCGACGCCTTGATGCCGAGCTTCTTTTCCAGGCGGGTGACAGTCATGCCCGGCGTGCCCTTCTCCACCACGAAAGACTTGATCGCCGCGCGGCCCAGGCTCTTGTCCAGGGTCGCCCAGACCACCACCGCGTCGGCGCGGGCACCGGAGGTGACGAAGATCTTCTCGCCGTTGAGCACATAGTGATCGCCATCGCGGGTAGCGGTGGTGCGGATCGCCGCCGAGTCCGAGCCGCAGCCCGGTTCGGTGATGGCCATGGCCGCCCAGGTGCCGGAGAAGCGCTTGAGCTGCTCCTCGTTGGCCACTGCGGCGATGGCCGCATTGCCCAGGCCCTGGCGCGGCATGGCCAGCAGCAGGCCGGTGTCGCCCCAGCACATTTCCATCACACCCAGGCAGGCGGAGAGGTTGCCGCCGTTCTTCACGCCCTCCTCCGCGCCGGCCTTGCGCTTGCTGGCTGAAGTGGCGCCAACGGCGTCCGGCGAGCCGGCGTTCATGCCGTCCAGCAACGCGGCCAGCAGGTCCAGTTCCTTGGGATAGGCGTGCTCGGCCTTGTCGTACTTGCGCGATATCGGTCGCAGGTAGTTCTCCGCCACCTGACGGGCCTGGTTCTGCAAGGTACGGAATTTCTTTGGCGTCTCGAGGTACATGCAAGGCTCCTTACAGGTGCAGTCCGCCAGCCATCAGGCTGACGGCGCGCAGGTCGCGGTACCAGCGCTCGGCCGGGTGTTCCTGGGTGAAACCATGGCCGCCGAGCAGTTGCACCGCGTCGGTGCCGATCTTCATCGCCTTCTCGGCGCAGAGCAGCTTCGCCAGGTAGGCCTCGCGGTGGAACGCCTGCCCGCGTTCGGCCAGCGCGCAGGCGCGCCAGACCATCAGGCGCATGGCGTCCAGCTCGACGGCGATGTCCGCGACCATGAAGGCCACGCCCTGGCGATGGCTGATCGGCTCACCGAAGGCCTCGCGCTCGTTGCAGTAGGTGATCACGTAATCGAGTGCTGCCTGCCCCGTGCCGACGGCCAGCGCACACCAGGCCAGCGCGGTGTGATCGAGGAAGGCCTGGTAGTCGAAGCGCTCCGCCGCCAGCCGCTGCCCGGCCGGAACCTTCACGCCCTTGAAGCGCACCCGTGCGGTGCCGGTGGCCTTGAGGCCCATGGCTGGTTCGGCGCGCACTTCCACGCCCTTGGCGCGGGTATCGACGAGGAACAGCGCCGGGCCGTCGCCGGCATCCGCCGCGACGATCAACTTCTGCGCATCCACGCCGCGCACGACCAGGCACTTCTCGCCGGACAGCGTGTAGCTCGAACCGCGCTTGCGCGCCTTGGTGGACAGCCGCAGCGGATCGGCCAACAGTTGCGGCTCGTTGACCGCAATGGCGATCAACGGCGCGGCCTCTTCAGCGACGAAAGCCGGCAACCAGCGTGCCTGTTGCTCCGGCGAGCCCCAGCGGCGAATGCAATTGGCGGCCGACAGCGGGACCAGCAGCGCGGCGGCCAGGCTCAGGTCGCCACGGGCAAGGGATTCGGCGATCAACGCGTTGGTCACCACGGTGCGCTCACCGGCCATGCCGCCGTGCACTTCGCTGACGCCATAGTGGGTCAGGCCCAGTTCCTGCGCCTGGGCCAGCAGTTCCAGGCTCAGGCCGGCCTTGGCGTCAGCCTCATGGGCAGCCGGGCGCAATACTTCGGCGGCAAAGCCTTCGAGCATCTCCACCAGCATCTGCTGCTCGTCGGACAGGGACAGGTCGAACAACCCGTCCGGGTCAGCCTTGCGCGGGGTCTTGGGTTGCTTGGCGGCGCGCTCGCTGGCCAGCCGGAAGCCGGTGCGGCTGCCGCTGTAGAGCAGGCGCTCGAAGGGCTTGCGCAGCTTGAGTCGATCCGGCCAGTCGGCCTGGGCGACACGATTCAACACGGCCAGGGCACGGCCCTGCACGTCGGTGGTCATGGCATCTCGCTCCGCGGAGGGTGGATGCCGCGATCATGCGCTGCAAAATGCCGCAGGGACCATGACCGCTTTGCCGCTGGTCACTGGCAGAGCGGTCAGTGCATCGCCACAAACAAAAAGGGCGCTACCCGGTAGCGCCCTTTCTGGGGAGGAGAGGATCAGCCCTGGTGGCGGATCTTCTCGACGATGGCCGTGGTGGAGCTGTTTTCCACCAGGCCCAACACGCGGACTTCGCCGCCGTAGGCCCTGACGATGTCGGCGCCGACCACCTGCTCGACGCCGTAGTCGCCGCCCTTCACCAGCACGTCCGGGCGGACTTCGGTGAGCAGGCGCTCGGGGGTGTCCTCGGCGAAGCTGACGACCCAGTCCACCGCACCGAGGCCGGCCAGCACGGCCATGCGGCGGTCGACGCTGTTGATCGGGCGGCCCGGGCCTTTGAGGCGGGTCACCGAGGCGTCGTCGTTGGTGGCGACGATCAGGCGGTCGCCCTGGGCGCGGGCCTGTTCCAGGTAAGTCACGTGGCCGGCGTGGAGGATATCGAAGCAGCCGTTGGTGAAGACGATCTTCTCACCATGGGCGCGCGCGTCCTCGATGGCCAGCAGCAGCTGGTCGAGGCTCAGCACGCCACGCTCGGAGCCCTGTTCGCGCTGCACGGCGCGGCGCAGTTCCGGGGCGCTGATGGCGGCGGTGCCGAGCTTGCCGACGACGATGCCGGCGGCCAGGTTGGCCAGGGCCACGGCCTGCGGCAGCTCTTCACCGGCCGCAATGGCGCCGGCCAGGGTGGAAATCACGGTGTCGCCGGCGCCGGTGACATCGAACACTTCGCGAGCGCGGGCCGGCAGGTGAAGGGCGTTGTGACCGGGACGCAGCAGGGTCATGCCGTGCTCGCCACGGGTGACCAGCAATGCACCGAGTTCCAGCTCGGTCATCAGTTGCTGGCCCTTGGCGACCAGGTCGGATTCGTCGGTGCAGCGGCCGACTATGGCTTCGAATTCGGAGAGGTTCGGGGTGATCAGGCTGGCGCCGCGGTAGATGGCGAAGTCCTTGCCCTTGGGATCGGCCAGCACCGGAATGCCGCGCTGGCGGGCAGCCTGGATCAGTTGCTGGTGGTTTTTCAGCGCGCCCTTGCCGTAGTCGGAGAGCACCAGTACCCGGACGTTATCCAGCAGCGCCTCGACGTCGGCGGACAGCGCCACGGCGTCGGTGCGGAAGGCTTCTTCGAAGTCCACGCGCAGCAGTTGCTGGTGGCGGCTCATGACCCGCAGCTTGACGATGGTCGGCTGGCCGGCGATGCGCTGGAAGCGGGTGGTCACGCCCACCGCACTGAGGCTGTCGGTCAGACTGTCGGCGGCTTCGTCGACACCGGTGACGCCGACCAGGAAGGCGGGCGCGCCGAGGGCGGCGAGGTTGAGCGCGACGTTGGCGGCGCCGCCGGGGCGGTCCTCATGCTGCTCGACCCGCACCACGGGCACCGGCGCCTCGGGCGAGATGCGCGAGGTCGCGCCGTGCCAGTAGCGGTCGAGCATCACGTCGCCTACCACCAGCACGGGGGCCTGATCGAATCGGGGCATGGTCAATTTCATGGGAACTCCGCAGGTCGAAATCGCCGCGGATAATACCATAGCCGCCCAGTGCGACTTGCGCCGGGCACCGGGCGGTCACGGCAATCTCTAAGGGACTTTGCGAACCCAGAACAGCTCGTGGCGGCGCACCGCCTTGCGGAAGAACTCGTCGTCGCCGGTGGGAGGCCAGCGGCGCCCGGCGAGCACGCGCTGGATCAGTCGGCGCAGGCGTTTCTTGCCGGTAAGCGGGGTCTGCAGGTCGTGCTGCAGGGCCAGTGCCTGGGCCTTGTCGACGCGGGTCGCGGCATCCAGCACCGGGCTCCACAGCGGGTCGGCCGGCAACGCCTCGATACAGGGCGGCAGGGCAATGCCACCGTCGGCCGGTCCCATGGGCCAGCGGTCATTGTCGTGCAGGTGATTGGCATAAAGCAGCAGGGTCTGCGGCTTCCAGCTGCTGCGCTCGACGGCTTCCAGCGTCGCCCGGGTGGCATGCACGTGGTCGGCGTGAGGGTCCAGTTCCGGGTGCGCGGTTAGGATCACCTCTGGTCGGATGCGCTCGATCAGCGCCGTGAGGTCGGCCACCAGATTCAGCCAGGTCGGCGCGCCGTCGCTGTCGGCGGGCAAAGCGAACGGATTGAATCCGCGCACACTGCGGACGTCGGCCTCGCCGGATTCCTTCGAGCCGAACGCCTGGCTCGGCTCGGCGGCCATGGCCGGCAGCTGCAGGCAGTAATAGCCCAGCTGCACGCAGCGCTCGGCCGGCACGCCGCCCCAGAGCGGCGCGGCAATGCTGTCCCAGGTGCGCAGGCGGCCCTTCAGCCGGGCGGCGGCGGCCTTGTCCAGCCCGAGCCGCTGGTAGTGCTCGGCCTCGATTTCGCCCTGGGTCAGGGTGGCGATCCAGGCCTCCGGGCAGCGGCTGTACTGGCCAAAGGCGGCCAGCTCGGCATCATCCGCATGGGGCGCAATGATCAGCAGGCGCTGCCGGGCATAGTCGGGATTATGGAAGGCGTGCAGCACGCCTTGATGCGCGAGCCGGCAATGGCGGCTGCGCAAACGCAGGTGCCCGGCGCGCAGGGCTTCGCCCTGGCCGGACAGGTTGATATAGCGCTTGCCGCTGACACCGCGCTCGAAGTCCTGGCGATCATTCTCGACGCCTTCGATCAGCACCTGCGGGTCGAGCCAGCGGCCGAGCAGCGAGGACTTGACCTCGATCTCCAGCACCAGCGTCTCCTCGCTCTCCGACAGCGCGCCGGTGGCGACGTGCAAGCCGTGCGGGCCGAGGGAAACCGGCAGGGCGACGGAGCCCTCGGGGAAGTCGTAGCGGTAGTCGTCGCGCGGGGAGTAGAACAGGTGGTCGGCGAACCAGGCCTCATGGGCGACCCAGCCGAGCAGCACCGCCAGCGGCACGCTCCACCAGGGCGCGAAGATGCCCAGGAGGATCAGCGCCAGCAAGGCGAAGAGCAGAACCGCGCGCTTCTTGCGGCGATGCTGTTTGAGCAGGTGCTGCTTGCGGGCGGTCATGGTTGTGCTCCGTCAGGGACAGTGGCGAACGAAGTCCGCTCCAACGGGGAAGATTGACGTTCGGGGCCTCCCCTCTCCCCCCGCTCTCTCCCTGAAGGGAGAGGGCGCCGTACGTGCCGACTGAAGCCGTAGTGCCATCTTGCGCCGAACAGTACCCTCTCCCTTCAGGAAGAGGGTTAGGGAGAGGGCACTTCAGACCTGAAACACCGGCACGCGATGACACCAGCGGTCCTTGTACTCGCGATCGGCGCGGCCGAAGGAATAGCGCAGGGGCTTGCCCAGCGCTTCGGCTTCGGCCCAGGCCTCCTGCGTATTGACGAAGCTGAGCACGCTGCCGGGGCTGAAGTCGCGATTTTCCGGCGCCACGCCGCCATTGATGTATTCGACGCTGATCCACTTCGGCGCCTCGACCCGGTAGAGAATCTGGATCGCCACCGGCTCGTCGTCCAGGCGCACCAGCGAGCCGCGCATGAATTCGCGCATCAGGCCGAATACTTCGGCCAGCCGCGCCTTGCCCGGCACCTCGAATTCCCAGCGACGCTGGAACAGGTCCGCATAGATGCTCGCCTGCTCCTCCGGGCTCAACTCGCTCATGGGTTGCAGCACGCCGCCCGCCTCTTCCAGCAGGCGCTGTTCGCGGCGCTGGTTGTAGCGGAACTTCTTCGAGAAGTCGGCCGGGGCGCGGTTCATCGCCAGTTGCTCGGGCTGCGCGCGGGCATCGCTGACCTGCTCGCGATTGAGTTCGGAGAGGTAGCGCACCTGATGGCGCAGTTCGATGCGCGTGCCTTCGGCAATCGGCAGGATGATCTCCGCGTTGCCCAGGTCGAACAGGGCCTTCTTGCCCTCGCGCTTGAGCACGTCCTTGGACAATGCCAGGTTGCGTCCCCAGGTCGGCACGGCGGCGCGCAGTTCATCGCCCTCGAACCAACCCAGGTAGCGCACCGGAATGCCGGCCAGATGGGCGAGGCGTTCGACCACCTCCGGGTGGGTGGCGACGCTGCCGCCGAAGCGCTGCCAGGCGGCCGCATAGTCAGCTGCCGCGATGGGCGTCCAGCCGCGTTCGCGGAAGACTCGCAGACGGTTCAGCATGTCGGGTGCCGCGTCATACCGGCTGCTCGGCGGTCAGCTCGTTGCCATCGGCCGGATCATCGGCGAACTGGCGGGCGTGCAGGCGTGCGTAGTAGCCATTCTGGGCAATCAGCTGGTCATGGGTGCCACGCTCGACGATGTGGCCCTGGTCCATCACCAGGATCAGGTCCGCCGCCTCGATGGTGCTCAGGCGGTGGGCGATGACCAGGGTGGTGCGACCTTGCATGACCTTCTCCAGCGCGGCCTGGATGTGCCGCTCGGACTCGGTGTCCAGTGCCGAGGTGGCCTCGTCGAGGATCAGCACAGGAGCGTCCTTGAGCAGCGCGCGGGCGATCGCCAGGCGCTGGCGCTGGCCGCCGGAAAGCATCACGCCGTTCTCGCCGACTTCGGTGTCGAACCCTTCGGGCAGGCGGTCGATGAACTCGCGGGCGAACGCGTCCTCGGCGGCCTTCTCCACCGCTTCGCGCGGTTTGCTGGCGAGGTCACCATAGGCGATGTTGTTGAGCACGCTGTCGTTGAACAGATTGACCTGTTGGGTCACCAGCGCGATATGCCGGCGCAGGTTGCTCAGCTTGTAGTCTTCGACGTCCGTACCGTCGAGCAGGATCTGCCCGTCGCTGTGGTCGTAGAAGCGTGGAATCAGGTTGGCCAGGGTCGACTTGCCGCTGCCGGAGCGGCCGACCAGCGCCACCATCTGGCCCGGTTCGACGCTGAAGTTCAGGTCGTTCAGGACCTTCTTCTCGGTGCCCGGGTAGGTGAAGCTGAGGTTCTTCACTTCCAGGCGACCCTGTACGCGGTCACGCTCGACGGTGCCGTTGTCCACCTCGGGCTGCTCGTCGAGCTGCTCGAAGATGCTCTCCGCACCGGCCACGCCCTTCTGGATGGTCGAGCTGACTTCGGACAGCTGGCGGATCGGCTTGGGCAGCAGGCCGGCCATGGAGATATAGGCCACCAGGTCACCGACGGTGGCATCGCCGCGCAGCAGCAGCACGAGGTACAGCAGCACGGCCATGGCGCTGTAGATCACCAGCTGCAGCATCGGCGTGTAGATCGCCGAGGTCTTGTTCATGCGCAGGTTCTTGCTGGTGTTCTCATCGGTCACGTTCTGGAAGCGTTGGCGCTCATAAGGCTCGCCGCCAAAGCTGCGGACTACCCGGTAGCCCTGGATGGTCTCGGAGGACACGTGAGTCACGTCGCCCATGGCCACCTGGATCTTCTTGCTCTGCTTGCGGAACTTGCGGCTGGCGCTGGTCACCATCAGGGCGATGACCGGCAGGATCGCCAGCATCACCAGGGTCAGCTTCCAGTTCATGTAGAGCAGCGAGAGAAACAGGAAGACCACGGTCATGCCTTCGCGGATCACCACCTTGATGGCATCGGTAGCCGCGCCGGTGACCATGGTCACGTTGAAGGTGATGCGCGAGATCAGGTGCCCGGAGTTGTTGCTGTCGAAGTAGCGATTGGGCAGGGTCAGCAGATTGTTGAACAGCGCGATGCGCAGGTCCTGCACCAGCCCCAGGGAAACCTTGGCGATGTAATAGTTGCCGAGGAAGGAACCGACGCCCTGCCAGACAGCGATCAGTACCACCAGCAGCGGTACCGCATAGAGCAACGAGAGGTCGCGCAACCAGGCCCAGGGCGCGTTGGGGAACAGCTTGGCATCCGGATGGGCCAGGCCGTCGACGAAATACTTGAGGATGCCCGCCAGCATCGGCTGGGTCGCGGCGAAGATCAAAAAGCCGATGATGCTGAGCAGGAACATCCCGATATACGGGCGCACATAGGTCAGCAGTCGGAAGTAGATCTTCAGGCTCGAAGGTGCCTGGGGTTCTTTACCGGACATGTAGGAATCGCACGCTTAAAAGGTCGGCGATTATAACACAGCGCTCTCGTTTGCCCGGCGGCTGGGCTACTATAGCCGGCTATCGATTCAGGGACCCGCCATGCAAGACCTTGCTCTCTCCGCCTACGAAGCGCTACGCGCCGGCGCCCAGGTGCTGGAAGCCGACAAGCATGGCGACAAGGTTCTGCGCCTGGCCGATGGCAACTTCCTGAAACTGTTCCGGCGCAAGCGGCTGATCTCCTCGGCGGCGCTGTATCCCTACGCGCAGCGCTTCGCCGACAACACCCAGACGCTACAGCGTCTGAAAGTGCCGTGCCCGCAGATCATCGCGGTCTACCGTATCCCGGAACTCGCCCGCGATGCTGTGCACTACCAGCCATTGCCCGGCGACACGCTGCGCCAGGTAATCGCCGCCGGCGAGGCGGACGCGAAGCTGGCAGCCCAGTTGGGCACACTGATCGCCGAATTGCATGATCAGGGCGTGTACTTCCGCTCGCTGCACCTGGGCAATGTGGTGAGGACGCCGGAAGGGTCCCTGGGCCTGATCGACCTCGCGGACATGAAGAAGCAGCGGCGCGCGCTTTCCCGCCAGCAGCGCAAGCGCAACTTCGCACACATGCTGCGCTATACCGGTGATCGTCAGTGGCTGCTGGCCGGTAACACCGACAGCCTGTCGCAGGCTTACCTGGCGCGCAGCCAGGTTCGCTGGCCGCTACCGGACCTCAAGCAGTTTCTCCGTTCGGCGTCCTGACTGCCGGCCGCACCGGCGGCCAGCGCTCAAGGGTCAGCCCGAGCAGGATCACCACCCACGGCATCAGCCACATGGCGCGCGTTCGCTCCCAGAGGCTGAACACGTCGAACTGCATGGCAACGCTAGAGAACACCCACAGCAGCATCACCGACAGGCCCAGCGCCCGGGAGCGGCTGCGCCAGGCGTTGTAGCCGATCGCCCCCCATAGCGCCAGGAACGCCAGCAGAGCCGGCACACCGTACTGGATCGCAGTATGTACGGGGAAATTGTGCGCCCCGTTCTGGTACACGGAGCTCCCGCTGGTCACCGAATAATCGGACCCCAGCCCAACCCCGAACCAGAAATGCTGCTGGATCTGCGGCCAGGCATTGCGCAGCAACTCGAAGCGCTCGGCATCTCCGCGCTCCATCAGACCCGGCTCGACGATAACCAGTGCCGCCCCGCCCACCAACAGGAGCAAAGGTAGCAGCTTGGCTATCCGCCCTGGCACCAGGCTCAAGCTGAAGATGGCCGTGACCATCAGCGCCAGCAATGCCCCGCGACTTCCGCAGAGCACCACGTAGACAAGCGATGCGGCCAGCAGCAGCACCCAGGGCAACTGCGACCAGCCGCGTCGCGGCAGCAACGGCACGCATAACACCGTGACGAAGGCGATCGAGTAGGCCGCTGCATTGGGGTTGTCGAGGAAGCCGCCAAACCCGTTCAGGCGCCCCATTCCGAAAGCTGGGGCAAACAGCAGTGCCGCCACGCTGTAGAAACCGACCACGAGCGCCAGCGATAGCATCGTCAGGTGCAGCCGGCGCTCGTCCGCGCGGGCCCAGAGCACCCAACCGAAGATGAACAGCATGAACAGCGAAACACTCTTGAGTTGCCCCAGCGGCTTCCCCGATGTCGACCAGAGCAGCGAGAGGACCGCCCAACCAAACAGCGCCAGGAGCACCCACATCTCCCGGTGAGCCCGCAGCAAGTGGCCAAGCTCTTCGCGGCGAGCGATGCACAACCACAGCGATGGCACGTAGACGAACAGCGCAACCATCTGGAAGTAGAATTTCATGCTGGGCGTCAGCATCACGCCCGCGATGGTCCACAGCACGCCGATACCCAGCATTGCCTCGGCTATCCGGCTTCCCCGGCGCTGTGTCACGCCAGTGGGGGTTACAGCGGGGCACCAGGCCCTCCAGGCCGGAGCAATCACATCTTTCATCAGCAAACGTCTTATTCCCGCCCGAACTTGAACAGCAAATGGCGAACCCGCCGCAGGGTAATACGATTCCAGCGCCACGGCGGAAGCTGCAGCAACAGCGACCAGGCGTAGCCCTTGTCATTGACCACGGACTGCTTGAGCGCCTTGTTGAGAATACAGGTCATACCAGAGCCGTACGCCGGGTGATCACGGTAAGGAGCGACCGCCATCCGATCATAATGCAGCTGGTTCTTGTAGGCCGTACGCGACAGGTTGCCCTCGTGGCGGCGGTAGCCGCTGACGACCTCCGGCAGGACTTCGACCCCGTAGCCCAGATGAGCGATTTTCAGGGTCATCTGGAAGTCCTGGATGCGAATCTGCGGGTCGTAGCGCCCTGCCCGCTCCATGGCCTCGCGCCGGTACATGGCTACCGTCGCGCCGATGGCGATGGCCTCGCCCAGCAGCTCATCGAAGCTGTAGCGGCGAACAGCGCTGCCGGGGCCGCCCTTGAGGTGCTTGCCATTGGCATCGATATAGACGGCGCGTCCGCCGAGGCAACCGACCTGCGGATGCTCGCGCAGGTATCTGGCCTGCAGGCTCAGGCGCCCCGGCAGCATGATGTCGTCGGAGTCTGGCGTGGCTACCAACTCGCCCCGTGCATGGCTCAGGGCAGCATTGAGCGCGGCGCTGACGCCCTGGTTGGCCTGGCGGTAGAACTGGAATCCATGCTGTTGCTGCAGCGCCTGGATCTTCTCGGCACTGCGGTCCTGGGAGCCGTCATCCACCACGATCAGTTCGAAGTTCGGATAGTCCTGCCCTAGGATGCTCAGCAGCGCCTCTTCGATATAGCGTTCGCGGTTGTAGCAAGGCACCAGCACAGAAATCAGCGGGTAATCCACAGGCACCTCGGTGTCCGGCGAAGAAGTGGGCACAGGTCAGATCCCCAACGCCAGACGGCAACGTTCGAGCATTCCGGGCTGCGGTCGTTCGCGCAGCGGCTCGGCCATCGCCTGGACGATCCGTGCGCCGATCTGGCTGAAGCCGAAACCTTCAACCGCCAGCGCTCGTCCAGCCTCGGCGATACGGGCGGCGTGCTGCGGGTCGCTCCGCAGCAATTGCAGCTTGCTGCGCAGCTGGGCGACATCGCGGTACAGCACCACGTTGTGCATGTCCTGCAAGCCAAGTGCGCGGTTCTCCGCCTCCCCCTGGTCATAAGCCAGCAGCACGCAGCCGCAGGCCATGGCCTCGAAATTCTTGATCATGTATTCGCCCATGCCGACATCCGCGCTGACGAAGAAGCGGATGCGGTTGAGCGTGTTCAGGTAGTCCTCGCCTGAGTTGGTCTTGGTGACCAGCAGGTTTTCCACCTTGCCCAGCTCGTCCAGCAGCGCCTTGCGGCCGCTGTAGGCAACGCTGCCGGTGCTGCCGACGAATGCCAGCTCGATATCGCGCTCCCGCCCCAGATCGTGGAGCAGGTCCTGGTCGTAGCCCTTGGGCACGAAGACCGCATCGAAGCCTTCCTGGCGCAGCCGCTCGCTGACCATGAAACCCGAGCTGATCACCCTGGCCCAGGGCAGGCGACGATAGTGCGCACTGAACTTCCCGGTGTACTTGCAGGGGATGTAGTTCTGGTAGGCATCGTGCTCGAGGATGACCAGATTGGGCACGCTGCGAATGAAGGCCGCCTGGCGCATTTCCTTCTTGAAGCGCAGGAAGAACAGGATGCGGTCGTACTTCGACACATCCACCTGTTCACGGAAATAGCGGCGCAGGTTGGCCTGCTCGTCACTGCTCAGCCAGCGCAGGTCGCACTCGCAATGTTCGGCGATGCCGTCATACAGGCGGTCGAGGATGGCGCGTTGCTCTTTCTGGACCAGGAACAGAACTTTCAAGACTCACCTTTGCATCCCAGAGTGCGGGCAATCGATTAGCGTACATCTCAAGCCGGATTCGGCTATCGCCCAGCGTCCCATGCGCACCGCCCTGCTGCACCCGTGAAACAGGCCGCCAACCGGGACAATGCGCCGCGAAGATTAGGGGACGCGGAACAACCCGGTCAAGGCGACGGCCGTCTCAGGAAGAGGCATGGAGCAGGTGATTCTGCCGCACGTTGTAGAAAGTGCAGCCCGCAGGGATGTCCTTGTTGACAAACGACATGGCCCCAATGGTGACACCGCTGCCAATTTCGAGTTCATCGGCAATGATGCAGCTGTGCGCCCCCAGGCTCACGTCATCCCCGATCACCAGCGAATAATGCGGCCGCCCCAGGGTCTTGATGCCCACCGTGGAGTTCTGCCGAATGAAGAAATTCCTGCCGATCTGCGCATATCCGGTGATGACGACCCCCGGAAGATGCGCAATCCTAAAACCAGGGCCGATCCGCGCAGCAATGCTGATGTCCACCGCATAGCGCCGGTTCAGCTTGCGCTGCATGCGCAGCGCATAACGACGCCGCATCCCGCCCTTGGCATAGAGGAACTGGGCCAGGCGGTACTGCAACAGATAGCGCAGCACGTTGTGCTTGTAGGCCCGCTTCAGGATGTTGCTGAACAAGCCAATACGGCTGCCCGGTTTCTTCTTGTTGGAGACCTCGCACCTCCAGCACTCGATCAGTAGCTGCAGATCCATCACGACCTCACCCGAAGTTGCCTGCCATCCTGGCTTGCCATTTCCCCCTCCAGAAGCGCGTCCAACGCCACCAGATCGACCTTGGGCAGCACGCTCGCCGGCAGACGGCTGTTCTGCGCCAGGTTGTAGACCTTCAACGAATAACGCGGCGCGACCTTTTCGGCGACGATGCGGAAGCTGGGCAGGATGTAATCGTCGAAATCCTCGTCGAGGCTGCTCGGCAACGCCGCCGCACCGGTTTCGTAGAAGCGCCCGATACTCTTGTTCAGGTCCATGCCGATGATGAATATCTGGCTGAACCCTAGATGGCAAGCCAGCTGCGTCGCCGCGTAGGGAATGGTGCGGGCACCGAAATAGCCCTTGCTCATGTCACGGCTGAAGCCGATGCGATTGGTTTTCCGGCGCAACAGGGAGAACCCGCAGATCAGGTCGGGATCGTTGCGTACCGACCAGGCATAGGAGCGATCCGAACGCTCCGCCAGCCCATGCATGCGATTGACGCGCTCGAGCAGCATGACGCTGTCGCGCTGCGCCAGCAGAGCCGGGTCCTGTTCATGGAGCGCCTGGAAGCAATTCAGGCTCATCGCCAGATGAGTCGCCTGGCGCGCGCCCAGCGCGGCAAGTTCCGGGCGCTGACGGACGAAACCGGGATCGTCGCAGATGTAGAAGAACGGTCTGACACCCTGCTCGACGCAGCGCACGATCGATCCGTTCATCGCGATAACGGGCCAATCCGCATAGCGGAACAATGGAAAATCACTGGCGGAAGGCCCGGACGCCAGGAGAAACACACTCCCCTGGAAGCATCCGCGACAGGCCCCGAACTCCTCGATGGAAATCCGTACCTTCTCGTCGCTCAGCCAGCGCCGACCGCTCTCCAGCTTCAGTTCCAACATAGGCAAGTCGCAGGTTCGTCAATGAAAACCGGCCAGGACGCATTGCTGCCCTGGCCGCAAGAAAATCCAGGCGAGGGGTCGCTAGGACACCCCGGCGATGATCGCCTTCACCAGCGGCAGGCTCCAGAATTCCTGACGCACGGCGGCATCCGAGAAGCGCGTCTGCAACCTTTGCTGCATTTGCTGCGCACAGGCTTCACGTTGACCACGATCAAGCGCGGCCATGTGGCCCAGGCCTTCAGCCAGCGACTTGTCGTCGTGCAGCGGGAACAGGATACCGATACCCTCGACGACCTCGCCGGCGCCACCGCCGGCCGTGGAGATCAGCGGCACGCCGGCAACCATTGCCTCCAGCAGGACCATGCCGAACGGCTCGTGATCGGAGGTCAGGGCAAACACGTCGAATGCCTTGAAGTAGCGCTTGGCCTCGGGTACCTGACCGAGGAACAGCACGCGGTCGGCGATGCCGAGCTCGCGCGCCAGGTCCTTGAGATCCTCTTCCAGGCGGCCCTTGCCGAGAATCACCAGCACGCTGTTGTGCGGCAGGCGCGGCAGGGCGCGGGCGAAGCCGCGCAGCAGGGTGGCCTGGTCCTTGTCCGGATGCAGGCGGCCGACGTTGCCGACCACCCAGGCGTTGTCCGCCAGGCCCAGGTGCTGGCGAGCCGGATAGCGCTCGACCTGCTGGCCCTCGAGGGCGTCGAGGTCGACGCGGTTGTACAGCGTCTCGATGCGCTCCCGGGGCCAGGCCGGCAGGCAGGCGCGGATTTCGTCGCGGACGGCATTGGAGACACCCAGCAGGCTCAGCCGTTTGGCAAAGAAGCGCGCGAACAGCTTGCGTCCCAGGCGCTGGAAATCACCGAAACCATGATGCACCCCGATAATCGGCAGCCGGGTTCCGAGCATGGCGATCCAGGTCGGCTTGAAGCGGTGCGCGATGCAGAAGCGGAAATCGCGGGAACGGGCGATTTCGCGGATGTCGCGGATCGCCTTGAGTTTCAGCCCACGGATGTCCCGCGAGCTGTAGTCGAGGAAAAGCACTTCGTCGCTGGCGCAACCGGCAACCACCTCCGGATCGGGCGCACCGGTGAGAAACACCGTGGTGACCCGATAACCGGTACCGGCGAACAGGCTGGCGTACTGACGGGCACAGTCGAGGAACGGCCCGTCATAGCCATGGCAGAACTGCAGGACGCGCGGTTCAGCCGAGCGAGTCATAGGCCTTCGCGCCGTCCTTGACCACCAGGATGTCCTGCATGATCAGGTATTGCAGGTCCGAGCCGTAGAACATGTTCAGGGCGTCGGTCGGCGAGCAGACCATCGGCTCGCCGCGGCGGTTCAGCGAGGTATTGAGCGCCACGCCGTTGCCGGTGAGCTTCTCCAGCTCCTTCATCATGTCGTAGTAGCGCGGGTTGAACTCGCGCTTGAGCACCTGGGCGCGGGAGGTGCCGTCCTCGTGGACGACTTCCGGCACGCGGGTCTTCCACTCTTCGTTGACTTCGAAGGTGAAGGTCATGAAGGGCGCCGGGTGGTCGATCTTGAACATCTGCGGGCCGACGGTGTCGAGCATCGACGGGCAGAAGGGCCTCCAGCGCTCACGGAACTTGATCTGCGCGTTGATGCGGTCGGCGACACCGGCGATGCTCGGGCAGCCGATGATCGAGCGACCACCCAGGGCGCGCGGGCCGAACTCCAGGCGCCCCTGGAACCAGGCCACCGGGTTGCCGTCGACCAGCACCTTGGCGATGTGTTCGGGCACGTTGTCGATCTTGCGCCACTGCGGCTTGGCCTCGTGGCGGGCGCAGGCGGCGATGACGTCTTCGTTGCTGTATTCCGGGCCGAGGTAGACGTGCTCCATCTTCTCGACCGGCACGCCGCGCTCCCACGACACATAGGCCGCCGCGCCAACCGCGGTGCCGGCGTCGCTGGCCGCGGGCTGCACGTACAGCTCCTTGACCTCGGGACGGGCGATGATCTTCTGGTTGAGCTTGACGTTCAGCGCGCAGCCGCCGGCGAAGGCGATCTTGCCGGTCTCGCGGATGATGTCGCCCAGGTAGTAATCCATCATCTCCAGCGCCAGCTTCTCGAACAGCGCCTGGATGCTGGCGGCGTAGTGGATGTACGGATCGTCGGCGATGTCGCCTTCACGCTTCGGACCGAGCCACTCGATCAGCTTGGGCGAGAAGTAGTAGCCCTTGCCCTTTTCCTTGTAGCGACGGAAGCCGATGACGTTGGCGTAGTCGGTGTTGATGATCAGCTCGCCGTTCTCGAACTTGGCCAGGCGGGAGAAATCGTACTTGCTGGCGTCGCCATAGGGCGCCATGCCCATGACCTTGAACTCGCCGTCGAGCATGTCGAAGCCGAGGTACTCGGTCAGCGCGCCGTACAGGCCGCCCAGGGAGTCCGGATCGTAGAACTCCTTGATCTTGTGGATCTTGCCGTTCTCGCCGTAGCCGAAGAAGGTGGTGGCGTACTCGCCCTTGCCGTCGATCCCGAGGATCGCGGTCTTCTCCTTGAAGCCCGAACAGTGGTAGGCACTGGAGGCGTGGGCCAGGTGATGCTCGACCGGCTGTATCCTGGTCTTCTTCAGGTCGAAGCCCAGCTGCTGCAGGCACCACTGGATGCGCTTGTAGTAGCGGTGGTAGCGGCGGTTGCCGAGCAGGATGGCGTCCAGCGCGCGGTCCGGCGCGTAGGCGTAGCGCTTGGCGTAGTGCCAGCGGGCCTTGTCGAAGATGCTGATGGGGGCGAAGGGAATGGCCACCACGTCAACGTCCGACGGCTTGATCCCGGCCTGCTCCAGGCAGAACTTGGCCGACTCGTAGGGCATGCGGTTCTTCGCGTGCTTGTCGCGGACGAAGCGCTCTTCTTCGACGGCCGCGACCAGTTTGCCGTCGATGTACAGGGCGGCGGAAGGGTCATGGCTTACGGCGCCGGACAGGCCGAGGATGGTCAATGCCACAGGGTCTAGCCTCTTTCATCTGGGCGGGTGCCGGGCACCCGCGGTAAACGTTCGTCGAGCAGCCGGTGCAGTGCGCTGCCCTCTGGCCAGTTGCGCAGGAAGCGCGCACGGTCGCGGGCATAGGCGCGGGCGAAGCTCGCTTCTCGCGAGTGGCGCTGCATGGCATCGAGGTCGATCAACGACCATTGCCCGCCTTCGCCCTGCTCCTGCCAGAACAGGTTGTGCCCCTTCAGGTCGCCGTGGCTGATGCGCTCGCGCACCAGCGCCGCGAACAGTCTGTCCAGGGCCGCAAGATCCGATTCCGGCGGCAGGCCGCCCCCCTCCGGATGATCCAGGTAGGGTTTGAAACGAGCGATTATATCCTGACCCGCCAGGTAATCGGTAATCAGGAAGGCCGGGCCCCGCAGCCACAGCCAGCGCCGCTCGATCACCGCCAGCGGCTTGGGCGTGGCGATGCCGAGGAAGTCCAGGCGGTTGCCCTCGCGCCAGGAAGCCCAGGCGCGACTAGGGCGCCAGAAGCGCTTGAACCAGTGCAGCAGGTTCTTGATGTTGTAGCGCTTGACCACCAGGGGCCGACCATTGAGCTCCACGCGGGCGACAGTGGCAGCGCCGCCGGTCTTGTAGATGTGTCCGCGATCTATGTAGGAATCCGGCTCGGCCAGCAGCGGCTGCAGCCCTTCCTCTTCCTCGCGGCGCACCGCCCGCAGGCCGAACGGCCCCTTGAATACGCTGAACAGGCTGCAGTCGCGGGCGATCTTCTTCATCAGGTCGCCGACGCGCCAGCGTCGAACCCTGGCGATTTCCTTCTGCAGGGCTTCCAGCGGCAGGGCGTGCTCACCATTGGCCAGCAGGTAGTGGATCAGCAACTCTTCCAGATACGGATCGAGGCTCGCCGGCAGCTGGGCGAAGAACACCCCGAGGTTTTCCAGAACATGCTTGCGCGACAGCGGCTGGCCGGGGGTTTCCGCGCGGATGCCGGCGCCATCGATCAGGTACAGCCTGCCGGCGTGACGCAGCAGGTTGTCCAGGTGCAGGTCTTCCTGCCACAGGCCCTTGGCGTGCAGCTGGGCGATGGCCGTGAGCGCCTCGGCGATGACGGCGGTCTGGCCGTCGGACAGCAGCGGCTCGCCTTCCACCGCGCGCCAGGCATCCCAGAGGCTCTCCGCGTTATCGAGGAACTCGAAGAGCAGCCAGCCGCCCTCGCCGTCCTTCAGACCATCGGCCAGCAACTGCGGCGTGGTCAGGCCCTGCTCGGCGAGCAGGCGCACGCCCTCGCGTTCGCGCTGGAAATGGCGCGCGGCCTTGCCGCCGACCAGCAGTTTGGCCAGCACCGGTTGGCCGCGCCAATTGGCCGCACCGACGTAGCGCTGGCCGGGCAATACGCGCAGCAGGCTGTCCAGGCGCAGTTCGGCCGGGCCGGCGCCGTCTTCCAGCTCGATGCGCAGGGGCAGCGCTGGAGTGCGGCCGGCATCGCGCAGGGCGGACAGCCTCATGCGCGGTTTTCCTTCTTCTTGCGGCGCGCGCCCAGGCGGCGGTACCAGTCGTCCACTTCAGGGCCGGTGGACGAGGTGCCCAGGTAGGCCGCCAGCAGGTTGCGCACATCGGTCTCGTTCCAGTCCGGCGCGCGGCGCAGCAGCGGCTCGAGGTCGCGCACGCGGTCGCGCTGGCCGAACCACAGCGGGCGGGTCTTCTCCAGGTCGATCAGGGTCGCCTCGTAGGCGTCATCGGTTTCGCGCAGGAAGATGTGCTTGGGGTAGAAGCAGCCATGCATCTGCCCCGCTTCGTGCAGGCGGCGGGCGAGCATGCCGCAGGCGCGCAGGATGGCCTGCCGACGCTCGGCAGGCAGGTTCGACCAGCCCTGCAGCAGGCTGTCCAGGTCACGCCAGCCGTCCAGGGCGCGGGTCATCAGGATCGCGCGGCGCTCGCCGCCAACCTGCCGCGCGCCGAAGAAGGCCGCCTGCATCGAGGGAATACCGAGTTGGTGGTAGCGCTGGATATTGCGGAACTCGCGACTGAAGGTCGGCTCGCCCATGGGTTTGCGGACGCTGCGGGTCAGGTGGTTGCTCTGGCGCTTGAGGTAATAGGCGGTGCCGTCCAGCTCCAGCCGATAGACGCTGCTCCAGCCACCGCGCTCGGTATTGGGCTCGTCCACGGCGTCCAGCTGCAGGGCCCAGAGGGCGTCGAAATCGGCCAGGGCGTTGCTTTCCAGCAGGGCCTGATCGCCCTCGGCAATGAAATCCTTCACTCGCGTCCCTCGAAGAAATGGACGATCTGTCGGACACGCTTCTTATCCGACGCGTTCAGTCGCTCGCGGCGCCGGTACAGCAGGTAGAACTGCAGGCGCTGCGTATAGGAGAGGTGGTACTTGGCGACCTTGTCGAGGGTGGCCAGGTCCTTGGTGATGCGGTAGCGCAGCATGAAGCTGATCCAGAAATCGCCGATCGGGCAGTCGATGAAGTACACCGTGCCCTCCTTGTCCACCAGGATGTTGCGCCACTTCAGGTCGTTGTGGGTGAAGTGGTGGTCATGCATGGTCCGGGTGTAGCCGGCCAGCTGACGCATGACGTGCTCGACCCAGGCGCGATCCTTCAGGCGCGGATCGTTCTGCTTGGCCAGGGCATGCAGGTCCTCGGTGCCGACCAGCTCGCGGGTGATGATCGCGCCACGGGAGAAGCCGCCGTTGATGCGCTCCAGTCCGTAGGCCACCACCTGTGCGGTGGGAATGCCCCACTTGCCGAACTGCTTGAGGTTCTGCCATTCGGCCTTCACCCGCGGGCGCGGCAGATAGCGGCGCAAACCCTTGCCCGGCTTGCGGTAGCGCTTGACGTAATAGCGCACGCCGTCGCGTTCGATGCGCACGACGTCCGACATTGCATCCTTGGTGATGCGCTCGCCTTCGATGGCGAACACGGCATCCAGGCTGCCGAAATCGGCGGCGAGATGCTGGTAGTCGGCTTCGAGTACCCAGCCGGCCATCAGAGCAGGTCTCCGTAACGTTGTTTGCGGTCGTAGAGCTTCGCCGCCTTGCGCTCCATCCACGCCAGCAGCGCCGCTTCCTCACGGAGGATGTCACGCAGCGGGCGCTGGAAGTAACCGCGCAGGAAGCGCAATTTGTCACGGCGCGTAAGGCCGATGTCCAGCGCGGAGAAGTACAGCGCCGCCAGGTCCTTGTCGCGCCAGCGGCGTGGGGTAGCGGTGCGGGTCTGGGCACGGTGCAGGTCGATGACCGACAAGCGAAGGTCATCGGCGCTGATCGGGCGGTCGGTGTGCAGCAGGAAGTGGCAGATGTAGCAGTCGCGGTGGTTGACCCCGGCGCGATGCATGGTGCCCACCATCTTCGCCACCTCGGCGATCAGCGCGCGCTTCAGGCGTGGCTCGGGCGGCGTCTGCAGCCAGTCCAGCGAGAGGACTTCCAGGTCGGTGGTCGGCGCCAGCTCCTCGGTGATGATGAAGGAGTGCTGCGCGGCCGGATTGCCGCCACGCTCGCCGTAGGCTACCGAGGTCATGGTCGCCACGCCGGCCTGGTGCAGGCGCTCCAGGGCGCGCTGTTCCTGGCCCGCACCCAGCACCGGAAGCTTGGCGCTGAACAGGTTCTTGACGATCTCGCCCCAGCCGATGCCGCGGTGGATCTTCACGAAATAACCGCGCCCTTCGACTTCAGTGCGCAGCGTGCGGCGGCCCTCCAGCTCGCGGTAGACCTTGCCCTGCAGGCGTTCGACTTCGGCGAACGGGTCCTTGCCGGCCCAGAGGGTCTTGAAGGGCTCGTGCAGTTCGAGCTTCATGCGCGCTCCCGCAGGATCAGGTCGGCGGCGTGCTGCGGCATGCTGTAGAGATCGGCGGTCTCGGCAAAGGCCAGGCCATTGCGCCCCCACTGCCCACGCGCCGCGTCATCCTCCAGCATGTCCTTGAGCAGGGCGTTCAGGCGCTCCTGCTCGAAGGGCGACGGCACCACGCGCCCGGCTTTCGCCTCGTCGATGTAGTGTGCGTAGCCGCAGACGTCGGTAACCAGCACCGGCAGGCCCGCGACCAGCGCTTCCAGCAGCACGGTACCGGTGTTCTCGTTGTAGGCCGGATGGATCAGCAGGTCGGCGCCCAGCAGGAAACGCGGGATATCGCTGCGCCCCTTGAGGATCTGTACGTTGTCCGACAGACCCAGCGCCTTCACCTGCAGCAGGAACGGCTTGGGATCGTCCTGGCCGATGGCGATCAGCCGGGTGCGCTTGCGCAAGCTGCGCGGCAGCGCGGCCAGCGCCTTGAGGCTGCGGTCCAGGCCCTTGGTCTTGAAACCGGAGCCGATCTGCACCAGCAGCAGGTCGTCGTCAGCCAGCTTGAACTCGCGGCGGAAATCGGCGCGGATCTCGGCGGCGTTGGCCGGCGCGCGGCGGTCCTGGGCGATGCCCGGCGGCAGCAGATGGAAGCGTGCCTCGGGGGTGCGGTAATGCTTGATGAACAGCGGTTGCTGGACTTCGGAGATCATCAGGATCTCGGTCTTGGACTCCGGCGCAAACACCGCACGCTCGTAATCGGCGAAGTGCTTGTAGCGGCCCCAGCGACGGTAGAAGGCATTGCGCAAGGTCTGCGCCTTGTCCTCGAAGCAACCGTCGGCGGCGTAGTAGACGTCCAGGCCGGGCATCTTGTTGAAGCCGATCACCCGGTCCACCGGCGAGCGCGCGAGGTCCGCCGCCAGCCACGCGCTGAATTTCTCGTTGCGGCGATGGTTGAACAGCGACTTCACCGGCGCCACGCGCACGTCGAAGCCGGGCGGCACCTCGCCTTCCCAGATCGGCGTGTAGACGCGGATGGAGTGGCCGCGCTGCTGGCATTCCAGGGCAATGCGCATGAAATCGCGCTGCAGCCCGCCGAACGGGAAGTATTTGTAGAGGACGAAAGCCAGGGTCATCGAAGCGTCTCCGGGGCCAGCAGCAGTGCCTCCAGTTGTATCGCCACGCGCTGCGGGTTGAGTCGCGTGAAGCACAGGGGCTGTTCATGCCGCAGGTCGAACTGGCGCTTGTCTTCGGCCGTCGGCTGGTAGGTGCAGGTCTTCTGCAGGCAAGGCGCGCAAGGCCAGTCGCTGGCCAGGTGCACCTGCGAATGCCCGTAGGCGCCGGTCAGACCGGGATTGGTCGGGCCGAACAGCGACAGCGTCGGCACGTCCAGAGCGGCGGCCAAGTGGCCGAGCCCGGTGTCGACCGCCACGCAGGCGGATGCGCCGGCCAGGACCTTGGCCATGCCCGCGAGGCTTAATCTGGGGAGCACCGAGGCGTTTTCCAAGCCATCGGCCAGCCGTTCGGCTCGCTGCCGCTCGGCCTCGTTACCCCAGGGAAGGCGAACCTGCCAGCCGCGCTCACCCATGCGCTGCGCCAGCTCGCGCCAGTAGACCTCGGGCCAGTGCTTGGTCACCCAGGTGGTGCCGTGGAGGAAGACCAGGTAAGGCTCGGTCTCCACCGAATCCAGCAGGCGACTGCGGTCCAGGCCGTAGTCACCGGTGGCGGTGGGCAGCGGGTAGTCCAGCGCCTGGGCGAACAGCTGGCGCACGCGCTCGACGGCGTGCTGGCCCCAGGCGACCGGATAGGTACGGTTATAGAAGCGGCTGGCGGCCGGCTCGCGGGCTGACTGCTTGTCCAGCCCGGCGATCGGCGTGCGACGGCGCGCATAGCGGGTCAGCCAGGCGCTCTTGAGCAGGCCCTGGGCGTCGATCACCAGGTCGTAGTCGACTTCCTTCAGGCGGCGCTTGAAGCGACTCCATTCACCGCTCCTGAGGGTCTGCCAGAGGTTCTTGCGCCAGCGGCGGATTGCCACCGGGATCACCTGGGCCACGGCCGGGTGCCAAGCGGGGATCTCGGCGAAGCCCTCCTCCACCACCCAGTCGAACTGGATGCCGGGAATGGCGCGGGCGGCGTCGGTCAACGCCGGCAGGGTGTGGATGACATCGCCCAGGGACGAAGTCTTGATCAGCAGGACCCTCATTCAGCGCTTTCCACATCCACCGGGTCGGCGACCAGTCGGTCCAGCGCTTCGAGCACCGGGCGCGGCTTCAGCTCGCGCAGGCAGTTGTAGTGGCCGAAGCGGCACACGCGGTCGAAACAGGGGCTGCATTCCAGGCCCAGGCGGACAATCTCCACGGCATCAGCCAGCGGCGGGGTGAACTGCGGCGAGGTGGAGCCGTAGACCGCCACCAGCGGGCGGTTCAGCGCAGCGGCCACGTGCATCAGGCCGGAGTCGTTGGTGACCACGGCACTGGCGCAGGACATCAGGTCGATGGCTTCGGACAGGGCGGTCTCGCCAGCGAGATTGACCGATTCCTCGCGCAGGCCTGGAATCAGGCGCATGCGGATGTCTTCGCCGCCGGGATGGTCGTTCTTCGAGCCGAAGATCCACACTTGCCAGCCGGCGCGGATCTTCACTTCGGCGACCTTGGCGTAATACTCCGCCGGCCAACGCTTGGCCTCACCGAACTCGGCGCCGGGGCACAGCGCCAGCACCGGGCGGTCCAGGCTCAGGCCGAACTTGGCCAGCGCGGCCTCGCGGCTCTGCGGGTCGATGGACAGACGCGGCTGTGGATAAGGCTGCGGCAGCTCGACGCCCGGTTCGTAGGCCAGGGCCATGAAGCGCTCGATCATCAGCGGGTAGCGTTCTTTATCCAGCGTGCGGATGTCGTTGAGCAGACCGTAGCGCATCTCGCCTTTCCAGCCGGTGCGCCTGGGGATACCGGCGAAATACGGCACCAGCGCCGACTTGAGCGAATTGGGCAAGAGGATCGCCTGGTCGTACTGGCCCTTGAGGGACTTGCCGATGCGCCGGCGCGAGGCGATGTCCAGCACGCCGTGGCCGAGCGGGAAGCTCAGGGCCTGGCGCACCTCGGGCATGCGCTCGAGGATCGGCCGGCTCCAGTCGGGCGCCAGCACGTCGATCACGCAATCCGGATGCTGCTGCTTCAGACACTGGAAGAGTGTCTGCGCCATCACCATGTCACCCACCCAGGAGGGGCCTACGATCAGAATTCTCATGCCTTTTCCGAAAAACGACCGGGGAGGCTCTCGCCTCCCCGTATTCCATTCATCCAGTCGTGCGGCAGGTGCCGTCACGAGCGGGTGCCGAGCATCGAATGCCGGCAGTCTAGCCCAGCGAGCCTTGCGGCCGGGCGGATTTCGTCACTCCCTGTGACCTGGCGCAATGGCATCACGCGCCCCATTCCTGACATCTCTTTAGCCCCGCAAACAACCGACAGCGCGACCCGCTCCGGCGATCATCATCCGCCGGATGCGGCTCCATCGTTCAAAAGCCCTGGGAGGAAATCGCAGCGAGTCAGGTCAGCTCCAAGGCCTTCCACATCTGCATCACCATGCGCCTTTCTGCATGGAAGTGGTCGCCGCTCACCACGCCCGGCTGCTTCTGCAGGGACAATCGGTGCGCCGCCGCCCGGTAGGCCTTGTAGGCGTCCTGCAGATTCAGGACATTCTCGCCGGACATCAACCCGACCCGCTCCAGCGCTTCCAGAATGCGGATATTGTCGGTGAACTCCACCAGCTCCGGGTGTTTCCACGACCAGGCCAGGGCCGCGTATTGCACCATAAATTCGATATCGACGATACCACCGGCATCCTGCTTGAGATCGAACGGGGCCGCGGCCTCGAAGGCATTTGGCGCCGTGCCGGCAGCCGTGGTCGACGTGCCGAGGTTGTCGCGCATCTTCGCGCGCATCTCGCTGACTTCCTTGCGCAACTCGGCCAGGTCGCGCTGCTGACCGAGGACTTTGGCGCGGATCGCTTCGAACGCCCCCGCAACCCGCTTGCAGCCGGCGAGCACGCGGGCGCGCACCAGCGCCTGGTGCTCCCAGGTCCAGGCCTCACCCAGCTGGTAGGCCTCGAAGGCGCGCAGCGAGCTGACCAGCAGGCCGGAAGCGCCGCTCGGACGCAAGCGCATGTCCACTTCGTAGAGCATGCCCGAGGGCGTCTGCGCGGTGAGGAAGTGGATGATCTTCTGCCCCAGACGCGTGTAGAACTGCGCGCCGTCGATGGGCTTGGCGCCATCGGTTTCGCACTGCGGGTCGCCGTCGTGGATGAACACCAGGTCAAGGTCCGAGCCGTGGCCCAGCTCCAGGCCGCCGGACTTGCCGTAGCCGATGATGATGAAGTCCGGTTCGCAGGGCGTGCCGTCGACGCGGGTCGGCCGACCGTGGCGCTGCACCAGCTGGTCCCAGGTCAGGCTCAGCACCTGCTCGAGGATCGCTTCGGCCAGCCAGGTCAGGTAGTCGCTGACCTTCATCAGCGGCAAGGTGCCGGCGATTTCCGACGCCACCACCCGCAGGGCGTGGGCCAGCTTGAAGTGGCGCAGGGTTTCCATCTGCTGCTCGAGGTCGTCCACGGGGATGCGCATCAGCCGCTCGCGCAGCTCGGCGCCCAGTTCGGTAGCCTGCGGCGGACGGAACAGCCGCCCTTCATTCAATAGCTCGTCGAGCAGAATCGGGAAGCGGGCGATCTGCTCGGCCACCATCGGGCTGGCCGCGCAGAGCGTCAGCAGGCGCTCCAGAGCGCCGGGGTTTTCGGTGAGCAGCACGAGATAGGCCGAACGCCGCGCCACCGCCTCGATCAGCGGCAGCACGCGCTCCAGCAGCACGTCCGCCGGACCGCGCTCGGCGATCATGTTCAGCAGGCGCGGCATGAAGGCGTCCAGCCGTTCGCGCCCGAGCCGCTGCATGGCACGCACCTGCGTTCCGTGGCGCAGATCGGTCAGGCGCTTCCAGGCCTGCGCCGGCTCGGCGAACCCGGCGTCGGCGAACTGCCGGCAGGCGGACTCCTCATCGACCGCCTCCTCCCACAGCGGGATCCACTCGCCACCGATGGTGGTATCCACCTGGCCATCTTCGTCCTCGTCAGGGTCGGCGATGACCTGGCGGAAATGCCAGTCGATACGATCGCGCCACTGGTTGGTGGCCTGGTGGAAGGCCGACCAGTTGGCGAAGCCCATGATGAAGGCCACGCGGATACGCTCGAACTCGTCCTCCGGCAGCATCTGCGTCTGCCGGTCGGCGATGGCCTGCAGCGCGTGCTCGGCGTAGCGCAGGAACTCGTAGCCTTCGCGCAGCTCGGCGACCACCTGCGGCGGCAGGTAGCCCTGCCCTTCCAGGATCGCCAGCACGCGCAGCAGTGGCCGCTGCTGCAGGCTGAGGTCACGGCCACCATGGATCAGCTGGAAGGCCTGGGCGATGAACTCGACCTCACGGATGCCGCCGGCGCCGAGCTTGATGTTCTCGCTCATGCCCTTGCGCCGGACTTCCTGCTGGATCAGCTGCTTCATGGTGCGCAGCGCTTCGATGGCAGAGAAGTCCAGGTAGCGGCGGTAAACGAACGGACGCAGCAGCTCCAGCAGGCGCTGGCCGGCCTCCTGGTCGCCGCCGACCACGCGGGCCTTGATCATCGCGTAGCGTTCCCAATCGCGCCCCTGGTCCTGGTAGTACTGCTCCAGCGCGGCAAAGCTGTGCACCAGCGGGCCGCTGGAGCCGTAGGGGCGCAGGCGCATGTCGACGCGGAAGGCGAAGCCCTCGACAGTGATGGCGTCCAGCGACTTGATCAGCTTCTGCCCCAGGCGGGTGAAGAACTCCTGGTTATCCAGCGCGCGCTTGGCGCCCTGGGTCTCACCGCCTTCGGGGTAGCCGAAGATCAGGTCGATGTCGGAGGACAGGTTCAGCTCGCCCGCCCCCAGCTTGCCCATGCCCAGCACGATCAGCTTCTGCGGCAGGCCCGAGCGGTTGCCGATCGGCACGCCGAACTGCTGGCAATGGCGCTGGTAGAGCCAGGCCAGGGATTGGTCGATGCAGGCGTCGGCAAGGTCCGACAGGTCGCGGCAGGTACCGGCCAGGTCGCTGCGGCGGGTCAGGTCGCGCCAGATGATGCGCACCTGCTGGCGTCGGCGGAAGCGACGCAGGCGGCGGCCCAGTTCGTCTTCGTCGGCGCAGTCGGCGAGCAGTGCTTCCAGCTGGACGCCCATCTCGCCGGGTTGCAGAGCACGCTCCAGTTCACCGGTCGCGGCCAGCGCCAAAAGAAAGGCAGGATCGCGCTGGACCTGTTCGGCGACGAAATCACTGCCGGCGGTGACGCGGGCGAAATCGGCATGCCGCTCGTCGGACCAGGCTTGGAAGCTTTCAATCTGCTCGGCAGAAAGCGCGGCGATGGCGGTGCGGAAATTCTGCTCAGCGCGCTCGGCGAGAGGCTTGAGAGTAGCCGGCAAAGCGGCCAGGGACGGCAGGCTCATGGTCTATCCTGAGTGGTCGGCGAGGCGCCGGCATTCCTGTCTTTTCGCGCCCCTGTAGTTTTACTACTAACTTTTTCTGGCAGAGGGATGTATCCGCCGGCGATTTGTAGTAAAACTACAACCCGCCGGGCGTACCCCCGGAGCACTTCCAAGAATTCGCCGCGTCGCCCACGAGGTTGGCGCAGCTATCGGCAACGATCTACTGGCTTCCGATTCTGGAAGCCTTTCCGCCCTGGAGCAAGCCATGCAAGACCTCGATCCCGTCGAAACCCAGGAATGGCTGGACGCCCTGGAATCGGTCCTGGACCGTGAAGGTGAAGACCGCGCCCATTACCTGATGACCCGCATGGGCGAGCTGGCCAGCCGGTCCGGCACCCAACTGCCCTACGCCATCACCACGCCTTACCGCAACAGCATCCCGGTGACCCACGAAGCGCGCATGCCCGGCGACCTGTTCATGGAACGCCGCATCCGCTCCCTGGTGCGCTGGAACGCCCTGGCGATGGTGATGAAGGCCAACAAGAACGACCCGGATCTGGGTGGCCACATCTCCTCCTTCGCCTCCTCGGCGACCCTGTATGACGTTGGCTTCAACTACTTCTTCCAGGCCCCGACCGAAGAACACGGCGGCGACCTGGTGTTCTTCCAGGGCCACGCCTCCCCCGGCGTCTACGCCCGCGCCTTCCTCGAAGGCCGCATCAGCGAAGACCAGCTGAACAACTTCCGCCAGGAAGTGGACGGCAACGGCCTGTCTTCCTACCCGCACCCCTGGCTGATGCCGGACTTCTGGCAGTTCCCGACCGTCTCCATGGGTCTGGGCCCGATCCAGGCGATCTACCAGGCGCGCTTCATGAAGTACCTGGAAAGCCGCGGCTTCATCCCCGCCGGCAAGCAGAAGGTCTGGTGCTTCATGGGCGACGGCGAGTGCGACGAGCCCGAATCCCTGGGCGCGATCTCCCTGGCCGGCCGCGAGAAGCTGGACAACCTGATCTTCGTCATCAACTGCAACCTGCAGCGCCTCGACGGCCCGGTTCGCGGCAACGGCAAGATCATCCAGGAACTCGAGGGCGTGTTCCGTGGCGCCGAGTGGAACGTCAACAAGGTGGTCTGGGGTCGCTTCTGGGACCCGCTGTTCGCCAAGGACACTGCCGGCCTGCTGCAAGCGCGCATGGACGAGGTCATCGACGGCGAGTACCAGAACTACAAGGCCAAGGACGGCGCCTACGTGCGCGAGCACTTCTTCGGTGCGCGTCCCGAGCTGCTGGAGATGGTCAAGGACCTCTCCGACGAAGAGATCTGGAAACTCAACCGCGGCGGCCACGACCCCTACAAGGTCTATGCGGCCTACCACCAGGCGGTCAACCACAAGGGCCAGCCAACCGTGATCCTGGCCAAGACCATCAAGGGCTACGGTACCGGTTCGGGCGAAGCGAAGAATATCGCGCACAACGTCAAGAAGGTCGACGTCGAGTCCCTGAAGTCGTTCCGCGACAAGTTCGACATCCCGATCAAGGATGCCGACCTGGAAAACCTGCCGTTCTACCGCCCCGAAGAAGGCAGCGCCGAAGCCAAGTACCTGGCTTCCCGCCGTGCCGCGCTGGGCGGCGTGATGCCGGTTCGCCGCGAGAAGAGCTTCCAGGTCCCGGTTCCCCCGCTGGAAACCCTCAAGGCCATGCTCGACGGCTCGGGCGACCGCGAAATCTCCACCACCATGGCCTTCGTGCGGATCATCTCGCAGCTGGTCAAGGACAAGGAACTCGGCCCGCGCATCGTCCCGATCGTGCCGGACGAAGCCCGCACCTTCGGTATGGAAGGCATGTTCCGCCAGCTGGGCATCTACTCCTCCGTCGGCCAGCTGTACGAGCCGGTGGATAAGGACCAGGTGATGTTCTACCGCGAGGACAAGAAAGGTCAGATCCTCGAGGAAGGCATCAACGAAGCCGGCGCCATGTCCAGCTGGATCGCCGCGGGTACCTCGTACTCCACGCACAACCAGCCGATGCTGCCGTTCTACATCTTCTATTCGATGTTCGGCTTCCAGCGCATCGGCGACCTGGCCTGGGCCGCTGGCGACAGCCGCGCGCACGGCTTCCTGATCGGCGGCACCGCCGGCCGTACCACCCTGAACGGTGAAGGCCTGCAGCACGAAGACGGTCACAGCCACCTGCTGGCGGCGACCATCCCGAACTGCCGCACCTACGATCCGACCTATGCCTACGAGCTGGCGGTGATCATCCGCGAAGGCTCGCGCCAGATGATCGAAGAGCAGCAGGACATCTTCTATTACATCACCGTGATGAACGAGAACTACGTCCAGCCGGCCATGCCCAAGGGCGCCGAGGAAGGCATCATCAAGGGCATGTACCTCCTCGAGGAGGACAAGAAGGACGCCGCGCACCACGTGCAGCTGCTGGGCTCGGGCACCATCCTGCGCGAAGTCGAAGCCGCCGCGAAGATCCTGCGCGAAGACTTCGGCATCGGCGCCGACGTCTGGTCCGTTCCGAGCTTCAACGAACTGCGCCGCGACGGCCTGGCCGTGGAGCGCTGGAACCGCCTGCACCCGGGGCAGAAGCCCAAGCAGAGCTATGTCGAAGAGTGCCTGTCCGGCCGCAAGGGCCCGGTCATCGCCTCCACCGACTACATGAAGCTCTATGCCGAGCAGATCCGTCAGTGGGTTCCGAGCAAGGAATACAAGGTCCTGGGCACCGACGGCTTCGGCCGCAGCGACAGCCGCCGCAAGCTGCGCGACTTCTTCGAAGTCGACCGCCACTGGGTCGTGCTGGCTGCGCTGGAAGCCCTGGCCGATCGTGGTGATATCGAACCCAAGGTCGTGGCGGAAGCCATCGCCAAGTTCGGCATCAACCCCGAAAAACGCAACCCGCTGGACTGCTGAGGAGAGGCACGATGAGCGAACTGATTCGTGTACCCGACATCGGCAATGGCCAGGGTGAAGTCATCGAACTGCTGGTCAAGGTCGGCGACACCGTCGAGGCCGACCAGAGCCTGCTGACCCTGGAATCCGACAAGGCCAGCATGGAAATCCCCTCGCCGAAAGCCGGCGTGGTGAAGAGCCTGAAGGTCAAGGTGGGCGACACCCTGAAGGAAGGCGACGAGATCCTCGAGCTGGAAGTCGAGGGTGGTTCGGCTGCCGCCGAAGCGCCCAAGGCCGAAGCACCGGCTCCGGCCGTCGAGGCACCGAAGGCAGAGGCTCCGGCCGCTGCCCCGGCGCCGGCTGCCGCGCCTGCCGCTGGCGCCAGCGTCCAGGACATCCATGTCCCGGACATCGGCTCCGCCGGCAAGGCCAACGTCATCGAAGTCATGGTGAAAGCCGGCGACACGGTCGAAGCCGACCAGTCGCTGATCACCCTGGAATCGGACAAGGCCAGCATGGAAATCCCCTCGCCGGCTTCCGGCGTGGTGGAGAGCGTGTCGATCAAGGTCGGTGACGAAGTCGGCACCGGCGACCTGATCCTCAAGCTCAAGGTCGCGGGCGCTGCTGCCCCGGCCGCTGCGCAAGCTCCGGCTGCTGCTCCGGCTCCGGCCGCTGCTCCTGCCGCCGCCCCCGCGCCGGCCGCCGCAGCGCCGGGCAAAGTTTCTGCAGCCGCCCCCGAGGCCGCTCCGGTGGGTGCGCCCAGCCGTGACGGTACCAAGGTTCACGCAGGCCCCGCCGTGCGCATGGTTGCCCGCGAGTTCGGCGTCGAACTGGCCGAAGTGAAAGGCACCGGCCCGAAAGGTCGCATCCTCAAGGAAGACGTGCAGGCGTTCGTCAAGGAACAGCTGCAACGTGCCAAGTCCGGCTCGGCTGCGGGCGCTACCGGTGGCGCAGGCATCCCGCCGATTCCGGAAGTCGACTTCAGCAAGTTCGGCGAAGTGGAAGAAGTGGCAATGACCCGCCTGATGCAGGTCGGCGCCGCCAACCTGCACCGCAGCTGGCTGAACGTGCCGCACGTGACCCAGTTCGACTCGGCCGACATCACCGAGATGGAAGCCTTCCGCGTGGCTCAGAAAGCCGTCGCGGAGAAGGCCGGCGTCAAGCTGACCGTGCTGCCGATCCTGCTGAAAGCCTGCGCCCACCTGCTCAAGGAAATGCCGGACTTCAACAGCTCCCTGGCCCCGAGCGGCAAGGCGCTGATCCGCAAGAAGTACGTGCACATCGGCTTCGCCGTGGACACCCCGGACGGTCTGCTGGTCCCGGTGATCAAGAACGTCGACCAGAAGAGCCTCCTGCAGCTCGCCGCCGAAGCCGCCGAACTGGCCGAGAAAGCGCGCACCAAGAAGCTCTCCGCCGACGCCATGCAGGGCGCCTGCTTCACCATCTCCAGCCTCGGCCACATTGGCGGCACCGGCTTCACGCCGATCGTCAACGCGCCGGAAGTGGCGATCCTGGGTGTCAGCAAGGCGACCATGCAGCCGGTGTGGGACGGCAAGGCCTTCCAGCCGCGCCTGATGCTGCCGCTGTCGCTGTCCTACGATCACCGCGTGATCAACGGGGCGGCCGCCGCGCGCTACACCAAGCGCCTGTCGGACCTGCTGGGTGATATCCGCACCCTGCTGCTGTAAGTGTTGTAGAAGGCCGGCCCTGCGCCGGCCTTTCCTCTCGACGAGCACGCCACGCTCGTTCTCTCCAGCCCTGCCGGATGGCGGGGCTTCTTTTTGTCAGGACCGGCGGTCACGCCCGGCTCCTGCCCCTGGCTCAACTTCCCTCTGTGACGGCCGATACAGTCTTGGCTTGTCATGGCCCCGTGCCTCATGCAAATCTTGCCAACGCCCATAGAAGTCGGGCGGGGCCATGTACCTCGTCCAGCACCCTGGAAATCCACCGCGAATGAAGAGTCATCCCGATGCCGCCAGCCGTCAGGCGGCCGAGGTTGTCACGCAGCTTCCCGTCCCCTCCAGGCTCGGGATGTTGCGCTTCGAGCGCCTGAATGAACCCAGCTGGACCCTGCTGTTCCTCGACCCCGGCTGCGAACGCCAGATCGGCGTGCCGGCCCAGGACCTCTGCGGCATCCTCGACGCCCCCTATGCCAGCCTGATGGAGCCCGAAGCGCGCCATCGCCTGCACGAACAGGTTCAGCAGCAGTTGCTCAAGGACGGCCGCTACCGGGTGCGCTACCTGCTCCACTCGCCGCGCGGCACGCTGAACGTGCTGGAGGTCGGCGAGAGCTTCCAGCAGCACGGTCGCCAGCTGCTCCACGGCTACATCCTGCAGGACGAGGGCGACGAGCAGAGCGGCGAGCTGGACCCGCGCCTGCTGGACCTGGAAGCACAGAACATCCGCCTGAAGATGTCCCTGGAGATGTACCAGCGCTCCCAGGACGAACACCTGCAGCACCTGGTGCGCTCGCGCACCCAGCAAAACCTGATCGTCCGCCTGGCGCGGCACCGCTACCTGTCCAGCGACCCGCTGCTCGAAGCTGCCCAGTTGATCGCCCAGGCCGCCTGCGAGGCCTACGACGTGGCCCGCGCCGGCATCTGGCGCCTGCACGCGGATCATCGGCTGGAGGCGGTGACCATCTACCGCCGCGACATCGACCAGTACGAAAAGCCGCAGGACATCGACGCCAGCAACTTTCCCAACTACCTCGACGCGGTCCACAGCGGCCGTGCCATCGACGCCCACAACGCCCAGCAGGACCCGCGCACCCAGGAACTGGCCAAGCGCTACCTGCGCCCGCAGGGCATCAGCGCCATGCTCGACGCCACCATCCGCGTGGGCGGCGAGGTGGTCGGCGTGCTCTGCCTGGAGCACGTTGGCGAAGTGCGCATGTGGCAGAGCGACGAGATCGCCTTTGCCGGCGAGCTGGCCGACCAGTATGCCCAGGTCCTGATGAACCACGAGCGGCGCAACGTTTCCAGCGCCCTGCACCTGTTCCAGCGCGCTGTCGAGCAGAGCGCCAGCGCCTTCCTGCTGATCGACCGCGACGGCTTGGTGGAGTACGTCAACCCGAGCTTCACCGCGATCACCCAGTACGGCGCCGACGAAGTGCGCGGCCGCCGCCTGCCGGAGCTGCCGGCACTGGCCAATCTCAGCGAGCTGCTGTTCGACGCGCGCTCCACCCTGGTCACGCAGAACAGCTGGCAGGGCGAGTTCCGCAGCCGGCGCAAGAACCTCGAGCCCTACTGGGGCCAGCTTTCGCTGTCCAAGGTCTACGACGACAAGGGCGAGCTGACCCACTACATCGGCATCTACGAAGACATCACCCAGAGCAAGCTGGCCCAGCAGCACATCGAGAAGCTCGCCTACCGCGACAACCTCACGGGCCTGGCCAACCGGCACTTCTTCATCAACGCCCTGGAAGAGCGCCTGCAGGTAGGCAGCGAACACTCGCTGAGCCTGCTGCTGGTGGACATCGACAACTTCAAGCGGATCAACGACAGCCTCGGCCACCAGACCGGCGACAAGCTGCTGGCCAACCTTGCCCGCCGCCTGCGTAGCAGCCTGAGCGACAGCGCCACCCTGGCGCGCTTCGCCAGCAACGAATTCGCCGTGCTGCTGGAGGAGTCCGTGGCTGGGCGTGGCGAGAAGATCGCCGCGCAGATTCTCGATGTGCTCGACAAACCGCTGTTCGTCGACAACCAGCTGATCAGCATCACCGGCTCGGTCGGCATCGCCTACGCGCCACAGCACGGCCAGGACCCGCAGACCCTGATGAAACACGCCGGTCTCGCGCTGCACAAGGCCAAGGCCAACGGCAAGCACCAGGTACAGACCTTCACCGAGGCGATGACCGCCGAGGCCAGCTACAAGCTGTTCGTAGAGAGCAACCTGCGCCGCGCGCTGGTGCAGGACGAGCTGGCGGTGCATTACCAGCCCAAGCTGTGCCTGCGCAGCGGCGCACTGCTCGGCCTGGAAGCGTTGCTGCGCTGGCAGCACCCGGAAAAGGGCATGATCCGGCCGGACCAGTTCATCAGCGTCGCCGAGGAAACCGGGCTGATCATCCCCATCGGCAAATGGGTGATCCGCCAGGCCTGCCGCCAGGTGCGCGAGCTCGCCGCCAAGGGCCTTGGCGAGCTGCACATGGCAATCAACCTGTCACCCAAGCAGTTCAGCGACCCCGATCTCGTCGGCTCCATCGCCGCGATCCTCCATGAGGAAAGCATCCCGGCCTCGCAGCTGGAGCTTGAACTCACCGAAAGCCTGCTGCTGGACGCCACCGACGACACCCGCCAGCAGCTGGAGCGCCTGAAGAGCCTCGGCCTGACCCTGGCCATGGACGACTTCGGCACCGGCTATTCGTCGCTGAGCTACCTGAAGAAGTTCCCCATCGACGTGATCAAGATCGATCGCAGTTTCATCAAGGACATCCCGGACAACCAGGACGACATGGAAATCACCTCGGCGGTGATCGCCATGGCCCACAACCTCAAGCTGCAGGTGGTCGCCGAAGGCGTCGAGACCGCCGCCCAGCTGGCGTTCCTGCGGCGCAACCGCTGCGACATCGGCCAGGGCTACCTGTTCGACAAGCCCATCCCCAGCCACGATCTCTCCTCCAGCCTGCAGCGCTACCCCTGCCGTCCGCACTGAGCCGCTCTGGCGCGGCGTGCCCGCAGCCATGCCCGCAACCCCGCTCAAACATCCCGCAAAGCGAATCAAACGCTGTAATCTTCGGCGAGTACCCGAGTCTATTGCCGCCCCCATTCCGAGGAGACGAATGCCATGACCCTGCGCTCGCAAATACTTGCCCACAAGCTGGAACTGCCCAGCTCCGCCCAGGCCCTGCCGGGACGCGAGAGCCCCATGCCGGTGCCCGAAGCGCATTACGTCAATGGCCGCCCCCTGACCGCGCCCTTCCCCGCTGGCGTGCAGCAGATCGTTGTCGGCCTGGGCTGCTTCTGGGGCGCCGAGCGGCGCTTCTGGCAACAGCCTGGCGTGTGGGTCACCGCGGTGGGCTACGCGGGCGGCTTCACGCCGAACCCGACCTACGACGAAGTCTGCTCCGGCCTGACCGGCCACAGCGAAGTGGTGCTGGTGGCGTACGATCCGCGCGAAACCAGCATCGAGGCGCTGCTCAAGGTGTTCTGGGAATCCCATGACCCGACCCAGGGCATGCGCCAGGGCAACGACACCGGCACCCAGTACCGCTCGGTGATCTACTGGTTCGACCAGGCACAGAAAGCCGCCATCGACGCAAGCCGCGCGGCCTTCCAGAAGGAACTGAGCGCCAAGGGCTACGGCGAGATCACCACGGAAATCCGCGAAGTGCCGCCGTTCTACTACGCCGAGGCTTACCACCAGCAGTACCTGGCGAAGAACCCCAACGGCTACTGCGGCCTGGGCGGCACGGGCGTTTGCCTGCCGGCGTGAAGCTTCGCCGAGCGCACCACGAAAAAGCCCCGGCACTGCCGGGGCTTTCTTCATTCGGCGATCAGCCAGTCCACCTGGCTGCTGCCTTCGCTCTGCGCCAAGGTCTCGGCTAACCAGGGCAACAGACCGCGCAGCTCTTCGTCCAGCGGCCATGGCGGGTTGGCAATCACCAGCCCGGATCCGTTCAGGCGATCTGCCGTATCGGCCGGGTGCACACACAGCTCCACGCGCAGCAGCTTCGGCGCCGAGCTTTTCTCCAGACGCTGGTAGAAGCGCTTGAGCTGGCGGCGGTCCTTGATCGGGTACCAGATCGCGACCACGGTCTGGCGCATGCGGCCGATGGCTTCGTCCAGCGCGGTCACGCAGCGCTCCAGGTCGTCGGGCTGTTCGAAAGGCGGGTCGATCAGCAGCACGCCGCGCTTCTCGGGAACGGGCAGGAAAGCACGGGGCAGCAGCCAGCCGTCGCCCTGGTGCACCGCGATGCGGCGCTCGCCGGCCATGTTGGCCTTGAGCAGGCGACCATCTTCCGGGTGCAGCTCGTTGAGCATCACCCGGTCCTGCGGGCGGGTCAGGCGGCGCCCCAGCTCCGGCGAACCAGGGTAGAACTCCAGGCCGCCATCGGGATTCAGCGCGCTGACGACGCCCAGGTAGTCCTGCAGCAGCTCCGGCAGGTCATCGCGCCCATACAGGCGGCCAATGCCCGACTCCCACTCGCCGGTGCGGCTGGCTTCGTCGCCCAGCAGGTCGTACAGGCCGATGCCGGAATGGCTGTCGAGGTAGGCGAAGGGCGTGTCCTTGCGCGCCATCAGCGCGAAGATGCGGGCGAGGACGATGTGTTTCAGCACGTCGGCATGGTTGCCGGCGTGGTAGGCATGGCGGTAGTTCATGGATAGCGGACTCCTCAAGGCGCGCAGTTTAGGTCCTGCGGCGGGTACGGTGCGAGTCCGCCGTGACCGGGGCCTGCCGGGAGGCCGGGCGTTTTAGCCCTTTATCACGCTCATGGATGATTCTGTGCGCGCTTCATTCACCAGACTAGACTGCGCCGATTCCCACGGAGGTCGATCCATGTCCGAGACCCTGCTCAGCTCCCGCAACCTCGCTTTCGAACTCTACGAAGTGCTCGACGCGCAGGCCCTGACCCGGCGCGAACGCTTCGCCGACCACAACCGCGAGACCTTCGACGCCGCGCTGGCCACCGCCCGGGGCATCGCCGAGGAGCTGTTCGCCCCGCACAACCGCAAGAACGACGAGAACGAACCGCAGTACGTCGATGGCGGCGCGGTGCTCATCCCGGAAGTGAAGCCGGCGGTGGACGCCTTCAACGAGGCCGGTTTCCAGAACGCCTCGCGCAGCTTCGAACAGGGCGGCATGCAGCTGCCGCACCTGCTGTCGCGCGCCTGCTTCGCGCACTTCCAGTCGGCCAACATCGCCACTTCGTCCTACCCGATGCTGAGCATGGGCGCCAGCCACCTGATCGAAACCTTCGGCAACGAAGAACAGAAGCGCCTGTTCCTGCAGCCGATGATCGAGGGCCGCTGGTTCGGCACCATGGCCCTGACCGAGCCCCACGCCGGCTCGTCCCTGGCCGACATCCGCACCCGCGCGGAACCGGCCGCCGACGGCAGCTATCGTATCCGCGGCAACAAGATCTTCATCTCTGGCGGCGACCACCCATTGTCGGACAACATCGTCCACATGGTGCTGGCCAAGCTGCCGGACGCCCCGCCGGGCGTGAAGGGCATCAGCCTGTTCATCGTGCCGAAGTTCCTGGTCAACGCCGACGGCTCCCTCGGCGAGCGTAACGACGTGACCCTGGCCGGCCTGTTCCACAAGATGGGCTGGCGCGGCACCACGTCCACCGCGCTGAACTTTGGTGACAAGGGCGATTGCGTCGGCTACCTGGTGGGCAAGCCGCACCACGGCCTGGCCTACATGTTCCAGATGATGAACGAGGCGCGCATCGGCGTCGGAATGGGCGCGATCATGCTCGGCTACGCCGGCTACCTGTACTCCCTGGAATACGCCCGCGAGCGCCCGCAGGGCCGCCCGGTGGACGCCAAGGACCCGAACTCCGCGCCGGTGGCCATCGTCCAGCACACCGACGTCAAGCGCATGCTGCTGACCCAGAAGGCCTATGTCGAAGGCGCCTTCGACCTCGGCCTGTACGCCGCGCGCCTGGTGGATGATTGCGAAACGCTGGCCACCGAGGACGAGCGCAAGCAGGCCCACGAACTGCTCGACCTGCTCACCCCGATCGTCAAATCCTGGCCCTCGGAGTTCTGCCTGAAGGCCAACGAACTGGCGATCCAGATCCTCGGTGGCCACGGTTATACCCGCGAGTATCCGGTGGAGCAGTACTACCGCGACAACCGCCTGAATCCGATCCACGAAGGCACCCACGGTATCCAGTCGCTGGACCTGCTGGGCCGCAAACTGGCGCAGAACAACGGCGCCGGCCTCAAGCAACTGACCCGCCTGATCAGCCTGTGCTGCGAACGCGCCGGCGCGCACCCGTCGCTGGACAAACTGCGCGAACCGGTCGAGCAACTGATGGCGCGCCTGTCGGCCACCACCCTGAGCCTGCTCGGCGACCTGATGCAGGGCCGTGTCGCCCAGGGCCTGGCCAACTCCGCGCTGTACCTGAAGGTCTTCGGCCACGCCGTGATCGGCTGGCGCTGGCTGGAGCAGGCGATTCGCGCCGAGGAAGGCCTCGCCCTGATCCAGAAGGGCAGCGGCAACGCCGCCGACAGCGACTTCTACCACGGCAAATTGCAGGCCGCGCGCTACTTCCTGACCTGGGAAGTGCCGGCCTGCCACCACGACCTGACGCTGCTCGAAGCCCGCGACGACACCTGTTCCACCATGCAGGACGCCTGGTTCTAGGTCCCCGCATGTTTCTTGCGCCCCGGTCACGTCCGGGGCTTTTTTATGCCTGTGGAAAATTTCAGCTCCGACAGGGATGCAGCAGAACGCCGAATGAATTGAAGGAAGTTTCAGACAACAACAGCTGACCAGGCTGACAGCAAAGCCGGGGCAATTGCCGTTGAATGGCGCCCGCGCAACTTTTTCGTCTTCATGACCATGGCCATTCACCCCTTCTTCCTCAGCTTTGCTTCACGCCGTTGTCTGCATCTTTTCCCGCTGCTCGCCGTCACCGCGGCGCTGGGCTGCGTGCTCGCACTGTTCAATACCGGTCCAGCCGATGCCCTGCCCAACAGCAACGCGCAAAGCACTCCGACGTCCTCGCTGAGTTCTGCGCCCATCTTCACCGACCCCGGCGCAGAAGCCTGGCAGCACGCCGACGACTATCTGCAGAGCATCGACAAGGCCATGTCCAACGGACTTGAAGTCCTGCGCGGCGGTGATGGCAAGTCGATCGCAGCGCAGAGCCGCTACTTCAATGCCCTGGTCAACGCCGGCTACGCCCAGTTCGGCTCGTCCTACTACGACCCGCTGGGCAGTTGCGGCGTCGCCGGCAGCTCGGCCCGCCATCTGTGGCACACACAGGTCCGCGCCATCAGCGGCGAGGCGAACATCGCCGGCGAAGTGAGCAGGGCCCGCACCACCTTGCAGCGCGACCGCCAGGCCTGCCTCGATGCCGTCCGGCTCCCCCTGGACGAGGCCGTCCCGTGGGCACCCGGCGAACTGGCTTCGCTGGCCCTGGCCCCCAGCTGGTCTTCCAGCGGCGCCTGGCCGCAAAGCGCCGGCGAAACGCCCGCAACAAACCTTTGACAGCCTTGTAAATCCGCAGGTTAGAATCGATTGGCATGCGGCCTGCATCCTGATCCTCGAGTAGCGTCGCCACTCCCCCATTCCCCAGGAGGTCGACACCTTGGATGCCGTGGCCATCAACAGCTATTTCCTGATCGCTGCGGTGCTGATCGGCATGAGCATCCTGGTCAGCTCGCTGTCCTCGCGCCTGGGCATCCCGATCCTGGTCATCTTCCTCGCCGTGGGCATGGTCGCGGGCACCGACGGCCCCGGCGGCATCGGCTTCTCGAACTACCCCATGGCGTACCTGGTGGGCAACCTGGCGCTGGCGGTGATCCTGCTGGACGGCGGTTTGCGCACCCGCGTGTCGAGCTTCCGCGTGGCGCTCTGGCCGGCGCTGTCGCTGGCCACCGCCGGGGTACTGATCACCGCCGGGCTGACCGGCATCGCCGCTGCCTGGCTGTTCAAGCTGAGCTGGATGGAGGGGCTGTTGATCGGCGCCATCGTCGGCTCCACCGACGCCGCGGCGGTGTTCTCGCTGCTGGGCGGCAAGGGCCTGAACGAACGGGTCACCGCCACCCTGGAAATCGAATCGGGCAGCAACGACCCCATGGCGGTGTTCCTCACCGTCACCCTGATCGACATGCTCGCCCACGGCGAGAGCGGCGTGAGCTGGAGCTTCCTCTGGCATTTCCTGCGCGAGTTCGGCATCGGTTCGGTGCTCGGCCTGGGCGGTGGCTGGCTGCTGCTGCAGGTGATCAACCGCATTCACCTCGCCAACGGCCTCTATCCGCTGCTGGCGATCAGCGGCGGCCTGCTGATCTTCGCCCTGGCCAACGCCGTGCACGGCAGCGGCATCCTCGCCATCTACCTGTGCGGCCTGGTGCTGGGCAACCAGCCGATCCGCTCGCGCCACGGCATCATGCACATGCTCGACGGCATGGCCTGGCTGGCGCAGATCGGCATGTTCCTGGTGCTGGGCCTGCTGGTCACGCCCCACGACCTCTGGCCCATCGCCCTGCCTGCCCTTGGCCTTGCACTGTGGATGATCCTCTTCGCCCGCCCGCTGTCGGTGCTGGTCGGCCTGTTCCCGTTCCGCGCCTTCCATGGCCGCGAGAAGGCCTTCATCGCCTGGGTCGGCCTGCGCGGCGCGGTGCCGATCATCCTCGCGGTATTCCCGCTGATGGCCGGGCTGCCCAATGCCCAGCTGTTCTTCAACGTGGCCTTCTTCATCGTGCTGGTCTCGCTGCTGGTACAGGGCACCAGCCTGCCCTGGGCCGCCAAACTGCTGCGCGTGGTGGTGCCGCCGGACCCGGCGCCGATCTCCCGCGCCGGCCTGGAAGTCCACCCGACCAGCGAATGGGAACTGTTCGTCTACCACCTGAGCAAGGAAAAGTGGTGCATCGGCGCCGCCTTGCGTGAGCTGAAGATGCCCGAGGGCACCCGTATCGCCGCGCTGTTCCGCGGCACCCAACTGCTGCACCCGTCCGGCAGTACCATTCTCGAGGCCGACGACATCCTCTGCGTGATCGGTCACGAGCATGACCTCTCCGCGCTGGGCAAGCTGTTCAGCCAGGCGCCGGACCGCGGCCTGAGCGCGCGCTTCTTCGGCGACTTCGTCCTCGAGGGCGACGCCCAGCTCTCCGCCGTGGCCTCGCTCTATGGCCTGAAACTCGAAGGCGTGGACGGCGAGCAGAACCTGGGCCGCTTCATCGCCCACGAAATCGGCGGGCAGGCGATCATCGGCGACCAGGTGGAATGGAACGGCCTGACCTGGACCGTGGCCGCCCTGGACGGGAACAAGATCCGCAAGGTCGGGGTCAAATTCCCGGAAGGCCGTCCCGGCCCTGGCCTGTTCCTCTGACCGCCCACCAGCACCCGCTTGCGGGTGCCGGCCTGCCAGCACTACCCTCACTCCACTTTTTTTGCACGAGCCGCTGAACGCGACCATGTCATTCCTGCTGCGTACCCTGCTGACTGCCGTCCTCCTGGGCGGCTCGCTCACCGGCCTGCCCGCGCTGGCCGCCGAATCCACCGTGCCGAGCGCCGAAAAGGTGCAGCAGAGCCTCGATGGCCTGGCCGACCGCAAGCTGGCCGACGCCGACGCCAAGCCGCTCAAGGCCAGCCTGGAAAACACCCTCAAGCTGCTGGCGGCCAAGGCTGACAGCGAGAAAGAGCTGGAGGAACTGAACGGCAGGCTGGCCGATGCTCCCAAGCTGATCAACGAGAACCAGAAGGCCCTCACCCGACTCAAGGCCAGCAGCGAGAAGCCGGCCAGCCAGCGCTACGGCAGCTACAGCGCCACCCAGCTGGAAATGCTCCTCAACGAGCAATCCACGCAGTTGGCCGCATGGCAGAAGGACATGATCGACGCCAAGAGCGAGATCCTCACTGCGCAGACCCGCCCCGAACGCGCCCAGGCCGACCTGAGCAAGAACCAGACCCGCCTGCTGGACATCAATACCGTGCTCAAGGCTGGCAAGGAAGGCGCCAAAACCCTGACCGACGAGCGCCGCAACGAGCTGCTGGCGGAACAGGCCGCGCTGACCGCGCAGAACCTGCTGCTGCGCAAGCAGCTGGCCGGCAACAACCTGCTGCTCGACCTCGCCTCCAGCCAGCGCGATCTGCTGGCCGAACAGATCGGTCGCGAGGAGCGCCAGACCCTCGAACTGCAGGCGATGATCAGCGACAAGCGCCGTGAGCAGTCGGAGAAGGCTGTCGCCGAACTGTCCAAGGACAGTAGCCAGGCCGCCGGCACCGACAGCCTGCTGAGTCAGCAGAGCGCTGCCAACCTCAAGCTCTCCGACTACCTGCTGCGCACCACCGACCGCCTCAACACCCTCACCCGGCGCAACCTGGAAGCCAAGCAGCAGCTGGATAACCTGACCCAGGGCGAGCAGGCCCTGGACGAGCAGATCAACGTGCTGCGCGGCAGTCTGCTGCTGTCGAAGATCCTCTACCAGCAGAAGCAGTCGCTGCCGGTGATCAAGACCGACCAGGACCTCGCCGACGAGATCGCCGACCTGCGCCTGTACCAGTTCGAGCTGAACCAGAAGCGCGACGAGATCAACAACACCCAGGTCTACATCGACAACCTGCTGGCCCAGCAAACGCAGGAAAGCGTCACCCCGCAACTGCGCCATGATCTCGGCGAACTGGTGGACACCCGCCTGGAGCTGATGGAGCGCCTCAACCACGAGCTGAACGCGCTGCTCAACGAAGCCATCACCCTGCAGCTGAACCAGAAGCAGCTCAAGGAAACCAGCGACAGCCTGCGCGCCACCCTCGACGAGCAGATGTTCTGGATTCCCAGCAACCGTCCGCTGGACCTGTCGTGGTTCAAGATGACCCCGACCCTGCTGCACCACCAGCTGGCCGAAGTGCCCTGGGGCTCCGGGGTGAAGGAGCTGTTCGAAGGCCTGATCGATCGTCCCTTCCTGTTCCTGCCGCTGCTCCTGCTGGTCGCGGGCTTGTTGTGGAAGCGCAAGTTCCTCTACGACAAGCTGGAGTCGCTGAATGACGACATCGGCCACTTCAAGCGCGACAGCCAGGCCCACACCCCGCTGGCCCTGCTGCTCGCCGTGTTGCTGGCACTGCCCGGCACCCTGGCGCTGGCCATCGCCGGCCTCGCGCTGCTGCTCGACGCCCGTGGGCAGAACGCCACCCTGGGCAGCGCGCTGCTGGAGATGGCGCAGGTCTGGCTGGTGTTCTACACCGCGCACCGCATCCTGCGTCCGGGCGGCATCGCCGAGCGTCACTTCCACTGGAGTCAGCCGCAGGTGCTGTTCCTCGGCAAGCTGATGCGCCGACTGGGCCTGGTGGTGATGTCGCTGGTCGCCGTGGTCACCGTCGCCGAGCACGCGCCGGCCTCCCTGGCCGATGACGTGATCGGCATTGCCGTGGTGCTGTTCGGCTACGGCGCCATGACCTGGCTGCTCGCCCAGCTGCTGTTCAACAGCCCATCCAGCGAGCGCCCGTCGATGATCAAGATGATCGTCGGCCTGGGCTTCACCGCCCTGCCGGTGGCGCTGTTCCTGGCCGTGGGCTTCGGCTACTACTACACCGCGCTCAAGCTCACCGACCGACTGATCGATACCCTGTTCCTGCTGATGTTCTGGATGGTGGTGGAAGCCACCTTCGTCCGCGGCATGGGTGTCGCAGCCCGCCGCCTGGCCTACCAGCGCGCCCTGTCGAAGCGGCAGAACGCCCCCAAGGAAGGCATCGAGGGCACCGAGGTGATCGAAGAACCGACCCTGGGCATCGAGCAGATCAACGACCAGTCCATGCGCCTGATCCGCCTGGGCCTGCTGATCGGTTTCGTGGTCACCCTGTACTGGGTATGGGCCGACCTGATCAGCGTCGTCTCCTACCTCGACAACGTGACCCTCTACCAGTACACCAGCGGCACCGGCGACACGGCGTCCACCACGCCGATCAGCCTGAGCGACTTCCTCATGGCGCTGGTGATCGCTGCCGTCACCGTCGCCCTGGCGCGCAACCTGCCCGGCCTGCTGGAAGTCCTGGTGCTGCAGCGCCTGACCCTGGCCCAGGGCAGCGCCTACGCCATCACCACCCTGCTGTCCTACACCATCAGCGGCGTCGGCATCGTCAGCGCACTGTCCACCCTCGGGGTGAGCTGGGACAAGCTGCAATGGCTGGTAGCCGCGCTGTCGGTCGGCCTCGGCTTCGGCCTGCAGGCGATCTTCTCCAACTTCGTTTCCGGCCTGATCATCCTCTTCGAGCGCCCGGTGCGGATCGGCGACGTGGTGACCATCGGCACCCTGTCGGGCACCGTCAGCCGGATCCGCATCCGTGCCACCACCATCACCGACTTCGACCGCAAGGAAATCATCGTTCCCAACCAGACCTTCATCACCGGCCAGCTGGTGAACTGGTCGCTGAGCGATACCGTAACGCGGGTGACCATCAAGATCGGCCTGGCCTACGAGAGCGACCTGCCACTGGCGCGCAAGATCATGCTCGACGCCGCCCACGCCAACTCCCGCATCCTGCGCGATCCGGAGCCGGTGCTGTATTTCACCACCATCAGCGCCAGCACCTTCGACTATGAACTGCGCTTCCACGTGCGCGAGCTGGGCGACCGCAACCCGGCGGTGGACGAAACCCTCACGCGCATCGCCCTGGCCTTCCGCGAGGCCGGCATCGACATGGCATTCAACCAGGTCGACGTGTTCCTGAAGAACTTCCAGGGCCAGGAAGCCCAGGTGATAGTCGGTCAGCAGTCGCCCGCTGCAGCGCCGGTGAAGCTGCCCGCGCCCCAGGACAAGCCCGGCGGCGACAAGGCCTGAGGGTGGACGCCTTCGGACAAGTCCGAGCACAATGCTCGGACTTGTCCGGAGTTAGATTGTGAAAAAGCTCGACGAACTGACCTTCGATAACCGCTTCGCCCGCCTGGGCGACGTGTTCTCCACCCAGGTTCTGCCCGATCCCATCGCCGACCCGCGCCTGGTCGTCGCCAGCCCCGCCGCCATGGCCCTGCTCGACCTCGACCCGAGCGAGGCGGACACCCCGCTGTTCGCGGAAATCTTCGCCGGCCACAAGCTCTGGGAAGAAGCCGACCCGCGCGCGATGGTCTATTCCGGGCACCAGTTCGGCTCCTACAACCCGCGCCTGGGCGACGGCCGCGGCCTGTTGCTGGGCGAAGTGGTGAACGAGGCCGGCGAGCACTGGGACCTGCACCTGAAAGGCGCCGGACAGACGCCCTACTCGCGCATGGGCGATGGCCGCGCCGTGCTGCGCTCGTCGATCCGCGAATTCCTCGCCAGCGAATACCTCGCCGCCCTGGGCATTCCCAGCAGCCGCGCACTGTGCGTCACCGGCTCCAGCACCACGGTATGGCGCGAGTCGAAGGAAAGCGGCGCCATGCTGCTGCGCCTGGCGCCCAGCCATGTGCGCTTCGGCCACTTCGAATACTTCTACTACACCAAGCAGGAAGAACACCTGCGCACCCTCGGCGAGTACGTCCTGAAGTCCTACTACCCGCAGTGCCTGGACGACGAGAAGCCCTACCTGGCGCTCTTCCGCGAAGTGGTCGAACGCAACGCCGAGATGATCGCCCTCTGGCAGGCCTACGGCTTCTGCCACGGGGTGATGAACACCGACAACATGTCGATTCTCGGCATCACCTTCGACTACGGCCCCTACGCCTTCCTCGACGACTTCGACGCCAACCACATCTGCAATCACTCCGACGACACCGGCCGCTACTCCTTCAGCAACCAGGTACCCATCGCCCACTGGAACCTCGCCGCCCTCGGCCAGGCGCTGACCCCCTTCGTCGAAGTGGACGATCTGCGCGCCACGCTGGACCTGTTCCTGCCGCTGTACCAGGCCCACTACCTGGACCTGATGCGCCGGCGCCTGGGCTTCACCACTGCCGAGGATGGCGACCTGGAGCTGGTACAGCGCCTGCTGCAGAGCATGCAGAAAGGCGCGGTGGACTACTCGCTGTTCTTCCGCCGCCTCGGCGAGCAGGCGCCGGAACAGGCGCTGGCCGTGGTCCGCGAAGACTTCGTCGACCTCGCCGGTTTCGACGCCTGGGCCGCCGACTACCGGGCCCGCGTCGAGCGTGAAGGCGGCAGCCAGGACGAGCGACGTGCCCGCATGCACGCCGTCAACCCGCTCTACGTGCTGCGCAATTACCTCGCCCAGGAAGCCATCACGGCTGCCGAAAAGGGTGACTACAGCGTCGTGCGCCGCCTGCATGAAGTGCTGAGCAAGCCCTTCGAAGAGCAGCCCGACGCCGAAGTCTTCACCCGCCGCCCGCCGGACTGGGGCAAGCACCTGGAGATCAGTTGCTCGTCCTGAGCCAGTTATAAGCTCAGCGAAAAGCGATCTAGCGGCGCCCCGGCCACATTGCTCCCGGTCATTGACCGGGGCCGGGCGCCACTCGCATCCTCGGGGCTTTCCGCCACAAGGACGCTCGAACAATGAAACCGGAAACCCTGGCCATCCACGCCGGCTACAGCCCCGACCCGACCACCAAGGCCGTGGCCGTGCCGATCTACCAGACCAGCTCCTACGCCTTCGACGACACCCAGCACGGCGCCGACCTGTTCGACCTGAAGGTCGCCGGCAACATCTACACGCGCATCATGAACCCCACCAACGCGGTCCTGGAGGAGCGCGTGGCCGCCCTGGAAGGCGGCGTCGCAGCACTGGCCGTGGCTTCCGGCATGGCCGCCATCACCTACGCCATCCAGACCGTCGCCGAAGCCGGCGACAACATCGTCTCGGTGGCCAAGCTCTACGGCGGCACCTACAACCTGTTCGCTCACACCCTGCCGCGCTTCGGCATCCAGACCCGCTTCGCGCCGCACGACGACATCGCCGCCCTCGAAGCGCTGATCGACGAGCGCACCAAAGCCGTCTTCTGCGAATCCATCGGCAACCCGGCGGGCAACATCGTCGATCTGCAGGCACTGGCCGATGCCGCGCACCGACACGGCGTGCCGCTGATCGTCGACAACACTGTCGCCACGCCGATCCTCTGCCGCCCCTTCGAACATGGCGCGGACATCGTCGTGCACTCGCTGACCAAGTACATCGGCGGCCACGGCACCAGCATCGGCGGCATCGTCGTCGACTCCGGCAAATTCCCCTGGGCCGACAACAAGGCGCGCTTCCCGCTGCTCAACACGCCGGATGCGTCCTACCACGGCGTCACCTACACCGAAGCCTTCGGCCCCGCCGCCTTCATCGGCCGCTGCCGCGTCGTACCGCTGCGCAACACTGGCGCCGCGCTCTCGCCGTTCAACGCCTTCCTCATCCTGCAAGGCCTGGAAACCCTCGCCCTGCGCATGGAGCGCCACTGCGAGAACGCGGTGAAGGTCGCCCAGTACCTGCAGGAGCACCCGCAAGTCAGCTGGGTGAAGTACGCAGGCCTCGCCAACCATCCCGAGCAGGAACTCGCGCTGCGCTACATGGGCGGCAAGCCGGCGTCGATCCTCTCGTTCGGCATCAAGGGCGGGCAGGAAGCCGGCGCGCGCTTCATCGACGCGCTCAAGCTGGTGGTGCGCCTGGTGAACATCGGCGATGCCAAGTCCCTCGCCTGCCACCCGGCCTCCACCACCCACCGCCAGCTCAACGACGAGGAACTGCAGAAGGCCGGTGTGCCGCGCGACATGGTGCGCCTGTCCATCGGCATCGAGCACATCGATGACATCCTCGCCGACCTCGCCCAGGCGCTGGACGCTGCCAAGGCCTGACACCCGTACCACGCTCGTTTCAACCGAACCGCCGGCCAGCTGCGCAGCAGACCGGCGGTTTTTTTCGCCTCGACCATACGGATCTGCCGAACGCGGCCGATAGCGACAAAGCGCGGTACGCCCGCCTGGCCCCCCAACAAGAACAATCTCCGAACGGCCTGACTTCACACAACCTTTCCTGGAGATCGTCAATGAACCGCTGGATTTCCGACTTGAGCGTCAACCTCAAGTTGGCCCTGGGCTTCGGCCTGGTGCTCGCCTTCACCGCCATCCTCGCCATCGTCAGCTGGGTCGGCCTGGGCTCGCTGATCGACCGCAGCAACTGGATGAGCGACATCACCGAGCTGAACTCGCGCCTCACCAAGCTGCGCATCACCCGCCTGCAGTACATGATCGCCGACGGCGCCGAGCAGGAAGCCGCCAACGTCATGAGCACCCTGGCCGACTTCAAGGCCCAGCAGCAGAAACTGCGCGCCTCCTTCGTCAGCTCCGAGAACGTGCGCATGCTCGACCAGCTCGGCGGCGTCATCGGTGACTATGAGAAATCCCTGGCCGCCATGCGCGCCGGCTACCAGAGTGCCAGCATCACCCGCCGGACCCTGCAGGACAACGCCGCGCGGGCCAACGAACTGACCGCTCGGATCCAGCAGGACATCCTCAAGGCCCCGGCCGACGAAGAGCGCGCCACCCGCTTCCAGGCCATCACCGGCACCCGCGAGGACCTGCTGCAGGCGCGCTACGACGTGCGCGACTATCTCGCCACCGCCCTCACCAGCAACGGCGAGGGCGTGACCCGCGGCCTCGACGAGAGCATCGCCGGCCTGCCTGCCCTTGAGAGCGTGCTCGGAGTTGACGAAGCGCAATACGTCCAGCAACTCGGTGCCGCCCTGCGCACCTACCGCGACGCCGTCGTCACGCTACGCCAGAACATGGCCGCGATCGTCCAGGCGCGCAAGGAGATGACCACCCAAGGCCAGGACATCGTCAAGATCAGCGAAAATCTCTACCAACTGCAGCTCGATCGCCGCGACGTAGAAAGCACCAAGGCTCGCAGCCTGCAGACCCTGGTCACCCTGCTCGCACTGGTATTGGGCAGCATCGCTGCGCTGATCATCACTCGCCAGATCACCCGTCCGCTGCACGACACCATGGCGGTGGTCGACCGCATCGCCGCCGGCGACCTGTCGCAGAGCATCCAGGTCAGCCGCCGCGACGAACTCGGCCGCCTGCAGCAGAGCATGCAGCGCATGAGTCAGAGCCTGCGCGAGCTGATCGGCGGCATCCGCGATGGCGTCACCCAGATCGCCAGCGCCGCCGAGGAACTCTCCGCCGTGACAGAGCAGACCAGCGCTGGCGCCAACACCCAGAAGGTCGAGACCGACCAGGTCGCCACCGCCATGCACGAGATGTCTGCCACCGTGCAGGAGGTCGCGCGCAACGCCGAGCAGGCCTCCCAGGCCGCCTCCGCCGCCGACCACCAGGCCCAGGACGGCGACCGCGTGGTGAACAAGGCCGTGGAGCAGATCGAACGCCTGGCGGAGGAAGTGGAGCGCTCTGCCGAGGCCATGCAGCGCCTTGAGCAGGAGAGCGAAAAGATCGGCAAGGTCATGGACGTGATCAAGTCGGTGGCCGAGCAGACCAACCTGCTGGCCCTCAATGCCGCCATCGAAGCCGCCCGCGCGGGCGAGGCCGGCCGCGGATTCGCCGTGGTCGCCGATGAAGTTCGCGGCCTGGCCCAGCGCACTCAGCAATCCACCGAAGAAATCGAAGCCCTGGTCGCCGGCCTGCAGAGCGGCACCCGCCAGGTCTCCAGCGTCATGCTCGGCAGCCGCGAACTCACCGCCAGCAGCGTTGCCCTGAGCCGCCAGGCCGGCGAGTCGCTGGGCGAGATCACCCGCACCGTCTCCAACATCCAGGCGATGAACCAGCAGATCGCCACCGCCGCCGAAGAGCAGAGCGCCGTGGCCGAGGAAATCAGCCGCAGCGTCGTGAACGTGCGTGATGTGTCAGAGCAGACCGCCTCGGCCAACGAAGAAGTCGCCGCCTCCAGCGTCGAGCTGGCCCGGCTTGGCGGGCAGTTGCAGACGCTGGTGAGTCATTTCCGGGTGTGAACCTGCGGCCGCCGCCCCACGGCGGCCGCTTTACCTGACGCGCTCGAAGCGCTCCCTGGGGCATTGCCCGGGATCATCTCGCAGGGCATCCACCTCCCCCAAAAGCGAACGGGAGAACTCGCCTGAACGCTCGACGCGACAATTGCCTGGCAGCCGGCTGCCGATAGCTGCCACCGTCGAGCAGCGAAGTTCAGTTAAGGAGTTGATGCGAAATACAGTAAGTGCCAGCAGATAACGCCCCGAGCAATGCTACTCATTTAAATCTTACTTGCCGCCCTTGCACAACTGGGGATGATATTTGCACTTATGGGCTCCCGTTGTTTCCTTGGAAGCGGCCGAGGCGGCAGAGGACATGGACAGTGCAGCGATACCGGAGAGGACAATGACAGCGGAAAGAAACGACGAAATGATAGTTTTCATTTTACCCTCTGATATTAAGGAGTGCGTTCAAGTTACCGCTCAACAGAGCGAGCATACTCAGCGTAAGAGCACAACCTGGCGGACAGAATGAGGATATCCCCTCGACAGGCATGGAAACGGGCAAAATTAATTAAGGAATATTCCGAGAGCCATCCATATCAATCAGCAGAACAAGCCGATCCTTTTCTGCACGAGGCGCCCGACTTACCAATCCAATTCACGGAATAACTAAAAAGGACAAAAACAGCGCGCAAGGAAAGATCTCCAATCAAACCCACCCCGAGCAAAGAACAAAAAATAGCCTTTATAAAATACAACTCACCATGACTTCGCTCGTAGCTCAGAGAATCCTGAAAGACCAGTTGATACTCAACTTTGACGAGCACGCTCACCCGCCCTCCCATTGATAATCTACCTCCTCGCCACCACCTAGCTCCCCATAGCCCGAGGAGCCCCGCCATGTCCGATTCCCTGATCATTCCCTGCCCCCACTGCAACGGCCTCAACCGCGTGCCCGCCGCACGCCTGGGCGATTCGCCCAGTTGCGGGCGCTGCCAATCGCCGATCGTGCTGGATACGCCATTCGACCTCGACGAAGCCGGCTTCGCCGCCCAGGCCAAGGGCGACCTGCCGCTGCTGCTGGACGTCTGGGCCGACTGGTGCGGGCCGTGCAAAGGCTTTGCGCCGGTGTTCGAGCAGGCCGCTGCGCGGCTGTCGGGTAAGGTGCGACTGGCCAAGCTGGACAGCGATGCCAACCCGAACCTCTCCACGCGCCTGGGGATTCGTTCGATTCCCAGCCTGATCCTGCTGCGCAACGGCCAGGAAGTGGCGCGCCAGAGCGGTGCCATGCCACTGCCGCAACTGCTGGACTGGCTCTCCCGCCAGGGCATCTGACGGCGAGCGTTTCGGTCAATCGGTGCGGTCATTGCCAGACCGCACATGCGGGCTAGGCTTGGGCAAAAAAACGGAGCACGCCCATGCCTTCCTATCCCGAAGACTTCATCCGCCAGCTCACCGAAGATCACATCGCCTTCGTCAAGCGCACCGGCCTCAAGGCCGAGGTGCTGGAAGCGGGGCATGTGCGCCTGCGCATGCCGCTCAAGGGCAACGAGAACCACATCCAGAACATGTACGCCGGCGCCTTGTTCACCGTGGCTGAATTGCCGGGCGGCGTGCTCATGCTGACCAGCTTCGACGCGCGGCGCTTCTACCCCATCGTCAAGGAAGCCGGCCTGCGCTTCCTGCGCCCCGCCGCCAGCGACGTGACGGTGGACGCCCGGCTCAGCGACGAGGAAATCCAGCGCATCGGTGAGGAAGCCACCCATCACGGCAAGTCCGAGTTCGTCCTCGACCTGCAATTGAAGGACGCGGAAGGCAACGTCGTCGCCGAAAGCCACGCCATCTATCAGCTGCGTAGCCGCTGAATCCGAGCCATTGCCCTGCATCAAGGTGAAATTTCCTACGTGGCGCGACAGTGGACGCGCCACAGAGGGAGCCCACCATGTACCGGAACCTGCTCGTCGCCCATGACCTCAGCGTCGAGGCGGATATCGCGGTGCGCCGCGCCGCGCAGCTGGCTAGCCAGCACAGTGCCAGCATCACGCTGCTGCACGTTATCGAAGAATTCTTTCCGGACCGCATGATGGCCACGGTACGCGAAGCTGCCGAAGTGGCGCTGCGCGATGCGGCTCGCGCCAGTGACATCACCGACTACCAACTGGTGATCCGCCAGGGCCGCGCTGCAAGTACCGTCACCCAGGCGGTACAGGAACTGGGCGCCGATCTCCTGGTGATCGGCGCGCACCACCAGCAGTTGCTGGAGCGCTTCGACGGCACCACCCTGGAGCGCATCGCCCGGCACTGCCGCGCGCCGATCCTGCTGGCGGTGGACGAATCCGCCAGGCCTTACGCGAAGGCGCTTTCCGGGCTGGACCTGTCGCACTGCGCCCGCCAGGCCTGGCGCGCCGGCTACAAGCTCCTGGCGCCCGAGGCCGAGCTGCTGGCGCTCAACGCCTACCAGCCAGGCAAGAAAGCCGGCCGCGCCGACAGCCACCTGGAGACCCAGCGCGAACTGCTGCGCCAGGCACTGCAGGATGAGCGCGCCCAGGTGCCGGCCACGGGGCCGCAACTGCTTTGTGCGGTGCAGCAGGGAACGCCCCAGCAGGCGCTGGAGACGGCATTACGGGAATGGACGCCGGACCTGCTGGTGCTTGGTAGCCGCAGTCGCGGCGCCATCGAGCAGGCCATGCTGGGCAGCTCGACGCGCTATTTCCTGCGCCGGCCACCCTGTGACGTGCTGATCAGCCAGTAACCGCTCAGGCTTCCAGCAGGCCGTGCAGTTCGACGAACTGCTGGGTCAGCTTGTGCCGCGGCTCCAGAAAGATCAGCGGGGTGCACGCCTGGTGCGACTCGCGCATCTTGACCGAGCTCATCAGGTACACCGGCAGCACCGGCAATTCCTCTTCCACCAGCTCATCCAGCAACTGCTGCGGCAGGGTGGCGCGCGGCTGGAACTGATTGACCACGATGCCCTCGACTTCCAGGTCCTCGTTGTGGTCTTCCTTCAGCTCTTCGATCTCCTGCAGCAGGCCATACAGTGCCTGGCGGGAGAAGCTGTCGCAGTCGAAGGGAATCAGGCAGCGATCCGCCGCGATCAGTGCGGAAACCGTATAGAAGTTCAGCGCTGGCGGGGTATCCAGGTAGATCCGGTCGTAGTCGTCGGCGAGCTCGTCCAGCAATTTGCGCAGCTTGTTGATCTTGTGCTTCTGCTCGAGCTTGGGCTGCAGGTCGGCGAGCTCCGGGCTGGCAGTGACAATGTGCAGGTTGTCAAAGGGCGTCTCGTAGATGTCCACCTTGCCCTTGCGACTGAAGGGCCCGGACGACAACGTCTGCTTGAAGAAGTCGGCGATGCCCACCGGCAGGTCCTCGCCGGTCAGGCCCGTGAGGTAATGCGTGGAATTGGCCTGGGCGTCCAGGTCCACCAGCAAGGTGCGGTAGCCCTCTGCCGCGCTCACTGCCGCCAGGTTGCAGGCGATGCTGGACTTGCCCACCCCGCCCTTCTGATTGAACACCACACGCCGCATGAGCCGTCCCTCCAGGAACCAATCGAGTGCCGATGGATTCTATGCAAAGCCCATGACAAGGGCGAGCACCCTTCGCCACACGACCGCTCGGCGGCTCCCGGCGATTGCTCCGAGCTTCGTAACAGGCGCGAGGGTAAATTGAGAACCTTCCTAAGCCTTTGTAAGCAAAAGTTTGCTTGACCTCGGAACGACCGGGATAATACCGGCATTGCGCCATGGCACGTGTCGACGAAGCCCTTGGTGGACCAGGGAAGACTCATTTGCCGACAGGAACGCCCCCAAGGGCCCACAAGAGCTCGCAGCGTGATTCAATTCGATATCGACCAGTGGAGCGCCTGGGCTCCCGGCCTGTCCACGGTCTCCGACTGGCAGAGCTGGGTACGGGAAGAGCGCCTTCCCGATTCCATCACCCAACCGGATGTCGCCTTTCTCCCCGGCATGCAGCGCCGCCGCCTCAGCCCACTGGCGCGGATGGTGTTCAGCGTCGCCTGGCCGTTGGCGGAAGGCCGCCCGCCGATGCCGCTGGTCTTCGTGTCCCGCCACGGGGAAACCGGCCGCAGCCTGGAACTGCTGCGCGAGCTGGCCGTCGAACAACCACTGTCGCCGACCCAGTTCAGCCTTTCCGTGCACAACGCGGTAATCGGCCTGTGGTCGATCCTGCGGCAGGACACCAGCGAAATGACGGCGATCGCCGGCGAACGTGACGGTTTGGAACACGGTCTGCTGGAAGCCGTCGCGCTGCTCGCCGAAGGCGCCCCGGAAGTCCTGCTGGTGGTGACCGAAGAGGCGCTGCCGGAGCTGTATCTGCCCTGGGTCGATGACGTGCCCTTCCCCTATGCCGTGGCCCTGCGCCTGAAGGCCGGCAGCGAATGGTCGCTGGCACTCGGGGAAAACGGCACGGCCCTTGCTCCGCCGTCCCACCCCAATGCCCTGAACCTGGTGCGCGCGCTGATCGAACGCACCGGCCTGTTCCACCACCCCTGGAAGAAGCGTCTATGGACCTGGCAACGCAACCACTGAGCAAGCGCGCCGACGCTTGGCTGTGGCGCCTGTTCGCCACCGGCCTGTGCTTCGCCCTCTTCGGTATCGGCGGCCTGCTGCTGCGGGTGCTGGTATTCCCGCTGCTGGCCCTGTTGCCCGGCGATGCGCTGCGCTGCCGCACCCGCGCACGCCAGACGGTAAGCCGGCTGTTCTGGCTGTTCGTGCAGATCATGCAGCGCAGCGGCGTCCTGACCTTCGAAGTGGCAGGCGTCGAGCGCCTGGGCCGGCCAGGGCAGATGGTGATCGCCAATCACCCCTCGCTGATCGACGTGGTCTTCCTCATCGGCCTGATCCGCGATGCCAACTGCGTGGTCAAGCAGAGCCTGTTCGCCAACCCCTTCACCCGTGGCCCGGTGACGGCGGCGCAATACATCAGCAACAACGGCAGCATGGACATGTTCGATGAGGCCGTGGAGGCGCTGCAGCGGGGGCAGACGCTGATCGTCTTCCCCGAGGGCACGCGCACCACACCGGGTGCGGCTCCGCAATTCCATCGTGGCGCAGCATCCATTGCCCTGCGCGGCGCCAGCATCATTACCCCGGTGACCATCACCGTGACCCCGACCACCCTGACCAAGGCCGAGCCCTGGTACAGCATTCCCGCTCGCCGCGTGCATTTCCGCCTGCGCGTGGGCGACGACATCGATCCGCGCGAATTCGCCAGCCAGGGGCCGGCCCCGGCCGCCTCGCGTCGGCTCAATGCCTTCCTGCACCAGCATTTCATCAAGGAGCTCGCAAGAGATGAGCGATCTGCAACTGGAGATTAAACAGCTGATCATCGATGCCCTCGGCCTCGAAGATATCGGCCCTGACGACATTGGCGCGCAGGACGCGCTGTTCGGCGAGGGCCTCGGCCTGGATTCGGTGGACGCACTGGAACTGGGCCTGGCCATCCAGAAACGCTACGGCATCAAGATCGACGCCGATGCCAAGGACACCCGCCAGCACTTCGCCAACGTGGCAAGCCTGGCGGCCTTCGTGACTGCCCAGAAAGCCGCCTGAGATCGCCAACCATGCAAACCCGTGAGGACATTTTCAACACCCTGCGCGACGCCCTGGTCGAGCTGTTCGAACTGGAGCCGGAGCAGGTCAGCCTCCAGGCCAACCTCTACGAGGACCTGGAGATCGACAGCATCGACGCCGTCGACCTGATCGACCACCTCAAGCGCCACACCGGCAAGAAGATCGCCGCCGAGGAGTTCAAGTCGGTGCGTACCGTCGGCGATGTGGTCGAAGCGGTCTATCGCCTGGCCAACCCATGACACGCCTGGTCGGGCTCGGCCTGCTGCTGGCCGGGCTGCTCTACCCGTTCGCGATCTACTTCGGCATCGATCACCTGTCGCCGAAATTCTTCGCGCTGCTGCTGGGCGGCCTGTGGTTCGCCCGCGGCCTGGGCAGCGGGCAACGCCCCGGGCAACGCTGGATGGCGCTGGCCGCCGTGGCCTTCTGCATGCTGCTGTGGTTCCTCAACGAGCCGCACCTGCTGCGCTGGTACCCGGTGCTGATCAGCGCAGGCCTCTTGAGCCTGTTCGCCCTCAGCCTGAAATTCGGCCCGCCGCTGGTGGAGCGCCTGGCCCGCCTGCGCGAGCCGGATCTGCCACCCCATGCGGTGCGCTACACGCGCCGGGTGACCCAGGCCTGGGTGCTGTTCTTCCTGGGCAACGGCCTGATCGCCGCGGCCCTCACCCTGTGGGCGCCGCTGGCCTGGTGGACGCTGTACAACGGCCTGATTTCCTACCTGCTGATGGGCGTGCTGTTCGCCGTCGAGTGGCTGGTGCGGCAACGGGTCAGAGGTCAAGGATGAAACCGATTTCCCTCGCCCGGTTGCTGCTGGAACTGCCTGCCGGACGCTTGCTGGCATTGGAACCGACGCTGCTCGCCGGCGACTTCGTGCAACGCGTCTGCGCAGCCGCCGGCGCGCTGCGCCAGCGTAATGTTCGGTGCGTGGCAATCCACCTGGAAGATGCCGCCGAATTGGCCGTCGCCCTCTACGCCGCCTGGCTCGCCGGCGCCGAAGCCATACTGCCGGCGGACAACCTTGCCCACAGCCGCGAGCGCCTGGCCGCCCAGATCGACGCCTGGATCGGTGACCAGCCCGGCGAGCTGCAGATTGCCGAGCTGAACGGCCCTGAGCTGCAACCCGCCGAGCTTGACCTCGACGCCTGCCGCCTGGTGCTCAGCACTTCCGGCTCCACCGGCGAGCCCAAGCTGATCGGCAAGTCACTGCGCCAGCTGAGCAACGAGGTTCAGGTACTGGACAACCTCTGGGGCGCCGAACTGGGCGATGCGCGCATCCTCGGCAGTGTCGCCGCGCAGCATATCTACGGCCTGTTGTTCCGGGTGCTCTGGCCACTGTCCGCCGGCCGCGCCTTCCTCCGTCGGCAGATCGCCTTCCCCGAAGACCTGCAACGCCACAGCCTCGACCAGCCACGCTTCGCCTGGATCGGCAGCCCGGCGCTGCTCAAGCGCATGGGCGACAACCTCGACTGGCCGGCGCTGCGCCGGGTAGTGCGGGTGTTCTCCTCCGGCGGCCCGCTGCCGGCCGAAGCCGGCGAACTGCTGCACGAGCGCCTCGGCCAGGCACCCACGGAAATCTACGGCAGTTCCGAGACCGGCGGCATTGCCTGGCGCCAGGGCGGCCAGCTCTGGCAGCCGTTCGAGGGCGTGGTATTGAGCCAGGACGAGCATGGCGCGCTACGCATCGAATCGACCTACCTGCCGCCCGGCGCAACCGAGCAGACCGCCGACGCCGCGCGCCTGTGCGCCGACGGCCGCTTCGAGCTGCTGGGGCGGTTGGACCGCATCGTCAAGCTGGAAGAAAAACGCATCTCCCTGCCGCAGCTGGAAGCGGCGCTGGCCAAACATCCCTTCGTCAGCGAAGCACGCCTGGGCGTGGTGCAGGAAAACCGCGCCAGCCTCGGCGCGCTGGTCGCCCTGAGCGACGCTGGCCTGCACGCACTGCGTAACGGCGGCCGGCGCGCACTGACCCAGCGCCTGCGCGAGCACCTCGCCGGCCACTGCGAGGCTCTCGCCCTGCCGCGCCGCTGGCGCCTGCTGCGACGCCTGCCGGGCAATGCCCAGGGCAAGTTGCCGCAAGGCCTGGTGGACGAACTGCTGCACGCCCCACGCAGCCTCGCCCCAGAGGTCCTGGCGCATAATGAAGTCGACGGCGAACAGCACTTCCAGCTGGAAATCCCGCCGGACCTCGCCTGCTTCCCTGGCCATTTCCTCACCGCACCGGTACTGCCCGGCGTGGTGCAGGTGCAGTGGGCGCAACAGTTGGGCCGTCAGGTACTGCAGCTGCCGCCGCGCTTCGGCGGCATGGAAGTGCTGAAGTTCCAGCAACTGCTGCGGCCCGGCGATATCTGCCAACTGGCCCTGCGCTGGGACGCCGCGCGCGGCAAGCTGTACTTCGCCTTCACCCGTGGCGAAGCGGCCTGCTCTTCCGGGCGCATCCTGCTGGGGGCGCACGAATGAGCCCCAAGCCCTGCGCAGTGATCCCGGTGTACAACCACGAGCATGCGCTGCCCAAGGTCGTGGCCGAACTACTCGCCACCGGCCTGCCCTGCGTGCTGGTGGACGACGCCTCCAGCCGCGAGTGCGCAGTGGTGATCGACCGGCTCGCCGAAGTCCGCGACACCTTCCTGGTGCGCCTGAGCGTGAACCAGGGCAAGGGCGGCGCGGTGATGGCCGGGCTGCGCGAAGCTGCGCGCCTGGGCTTCAGCCACGCGCTGCAGGTGGACGCCGACGGCCAGCACGACCTGGGCGACGTGCAACGTTTCCTCGACGCATCACGCGAGCGCCCCGAGGCCCTGATCTGCGGTTATCCGCAGTACGACGAGAGCGTGCCCAAGGGCCGTCTCTACGCGCGCTACCTGACCCACATCTGGGTGTGGATCAACAGCCTGTCGCTGTCGATCCGCGACGGCATGTGCGGCTTCCGCGTCTATCCGCTGGGCCCCACGCTGGAACTGATCGACAGCGCAAAGCTGGGCAAGCGCATGGACTTCGATCCGGAAATCCTCGTCCGCCTGGCCTGGCGCAACCAGCCGATGCATTGGCTGCCGACCAAGGTGCACTACCCGCTGGACGGTCTCTCGCACTTCCGCCTGTTCCACGACAACGCCCTGATCTCCTCCATGCACGCCCGGCTGTTCTTCGGCATGCTCTGGCGCTCGCCGGCCATCCTCTGGCGCCGCCTGCGGAGCGCCGCGTGAGCGCCCAGCACTGGGCGCAACAGCGCGAGCGCGGCAGCCTGCTGCTGATGCGCTTCACTGCCTGGGCGGCGCGAACCCTCGGCCGTCGCCTGCTGTCGCCGCTGCTGCACCTGATCGTGCTGTACTTCTTCCTCTTCGGCGGCCGTGCGCGCCGCGCCATCGGCGAGTACCAGCAGCGCCTGGCACAGCACAGCGGCGACGCTTCGTTGCGCCCGAGCACTGGCCGCGTGTTCGGCCAGTTCATGGCCTTCGCCGACGCCATTCTCGACAAGCTCGATGTCTGGGCCGGTCGCCTGGACCTTTCCAGCATCGAACTGAACGACCCGCACAACCTGCGCGCGCAACTGCGCAGCGGCCGTGGCCAGATGCTGGTGGGCGCGCACCTGGGCAACCTCGAAGTCTGCCGCGCGCTGGCCGAACTGGGCGAAAAGGTACGCATGAACGTGCTGGTGCACACCCGCCACGCGGAGCAGTTCAACCGGCTGCTGGGCGAGTCCGGCGCCAGCCACCTGCGGCTGATCCAGGTGAGCGAGCTGGACCCGGCGATCATGCTGCAGCTGTCCCAGCGCCTGGATGCCGGCGAGTGGCTGGCGATCGCCGGCGACCGTATTCCGCTGCACGGCGGGCGCAACGTCGAAGTCGATTTCCTCGGCGCCCAGGCCGCCTTCCCGCAGGGGCCCTGGCTGCTCGCCGGGCTGCTGCAATGCCCGGCCAACCTGATGTTCTGCCTGAAGGAAGAGGGCCGCTACCGCGTGCACCTGGAGCCCTTCGCCGAACACATCCAGTGGCGCCGCAGCGACCGCGCCGAGGTTCTCAAGCACTGGACCCAGCGCTACGCCCAGCGCCTGGAACACTACTGCCTGCGCGCGCCGCAGCAGTGGTTCAACTTCTACCCGTTCTGGAAAGCCCATGACGACAGCCACTGAAGCGCCGGTTTTCGGCCAAGGCCACCTGAGCATCGAGCAGATAGTCGCCCTCGCCGAGCGCCGCGTGGAAAGCCGCCTGGACGACGACGCCGGGTTCCGCGCGCGGATCGCCCGCGGCGCGCAGTTCCTCGACACCCTGCTGGACATGGAAGGCGTGATCTACGGCGTGACCACCGGCTATGGCGACTCCTGCGTGGTGGCCGTGCCGCTGGAGCACGTCGAGGCGCTGCCGCAGCACCTGTTCACCTTCCACGGCTGTGGCCTGGGCAAGCTGCTGGAGCCGGCCGCCGTGCGCGCCGTGCTCGCCGCGCGCCTGCGCTCGCTGAGCCATGGCGTTTCCGGTGTACGCCTGGAGCTGCTGGAACGCCTGCATGCCTTCATCGAACACGACATCCTGCCGCTGATCCCGGAAGAGGGCTCGGTGGGTGCCAGCGGCGATCTCACGCCGCTGTCCTATGTCGCCGCGACCCTCGCCGGCGAGCGCGAAGTGCTGTGGCGCGGCGAGCGGCGCAGTGCTGCCGAGGTCCACGCCGAGCTGGGCTGGCAGCCGCTGGTGCTGCGGCCCAAGGAAGCGCTGGCGCTGATGAACGGCACGGCAGTGATGACCGGCCTGGCTTGTCTCGCCTATTCGCGCGCGGACTACCTGCTCAAGCTGGCCACGCGCATCACCGCGCTGAACGTCATTGCCCTGCAGGGCAACCCGGAACACTTCGACGAGCGCCTGTTCGCCGCCAAGCCCCATCCGGGGCAGATGCAGGTCGCCGCGTGGATCCGCCAGGACCTCGCCATCGGCGCGCCGACGCCGCCCCTGCACCGCCTGCAGGATCGCTACTCGCTGCGCTGCGCTCCCCATGTGCTCGGCGTGCTGGCCGACAGCCTGGGCCTGCTGCGGCAATTCATCGAGATAGAACTGAACAGCGCCAACGACAACCCGATCATCGACGCCGAGGACGAGCGCGTACTCCACGGCGGGCACTTCTACGGCGGGCACATCGCCTTTGCCATGGACAGCCTGAAGAACCTTGTCGGCAACGTCGCCGACCTGCTCGACCGACAGCTCGCACTGCTGGTGGACAGCCGCTACAACCACGGCCTGCCAAGCAACCTCTCGGGTGCGCCGGCCGAGCGCGCCATGATCAACCATGGCTTCAAGGCCGTGCAGATCGGCGCCAGCGCCTGGACCGCCGAGGCGCTGAAAAATACCCTGCCGGCGAGCGTGTTCTCGCGCTCCACCGAGTGCCACAACCAGGACAAGGTGAGCATGGGCACCATCGCCGCGCGCGATGCCCTGCGTAGCCTGGAACTGACCGAGCAGGTCGCCGCCGCCGCCTTGCTGGCCGCGCAACAGGGCGTCTGGCTGCGCTGTGGCGAAGCCGATGCGCGCCCGTTACCGGCACCGCTGGGTGTCATGCACGAACAGTTCGGCCGAGACTTCCCGCCGCTGATCGAGGACCGCGCCCTGGAAGGCGAACTGCGCCTGTGCCTGGAGCGCATCCGCGCCCGCCATTGGAGGCTCTATGCGTAAGGCCGGGGTACTGCAGGCCGAGGTGGAAATCCTCGTGCCGTTCTTCGACGTCGACATGATGGAAGTGGTCTGGCACGGCCACTACGTCAAGTACCTGGAAGTCGCGCGCTGCGCCCTGCTCGACAAGCTCGACCACAACTACTCGCAGATGCGCGATGCCGGCTACGCCTGGCCGGTGATCGACCTGCAGCTGCGCTACGTGCGCGGCGCACGCTTCGGCCAGCGCATCAGCGTGCGCGCCGACCTGGTGGAGTGGGAGAACCGCCTGAAGATCAACTACCTGATCAGCGATGCGCAGACCGGCGAGCGCCTGACCCGCGCCAGCAGCACGCAGGTGGCGGTAGCGATCGCCAGCCGCGAGATGCAGATGGTCTCGCCCGCCGTGTTCGTCGATGCCGTGCAGCGCGCGCTGGAGGCCGAAGCATGCTGAAGCGTGCCCTGCTCGTCTGCAGTCTCCTGACTCTGTTCATCAAGAGCATCCCCCTGGCCCACGCCTTCGACCTGCCGCAACTGGCCGCACAACTCGGCAAACCGGCGGTGGTGCGCGGCGAGTTCGTCCAGGAAAAGCACCTGCGCTCGCTGCCGCAGCCGCTGGTGAGCAAGGGCCACTTCGTCCTCGCCAAGCAGCACGGGTTGCTCTGGCTGTTGCAGACGCCGCTCAAGCAGGACTACCGCATCGACGACCAGGGCATCGCCCGGCGCGACGCCAACGGCTGGCAGCCACTGCCGCAACGCAGCGCCAGCGCGCAGCAGAATCGCCTGTTCCTCGCCGTACTGGAAGGCGACAGCAGCGGCCTGCAGCGCGACTTCGACCTCGCCCTGAGCGGCGAGGCGAACGACTGGAAACTCACCCTGACCCCGCGCGCGGTGCTGCTCAAGCAGATCTTCGACAGCATCGAGATCGCCGGTGGCGAGCTGGTGCAGCGCATCGAGCTGCACGAAGCCCAGGGCGACCGCACCGTGCTGCGCATGAGCAGCAGCCAGCCCGGCGACAGCCTGACCGATACGGAGCGCAGCGACTTTGCCCGCTGATCGGCCGCAGTGGCTGCCGCGCCTGGTGATCGCCGGGCTGCTGGCGCTGCTCGCCCTCGCCGCCTGGCAATGGCGCGGCGCCGCGCCGCTGAGCACCGACCTGCTGGAACTGGTACCCGGTGGCAGCCGAGATGCCCTGCAGAAGCAGGCCGAGCAGCGCATGCAGGAGCCGCTCAACCGCGAGCTGCTGGTGCTGGTCGGCTACCCCGAACGCGACACCGCCATCGCCCACGCCCGCGAACTGGCCGAACGCTGGCAAGCCAGCGGCCTCTACGAGAAGGTGCAATGGGGCGTACAGGCGGACCTGCCGGCCCTGCGCGAACAACTGCGCGCAGGCCGCCTCGCGCTGCTCAATGCCGAAGACCGCCGCCAGCTCGCCGATGAGCCCGCCGCCTTCGTCCAGCAGCGCGTCGAACAGCTCTTTGATCCCTTCTCCGGCTTCGGCCTGCTGCCCAACGACCAGGACTGGTTCGGCCTGGCGCTGCGCATCCAGCACCATCAGCCGCTGACGGCGAAGGTGCAGTTGGACATCGGCAGCGGCGCGCTGGTCGCCGAAGCCGATGGTCGCAGCTGGGTGCTGCTACGCGCCCGCACCCGCGCCGATGCCTTCGACATGAACCTGCCGCGCGCCGTCGCCGCGCAACTCGCCGAGGCGCGACAGCAGCTGGCTGCCGGCGGCGGACAGATGGTCGCCGCCAGCGGCCTGCTCTATGCTGCCGACGGCCAGCGCCAGGCCAGCCGCGAGATGACCTGGGTCGGCGGTGGCGCCGCGCTCGGTACCCTGCTCCTGCTGCTGCTCGCCTTCCGCCGGGTGCGCGCGCTGCTGGCCTTCCTGCCGGTGCTGGTGGGTGTGCTGGCCGGCGCCACCGCGTGCATCGCGCTGTTCGGCAAGATCAACCTGCTCACCCTGGTATTGGGCGCCAGCCTGATCGGCGTGGCCTCGGATTACCCGCTGCACTATCTGTCCAAAGCCTGGACGGCCGCTCATTGGCAGCCGTGGCACGCGCTGAAGCGCAGCCAGCGCGGGCTGTTCCTCAGCCTCGCCACCAACCTGATCGGCTACCTCGCCCTGGCCTGCACGCCCTTCCCGGCGCTGACCCAGGTGGCGACCTTTTCGGTCGCCGGCCTGCTCGCCGCCTACCTGTGCGTCATCGGTCTGCTGCCGCTGCTGCTGCGCGGCGATGCCATCGCGCCGCAACCCTTGCTGCTGGCGCTGGGGGAGCGCCTGATCGGTCTTCGCCAGTCGCTGCTCCAGCGCACTGGCAGTTGGCCGTTGCTCGCGGTGGTCGCGCTGTTCTGCGCCGGCGGACTGTGGCAACTGCAGGTGAAGAACGACCTGCGCCAATGGCTGGGCGCCAAGCCGCAGTTGCTCAGCGAGGCCCAGGCCGCCGCGCGCATCACCGGCTACCAGCCCACCAGTCAGTTCTTCCTGGTCCGCGCCAGCGACGAAACCCAACTGTTGCAGCGTCAGGCCGAACTGGCCGCGCGGCTGGATCGACTGGTCGCCTCCGGCCAGCTCAAGGGCTATCTCGCGCTCAACCAGTTTCTCGCCACCGCGCAGCAGCAACAGCAGGCCCGAGAGGCCCTGCGCCAACTGCCGCAACACTGGCAGGCGCTGATCGACCTGGGCATTCCGCAAGCCGCGCTACAAGCCGAACTGGACCAGTTGGAGAAACTTCCCCCGCAATCCCTGGGCCAGGCCCTGCAAGGCCCGCTGGGCGAGCCCTGGCGGCCCCTGTGGCTGGGCACGGTGGATGATGGTGTGGCTGGGCTGGTGAGCCTGCAGGGTCTGTCCGATGCCGGCGTGCTGGCCGAGCAGGCCAAGGGGCTGGAAGGCGTGCAGCTGGTGGACCGCCTCGGCGAGCTGAACCGCCTGTTCGCCGCCACCCAGGTCAGCGCCACCGAACTCAAGCTGCTCTCCTGCGTGCTGATCTTCGCCCTGCTGCTCAAGCCCTTCGGCCCGCGCGGCGCGCTGCGCATCGTCCTGCTGCCGCTGTTGGCGGCGCTGTGCAGCCTTGCCAGCCTCGGCTGGCTGGGCCAGCCGCTGACGCTGTTCAGCCTGTTCGGCCTGCTGCTGGTGACCGCCATCGGCGTGGATTACACCATCCTCATGCGCGAGCGCGTCGGCGGTGCGGCAGTGAGCCTGGTGGGTGTGCTGCTCGCGGCCATCACCACCTGGCTGTCGTTCGGCCTGCTGGCGCTGTCGGCCACCCCCGTGATCAGCAACTTCGGCCTGGCCGTGGGCCTGGGTCTCGCGTTCTGTTTCCTGTTCTGCCCCTGGGCACAGGCAGGCACCCGAGAAGGAACTGCGGCATGCTGACGATCCTTTTCTGGCTGGCCATGCCGCCGCTGTTCGCCCTGGCGGTGATCGGCGGGCGACGCCTGCGCCTGCTGCCCATCGTCAGCCAGTTGCTGGTGGCCGGCCTGCTGTTGCCGCTGTTGTTCGTGGCCCTGCAGAGCCAGGGCTTCGAGGTGCGCACACTGGTCGCCGCGCCCTGGCTGCGGCCGCTCTACGACATCGGTTTTGCCCTGCTGCTGGGACACATCCTGAGTGACGTGATCGACCTCGACCTCAGCCGCCAGAGCCTGAAGATCGCCCTGCCCAGCTTCGCCGTGCCGCTGGCCTGCGGCATGGCCAGCGCGTGGTGGCTGCTGGGCGTGCGCGAGGGCATCAGCGTGCTGGGCATCGGCCTGCTGTTCGCGATCACCGCGATCCCGGTGCTCTACCTGTTCCTGCGCAACATCAACTACCCCGAGGATGCCACCCGCCGCCTGATGCACGCGGCGGTGCTGATGGACCTGTGGTGCTGGAGCCTGTTCGGCCTGGCCCAGGGCAGCAGTGATCCGTCGAAGTTGGTGTGGCCGCTGCTGGCGGGCGCGGTTCCGTTGCTGCTGCGCCTGCTCGGCGTGCGCCAGCACCTGGCCTACAGCCTGCCGTTCTTCGGCCTGATGATCGCCTTCCAGCACTGGCACCTGAACACCCTGGTGTTCGCCATCACCTGGCTGATGGCCCAGGCCGCAGTGCGCCAGCCGTTCCGCCTGCCGGTCCCGCCACGCGTGGCGCTGGCCTTGCAGAACACACTGCTGGTGCCGCTGGTGCTGGCCTTCGGCATCCTGCAGATCGATTTCCACAACGCCCTCTCCGGCTATTCCTGGCTGTATCTCGGCGCGCTGCTGGTACTGCCGGTGCTCAGCAAGCTGGCCGGCAGCTGGCTCGGCCTGCGCTGGGCGCTGCCGGGCGCGAGCCGTGGCGAGCTGTGGAAGGAAAGCCTGCTGCTGAACATTCGCGGGCTGACCGAAATCGTCTTCCTCAACCTGTTGTTCCAGCAGGGCCATATCGACTCGCTGCTGTATTTCAGCCTGCTGCTGATGAGCCTGTTCGCCACCCTGCTGCCCGCTTTCTGCGGCGTGCGCCGTCCGCGCGCCGCCATCCAGCCTGACTCCGAGGACCAGGCACCGGCAAGGAGCCCTTCTGATGCCCGCCCCTGAACTGCAACAACGCACCGTCGTCGTCATCGGCGCGGGCCCTTCCGGCGCCATCGCCGCCGCCCTGCTCAAGCGCAAGGGCCACGACGTGCTGGTGCTGGAGCGCCAGCGCTTCCCGCGCTTCTCCATTGGCGAGAGCCTGCTGTCGCACTGCCTGGACTTCGTCGAGGAAGCGGGGATGCTCGATGCAGTGTTCGCTGCCGGCTTCCAGACCAAGCACGGCGCGGCCTTCGGCTGGGGCGAGCGCTACACCGCGTTCGACTTCCGCGACAAGTTCACCGATGGCAAAGGCTCGACCTTCCAGGTCCAGCGCGCACGCTTCGACCAGTTGCTGGCCGACCAGGCCGAGTTGCAGGGTGTGGAAATCCGCTACGAGGAAGAGCTCATCGCCGCCGATTTCGCCGTCGGCTGCCCGCGCCTGCGCGTGCGCCGCCTGGACGGCAGCGAATACGAGGTGGAGTGCGCCTTCGTCCTCGATGCCAGCGGCTACGGCCGGGTGCTGCCGCGCCTGCTCGACCTCGAAGCACCGTCCGGCTTCCCGGTGCGCCGCGCGGTGTTCACGCATATCGAGGACCGCATCGACGCGCCGGAATTCGACCGCGAGAAGATCCTCATCAGCATCCACCCCGAAGAGCGCGGCATCTGGTACTGGACCATCCCCTTCAGTGATGGTCGCACCTCCGTCGGCGTGGTTGCCGAGGACCGCCACTTCGAAGGCAAGCTGGACGACCTGGATGCGTGCCTGAGAGGCTTCTTCGACGCCGCGCCGAACCTGCGCCCGCTGCTGAGGAACGCCGTGTGGGATACGCCGGCGCGCACCCTGGGCGGCTACTCGGCGAACGTCAAGCGCCTGGCCGGTCCGGGCTTCGCCCTGCTGGGCAACGCGGCGGAATTCCTCGACCCGGTATTTTCCTCCGGCGTCACCATCGCCATGCGTTCTTCCAGCATGGCGGCCAACCTGCTCGACCGTCAGCTCAAGGGCGAGACGGTGGACTGGGAAACCGACTTCGCCCAGCCGCTCAAGCGCGGCGTGGATACCTTCCGCGCCTACGTCGAGGGCTGGTATGACGGCAGCTTCCAGGACGTGATCTTCTACGAGAAGGCCGACCCGGAAATCCGCCGGATGATCTGCTCCATTCTTGCCGGTTACGCCTGGGACACGCGCAATCCCTTCGTCGCCGAACCGCAGCGCCGCCTGCGGGTGCTTTCCGAAATCTGCGCCAGCTGAAAAGGACAAGGACTGTCATGACCCGCCCCGCCTCCACCTACGTCGAAGAAACCCGTTTCGGTTTCTGGTTCCTGCAGAGCCACACCTGGCAGCACCACGTGCTGCGCGTGGCGATCAACGACCTCAAGCGCCTGGTCAGCTGGAACACCCCGCAGAACCCGGTGCTGCTCGACGCCGGCTGCGGCCAGGGTCGCTCCTTCCGCCTGCTGCGCGATGCGTTCAGGCCCAGCCGCTTGATCGGGCTGGACGCCGATCCGCACAGCCTCGACTGCTCGGCCATGGAGGCTGCGCGGGAGAACATCGAGGTGGAGCTGAACTGCGCCGACTGCGCCGACCTGATGCTGCCCTCGGCCAGCGTGGACATCCTGTTCTGCCACCAGACCTTCCATCATCTGGTGGAGCAGGAGCGTGCGCTGGCCGAGTTCTGGCGGGTGCTCAAGCCGGGCGGACTGCTGCTGTTCGCCGAGTCCACCGAGGCGTACATCGACACCTGGGTGATCCGCTGGCTCTTCCGTCACCCGATGCACGTGCAGAAGAGCGCCGCGCAGTACCTGCAGATGCTCCGCGAGCAGGGCTTCGAGTTCAGCGAGAGGAACGTCTCCTACCCCTATCTGTGGTGGAGCCGCGCCAAGGACTTCGGCCTGCTCGAGCGCTGGGGCCTGCGCAAGCCCAAGCCGTTCGGCCAGCGCGAGGAAACCCTGGTCAACGCCGTGGTGCGCAAGCCACTGGAGAGCCGCTGAGCATGATCCGCTGGCTGAGTCTTGCCTTCGTCCTGCTGGCGGCCGGTTGTGCCCAGCATGCGCCGCTACCGACCGCGTTGCCGCTGCTGGCGACGCCGTTGCAGCTGCACATCCAGCGCGAACAGGCGGGTGCCAGCCAGGACTGGCTGCTGGTCATCCAGCAGGAGGACGGCGCGCTGCGCTGGTCGTTGATCGATCCGCTGGGCATCCCGCTGTCGCGCCAACTGCTGCTTGAGGGAGAATGGCGCAACGACGGCCTGCTGCCGCCCAACCCCGAAGCGCGCGAGTTGTTCGCGGTGCTGCTGTTCGCCCTTACGCCGGGCGACGAGCTCGCCGCACGCTACCGCGCCACGGACTACCAGGTGCGCGACGGCCAGCGCAGCCTGCAGCAGCACTGGAAGATCAGCTACCGTTCGGCGCAGGACTTCGACCTGGAAAGCCCTCACCTCCGCTACCACGTGACGCCCCTGGAAACAGCTCCATGACCGCGACCTACCTGAACGAGCTGGGCCTGATCTGCGCGCTGGGCAATGACCGCCGCGAAGTGGCCGCCGCGCTGCTGGCGGGCGAGTCCGCCGGCATGCAGGTGCAGGCCGGCTGGGTGCCGGGCAGGAGCCTCCCCGTGGGCACGGTCAAGGCGCGCCTGGCGGCCATCCCCGAGAAGCGCCACGACACCCGCAACAACCGCCTGTTGCTGGCCGCTGCCACGCAGATCGACCCGGCCATCCGCGCAGCCATCCAGCGCTACGGCGCCGCACGCGTGGCGGTGGTGCTGGGCACCAGCACCTCGGGCGTCCAGGAAACCACCCAGGGCATTCGCCATCACCGTTTGCACGGTCAGTTGCCCGAAGGCTTCCACTACTCGCACCAGGAACTGTCTGACCCGGCGGTGTACCTCGCGGAACACTACGAACTGGCCGGCCCGACCTACGCGATCTCTACCGCCTGCACCTCCAGCGGCCGCGCCCTGCAGAGCGCGCGCCGGCTGCTGAAGCTGGGGCTGTGCGACGCCGTGCTGTGCGGCGGCGTGGACAGCCTTTGCCAGCTGACGCTCAACGGTTTCAGCGCGCTCGAAGCGGTCTCCGACGAACTGTGCAAACCCTTCTCGGCGAACCGCAAGGGCATCAACATCGGCGAAGGCGCCGCGCTGTTCCTGATGACCCGCGAGCCCGGCGCAGTCGCCCTGCTCGGCGCCGGCGCCAGCTCCGACGCGCACCACATCTCCGCCCCCGAACCCGAAGGACGTGGCGCCCGCGAGGCGATGCGCAAGGCGCTGGTCGAGGCACGCCTGGACGCTGCGCAGATCGCCTACCTGAACCTGCACGGCACCGCGACCCTGCACAACGACGCCATGGAAAGCCTGGCCGTCAGCGCGCAATTCCCCGCCGGCGTGCCCTGCTCCTCGACCAAACCGCTGTCCGGGCATACCCTCGGCGCCGCCGGCGCGCTGGAAGCGGCGTTCTGCTGGCTGCTGCTGGGCGAGCACAACCCGCAGAAGCGCCTGCCGCCACAACGCTGGGACGGCGTCGCCGATCCGCACTTGCCGGCGCTGCAACTGGTGGGCGAAGACGCGCCGCGGCTGCCGGCCGAAGGCCCGCGCTACCTGATGAGCAACTCGTTCGCCTTCGGCGGCAACAACATCAGCCTGATCCTGGGCGAGATGAGCAAGGACTCTGGAGTGACCCGATGATCGACTGGCCGATCGCCTCACTGCTGCCCCACGCGGGCGACATGATCCTCATCGACGACGTGCTCGACTTCGGCAACGAGGACATCCGCACGCGCCTGACGGTGCGTCCGGGCGGCCTGTTCAACGAGGCCGACGGCAGCCTGCCGGCCTGGGTCGGCGTGGAGCTGATGGCGCAGAGTGTCGCTGCCTACGCCGGTTGCCAGGCGCGCTCGCGCGGCGAGCCGGTGGAGCTGGGTTTCCTGCTCGGCACGCGCCAGTACCAGTGCGACGTGGCGAGTTTCCCGGCCGGCGCGCAAATCACTATCCACGCCATCCGTACCCTGCAGGATGACAACGGCATGGGCGTCTTCGAATGCCATCTGGAAGGGCCGGGGATCAAGGCGCTGGCGCGCCTCACCGTGTTCCGCCCGCCCGAGGTTGCCAGCTACCTGCAGGAACCCGATTTCAAGAAGACCGATTCGAAAGAGCCAAGCGTATGACTGATTCCATCCTCGTAACCGGCTCCAGCCGTGGCATCGGCCGCGCCATCGCCCTGCGCCTGGCCCAGGCCGGCTTCGACCTGGTGCTGCACTGCCGCAGCGGCCGCGCCGAAGCAGACGCCGTGCAGGCCGAAATCCAGGCACTGGGGCGCAGCGCCCGTGTGCTGCAGTTCGACGTGGCCGACCGCGAAGCCGCGCGCAACATTCTCGAAGCCGATGTGGAAACCCACGGCGCCTACTACGGCGTGGTGTGCAACGCCGGCCTGACCCGCGACGGCGCCTTCCCCGCGCTCACCGAGGAAGACTGGGACCAGGTGCTGCGCACCAACCTCGACGGTTTCTACAACGTCCTGCACCCGGTGATGATGCCGATGATCCGCCGCCGCCAGCCGGGGCGCATCGTCTGCATCACTTCGGTGTCGGGGCTGATCGGCAACCGCGGCCAGGTCAACTACAGCGCCTCCAAGGCCGGCGTGATCGGCGCCGCCAAGGCGCTGGCCATCGAGCTGGCCAAGAGGAAGATCACGGTGAACTGCGTGGCGCCGGGGCTGATCGACACAGCGATGCTCGACGAACAGGTGCCGGTGGAGGACATCCTCAAGATGATCCCGGCCCAGCGCATGGGCACCCCGGAAGAAGTCGCCGGCGCAGTGAACTTCCTGATGTCGGCCGAGGCCGGCTACATCACCCGCCAGGTGCTGGCGGTCAACGGAGGACTGTGCTGATGAAGCGCGTGGTCATCACCGGCATGTCCGGCATCACGTCCCTGGGTTCGGACTGGGCGAGCATCGACGCAAACTTCAGCGCCAACCAGAGCGGCATCCGCCGCATGGATGAGTGGGACCGCTTCACCGAACTCAACACCCGCCTGGCCGGCCCGGTGCTGGACTTCACGGTGCCCAGGCACTGGACCCGCAAGCAGCTGCGCAGCATGGGCCGCGTTTCCCGGCTGTCGGTGGGCGCCGCCGAACGCGCGCTGGCCGATGCCGGGCTGCTCGACGATGAGTCCATCCGCGACGGCCGCATGGGCGTGGCCTGCGGCTCGTCCACCGGCAGCACCGACGAGATCAAGGCGTTCGGCAACATGCTGCTCAATTCGGTGGCGGACGGCCTCAACGCCAACTCCTACGTGCGCATGATGCCGCACACCACGGCGGCGAATATCAGCATCTTCTTCGGCCTCAAGGGCCGGGTGATCCCCACCTCCAGCGCCTGCACCAGCGGCAGCCAGGGCATCGGCTATGCCTACGAGGCGATCCGCTTCGGCCGCCTGCCGCTGATGCTCGCCGGCGGCGCCGAGGAGCTGTGCCCGACCGAGGCCATGGTGTTCGATGCGCTCTACGCCACCAGCCTGAAGAACGACACTCCGCAGCAGACGCCGCGCCCCTATGACAGCGGCCGCGATGGGCTGGTGATCGGCGAAGGCGCCGGCATGCTGGTGCTTGAAGAGCTGGAACACGCCCTGGCCCGCGGCGCGCGCATCCATGCCGAGATCGTTGGTTTCGGCAGCAACGCCGACGGCCAGCACACCACGCGCCCGGAACAGGCGACCATGCGCCGCGCCATGGAGCTGGCGCTGGAAGATGCGGGCCTCACGCCCGACGCCATCGGTTATGTGAACGGCCATGGCACCGCCACCGAGCAGGGCGACATCGCCGAGACCCTGGCCACCAGCGAACTGTTCGGAAAGCGCATGCCGATCAGCTCGCAGAAGAGTTTCCTGGGCCACACTCTGGGAGCGTGCGGCGCGCTGGAGTCGTGGTTCAGCATCGAGATGATGAACAGCGACCGCTATGTGCACACCCTGAACCTTGACGAGATCGACCCGCGTTGCGGCGAGCTCGACTACCTGCGGGGCGAGCCGCGCGTGATGAGCCACGAGTACGTGATGAACAACAACTTCGCCTTTGGCGGGATCAACACCTCGCTGATCTTCCGCCGCTGGCGCTGAGCCCTTTTCACCGTAACAACCCAACGACACTGCAAGGAGAGCAATCCATGTCCCGACTGATCCGTAGCATCATCCTGTGCATGACTGCCGTGCTGCTCATCGGCTGTACTGGCAGGGCCGTGCAGAACGTCGACCAGAGCCTGCCGCCGGACAGCCAGCGCACCGCCGCCCAAGTGCAGCAGGCGATCCACAAGGCGCTGGCGGAGCAGAAGTGGACGCTGCAGCAGGACAACGGCAGTGTGATCTACGCAGAGATCACCGTGCGCGAGCGCCATCACGCCGAGATCAGCATTCCCTACAGCAGCCAGCAGTACTCCATCAAGCTGCGCAGCAGCCGTGGCCTGGACGAGAAGGACGGGCAGATCCACCGTAACTACAACAACTGGGTCATCCTCCTCAACGAGAAGATCCAGCAGAACCTGGGCATCACGCCGACGCGCTGATCCGCCTCTGTTTGCCAAGGCCTGCGACCGTATGCGGGAAGCGTGCGGCGCCCGGCGCTCTTGCGTCAGGCGAGAAAAGCCAGCAGCGCCTGGAACACCCCTTTGCCCGCTGCAGCCCGACACCTTGTCGAGCGTGCAGCAGCGGGCCTGACACCGAAGCACCAGGAGAAAAAGGATGCTCTCGTTCGTTCGCTGTATTGCTTTGTCCGCCGCGGTCCTCACCCTCGCCGCCTGTACCTCGAAGCCGGTCTACGCCCCCACCGAGCAGTTCCCCAGCGACTTGCACATCACTCCCGTACAAATGCAGACCGCCATCATCAGCGGCCTGCAGAAGCGCCAGTGGACGGTGCAGAAAGTCACCCCCAGCGAGATCCAGGCCGCCATCACCGTGCGCGGCCGCCACCATGCAGAGGTGACGATTCCCTATTCCACCACCCAATACCGCATCGGCTACCGCGACAGCTGGGGCCTGGATTACAAGGACGGCAAGATCCACCGCAACTACAACCGCTGGATCAGCCTGGTCAATGACAACATCCTGCGCGAGTTGCATCTGGACCCGATCGGCGAACGCGTCGATGCGATGCCGGGGATCGCCCAGACAACCGACGACGTGCCGTTGCTCCTGGAGTTCAACCGCGTGGTCCAGCGCGCTACCCAGGCCGGTCATCTCGACGGCAGCGTGCGCTTCTTCCTGGCCGGCGAGCATGTGCCTGGGCTGGTCAACCCGATGAGCGAAACCTCCACCAGCAAGAAGACCAACTCCACCAACAAGACCGATGAAGAAGCCTGCGACTGGGCGATGATTTCGGCCCTGGCAACACTGCAGAACGCCGCCAAGAAGGAAGGCGCAAATGCGGTGGTGGATATCGTCAGCTTCTACAACCGCAAGGTCTACAGCGACAACGCCAAGTACGAATGCCACACCGGCTCGCTGATGGCCGGCGTAGCTCTGCGCGGAAAGCTGGCGGAAATCCAGTAAGGCCTCAGCGCCTCACCAGCCCGCGGGGGAATAACGCCCCCTGTCTGCCTGCGGGTGAAGGCGGATAGAGCGTTCCGCTTTATCCGCCCTGCGATCGCTCAGCCAGCCCTGCCGGCCTGGACTTCCTGGGTCACCAGGTCGAAGAACGACTGCGCCAGGCGCGACGTCTCGTTGCGCCGCCGCACCAGCCACACCGAACTGGTCGCCCCCGGATCGCTCAGGGTGCGATAGACCACGCCGTCCACCCGCGTCCGGCGGAACGACGCCGGCAGCATCGACACGCCCAGCCCTGCCGCCACCAGGCCGATGATGGTCATCGCCTCGCCGGCTTCCTGGGCGATGCGCGGACTGAAGCCGGCCTGCCGCGACAGCGCCATCAACTGGCTGTAGAGCCCGGTGCCGTAGCTGCGCGGGAAGAACACGAAAGGCTCGTCCGCCAGCGCGGCGAACTCCAGTCCCTCCTGGCTGGCCTGCGCCAGCGGATGATCGGCGCGCAGCACCGCCACCAGCGGTTCGCTGAACAGCTCCACGGCCTCCAGGGTTTCCGGCAGCGGGATCGGGCGGATCAGGCCGACCTGCACGCGCTCCTCCAGCAGCGCCTGCACCGCCTGGCCGCTGCTGAGTTCCTGCAGGTCCAGGTGCACATCCGGATAAGCCTGGCGGAACGCCAGGATGGCGCGTGGGATGCTGGAGGTGAAGGGCGCCGACGCGGTGAAGCCGACCTTCAGCTCGCCGATTTCCCCCTGATGCGCTCTTCGGGCCAGCAAGACGGCGCGGTCCACCTGCTGCAGCACCTGCCGCGCTTCATCGAGGAACAGCTTGCCGGCCTCGGTGAGCGCCACGCGGCGGTTGGTGCGCTCCAGCAACCGCGCGCCGATCTCTTCTTCCAGCGCCTGGATCTGCTGGCTCAGCGGCGGCTGGGAAATCCCCAGTTGCTCGGCGGCGCGGCCGAAGTGCAGCTCTTCCGCCACGGCAATGAAATAACGCAGGTGTCGCAGTTCCATCTTCTCTCCCAGAAGCACCGATGTTCCCGGTTGGGTAGGAGCGGACTTCGTCCGCGATCGGTTTCGCACCGCACCGGTCTCAACGGCGCGGCCACCAATGATTCGCAAAACGACTCAAACGTGTCGATTAATATATTGGAAATAATAAAGCCCGCTCCTTATCCTTTCCACACAAGCCCAATAACGACTACCAACCTGCTCCCTGCCTGGCCGCGCGGGCCCTTGCCGCCATTCCAGGCCCTCCTGCTTTTACCAACCTGAGGTGTGTCGTGAGTCAACCTGCCCTGCGGGCTTTGCGGGAAGAACATCCCATGGAGGCCGAACCGGCCGTCGTACAAGAACCAGTCGCCGCCAACGACCCGGCGGAGGTGCTGCCCGATCTGCGCGAGAGCGCACGCGAAGCCAATAGCGACGTGGTGCGAGCCGTCGAAGACGTCGAAACCTACATCGAGAAAGGCACCCCGGCGTTCATGCGTACCTCGCTTGCGCTGTTCTCCGGAGGCTTCGCCACCTTCGCCCTGCTCTACTGCGTGCAGCCGATGATGCCGGTACTGTCCAAGGCGTTCAGCCTGACCGCCGCGCAGAGCAGCCTGGTGCTGTCGATCTCGACCATCACCATGGCTTTCGGCCTGCTGGTCACCGGGCCGATCTCCGACGCCATCGGGCGCAAGTCGATCATGGTCGCCTCGCTGGTCCTCGCCGCCCTGTTCACCCTCGGCAGCTCGCTGATGCCGACCTGGCACGGCGTGCTGGCCATGCGCGCGCTGCTCGGCCTGTCGCTCAGCGGCCTGGCGGCAGTGGGCATGACCTACCTCTCCGAGGAAATCCATCCGCAGCACATCGGGCTGTCCATGGGGCTGTATATCGGCGGCAACGCCATTGGCGGCATGAGTGGGCGACTGATCAGCGGCGTGCTGGTGGACTACGTGAACTGGCACGTCGCGCTGGCCACCCTGGGCGTACTCGCCCTGGCCGCAGCGCTGCTGTTCTGGCGCATCCTTCCCGAATCGAAGAACTTCCGCCCGGCGCCGCTCAAACCGCGCCGGCTGATCGAAGGCTTCACCGGGCACTTCCGCGACGCCGGCCTGCCCTGGCTATTCCTGGTCGGTTTCCTGCTGATGGGCGCCTTCGTCACCCTGTTCAACTATATCGGCTACCGCCTGCTGGCGGAGCCCTACCACCTGAGCCAAGCCATCGTCGGCGTGCTCTCGCTGGTCTACCTGTCGGGAATCTACAGCTCGGCGTGGGTCGGCTCGCTGGCCGACAAGCTGGGCCGGCGCAAGGTGCTCTGGGCAATGATCGCGCTGATGCTCGGCGGCGTGCTGATCACTCTGCTGCAACCGCTGGCCCTGGTGCTGGCCGGGCTGCTGGTTTTCACCTTCGGCTTCTTCGGCGCGCACTCGGTGGCCAGCAGCTGGATCGGCCGCCGCGCCCTGAAGGCCAAGGGCCAGGCCTCGTCGCTGTACCTGTTCTGCTATTACACCGGCTCCAGCGTCGCCGGCACCGCCGGCGGTCTGTTCTGGCACCAGTACGGTTGGAACGGCGTGGGCCTGTTCATTGCCGGCCTGTTGGGTATCTGCCTGCTGGTGGCCCTTCACCTGATGCGCCTTCCGATGTTACCGCGCGACCTACCAGCACTCAACAAGACTGGGTAGTTTCTACACAGGTGACAAGCAGAATGCCTAAAAACGACATGGAACGGTCGTGCAAAGACATTTATCTCAGATCCGACAACGCCTGCCACACGGGCGTTGTGAGATTTATTCCCAACCTACGACTTAAGTCGTAACAAGATGTGGCGCGATCCTTGCGTTCACAATCTCGAACGACTTGTTGGAATCCTGAAACGGACCTCGACTCCCGCAGTACGCAATTCCCTCCGTAGTTGTAGGTAAAGCATGAGCAGCACCCCTTCTTCCGGGCTCTCCCAGGGCCTGCAAAATCGTCACGTCACGATGCTTTCGATTGCCGGCGCCATTGGCGCGGGCCTGTTCGTAGGCTCCGGCCACGCCATCGCCGAAGCCGGCCCGGCCGTCATGGTTTCCTATCTGGTCGCCGGCCTGCTGGTGGTCCTGGTGATGCGCATGCTGGCCGAAATGGCCGTCGCGCAGCCGGACAGCGGCTCCTTTTCCACCTATGCCGACCGCGCCATCGGCCACTGGGCCGGCTTCACCATCGGCTGGCTGTACTGGTGGTTCTGGGTCCTGGTGATCCCGCTGGAAGCCAACGCCGCCGCGGCCATCATCCACGCCTGGTTCCCCGGCGCGCCGATCTGGGTGCTGGCCTTCCTGATCACCTCGGCACTGACCGTGACCAACCTGTTCAGCGTGAAGAACTACGGTGAGTTCGAGTTCTGGCTGGCGCTGATCAAGGTCGTCTCGATCATCGCCTTCCTGGTGCTGGGCTGCGCGGCCATCTTCGGCTTCTCGCCCAACAGCGAAGTCTCCGGCATCGGCCACCTGACCAGCGAAGGCTTCCTGCCCAAGGGCTGGGGCGCCGTGCTCGCCGCGCTGCTGACTACCATGTTCTCCTTCATGGGCTCGGAAATCGTCACCATCGCCGCCACCGAGTCCAAGGACCCGGAGCAGCAGATCACCCGCGCCACCAACTCGGTGATCTGGCGTATCGCGCTGTTCTACCTGCTGTCGATCCTGATCGTGGTCTGCCTGGTGCCGTGGAACGACCCGCGGCTGGTAAGCATGGGCTCCTACCAGACCGTGCTGGAACACCTGCACATCCCGTACGCCAAGCTGATCGTCGACATCATCGTGCTGGTCTCGGTGACCAGTTGCCTGAACTCGGCGCTCTACACCGCTTCGCGCATGATGTACTCGCTGAGCAAGCGCGGTGACGCGCCGAAGATCGCCCAGGTGACCAGCGTCAGCCGCACCCCGGTGTACGCCGTGCTGCTGTCCACCGCCATGGCCTTCCTGTGCACCTTCGCCAACTACCTGGCCCCGGCCGAAGTGTTCAACTTCCTGCTGGCCAGCTCCGGCGCCATCGCCCTGCTGGTGTACCTGGTGATCGCCCTGTCGCAGCTGCGCATGCGCAAGAAGCTGCTCGCCCAGGGCCACCAGCTGAAGCTGAAGATGTGGCTGTTCCCCTGGCTGACCTGGGCGGTGATCCTGTTCATCGTCGGCGCCCTGGTGATCATGCTGATCCGCCCGGACCACCGCATGGAAGTGGTCGCCACCACCCTGCTGACCGTCGTGGTGGTCTGCTCCGGCCTGCTGGTATCCAACCGCCGCAAGTCCCAGCGCGCCGCTGGCGTGGTCGGCGATGCTGCGTGATGCACTCTGATGGGGCTTGAGGCTCCATGAGGGAACGAAAAGCCCCGCTTCCGAGCGGGGCTTTTTTTGTTCGGAAAATCCTCCGCTGCTTAGGCCGATCGCGGACGGAGTCCGCTCCTACGCTCGGGAAGGCCTTTGCAGCGGCGGCGCCGGACATGTTCGCGAGCAAGCTCGCTCCTACAGGCAGGTACCGGAGTGCTCTTCGTAGGAGCGAGCTTGCTCGCGAACCCGATTAACCGCAGAACTTGCCGGAAAATCACGAAAAGCCGATACCCGGAAAGGAAAAAGCCCCGCGACTGCGGGGCTTTCCGGTGGAGCCTCAGGCTCAGTGATACTGCGCCGACAGCTCGTGCACCGCCTCGAAGAAGGCGCCGGCGTGTGCCGGATCAACCTCCGGGGTGACGCCATGACCGAGGTTGAACACGTGGCCATTGCCATTACCGAAGGCGCCGAGGATCCGCGCGACTTCGGCGCGGATGGCTTCGGGCTTGGCGTAGAGCACCGCCGGGTCCATGTTGCCCTGCAGCGCAACCTTGTCGCCGACGCGGGCGCGAGCGCTGCCGATGTCGCAGGTCCAGTCCAGGCCCAGGGCCTCGGCACCGGTGTTGGCCATGGATTCCAGCCACAGGCCGCCACCCTTGGTGAAGAGGATCACCGGTACGCGGCGACCTTCGTGTTCGCGGATCAGGCCGTCGACGATCTTCCGCATGTAGGCGAGGGAGAACTCCTGGTAGGCCGCCGCCGACAGCGCGCCGCCCCAGGAATCGAAGATCTGCACCGCCTGGGCACCGGCCAGGATCTGACCATTGAGATAGCTGGTGACCGACTGCGCCAGCTTGTCCAGCAGGGCGTGCAGGGCCTGCGGATTGTCGTAGAGCATCGCCTTGGTCTTGCGGAAGTCGCGGCTGGAGCCGCCTTCGACCATGTAGGTGGCCAGGGTCCAGGGGCTGCCGGAGAAGCCGATCAGCGGGACGCGGCCATTCAGCTCGCGGCGGATGGTGCGCACGGCGTCCATCACGTAGCCCAGGTCCTTCTCCGGATCGGGGATCGGCAGGGCGTCAATGTCGGCCTGGGTGGTCACGACCTTCTTGAAACGCGGACCTTCGCCGGTCTCGAAGTACAGGCCCTGGCCCATGGCGTCGGGGATGGTGAGGATGTCGGAGAAGAGGATCGCCGCGTCCAGCTGCGGATAACGGTCCAGCGGCTGCAGGGTCACTTCGCAGGCCATCTGCGGGTTCATGCACAGGCTCATGAAGTCACCGGCCTTGGCGCGGGTAGCGCGGTACTCCGGCAGGTAGCGGCCGGCCTGGCGCATCATCCAGACAGGGGTGACATCGACGGGCTGCTTGAGCAGGGCGCGGAGGAAGCGATCGTTCTTCAAGGCAGTCATAACGGCATCCGGCAAAAAAGTGCGGGTATTTTCGCAAAGCCCAAAAGAAAAGGCACGGCGGGGGCCGTGCCTTTTGTCCATCGCGACAGTTTGTCGCTGCGGATAGCTTTTTTGTAGGAGCGAGCTTGCTCGCGAACAACACCCCGCTTCGGGGCCAGGTTCGCGAGCAAGCTCGCTCCTACAGGTCCGGCTCAGACGCCCAGGTAATCCAGGATGCCTTCGGCAGCCGTGCGGCCTTCGAAGATCGCCGTCACCACCAGGTCGGAACCACGGACCATGTCGCCGCCGGCGAAGATCTTCGGGTTGCTGGTCTGGTGCTTGAACTGCGCGGCGGCCGGGGCGATGACGCGACCCTGGCTGTCGATCTCCACCTGGTGCTGGTCGAACCACGGCGCCGGGCTCGGGCGGAAGCCGAAGGCGATCAGCACGGCTTCGGCCGGGATGATCTCCTCGGAACCCGGGATCGGCTCGGGGCTGCGACGGCCGCGGGCGTCCGGTTCGCCGAGACGGGTCTCGACCACCTTCACGCCTTCCACCTTGTCCTCGCCGACGATGGCGATGGGCTGGCGGTTGAAGAGGAACTTCACGCCCTCTTCCTTGGCGTTCTTCACCTCTTTGCGCGAGCCGGGCATGTTTTCTTCGTCACGGCGGTAGGCGCAGGTCACGCCCTTGGCGCCCTGGCGAATGGAGGTGCGGTTGCAGTCCATCGCGGTGTCGCCACCGCCCAGTACCACGACGCGCTTGCCCTTCATGTCGACGAAGTCTTCCGGCGACTTCTCGAAGCCCAGGTTGCGATTCACGTTGGCGATGAGGAAGTCCAGCGCATCGTGCACGCCGGGCAGGTCTTCGCCGGGGAAACCGCCTTTCATGTAGGTGTAGGTGCCCATGCCCATGAACACGGCATCGTACTCATCGAGCAGCTGCTCCATGGTGACGTCCTTGCCGATCTCGGTGTTCAACCGGAACTCGATGCCCATGCCGGTGAAGACTTCACGACGACGCGAGAGCACCTGTTTCTCCAGCTTGAACTCGGGGATGCCGAAGGTCAGCAGGCCGCCGATTTCCGGGTTCTTGTCGAACACCACCGGGGTCACGCCGTTGCGCACCAGCACGTCGGCACAGCCCAGGCCCGCCGGGCCCGCGCCGATCACGGCGACGCGCTTGCCGGTGGGCTTGACCTTGGACATGTCCGGGCGCCAGCCCATGGCGAAGGCGGTGTCGGTGATGTACTTCTCCACCGAGCCGATGGTGACCGCACCGAAGCCGTCGTTCAGGGTGCAGGCGCCTTCGCAAAGGCGATCCTGCGGGCACACCCGGCCGCAGACTTCCGGCAGGGTGTTGGTCTGGTGGGACAGTTCGGCAGCCGCGAGGATGTTGCCTTCGGAGACCAGCTTCAGCCAGTTGGGGATGAAGTTGTGTACCGGGCATTTCCACTCGCAGTACGGGTTGCCGCAACCCAGGCAACGGTGGGCCTGGTCAGCCGCCTGCTGCGGCTTGAACAGGTCGTAGATTTCCACGAACTCGCGCTTGCGCTGGCGAAGAAGCTTCTTCTTCGGATCCTTGCGCCCGACTTCGATGAACTGGAAGTCATTGTTAAGACGTTCAGACATTTTCAGACCTCATCAAACTTCAGGCGCTTATTGCGGGTTGGCACGAGTGCTGGTCAGCAGGGAACCGAGGCTGGCAGCCTTCGGTTTCACCAGCCAGAACCGACGCAGGTAGTCGTCGAGGTTCTCCAGCAGATGTGCGCCCCACTCGCTCGCCGTTTCCGCCACGTACTCGACCAGCACCTTGCGCAGATGGTTGCGCTGGGCCTCCATCGCTTCGCCGCTGATCCGCTGGATTTCAACCAGCTCATGGTTCACGCGGTCGACGAAGGAGTTGTCCATGTCGAGGACATAAGCGAAGCCGCCGGTCATGCCGGAGCCGAAGTTGTAGCCGGTCTTGCCCAGAACGCAGATGAAGCCGCCGGTCATGTATTCGCAGCAGTGGTCACCGGTACCTTCAACCACGGCATGGGCGCCGGAGTTGCGCACGCCGAAGCGCTCGCCCGCGGTGCCGGCGGCGAACAGCTTGCCGCCCGTGGCGCCGTACAGGCAGGTGTTGCCGACGATGGCCGATTCCTGCGACTTGAACGGGCTGCCCTTGGGCGGGGTGACGACCAGCTTGCCGCCGGTCATGCCCTTGCCGACGTAGTCGTTGGCGTCGCCTTCCAGGTACAGGTGCAGGCCGCCGGCGTTCCACACGCCGAAGCTCTGGCCCGCGGTGCCCTTGAAGCGGAAGGTGATCGGCGCCTTGGCCATGCCCTGGTTGCCGTGGACCTTGGCGATTTCGCCGGAAATCCGCGCGCCGATGGAGCGGTCGCAGTTGCAGATATCCAGTTCGTACTCGCCGCCCTTGGCGCCTTCGATGGCGCCACGGGCCAGCTCGACCATCTTCTCGGCCAGCAGGCCCTGGTCGAACGGCGGGTTCTTCTCGACTTCGCAGAACTGCGGCTTCTCGGCCGGGATCAGGTCGCTGCCCAGCAGCGGCGTGAGGTCGAGGTTGCCCTGCTTGGGCGTCTCGCCCGGCAGGATTTCCAGCAGGTCGGTGCGGCCGATCAGTTCTTCCAGGCTGCGCACGCCAAGCTTGGCCAGCCACTCACGGGTTTCGCTGGCGATGAAGGTGAAGAAGTTCACCACCATGTCCACGGTGCCGATGAAGTGGTCCTTGCGCAGCTTGTCGTTCTGGGTGGCGACGCCGGTGGCGCAGTTGTTCAGGTGGCAGATGCGCAGGTACTTGCAGCCCAGGGCGATCATCGGCGCGGTGCCGAAGCCGAAGCTCTCGGCGCCGAGGATGGCCGCCTTGATGACGTCCAGGCCGGTCTTCAGGCCGCCGTCGGTCTGTACCCGGACCTTGCCGCGCAGGTCGTTGCCGCGCAGGGTCTGGTGCGCCTCGGCGAGGCCCAGCTCCCACGGCGAACCGGCGTACTTGATGGAGGTGATCGGCGAAGCGCCGGTACCGCCGTCATAGCCGGAAATGGTGATCAGGTCGGCATAGGCCTTGGCCACGCCGGCGGCGATGGTGCCCACGCCCGGCTCGGAAACCAGTTTCACCGATACCAGCGCCTGCGGGTTGACCTGCTTGAGGTCGAAGATCAGCTGGGCGAGGTCTTCGATGGAGTAGATGTCGTGGTGCGGCGGCGGCGAGATCAGGGTCACGCCGGGCACCGCATAGCGCAGGCGGGCGATCAGGCCGTTGACCTTGCCACCGGGCAGCTGGCCGCCTTCGCCGGGCTTGGCGCCCTGGGCCACCTTGATCTGCAGGACTTCGGCGTTGACCAGGTATTCCGGGGTCACACCGAAGCGGCCGGTGGCCACCTGCTTGATCTTCGAGCTCTTCAGCGTGCCGTAGCGCGCCGGGTCTTCACCGCCCTCACCGGAGTTGGAGCGACCGCCCAGGCGGTTCATGGCCTCGGCCAGGGCCTCGTGGGCCTCCGGCGACAGCGCGCCAAGGGAGATGCCGGCGGCGTCGAAGCGCTTGAAGATGGACTCCAGCGGCTCGATCTCGTCCAGGCTCAGCGGCTGCTCGGAAGTCTTCACCTTGAGCAGGTCGCGCAGCATGGAGACCGGACGCTGGTCCACCAGCGCGGTGTATTCCTTGAACCTGGCGTAGTCGCCCTGCTGCACAGCAACCTGCAGGGTGTTCACCACGTCAGGGTTGTAGGCGTGGTACTCGCCGCCGTAGACGAACTTCAGCAGGCCGCCCTGCTGGATCGCCTTGCGGTTGTTCCAGGCCTCAGAGGCCAGCAGCTTCTGCTCGTTCTCGATATCGAGGAAGCGCGCGCCCTGGATGCGACTCGGGGTGCCCGGGAAGCACAGGCCGGTGACTTCGTCGGACAGGCCGATGGCTTCGAACAGCTGGGCGCCGCGGTAGGAAGCGATGGTGGAAATGCCCATCTTCGAGAGGATCTTCAGCATCCCCTTGGAGATGCCCTTGCGGTAGTACTTGAAGACCTCGTAGAGGTCGCCCAGCACTTCGCCAGTGCGGATCAGGTCGGCCAGCACCTCGTAGGCGAGGTACGGGTAGACCGCGGACGCGCCAAAGCCCACCAGCACCGCGAAATGGTGCGGGTCACGGGCGGTGGCGGTTTCCACCAGGATGTTGGAGTCGCAGCGCAGGCCGGTCTGCACCAGGCGGTGGTGCACGGCGCCGACGGCCAGGGCCGCGTGCACCGGCAGCTTGCCGGGGGCGATGTGGCGGTCGGAGAGCACCAGCAGCACCTTGCCGGCGCGCACGGCTTCCTCGGCCTGGTCGGCGATGTTGCGCACCGCCGTCTCGAGGCCGACGCTTTCGTCGTAGTTCAGGTCGATGTGGTGCAGGTCGAAGCCCGGACGCTCCAGGTTCATCAAGGTCCGCCACTTGGCCGGGGAGATCACCGGGGTGGTCAGGATCGCCTGGTTGGCGTGGTGCGGGGACTCTTCGAAGATGTTCTGCTCGATGCCCAGACAGGTTTCCAGGGACATCACGATCGCTTCGCGCAGCGGGTCGATCGGCGGGTTGGTGACCTGCGCGAAGACCTGGCGGAAGTAGTCGTAGGGCGAGCGGATGCGCTTGGACAGCACCGCCATCGGGGTGTCGTCGCCCATCGAGCCGACTGCTTCCTGGCCCTGCTCGGCGAGCGGGCGCAGCACCTGGTCACGCTCCTCGAAGGTGACCTGGAACATCTTCATGTACTGCTTGAGCTGGTCGCCGTCGTAGCTGGCAACGCCCTGGTCATCGTCCAGGGTCGCCTGGATGCGCAGCGCGCTCTGGCGCAGCCACTGCTTGTAGGGGTGGCGCGACTTGAGGCGGTTGTCGATGTCCTCGGTCTGCAGCAGCTGGCCGGTCTCGGTGTCCACCGCGAGGATCTGGCCCGGGCCGACGCGGCCCTTGGCGATGACGTCCTCGGGCTTGTAGTCCCACACGCCGATTTCCGAGGCGAGGGTGATGTAGCCGTTCTTAGTGGTGACCCAGCGCGAGGGACGCAGGCCGTTGCGGTCGAGCAGGCAGACGGCGTAGCGGCCGTCGGTCAGCACGACGCCGGCGGGGCCGTCCCACGGTTCCATGTGCAGTGAGTTGAATTCGTAGAACGCCCGCAGGTCGGCGTCCATGGTCTCGACGTTCTGCCAGGCCGGCGGAATGATCATGCGCAGGCCGCGGAACATGTCCATGCCGCCGGTGACCATCAGCTCGAGCATGTTGTCCATGCTGGAGGAATCCGAGCCCACGCGGTTGACCAGCGGGCCGAGCTCATCCAGGTCCGGCATCCATTCGTTGGCGAACTTGGCGCGGCGGGCCTGGGCCCAGTTGCGGTTGCCGGTGATGGTGTTGATCTCGCCGTTGTGCGCCAGCAGGCGGAACGGCTGGGCCAGCGGCCATTTCGGCAGGGTGTTGGTCGAGAAGCGCTGGTGGAAGACGCAGATGGCGGTCTTCAGGCGCTCATCGGAGAGGTCCGGATAGAAGGCGGCGAGGTCCGCCGGCATCATCAGGCCCTTATAGATGATGGTCTTGTGCGAGAAGCTGCAGACATAGTGATCGGCGTCCTCGGCGTTGGCCACGGAGGAGCGGCGACGGGAGCTGAACAGCTTGACCGCGAACTCCTGGTCGGACAGGCCTTCACCGCCGATGAACACCTGCTCGATCTGCGGCAGGCGCTCCAGCGCCAGGCGACCCAGGACGCTGGTGTCGATCGGCACCTTGCGCCAGCCGACCAGCTTCAGGCCGGCGCGCTCGATCTCGCGATTCATGTTCGCGCGGGCGGCTTCGGCTTTCACCGGATCCTGGTTGAAGAAGACCATCCCGACCGCGTACTGGTCAGGGAGATCGGCGCCGAAGGACTCAAGGGCCACGGCGCGCAGGAACTGGTCGGGCTTCTGGATCAGCAGCCCACAGCCGTCCCCGGTTTTCCCGTCCGCGTTGATCCCACCTCGGTGGGTCATGCAGGTCAGTGCTTCGATGGCGGTTTGCAGAAGTTCGTGGCTTGCCTCGCCCGTCATGTGGGCGATCAGACCGAATCCGCAGTTATCCTTGAACGTCTCAGGATGGTACAGACCTGCTTTCATAGGGAACTCTCACCGGCAAAACTTTTATAGATTCCAGGGTCTGCTGACGTTTCGCCATCGCCCAGTTTCGCCGTGCAGGCTCGTTTCCCGCGCACCCCAAAGGCTCGGGCCGCTTCTATCGAGCAGCGCCGTTGCAGCCCCTGGTTCACCTGGAATGACCGTTCCGCGCGAGTTGCCACGTCTTACCCAACGTAGCGGCGGTTCCGGCCCTGGCCATGACGAAACGTCAGCAGACCCTCTACAAGCACTTCGCCTGTCTACTCGCTCAAGCGGCAAGTTTCCGATAGGCAAAGGGAGGTCATTGTACACATGGGGAAAGCGACGTCACTGTTTTTTTTGACGCACTGCTGACACCCGATGTCGCATTTTTATAAGAATCCTGTCAAAGACACAAGCCAATAAAAAAGCCGAGCCCCGCGGGGCGGGGCTCGGCTTTTCAGTATTGCGACACTGCGACCTTTCAGCGCGCCCCGGCGATGTCCTGCTGGATGCTGGAGAAAGGACGGGCCCAGGGCTTGGAGGCCTGAATCTTCGCCGGCAGCTTCTTGATCGCCGCCTGCGCGGCAGTGCGATCAGCAAAGTTACCGTAGGTCACGACATAGAACGGCTTGCCCTGCAGGTTCTTGCGGAAGTAGCGGTAGTCGCCGCCGCCCTGCTGGCTGATGAAGGCCTTGGCGCTGGCTTCGGAGCCAGTGCCCAGCACCTGCACGGAGTAGCGCGAGCCGGCCTGTGACTGGTACCAGCTGCTGCCACCGGCGCTGCCCGTTGCCGCGGCGGGCTTGCTGGCGGCGGTCGCCGGCTTGGCGCTGGCGATGGTTGTGGCAGGCTTGGTCGCAGCCGGCTTGGCAGCCTGGGTGGGCTTGGCCGGTGCGGTGGCAGCGGGCTTGACCGGTTCCGGGCGCGGAGTGGGCGCGGGAGTCGGGGCCGGCTGGATGGCAGCCTGCTGCTGTACCGGAGCCGTCGGCACCGGGTTCAGCGGTTTCGGACCATTGTTCGCCAGCGGGGTGACCGGCGGCGCGGTGGTGGTCACGGTCGGCGGAATGGCTGCCGAGGGCATGCCACCCTCGTCGGCATCTTCCTGACCACCGGCCTGAGCCAGGGGTTCACGGATCACCGGCTGGCTTTCGCCCACCAACGGCAGCGGCAGCGGCTGGTTGGAACCGGCGAATTCCACGGACGGGCCGTTGCCCTGGGCATCCGGCTGCGGCTGTGCGTTCGGCTGCGGAGCTGCGCCACCGCCCAGCGGCAGTTGCGACGAAGTCTGCGCAGCGGTGTTGCTCGCGGTCTCCGGCTTGGTGGTCTTGCCCTGCATGAACCAGGCGGCGATGACACCAATGGCGACCACGCCGAGGATTGCCAGGTGCTTCTTCGGCAACTTGAAGCCGGCACCGGCGGCTTTGCGTTCGCCACTGCGATCAGCCAGCATCGCTTCGATCATCGCATCGCGAGCGGTCTGGTTGATGGTACCCGGCCAGCCGCCGGATTGTTCGTGGATGTCGGCCAGCAGGTCGGCGGAAATCAACTCGATACCCTGCCCCGCACCTTCGAGGCGCTGCGCCAGGTACTCGCGGGTTTCTTCTTCGCTGTAGGGTTGCAACTCGATGGCGTGGAAACGCTCCTCGCCCTCGGATAGCACCTCCAGGCGCGAGAGCAGCTCAGGCTCGCCAAACAGGAAGACGTGCAGGCGCGCTTCGGAGTTGCCGGCGGCCAGCAGCAGAAGGACTTCGAGAGCATCGTCGCGTAGCTGCTCGGCGTCATCCACCAGCAGGTAGACGTCCTGCCCGGTGATCGCCAACTGGGCGACCTTGGCAAGGATCGCCTCGATGCTGGTCTGGGTGATGCCCAGGCCTTGCGCGAGCTGGCGCAGCAGCGTGGCCTCGTCGGTCACCGAACGACCGGAGATCACCACGCTGGAGACGGCGTCCTTGTTGGTGCTGGCCACCAGGGCCTGGCGCAACAGGGTCTTGCCGCTGCCCAGCGGACCGGTAACGGCCAGCAGCAGGTGGCTGTAGCGCGCCAGGTGGTGCAGCTGGCCCAGTACGGGCTTGCGCTGCGCCGGGAAGAACTTGAAGCCCGGAACCCGCGGTGCGAAGGGGTCATGACTGAACTGGTAGTGGGCCAGGAAGGCCTCATCGGCATGCAAGCTGGACATGGGACCTCAGTGTTCTCCTGCCTGACCGACCAGTGACTGGTAGTCAGCGCGCAGTGTTTCTTCCAGAATCTCACGGGGGAATTCGGCGGTCACGACCGCGCCCCCCAGCCCTTGGAGCAATACCAGACGCAGACGGCCATCGAGCACTTTCTTGTCGACGGCCATGTGCTCGAGAAAATGCTCGGCGTTCATTTCCTGCGGCGGGACCACCGGCAGCTTCGCCGCGGCGAGCAGGCGGATGCCGCGGTCGAGTTCGGCCTTTGTCAGCCATCCCAGCCGATGCGACATCTCGAGTGCCATCACGGTTCCCGCACCCACGGCTTCGCCGTGCAGCCAGACGCCGTAACCCATGTGGGTCTCGATGGCGTGACCGAAGGTATGGCCCAGGTTCAGCGTGGCGCGCACGCCGGTCTCCTTCTCGTCGGCGCCGACCACGCGGGCCTTGGCCGCGCAGGAGCGCTCGATGGCTTCGGTCAGCGCGACAGGCTCCAGCGCGAGCAGATCGCCCATGTGCGCTTCCAGCCAGGCGAGGAAAGGCTCGTCGCAGATGAAGCCGTACTTGATCACCTCTGCCAGGCCCGCCGACAGCTCGCGCGGGGGCAGCGTCTTGAGGGTCGCGGTATCGATGACCACGGCCTGGGGCTGATAGAAGGCCCCGACCATGTTCTTGCCCAGCGGATGGTTGATACCGGTCTTGCCACCCACCGAGGAGTCCACCTGCGACAGCAGGGTGGTCGGCACCTGGATGAAGTCGACGCCGCGCTGGTAACAGGCAGCCGCGAAACCGGTCATGTCGCCGATGACGCCACCGCCGAGGGCGATCAGGGTGGTCTTGCGGTCATGGCGTGCGGTCAGCAGGCCATCGAAGATCAGCTGCAGGGTTTCCCACTGCTTGTAGGCTTCGCCGTCAGGGAGCACGACCGTGGTGACCTTGTAGGCGGCCAGGGTCTTCTGCAGTCGATCCAGGTACAGCGGCGCGATGGTTTCGTTGGTGACGATGGCTACCTGGCGGCCGCGGATGTGCGGCTCGAAGTAGCGCGGATCATCCAGCAGCCCCTCGCCGATATAGATCGGGTAGCTGCGATCGGCCAGATCGACGTTGAGTGTGCGCATGAAACCCCCGGACAGGAAAGGGGACTAGGATACCCCAGATTGCAGCGCCGTTAATGGCGCTCCAGCTCACGCAGGCGCTCGATGATCTCCAGCACGACGAGACGCGGAGGCCGCTCGTCGGTTTCGATGATCACGTCGGCGATTTCGCGATAAAGCGGATCGCGCATCTGCATGAGGTCGCGAAGGATCTGTTCCGGATTGGGCTTCTGCAGCAGAGGGCGATTCTTGTCGCGCGCCGTGCGGGAAATCTGCTGCTCGACCGAGGCGTGCAGGTAGATCACCTTGCCGCCATTCTTGAGGATGAGGCGATTGGCGTCGCGCATGACCGCGCCGCCGCCCGTGGCAATGACCACGCCCCCTTCATCGCACAGCTCGGCCAGCATCGCCTGCTCACGCTCGCGGAAGCCCGCCTCGCCCTCGACATCGAATATCCAGGGGATGTTGGCTCCGCAGCGCTGCTCGATCTCTTTATCCGAATCTTTGAAGACGAGGTGAAGTTCTTTGGCGAGAAGACGCCCGATGGTGCTTTTACCAGCTCCCATCGGGCCTACCAGAATCAAATTGGACACGACATTGATCAACGGCCGACTGCAATGGCCTGATTATTCATGATCCGCGGGGTAAGGAAAACCAGCAGCTCGTTCTTGCTGTCGGTTACCGAGTCGCGACGGAACAGTCGGCCAATGAACGGAACGTCACCGAGGAACGGAACCTTGTCGGTCGCCTTGGTCTGGGTGTTGGAGAACACGCCACCGATCACGATGGTTTCGCCATCGTTGACCAGTACCTTGGCGTTGACTTCGTTCTTCTTGATCGGCGGTACGCCGTTCAGGGCGTTGGCGTAGTCCGGCTCGTCCTTGTTGACCTTCACTTCCATGATGATGCGGTTGTCCGGAGTGATCTGCGGAGTCACTTCCAGGGCCAGTGCGGCCTCCTTGAACGAAACCGAGGTCGCGCCACTGGAACTGGCTTCCTGGTACGGAATCTCCGAGCCCTTGAGGATCTTTGCGGTTTCCTTGTCGGAGGTGACGACCTTGGGCTGGGACACCACTTCGCCGTTACCGCTCTTCTCCATGGCGGAGAGTTGCAGGTCGAGCATGGCATGGTTGCTCAGGAAGCCGATGCCGATACCGGAAGTACTGTTGGTCACGCCCATGTCGACGAAGGGAACCGGCGCTACGCCGTCGGCGGCAGTCCAATTACCCACGGTAGAGGTTCCCGGCAGGTAGAGCTGGCCGGAGTCGCTATCGACGGTCCGGGCGCCGTCCTTACCGTAGAAGTCCCAGTTGCCGCTGCTGAAGGCACCGCCCCAGCGAACGCCCAGGCTCTTGCTGTAGTCCACCGCCGCTTCGACGATGCGCGCTTCGATCATCACCTGGCGAACCGGGATGTCGAGTTGGGCAACGATACGGCGCAGTTCGTCGAGGCGGTCCTGGGTCTGGTAGGCAATGATGGCGTTGGTACGGTCATCTACAGTGATCGAACCCCGGTTATCGCCGCCGGGAGCGGCACCCGGAGCACCGCTGGTGCCGGTCACCGACTGGAACAGCTTGGCAATGTCCGACGCCTTGGCATAGTTCACCTGGATCAGCTCACGACGCAGCGGAGCCAGTTCGGAGATCTGCTTCTGCGCCTCCAGCTCCTGGCGCTCGCGAGCGGCGATTTCATCGGCCGGTGCAACCAGCAGGACGTTGCCGACCTTGCGCTTGTCCAGGCCCTTGGTCTTGAGCACCAGATCCAGCGCCTGGTCCCACGGCACGTTCTGCAGGCGCAGGGTGATGTTGCCCTGCACGGTGTCCGAAGCCACCAGGTTCAAGTCGGTGAAGTCGGCAATGAGCTGCAGCACCGAACGCACGTCGATGTCCTGGAAGTTCAGCGACAGCTTCTCGCCGGTGTAGGCGAAGTTGTCCTTCTTGCGCTTCTCGGCATCGTCCTGGGTCAGCGGCTTGATGCTGACGGTCATGCGGTTGTCGGTCTGATAGACGAGATAGTCATACAGCCCGGTCGGCTCGATGGAGATACTGGCCTTGTCGCCAGCGGCCGCGGCGTTGACGAACTGCACCGGGGTGGCGAAGTCCTTCACGTCCAGTCGCACGCGGAGGTTATCCGGCAGCTGGGTACGCGGGAAGTCCAGGCGGATCTTGCCGCCTTGCTCCTGGATATCAGGACTGACCGTCGGATCGGACAGATCGATCACGACATTGCCTTCCCCCTGTTCGCCACGCTGGAAATCGATATTGCGGATCGCCTTGCCAGCCGGAAGGTAAGGCTTGGGCTGGGCAGGCTTGGCAACCGGAGCCGGCGACGGCGCGGCAGAAGCGTAGGAACTGGAGGTCGCACCGCCCGCACCGACCACGACATAGAGGTTCGAACCTTCGGCACGCGTGGTGTAAGGCACCAGGGTACTGAGGTTGACGATAAGGCGGGTGCGGTCCTTGGCCTCGACCACGGTCAGGCTGCGGGCGTTGCCCACGCCCAGCTCGCGATTCTTGCTACCCAGCTTGTTCTGCACGCCCGGCAGGTCCAGCGCAATACGCGCCGGCTGCTCGATGGTGTAGCCGCGCGGCGCCGCCACCGGCTCGTCGAAGCCGAGCTTCAGCTCCACGCGGTCGCCCGGCAGTGCCGCCACATCGACGCTCTGCAGGTTGGCGGCGAGCAGCGCCGGCGCGAATACGGCCGCGAGCACGGAAATGCTCAGGCGGGAAAGCGTTCTATTCATCGTCTGAATCCGTCGTGCAGACTGCTGTTTGTTATCCATGTTCATCCCCGCCCTTAGGAGCGTTCCTTGAGAGTCAGGCTGCGCGGACGCTCCAGCCAGCCGCCCTCACCATCAGGAACGATTTCAATCACGTCGATCTTGGCTTCGCTGATCGCAACGATCTTGCCGTCGTTGCGCCCAAGGTAGTCACCCACTCGTACCCGATGCACCCCTCCTGCACCTTTTACGAGAGCGAATGTCTGGTTATCCCTGGCCAGCGTGCCGACCATCTCGAAAGTCTCGATATTGAAGCCTTCGAGGAACTGCTTGACCCGCGTCTCATCGGGCTTGATGACCTTGTTGCCCTTCTGCTTGACCGCCAGGTCGATCTTCACCGGCGGCTGGAAGGGACTGCGCAGGGACGAGGCGCTGTAGGTGAATGCCTCGTATGCCTGGAACTTGGGCAGCGGCTCGATAGCCCCTTTCGGGCGAGCCCTGACTTCGTCCAGGTAAGCCTGCAGGTCGGCAAAATCACCACCCGAGCCACAGCCATTCAAGGTCAGGAGCAGAAAACTGCAGATAATCAGGCGCCCCCTCATTTCTTCGCTCCCGCAGTCGGGGCCGTCGTCTTCACGCCCTTGTCGTTATACCGGTAGGTCTTTGCCAGGATGCTCATGCGCAGCTTGGAAGTGCTATCGGGGCTTGCGGGTTTGATCTCGAAATCATGCAGGGTCACGATCCGCGGCAGGCTGGACACACCACTGACGAAGGTCGCCAGGTCGTGATACCCGCCCACGACGCTGATCTGGATAGGCAATTCGATGTAGAACTGCTGCGTCACTTCCGGCAGCAGCTTGATCTCCTCGAATTCGAGGCCGCTACCCAGGCCGGTGCGGGTGATGTCTTCCAGCAGCCCGGGGACCTCGGTATCGCTCGGCAGTTGACGCAGCAAGGCGCCGAAGGATTCTTCCATCTCCTTCATCTGCACCTTGTAAGCATCCAGGTTCGCCGCCTGGAACGCCTTGGTTGCGAATTGCTGCTTGAGGGTCTGCTCCTCGTCGCGGTTGCGATCAAGCTGCTCCTGCAGGTCCTTCAGGTGGAAGTTGTACCCAAGCGCCAGCACCACCGCCATCAGCAGCACGCAGGCAATCACCTTGACCGCCGCCGGCCAGGAGCCGAGGTTGTTCAGATCAAGATCGTTGATGTCGATCTTGCGCAAGCTCTCCAGGGAACTGGCCAGACTCATTTCTTGGCTCCTTGCGCGGGACTTTTCTTGTCCTGTTCCTCACTGCCGGGCTGGGTCTGCTGCACGGTCAACTGGAAGACGTTTGCCTGATCCAGGGCGCCCTGGGTGACCGCCTTCACTTCGGTCAGGTTCGGCGCAGTCAGCCACTCGGACGAGTCCAGGTTACGCATGAGGTTGGAGACGCGGTTGTTGGATTCGGCCGCGCCGGCAATGGCGATGGACTTCCCGGACATCTTCAGCCCGGTGAAGTACACGCCATCGGGCAGGGTCCGAACCAGCTGGTCGAATACACGGCCGATGATCGGGCGGTTACCCTGCAGGTCCTGGATGATCTTCATGCGCTCGAGCAATTGCTGGCGGCGAGTCTTCAGCTCGCTGATCTCCTTGATCCGCGCATCCAGCACGGCGATTTCCTTGCGCAGGAAGTCGTTGCGCGCGCCCTGGTTCTCGATGGCCGAGTTGAAGTACTGGTCGCCCAGGAAGATCACGGCCCCGGAAGCCAGCAGCACAGCGCCCAGAATCACCAGGAAGCGCTGCTTGCGTTCCTCGCGCAGCTGCTCCCGCCAGGGCAATAGGTTGATGCGTGCCATCAGTCGAAACTCCTCATCGCCAGACCGCAGGCAATCATCAGCGCAGGCGCATCACTGGCCAGCGCACCGGCGTTGACCTTGCCGCTCAGCACCATGTCGGCGAACGGGTTGGCCACCAGGGTCGGAGTACCGATCTTCTGCTGTATCAGGCGATCCAGGTCCGGAATGGACGCGGTGCCGCCTGCCAGCAGGATGTAGTCCACATCGTTGAACTGACCGGCCGCGAAGAAGAACTGCAGCGAACGGGACACCTGCTGAACAACGGCGTCCTTGAACGGCTGCAACACTTCGCTGTCGTAGTCATCCGGAAGACCGCCCTGCTTCTTGGCGAGACCCGCTTCCTCGACCGACAGTCCATAGCGCCGCTGGATTTCCTCGGTGAGCTGCCGCCCGCCAAAGAGCTGCTCGCGCGTATAGATGGTGCGGCCATGGTGCAGCACACTGAGCGTGGTCATGGTGGCGCCGATGTCGACCACCGCAACTGTGAGCTCGTCGGCATTGCCGCCCAGCTGGTCTCCCAGCAGACTGAACGCTCGCTCCAGCGCGTAGGCCTCCACATCGACGACCTTGGCCGTGAGGCCCGCAAGCGCCAATGCCGCTTCACGCACCTCGACGTTCTCCTTCCGACAAGCAGCAAGAAGAACATCGACGCGATCCGCGTTGCGCGCTGACGTACCCTGCACCTCGAAGTCGATAGCGACCTCTTCGAGGGGGTAGGGGATGTACTGGTCGGCCTCGATCTTGAGCTGATTTTCCAGCTCGTCGTCCGAGAGCCCGCCGTCCATCTCGATGGTTTTGGTGATGACCGCCGAGCCGGCAACCGCGACCGCAGACGTCTTCACTGCGGTCCGCGCCTTGGCGACCACACGTGACAACGCCTGGCCGACACCCTCCAGCTCAGCGATGTTCTTTTCTACGACTGCGTTGGGCGGGAGCGGCTCGACAGCATAGGCCTCTACCTTGTAGCGGCCTCCAGAGCGGCTCAATTCGAGAAGTTTGACCGAAGTCGAACTGATGTCTATCCCCAGCAGCGTGTTCGCTTTCTTATTGAAGAGCCCTAGCACGACTGATTTCCTATCAGCATCCGAGACTTACGGACGATTTATGTTTTTCCACATTAGATACCAGACTTGACACCTGCGCAAATGGCTTGCCAGCAAAAAAACTGCTTATAATGTGATCAGCTTTTCCCTTTTTACCGCACCATCCGCTTAACTCTTTCTTTTCTCTGGAAATCCAAGACCTTCCGATGCGCCTGCTGAAGTTTCTGTGGTGGACCTGCGTCACCATTATTTGTGGAGTGCTGCTCAGTTTCAGCGGCGCCTATCTGTACCTCAGCCCGAACCTCCCGTCCGTGGAAGCCTTGCGCAACGTGCGCTTGCAGATGCCGCTGCGCGTGTACAGTGCTGATAACAAATTGATAGCAGAGTTTGGCGAGATGCGCCGAACGCCGATTCGATTTGCTGAAATCCCCCCGGATTTCACCCACGCACTGTTATCGGCTGAAGATGACAATTTCGCCAACCATTATGGCGTGGACGTCAAAAGCCTGATGCGTGCTGCCGCGCAATTATTGAAAACCGGGCACATCCAGACCGGCGGCAGTACGATCACCATGCAGGTGGCGAAGAACTATTTCCTCACCAACGAACGCAGCTTCTCCCGCAAGATCAACGAGATATTGCTCGCCCTGCAGATCGAGCGCTCGCTTACCAAGGACGAGATCCTCGAGCTCTACGTCAACAAGATCTACCTGGGCAACCGCGCCTATGGCGTGGAAGCCGCCGCCCAGGTCTATTACGGCAAATCCATCAAGGACCTGAGCCTGGCGCAGATGGCGATGATTGCCGGCCTGCCCAAGGCGCCGTCACGCTATAACCCGCTGGCCAATGCCGCACGCAGCCTGGAACGACGCAACTGGATTCTCGAGCGCATGCTCAAGCTCGGCTTCATCGACCAGCCGCGCTACCAGGCTGCCATCCAGGAGCCCGTGGGCGCGTCCTACCACGTCCAGACTCCGGAACTGGCCGCCCCCTACATCGCCGAGATGGCCCGCGCCGAACTGGTCGGCCGCTTTGGCGGCGACGCCTACACCGAGGGTTATCGCGTCTATACCACCGTGCGCAGCGACCTGCAGGAAGACGCCAACACCGCCCTGCGTGAAGGCCTGCAGGATTACGACCAGCGGCACGGCTACCGAGGCCCCGAGACCCGCCTACCCGGCAAGACCCGTGACGCCTGGCGCCAGGCAATTGCACAGCAGCGCCCGCTGGGCGGCCTGGAACCGGCCATCGTCACCCAGGTCGAGAAGAGTGGCGCCATGGTCATGACCCGCGACGGCAAGGAAGAAGCGCTGGGCTGGGACGGCATGAAGTGGGCTCGCCCCTACCTGAGCAACAACAGCATGGGCCGCATGCCCAGCCAACCCAGCGACGTGGTGCAGGCGGGCGATGTGATCCGCGTACAGCGCAAGGACGACGGCTCGCTGCGCCTGACCCAGGTGCCGGCGGCGCAGAGCGCCCTGGTCTCGCTCAACCCGCAGGACGGCGCGATCATGGCGCTGGTGGGCGGCTTCTCCTTCGAGCAGAGCAACTACAACCGCGCCACCCAGGCCCGCCGCCAGCCCGGCTCCAGCTTCAAGCCGTTCATCTACAGCTGTGCGCTGGACAACGGCTTCACCGCTGCCTCGCTGATCAACGACGCCCCGGTGGTGTTCTATGACGAATACCTGGACAAGGTGTGGCGTCCGAAGAACGACACCAATACCTTCCTCGGCCCGATCCCCATGCGCGAGGCGCTGTACAAATCGCGCAACATGGTGTCGATCCGAATTCTGCAGGCGCTGGGCGTTGACCGCGCACGCAACTGCATCAGCAAGTTCGGCCTGAACAAGGACGACCTGCCGCCGAACCTCTCCATGGCCCTGGGCACCGCGACCCTGACGCCAATGGAGATCGCCAGCGCCTGGACCGTCTTCGCCAACGGCGGCTTCAAGGTCTCGCCGTACATCGTCCAGCGCATCGAGAGCCGTGACGGCCAGGTGCTGTACCAGGCCAACCCGCCCAGCATCCCGCAGAACGAGGAGCAGGTACAGACGCAGGCACAACCTGCTCCTGCCGACGCCTTTGGCAACGACGACCCGAGCCAGGCCAAGACCACGATCGAACCGGCCGCCGCCGAGCGCGTCATCGATGCGCGCACTGCGTACATCATGACCAGCATGCTGCAGGACGTAATCAAACGCGGGACCGGTCGCCGCGCCCTGGCCCTCAAGCGTGATGACCTGGCGGGCAAGACCGGCACCACCAACGAGTCGAAGGACGCCTGGTTCTCCGGCTTCAACGCCGACTTCATGACCACCGTATGGGTCGGCTTCGACCAGCCGGAAAGCCTCGGCCGCGCGGAATACGGCGGCAACGTCGCCCTGCCGATCTGGATGCGCTACATGGGCGCAGCGCTGAAAGACAAGCCATCGCACCTGTTGCCCGAGCCGCCCGGCATGGTCAGCCTGCGTATCGACCCGGTCACTGGCCGCGCGGCGCCTCCGGGCACCCCGGGCGCGTACTTCGAACTGTTCAAGAACGAAGACACACCGCCTTCGATGAACGAACTGGCACCCGGCAGTGCTCCTGGCAGTGGAATGCCAGCGGAGGAAGAAGCGCCGATCGACCTGTTCTGATGAAAAGGCCCCTCCCCGGAGGGGCCCTTTCATTTCGGGAATCGCCTCGACAAAATCATAGCACTTAGCCAACTCATTGATTAATCTGTGCTTTGCGGCGGCGAACAACCCCGGGCGACCGACCCCATCCGGCACGTCAGGGGCTTCCCGCAGCAACTTCTTCAGGAGTGTCGGATGCAACGCGCCGCACCAGGATGGCTGTTCTGCCTGTCCACTCTCCTGCTCGGCGCGCCCCTGTTGCGCCTGCTCGCGCAACCCCGTTCGCTCGAGAGCGCTCCGGACCTCGTCTACCTCGACCAACTGTTTGCCGCCCTGATTGCCAGCGCAGGCCTGGCGGGGTTGCTCATCGCCTTCCTGCTGCGACTGGCGGGACGGACCCCGGTAGCACTGGCGCTCCTTCGGTGCGGTTTCGCCCACCACGGAACACTATAAGTGGCTGCTGGCGGGCCTGATGGCTTACGCGCTGGCGCTCGCGGCAATCCATTGGGCGAGCCAGACAGGGAACCGCGCGCGCCAGGTGCTGCGCTACCTGGGCTTCGTCCTGTTGCTGCCGTGGTGCCTGGGCCTGATCTATCTGGCGCGACTCTACTACTGAGGCAGGTCGCGCCAGGTCAGGTAGACGCGCAGGTCGAACTCCAACTGGTGATAGCCAGGCAGCATGTGCTCGCAGAGCTGGTAGAAGGCCTTGCTGTGATCGCGTTCCTTCAGGTGCGCCAGCTCATGAACGACGATCATCTGCAGGAATTCGGGGGCGGCGTCCTTGAACAGCGAGGCGACGCGGATTTCCTTCTTCGCCTTCAGCTTGCCGCCCTGCACGCGAGAGATCGCCGTATTCAGGCCCAGCGCACGCTGCACCACGTCGAGCTTGTTGTCGTAGAGGACCTTGTCCACCGCCGGCGCGGTGCGCATGTATTGCTGCTTGAGGTCCATCGCATAGCTGTACAGAGCCTTGTCGCTCTGCACGTCGTGACGGCTCGGATACCGGCGCTGCAGATACTCGCCCAGGCGGCCCTGCTCGATGAGTTGGCGAACCTGTTCCTGAAGTTGTGTCGGATAGGCCTGGAGATAGCGAAGCGGCTGCATGGCAAGCGACTGGCGGCGGAAACACCCGCCAGTCTAACGCATCCCCGGTCAGACCAGGGCGCGGGTGCTGTAGGCCTCGGTGCGATAGGGGAAGGCGATTTCGTTTTGCCCCTTCAGCGCCGGATGTGTGGAGATCAGCTCGTGCAGCTGCTCCGCAACGCGCTGCTTCTGCTCGTCCGGCAGCGCCGCGATGAAGCTGACCGACAGGGTGCGGGCGACAATGACCTGTTCCGGCGGGCCGACATGCTGGTAACTGAACTCGCGCAGGCGCAGGTCTTCGAAGCGCGACCCGGCAAAGGCGCGGCGCCATTGCCCCGTGTGAAAGCGTGGCGTGCTGCCCTCGTAGCGTTCGAGGATGCGCGTGACCTGGGCGACCCAGTCGACCCGCTCGTCGCGCACATTCCAGACCAGCCCGAGATGGCCACCCGGCCGCAGCACGCGGTGGATTTCTGCCAGCGACCGCTGGTCAGCGAACCAATGGAACGCCTGGGCACAGGTCAGCGCGTCGACACTGTCCGCTGCCAGCGGCATGGCCTGGGCGGTCCCGTTGAGCACCTTCACGGCGCCCAGCGATGCGCTCAGTTGCTCCCGCATCGCCGCCACCGGCTCGATAGCGGTGACTTGCGCGCCCGTGCGCAACAACAGGGAGGTGAACTTGCCGGTGCCCGCGCCGAGGTCGACGACTTCCTTGCCGGCTCCAATATCCAGCTCCTCGCCAAGCCAACCCAGCAGCTCTTCGGGGTAGTCTGGCCGGCCGTGGGCATAGGCCTTCGCCTCACGGGTAAAACCTTCCTGCGCGCTGCCATGTACATCCGTCATCGTGCCTCCAGAGCCCGCCCGGACCGAGCACCAGCGCTCAGCGGAACCGGCAGGCCTTGCCGTCGAGATAGTTACGGTAGCAGGTGAGCAGGCGCGAGTCCTTGATGCGGCAGCGCTTCTGTCGGCATTCGCTGGAGAACTCGAAGCGGCCACCATCCGGATCGCCCAATTGGATACGGATAGCCGGCCAGCCCCGCTTCGGAGCCTTTTCCGGCGTGCTCAGTACGCGGCTCTCGTTCTCCACCAGGGCTGCACCCGCCTCGGCATAATCGAAGACGAACAGCAGGGTGCGCGAAGTCTTGAGCGTACATTCCTGGTGAGTCAGGCAGTTCTGCGCGTCCGCCGGCAGGTCCACCGGAGGCTTGGGTGGCGGCGCGACAGGCGTGGCCGGGCGCAGTGAACAACCGGCGAGGAACGTCAGCAGCAGGATGCAAAGCAAGGCACGCAGCATCGGCGTTTTCCTTCTGGCGGATACGAAAGAGCCCCGCAGGGCGGGGCTCTTCAGCTCTTCAGCTCTTCAGCTCTTCAGCTCTTCAGAAACAGAGAGAGAGAGCGAAAGCGGGAACCGGGCTCGGGATCAGTTGACCTTCGACACCAGCTCACCCTTGGCGTAACGCTGGAACATGCCTTCCAGGGAGATCGGCTTGATCTTCGAGGCATGGCCGGCAGTGCCGAAGGCTTCGTAGCGAGCGATGCAGATATCGCGCATGGCGACGATGGTCTTGGCGAAGAACTTGCGCGGGTCGAACTCGCTCGGCTGCTCGGCCATCATGCGGCGAATGGCACCGGTGGAAGCCAGGCGCAGGTCGGTGTCGATGTTGACCTTGCGCACGCCGTGCTTGATGCCTTCGACGATTTCCTCGACCGGCACGCCGTAGGTTTCCTTGATGTCGCCGCCGAACTCGTTGATCACCTTCAGCCACTCTTGCGGCACCGAGGAGGAGCCGTGCATCACCAGGTGGGTGTTGGGGATGCGCTTGTGGATTTCCTTGATGCGCTCGATGGAGAGCACGTCGCCGGTTGGCGGCTTGGTGAACTTGTAGGCGCCGTGGCTGGTGCCGATGGCGATGGCCAGCGCGTCGACCTGGGTCTTCTTGACGAAGTCGGCGGCTTCTTCCGGGTCGGTCAGCAGTTGGCTGTGATCCAGCACGCCTTCGGCGCCGACGCCGTCTTCTTCGCCGGCCATACCGGTTTCCAGGGAGCCCAGGCAGCCCAGCTCACCTTCCACGGACACGCCGCAGGCGTGGGCGAAGGCAACGGTCTGCTGCGTGACGCGGACGTTGTATTCGTAGTCGGCCGGGGTCTTGCCGTCTTCCTTCAGCGAGCCGTCCATCATGACGGAGGAGAAGCCCAGCTGGATGGAGCGCTGGCAGACGTCAGGGCTGGTGCCGTGGTCCTGGTGCATGCACACCGGAATGTGCGGGAATTCTTCGATGGCCGCGAGGATCAGGTGGCGCAGGAAGGGAGCGCCGGCGTATTTGCGGGCGCCAGCGGAGGCCTGCACGATCACCGGGGAATCGGTCTTGTCGGCCGCTTCCATGATGGCGCGCATCTGCTCCAGGTTGTTGACGTTGAAAGCCGGAACGCCGTAGCCGAACTCGGCGGCGTGGTCCAGCATTTGGCGCATGCTGATGAGTGCCATGGTCTTCGCTTCTCCCAGAAGTCAGGCTCGGTTACACGAGCCCCTTAACTACATGTTTGGAAGCCTGCCGCAGGGGCAGGCCGTGTTCAAGTCTTCCGGCGCGTGCCGGACAGTCGGCGCTCAGCGCGCCTTGCAACCCCGGCCGATCAGGTCGTTGCTCTCGACCCAGTAGACCAGGCCCTGGTCGCCTTTGATGCTCAAGCCGATCAGCCCGTCGCTATAGAAAGCGCCGGAGCCGCCGGGTTCCTCTTCCAGGTGATGGACCACATCGTCTTCACCCAGCTTCAGGTCGACCACCGACCTGCTGGGATCGACGTAGCGCCACTGCACCTGGGCTTCGCTGTCGCAGACCCACTGGTTCCAGCCGCTGCCCGAAGCGGCCTTGCCGCCGGACGAATGGCTGGAGCAGCCCGCCGTCAGCGATAGGGCCAGGACCGGGACGATATAACGCAGCATCGGGCGACTCTCCTTCGGGCGGACGCGCCGCCGGATATCCAATGCGCCAGATTGCCCGTCCCGCCGCAGGAACGCCAGCGCCGCCTGTACTCGCGCACAGGCGGCACTGTCAGATCGTGATCCCGACCCTCAGTTGACTGCCTCAGGGGCAGTTCACCGGTTTCTGGTCAGGCGTCGGATCGCCGCTGCTCTGGCTCTCCACCCGCTCGCGGTTCTGGTCCGAAGGCACCATGACCGGCGGCGGGCTCATCACTTCACAGGTACTGGGGGCGCCACCGCTTCCGGCGCAACCCACCAGCACGAGGCAAAACGACAGCACAGGGGTGACAGCTCGCATGACCCTTCTCCTTGGCATCCGTACAAGGCTTGTGACCCGAGGATGCCGCAGAGGTTTGCTTTACTGTCGCCCGGCAGTACAGCCAGGATCAGGCCTTGGCGCGCTGCTCCAGCACTTCCACGGCCGGCAGGACCTTGCCCTCGACAAACTCGAGGAAGGCGCCACCACCGGTGGAAATGTAGGAGATCTGCTCACCGATGCCGTACTTGTCGATCGCCGCCAGGGTGTCGCCACCGCCGGCGATGCTGAAGGCGCTGCCTTCGGCGATGGCCTTGGCCAGGGTCTTGGTGCCTTCGCCGAACTGGTCGAACTCGAATACGCCCACCGGACCGTTCCACAGGATGGTCTTGGAGGTTTTCAGCAGCTCGGCGAACTGGGCGGCGGTCTTCGGGCCGATGTCCAGGATCATGTCGTCGTCGGCCACGTCAGCGATGTCCTTGACGGTGGCGACGGCAGTCTCGGCGAATTCCTTGGCAACCACCACGTCCACCGGCAGCGGCACGCTGACCTTGGCGGCGATGGCCTTGGCGGTGTCGACCAGGTCGGCCTCGTACAGCGATTTACCGACCTTGTGGCCCGCCGCGGCGAGGAAGGTGTTGGCGATGCCGCCGCCGACGATCAGTTGGTCGCAGATCTGCGCCAGACTGTTCAGCACGTCGAGCTTGGTGGAGACCTTGGAGCCGGCAACGATGGCCGCCATCGGGCGAGCCGGGTTGCCCAGGGCCTTGCCCAGGGCGTCCAGTTCGGCGGCCAGCAGCGGGCCGGCCGCGGCGACCTTGGCGAACTTGGCCACACCGTGGGTCGAACCCTCGGCGCGGTGAGCGGTGCCGAAGGCGTCCATGACGAACACGTCGCACAGGGCGGCGTATTGCTGGGCCAGTTCGTCGGCGTTCTTCTTTTCGCCCTTGTTGAAGCGCACGTTTTCGAACAGCACGACTTCGCCGGGCTTCACCTGGACGCCGCCCAGGTAGTCCTTGACCAGCGGCACGGCGCGGCCAAGGGCCTTGGACAGGTAGTCGGCGACCGGCTGCAGGCTGTTCTCTTCGGAGAACTCGCCTTCGGTCGGGCGGCCCAGGTGCGAGCAGACCATCACTGCCGCGCCCTTCTCCAGGGCCAGCTTGATGGTCGGCAGCGAGGCCAGGATGCGCGCGTCGCTCTTGACCACACCGTCCTTCACCGGAACGTTGAGGTCTTCGCGGATCAGCACGCGCTTACCTTGGAGGTCGAGGTCGGTCATCTTCAACACGGTCATGACAGTCAGTCCTGTTGGGGCTGTTTGATTAACGTTCGGTAGCGGCGACACGCAGGTAGTGGCCTGCGGTGTCGAGCATGCGGTTGGCGAACCCCCACTCGTTGTCGAACCAGGCCAGCACGTTCACCAGCCGGGGGCCGGAAACGCGGGTCTGGCTGCCATCGACGATGGCCGAGTGCGGGTCATGATTGAAATCACAGCTGGCGTGGGGCAGCTCGGTGTACGCCAGCAGGCCTTTCAGCGGGCCCTCGGTGGCAGCCTGGCGCAGCACCCGGTTGATCTCCTGCGCGGACGTATCGCGGGAAACCTGCAGGGTGATGTCCAGGGCCGAGACGTTCACCGTCGGCACCCGAATGGCTTTGGCCTGGATTCGCCCGGCGAGTTCCGGCAACAGGCGCTCGATACCGCGCGCCAGCCCCGTGGACACCGGAATCACCGACTGGAAGGCGGAGCGCGTACGGCGCAGGTCTTCGTGGTGATAGGCGTCGATCACCGGCTGGTCGTTCATCGCCGAGTGGATGGTAGTGATCGAGACGTACTCGATGCCCACGGCCTCGTTCAGCAGCTTGAGCAGCGGCACGCTGCAGTTGGTGGTGCAGGAGGCGTTGGACACCAGCGTCTCGGTACCGGAGAGGCCCTGCTGGTTGATGCCGAAGACCACGGTGGCATCGATGTCCGCTTCGCTGGCCATCGGCTGGGAGAACAGCACCCGCGGCGCGCCAGCGCCGAGGAAGCGCTCGCCGTCGGCGCGGGTGTGGTAGACGCCGGAGCATTCCAGCACCAGGTCGATGTCCAGGGCGCGCCAGTCGATGGCCTCGGGCTCGGCTTCGCGGAACACCTTCACACAGTCGGCGCCGACATGCAGGCATCCGTCGGCCACGCTCACCTCGCCGGGGAAGCGGCCGTGGGTAGAGTCGAAGCGGGTAAGGTATTCCAGGCTGGCCAGGTCCGCCAGGTCGTTCAGCGCGACAATGGAGAAATCGGCCTTGGCGCCGCGTTCGTGCAGGGCACGGAACACGCAGCGGCCGATACGGCCATAGCCGTTGAGGGCAACTCGGTAAGGGCGCTTGGACATTGTTATCCCTTGGTGATCGCTGCCGGGGCGTTAAGCGCCCCGGCAGGCTCAGGCGCTCGTCAGGCTTCGAGCAGCTCGGCGGCGACTTCCAGCACGTTCTCGACGGTGAAGCCGAAGTGCTCGAACAGCGCCGGGGCCGGGGCCGACTCACCGAAGGTGGTCATGCCGATCACGCGGCCTTCCAGGCCGACGTACTTGTACCAGTAGTCGGCATGGGCGGCTTCGATGGCGATGCGCGCAGCCACCTGGACCGGCAGTACGGCCTGCTTGTAGCCGGCGTCCTGCTGGTCGAAGACGCTGGTGGACGGCATGGAGACCACGCGCACCTTGCGGCCTTCGGCGCTGAGCTTGTCGAACGCCTGGACGGCCAGGCCGACTTCGGAGCCGGTGGCGATCAGGATCAGCTCCGGCTCGCCGTCGCAGTCCTTCAGCACGTAGGCGCCACGCGCCACGTCGGCCAGCTGGGCGGCGTCGCGCGGCTGGTGTGGCAGGTTCTGGCGGCTGAAGATCAGCGCGGACGGACCGTCGGCACGCTCGATGGCGTACTTCCAGGCCACCGCGGACTCCACGGCATCGGCGGGGCGCCAGGTATCCAGGTTCGGGGTCAGGCGCAGGCTGGCCAGCTGCTCGATCGGCTGGTGGGTCGGGCCGTCTTCGCCCAGGCCGATGGAGTCGTGGGTGAACACGTACAGCACACGCTGCTTCATCAGGGCGGACATGCGCACCGCGTTGCGGGCGTATTCCATGAAGATCAGGAAGGTCGCGCCGTAGGGGATGAAGCCGCCATGCAGGGCCACGCCGTTCATGATGGCGCTCATGCCGAATTCGCGGACACCGTAGAACAGGTAGTTGCCGTTGGCGTCGTCGGCGCTCACGCCCTTGCAGCCCTTCCACAGGGTCAGGTTGGAGCCGGCGAGGTCGGCGGAGCCGCCCAGCAGTTCCGGCAGCAGCGGGCCGAAGGCGTTCAGGGCATTCTGGCTGGCCTTGCGGCTGGCGATGGTCTCGCCTTTCAGCGCGACGTCGGCGACGTAGGCGGCGGCCTTCTCGGCGAAATCGGCCGGCAGCTCACCGGCAACGCGGCGCTCGAACTCAGCGGCCAGCTCCGGATGTGCGGCCTGGTAGGCAGCAAAACGCTTGTTCCACTCGGCCTCACGGGTGGCGCCGCTATCCTTGGCGCTCCACTCGGCGTAGATGTCCGCCGGGATTTCGAACGGCGCGTGGTTCCAGCCCAGCGCGGCGCGAGTGGCGGCCACTTCGTCGACGCCCAGGGCGGCGCCATGGCTTTCTTCCTTGCCCTGCTTGTTCGGCGAGCCGAAGCCGATGATGGTCTTGCAGCAGATCAGGGTCGGCACGTCGCTCTTGCGGGCGGTCTCGATGGCGGTCTTGATCTCGTCGGCGTCATGCCCGTCGACATTGCGGATCACCTGCCAGCCGTAGGCCTCGAAGCGCTTGGGGGTGTCATCGGTGAACCAGCCGTGGACTTCGCCGTCGATGGAGATGCCGTTGTCGTCGTAGAAGGCAATCAGCTTGTTCAGGCGCAGGGTGCCGGCCAGCGAGGCGACTTCATGGGAGATGCCCTCCATCATGCAGCCGTCGCCCAGGAAGGCGTAGGTGTAGTGGTCGACGATGCTGTGGCCGTCGCGGTTGAACTGTGCGGCCAGCACTTTCTCGGCCAGCGCCATGCCCACGGCGTTGGCGATGCCCTGGCCCAGCGGGCCGGTGGTGGTCTCGACGCCGGCGGTGTAGCCGTACTCCGGGTGGCCCGGGGTGCGCGAGTGCATCTGGCGGAAGTTCTTCAGGTCATCGACGGTGACGTCGTAGCCGGTGAGGTGCAGCAGCGAGTAGATCAGCATCGAGCCGTGGCCGTTGGACAGTACGAAGCGGTCGCGGTCGGCCCACTGCGGGTTGCTCGGGTTGTGCTTGAGGTAGTCGCGCCAGAGGACTTCGGCGATATCCGCCATGCCCATGGGGGCGCCGGGATGGCCGCTGTTGGCTTTCTGCACGGCATCCATGCTCAGTGCGCGGATGGCGTTGGCTCGCTCACGACGGCTGGGCATCGCTGAATCTCCTGCGGGGGCTGCTTCGAAAGATCGAAGGGAATGAAAAAAGGCCGGCATTTTCGCCCAGCGGGGCCCTGTGGGGCAATGACAGATCGCCAGATGGCTGATGCAAGGCATGGGGTTGCGACACCCAATCGGTCAAAAACCACTCATCCGCCAATATCAAAACTTTTTGATACAGCTATTGCCCACCCCGGAAGCCACGACTAGACTGCGCGACCTATGAGTCTGCGCCTGCCCGAAATCCGCCACGACGATTGCGATCAGCTGGCTGCCCTGTGCAAGGCCGGCGGCGATCCGCTGCGGCTGAATGTGCTGCGGGTGCTGGCCAACGATTCGTTCGGCGTGCTGGAGCTGGCGCATATCTTCGGTGTCCGCCAGTCGGGCATGAGCCACCACCTGAAGGTGCTCGCCCAGGCCGGCCTGGTCGCAACGCGCCGCGAAGGCAACGCGATCTTCTATCGCCGCGCCCTGCCCCAGGGTGAAAGCCTGGGTGGCACGCTGCACGGGGCGCTGCTCGAAGAAGTGGACGAGCTGGCACTGGCCGACGACGTCAGCGCCCGCATCGATGGCGTGCACGCCCAGCGCGCCGCCGTCAGCCGCGACTTCTTTGCCCGCAGCGCGGAGAAGTTCCAGGCGACCCAGGACCTGATCGCAGGACTGCCGCAATACCGCGAAAGCGTGCTGGCGCTGCTCGATGCACTGAGCTTCGCCCCCGGCGCCACGGCGCTGGAGGTCGGCCCCGGCGACGGCGGATTCCTCCCCGAGCTGGCCCGGCGTTTCGCTCAGGTCACGGCGCTGGATAACAGCCAGGCCATGCTCGAGATGGCGCGGCAACGCTGCGCCAGTGAAGGTTTGAATAACGTCCGGCTGCGGCTGGGCGATGCCCTGCAGGACGTCGACGACGCGGCGGACTGCGTGGTGCTGAACATGGTGCTGCACCACTTTGCCGCACCGGCGGAGGCCGTGAAGCAGCTGGCGCACCTGGTGAAACCCGGTGGCAGCCTGCTGGTGACCGAACTCTGCAGCCACGACCAGAGCTGGGCCCGCGAGGCCTGTGGTGACCTCTGGCTGGGGTTCGAACAGGAAGACCTGGCCCATTGGGCCGACGCCGCCGGGCTCGCGTCCGGCGAAAGTGTTTACATCGGTTTACGCAATGGCTTTCAGATCCAGGTACGGCACTTCGCCAAACCGGATTCGCGAAGCGTCCTCACCCACCGGTAAATGATAGGAACCGTTAGATGAGCGAATACTCTGTTTTCACCTCCGAATCCGTCTCCGAAGGCCATCCGGACAAGATCGCGGACCAGATTTCCGATGCGGTGCTCGACGCCATCATCGCCAAGGACAAATACGCCCGCGTGGCCTGCGAAACCCTGGTGAAGACCGGTGTCGCGATCATTGCCGGCGAAGTCACCACCTCCGCCTGGGTCGACCTGGAGGACCTGGTGCGCAAGGTCATCATCGACATCGGCTACAACAGCTCCGACGTCGGCTTCGACGGCGCCACCTGCGGCGTGCTGAACATCATCGGCAAGCAGTCGGTGGACATCAACCAGGGCGTCGACCGCGCCAAGCCCGAAGACCAGGGCGCTGGAGACCAGGGCCTGATGTTCGGCTACGCCAGCAACGAAACCGACGTGCTGATGCCCGCGCCGATCTGCTTCTCGCACCGTCTGGTGGAGCGCCAGGCCGAGGCCCGCAAGTCCGGCCTGCTGCCGTGGCTGCGTCCCGACGCCAAGTCCCAGGTCACCTGCCGCTACGAGAACGGCAAGGTCGTCGGCATCGACGCCATCGTCCTGTCCACCCAGCACAACCCGGAAGTCAGCTACAAGGACCTGCGCGAAGGCGTGATGGAGCTGATCATCAAGCAGGTGCTGCCGGCCGAGCTGCTGCACAAGGACACCCAGTTCCACATCAACCCGACCGGCAACTTCGTGATCGGCGGCCCGGTGGGCGACTGCGGCCTGACCGGCCGCAAGATCATCGTCGATTCCTACGGTGGCATGGCCCGTCATGGCGGCGGCGCGTTCTCCGGCAAGGACCCGTCCAAGGTCGACCGTTCTGCCGCCTACGCCGGCCGCTACGTGGCCAAGAACATCGTTGCCGCAGGTCTGGCCGAGCGTTGCGAGATCCAGGTGTCCTACGCCATCGGCGTGGCCCAGCCGACCTCCATCTCGATCAACACCTTCGGCACCGGCAAGATCAGCGACGACAAGATCATCCAGCTGGTCCGCGAGCACTTCGACCTGCGTCCGTACGCGATCACCAAGATGCTCGACCTGCTGCACCCGATGTACCAGCCGACCGCGGCCTACGGCCACTTCGGTCGCAACCCGTTCGAAATGACCTACGGTGACGACACCTTCACCGCCTTCATCTGGGAGCGCACCGACAAGGCCGCCGCCCTGCGTGACGCCGCCGGCCTGTAAGACCCGGTAGCAGGAAAAGCCCCGCCTCGGCGGGGCTTTTTCGTTTCTGGTCGCTGACTTCCGACACAGCACAGCGAAGTCTCCTTCGCCTCCCTCGGCCACGACCGCCGCGCAGCGCTTCTAGGCTGCCCCTCACTTCCTCGTGCGGAGGCTGCCATGCCACGCCTGCTACCCGCCCTGCTGCTTTGTCTTGCTTCCACCCTCCAGGCCTGCCCGGACTGGCCGGCCGAACAGGCACCCCAGCAGATCGACGCGCTCCGTGCACAGCTGAAGCAGTGGGACGACGCCTACCACCGCGACGGCCACTCACCGGTCGCCGACGAACTCTACGACCAGGCCCGCGAACGGCTGCAGCAATGGCAGCTGTGCTTCCCGCAAACCCCTGCCGGCCCGGAATCACCGCTGGCCAGCAGCGCCGGGGAGGTTCGCCATCCCTTCGTCCACACCGGCCTCGACAAGCTTCCCGATGCCTTGGCCGTGCGCACCTGGCAGCTGAACCGCAGCGATCTCTGGGTGCAACCCAAGGTCGATGGTGTGGCGGTCACGCTGGTCTACCGCAAAGGTCGGTTCGTCCAGGCGATCAGCCGCGGCGACGGCACTGCCGGGCAGGACTGGACCGCCAATGCGCAGCGGATCGCGGCAATCCCCAAGGAACTACCCGGCACGGACGCTGAGCTGGTCCTGCAAGGCGAGCTGTACTAGCGACTGCCTCGGCATGTGCAAGCCCTACAGGGCGGCGCGGGGGCGCGCGGCAAGGTGGCCGGGCTGATGGCGCGCAAGGCGCTTGGCGACGAAGGCACACAGATCGGCCTGTTCGTCTGGGAGCTGCCGGACGGCCCGCTGGAGATGCCCGAGCGCCTGGCACGCCTGCGCCAGCTGGGATTCGGCGACAGCGCCGAGCTGACCGAGGCGGTGGCAGGGCTGCCCGACATCGAGGCGTGGCGCGAGCACTGGTATCACCAGCCCCTGCCGTTTGCCAGCGACGGCATCGTCATCCGCCAGGGCCGCCGGCCACCGGGGCAAGCGTGGAGCGCGCAGGCGCCGGGCTGGGCGGTAGCGTGGAAGTACCCCCATCAACAGGCACTGGCCGAAGTACGGCGCGTGGAGTTCAAGGTCGGCCGCAGCGGACGGGTCACGCCCGTCCTGCATCTCGCCCCGGTGGAGCTGGATGGGCGGACCATCCAGCGCGTCGGCGTCGGCTCGCTCAAGCGTTGGCGCAGCCTCGACGTGCGACCCGGCGACCAGGTCGCCATCGCCCTCGCCGGTCTGACCATTCCACGACTGGACGGCGTGGTCTGGCGTTCGCCGATTCGTCCCGAAATGGCGATACCCAAGGACGAGCAGTTCAACGCCCTCTCCTGCTGGAAACCTACGGAGGGCTGCGAGGAACAGTTCCTCGCCCGACTCGACTGGCTGGGCGGAAAACGTGGCCTGGACCTTTCCGGCGTCGGCCCAGGCACCTGGCGGCGCCTGCACGAAGCCGGCCTGCTGCCGGGGCTGCTCGACTGGATGGCGCTGACCCCGAAGCAACTGAGCCAGGTGCCCGGCCTGGGCGAGCGCAGTGCCGCCAGCCTGCACCAGCAGTTCCAGCTGGCTCACCAACGCTCGTTCGCCGCCTGGCTACGCGCGCTGGGCGCCCTCGCAGCCAACGCCCATCCGGCGGGAGAGGACTGGTCCGCACTGGCCGCCCGCAGCGCGCCGCAGTGGCAGGAGCATCCGGGGATTGGCAAGGTTCGCGCAGCGCAACTGGAAGCCTTCTTCAAGGCGCCGAAAGTCGTGCAACTGCGCGAGCAGTTGCACGACCTCGGCATCGCCGGCTTCTGAGCGCCTCAGCGCATCTGGAAGGCTTCCTGGTGGAAGCGGTTTCCGGGCATGCCCTGGCGACGAAGGTCACGGCGCAGCAGTTCGGCCAGCGCCTGCGGACCGCAGAACCAGATGCTCGGCCAGCGTCCCTGCGCTCCGGGTTTTACCCCCAGGTCAGCCGCCTGCAGGTAGCCTGCGCTCTCGCTGTAATGCATGCGCAAATCGATGCGCGGCAATTTCGCGCACAGCTCACGCAGGCGACCCGCGTAAATCGCATCGGACGGCGAACGCACGCAGTACAGCAACGTTACTTCCGGGCAGTCGTCCGGCCGCGCCTGTAGAGATTCGAGCCAGGCCAGGAACGGGGTGATGCCGATACCACCGGCGATCCAAACTTGCCGTTCGCCCCTGTCGCGGCGGAAGTCGAAGCGGCCGTAGGGCCCTTCTACCTTCACCGGATCACCAACCTTCAGGGCATCCTGAAGGCGCTGTGTGTAGTCCCCGAGCGCCTTGATGCTGAAGCGCACCTCGCCATTGCCCTGGTCACCACTGGAAAGGGTGAAGGGATGCTGCCCCTCCAGGCGATCACAGGTCAGGAAGGCGAACTGGCCAGCCCGGTGCCGCCAGCGCCCCTGAAGCCTGCAGGTCACCTCCAGCATGCGCTCGCCGGGACGCTCGATCGCTACCACCACGCCTTCATGGGTGCGCCGACGGCCGATCTGCCCGGTCAGCGACCAGAGCGCGCAGAGGCTGCCCACTGCAGCGCAGAGCGCCACCAGCCAACCGATCGGTTGCGTCCAATAGCCCGCAGGCGCCAGCACCACGCCATGGAAGGCGAGCACCAGGTAGACCACTGCGAGGGTTTTGTGAATGTAACGCCACAGGTGGTACGGGAAGCGTTGCCAGAGGGTGATGACCAGCATCGCCGCGAGCAGCCAGGCCGACCATTCGCCCAGGTCTTTGGCCGAGCCGCGGAACACGTCGAGGAAGGTTTCCACCCGCGGCCCCTTGGCCGGCTTGGTAATGAACTCGGCGAGCAGCGGCCCGCCCAGTTCCATCAGGTAGTGCAACAGACCCAGCACGATAGCCAGAATGCCCGCCCATTTGTGCGCGCGGTACATGCGGTCGAGCCCGTCGAGGGGCTTTTCCAGCCAGACCGGTCGCACGGCCAGCAGCATGATCAGGGACATCAGCGCGAACGATGCGACGCCGGTAAAGAGAATGGCCTGCTTGCGCACGACCCAGATGTCCAGCGTTGCCGGCGGGTCGACGAACAGTGCCAAACCAAAGGTGGCCGCCACGGCCAACAGTACGATCCAGATGAGTTTCACGGGTCCTCCTTGGGGCGCCGAAACTGCGGGCCCAGGTGGAATCTGAAGGGTTCTTCTGAATCATCCCTTAATTTCGTAAGGTCTTTAGGCGCACATCCGGATTTCTATGACGCATGTCAAAGGCATCGCCCTTCGCTATGCTCGGCAAATTCTTACAGACCAGTGCCAGTCATGCGCCTGCGAGTCCTTTCCGACCTCCATCACGAACATTTCCCCAACGGCCGTCGCGAGCTGCCTCCTGCCGCCGCAGATGTCGTGGTGCTGGCCGGCGACATCCATGAACACCTGCAAGGCCTGCACTGGGCTCGCGAGGAATTCCCCGACAGCGAAATCATCTACGTCGCCGGCAATCACGAGTTCTATCACTCCGACCAGCCCGAGTTGACCCAGGCCATGCGCAACCTGGCCCGCGCGCTGGATATCCATTTCCTCGAGAAGGACAAGGTCATCCTCGGCGGGGTGCGCTTCCTCGGCACCACACTGTGGACGGACTTCCAGCTCTACGGCGAATCCGCGTCAGAACTGGCCTGCGAGCAGGCGCAGCTGCTGATGCCCGATTTCAATACGGTGGATTACTTCACCCAGCCTTTCACACCCCAGATGAGCCAAGAACTGTATGGCGCCAACTGCGAGTGGCTGGCAGCGGAGCTGGATCAACCCTTCGCCGGCCCGACTGCGGTGGTGACACACCACGCCCCCAGCACCCGCTCGATCCCCTCGCACTATGTCGGCGACGCCCTGTCGCCTGCCTTCGCCTCAAACCTGGAAAGCCTGGTCGAGCGGTGCGATCTATGGATTCACGGACACGTTCATGAGTGCCTGGACTATCGCATCGGCAAGGCGCGCGTCGTCGCCAATCCCGGCGCCTACCCCGGTGAGGACAGCGGCTTCGATCCCTGTAGGGTGATCGAACTCTAGAACAGCGGCTCGCTCTGTGGCGGCTCGTCAGGTGACAGTTCGCTGAAGAAGCGCCAGATTTCGGCAGGCCCATCCAATTGCGGATCGACGCGCCCCAACAGGCGCGGCGGCCGGTACAGCGGCTGCGAAATCAGGTGCCCACCACCGAACACCGTTACCAGCTCAACGGGCGGCCCGCCGCTGTCGGCCCAACGTTGCCGCTGCGTCCATACAGGGCCGGGTTGGGTCAGCTTGTCCACCTGCGGCTCGCCACCCTGGCCGTTGCGCTTAGCGAGCGCCAGGGCGGACTCCTCGGCGGAAAGCACGTTGCCACGGTCACCGAAGCCGAACAGCGTGACCCGGCCACCCGCGTAGGGATTGATCGGGTCCCGCGTGCCGTTCATCAGCAGCACAGCCTTGGGCTGCTCGGCGGGGCGACAGGCGTCGTTGTCCGCGCTCGGCAGGCTGGCAGCCACGGCGGCGACGCCGTCAACCTTGTCCGGAGCCTCGGCGGCCAGGCGCAGCGCCATCTGCCCGCCATTCGAGTAGCCAGTGACGAACACACGCGCCGGGTCGACGCCGCGCTCGCGCTGCAGGCTGTCGATCATCTGCGAGAGGAAGCCGACGTCGTCAATGTTCAGACGCCGGGTGCTGTAGGAAGCCACCCGCCGACAGTCATTCCAGTGCCCTTCGAAACCATCGGGATACAGCACCAGAAAGCCATCACGGTCGGCCAGGGCGTCGAAGCGGTAACCGCTGTCGCGGCGCATGCGCTCGCCGTTGCTCTGCGAGCTGTGCAGCACCACCAGCAGCGCCGGATGCTCGGCAAGCTTGTGCGGCACGTAGAGCACATAGCTGCGGCGCCGCTGCCCCTGGCGCACCGAAGCATCCTCGCTGCTGCCGGTCAGCGTCGGCTGCAACTTCAGCTCACCGGGCACGTACCACCAGCCCCCTACCAGCAGCGCCAGCACCAGCAGCGCGATGAGTGCCTGCACGATTCGCATCGCCACCCGCATACCGCCTCTCCTTGCCCGCCCGGCGGGCCTTGCGAGCCCCGGCCGGCTGCTGAGCAACCGAACCGCGGGCACTTGCCCTGAGACAGCCCCTCGCCTTGACGTCCATGGCAAACTCTAGCCGCTGACTCCAACGTCATAGTGTTTGGTAACCAAGGATTCCGAAAATGTTCCGAAGCTCTGCCCTGATGGCCGCCGTACTCGTCCTCGGCTGCGCAAGCCCGCTGTTTGCCGCCGATACCGCCCAGCAGCCGCTGACCGGCTGCGCCGCCAAGCGCGCCGCCATCGAAACCCAGCTCGAACAGGCCAAGGCCCAGGGCAACGGCAACCGCGTCGCCGGCCTGCAGACCGCTCTGGAGAAGGTGAAGACCTACTGCACTGACGCCAGCCTCACGCAGGAGCGCAAGCAGAACGTGCTGGATGCAGAGAAGGACGTCGCCCAGCGCGAGAAAGACCTGCGCAAGGCGATGAGCAAGGGCGATCCGGAGAAGATCGAGAAGCGCAAGGACAAGCTGGCCGAGTCCCGCGCCGAACTGGAGCAGGCCAAGCGCGAGCTGGAGGAGTAATACCGGGGATCGGCCTGCGGCGGGGTCGCGGACGGCGTCCGCTTACCTGAAATATTGCGCCGGGGCCTGCCTTCTCCCTTCGGAGCAGGGCGCGATGCCAGGGTCAGGGAGAGGGGAGTTCTCGGCACGGACTTGCGGAGAAAGACAGTGGCTCCTACAGAATCGGGCACTGCCCTTGCAGGAGGAGCCACGCCCGCGAGGGCGTGGCAAAGTCCGCCGCTGCCCTGCGCTCAGAGTGCGCGGAATTTCTTGTGGCAGGCTTCGCAGGCGTCTTCTACCGCAGCGAAGTCCTTGCGCACGCCCTCGGGCGTCGGCGCGGCGTTGCGGGTGTTCTCGCCCAGCGCGCGGACGGCCTGCTCGAAGGTCTTGGCGTCGGCCTGGAACTCCAGCTGGCGCTGCCAGATTTCCGCCTTGGCGCGGGTGTCGTCGCTTTCCACCTGGTCAGCCGGCGGCTGGGTCGACGGGAAGTACTGCCAGGGCTTGTCGGCGAGCTCGCCGAGCTTGGTCGAATTCGCGCGGAACTTGTCCGCGTCGAAGGGAATACGACCACGCAACATGCCACCCATGTCCTCGCTGGTCTTGAGCATCTCCTTGAACACTGCCTGGCGCTTGTACTCCGGCGAGTTGGGGTCCTGGCGATGGCAGCCGGCGAGCGCCGCGCCGGCAAGCAGCAGAACGAGCAGGGTCTTCAACTTCATGGGGGACTCTTGTAGGACGGCTGGACACGGAAGCGCCGGATTATCCGCCCCGATGTCCGAATGTTCCAGAGCGCGCCCGAGCGTCTGCGGCCATCCGCCGCAGCCGCACGCCTTTCGTTCAGCCGCCGTTCAGGCGCGCAAAGGTCAGGCGGAAACGACGAAGATCGCGATGATCAGGCCCATGCCGAGGAACCATACCAGCGAGCGCAACAGCGCCAGGTCGGCAACGTAGAAGATCAGGTAGAGCAGGCGACTGGTGACCCAGGCGATGGCCAGGCGGTCGATGGTGGCAGGTTCGGCGTTGTTCACCACATAGGCGATGATCACCGCCGCGGCGAAGGCCGGGGTCACCTCGAAGCTGTTCATCTGGAAGGCGTTGGCGCGCTTGCGGTAACCCTCCAGAGTGGCGAGGAAGGTGCGCGGGTCGTGGTTCTGCCGGAGGCCGAAGCCGCCGCCGGTGAACTTGGCGATGCTGGTCCCGACATAGGGCAGGAAGATCGCGATCAGGACACACCAGAAGGCAATGGGCATGGTGAGAATCTCGTCGAGGGGAAAGCGCGCAGCTTAGATCACGGCTGCACGCCGCGTCCTTGACCGGCCTGGCGCCTCGCAGCGTAGCGCGGGCCAATCCTCAGAGCTTCATCACCAGCATGCCCGCCAGCACCAGGCTGCACGCGGCCAGGCGCGGCAGGCCGAAAGGCTCCTTGAGGAAGCGCATGCCGAACAGCACCACCAGCAGCACGCTGGTCTCGCGTAGCGCGGCGGCCTCGGCGATGGAGCCCAGCTGCATCGCCCAGAGCACCAGCCCGTAGCTGAGCAGCACGCAGAAACCGACGCTCAGGCCGAGCTTCCAGTCGTTGATCCAGAACTTGGCGAAGGCCCGCGTCCGGCCGAACAACGCCAATAGCGGAAACGGCAGGCCGGAGAGCAGCGACAGCCAGACCAGGTAGTCCAGCGGCTTGGGCCAGAGCTTCAGCGCGTTGCCGTCGGTCCAGGTGTAGCTGCCGATGCACAGGCCCATCAGCAGTACGGTGGGATAGGCGATCCACGGCAGCTTCGAGCCGCCGCCGCCCTTGAGCAGGAACAGCATGCCCAGCGGGATCAGCAGGATGCCGAGGATCTGCTTGTCCGTCAGGTGCTCGCCACCGAAGGTCAGGGTCAGCGCCAGCACCACCAGCGGCGACAGCCCGCGCATCAGCGGATAGACCAGCCCCAGGTCACCGACCTTGTAGGCCTGGATCAGCAGCACCCGGTAGACCAGCTGCAGCGACACGGCTGCGAGCAGCCAGGGCCAGACCTCGGCGGGCGGAATCTCGATCCAGGGCAGCAGCGCCAGGCCGGCAGTCAGGCCGACCACGTCCATGCAGGCGACCACCAGCAAGCGGTCGTTGCTGAATTTGACGAGGGTGTTCCAGGTGGCGTGCAGCAGGGCGGCCAGCAGCACCAGGGTAGTGGCGAGCACGAAAACGAACTCCTGGTATAGACCAGCCTGATTCTATCCCGAGCCACCCCGTGGCCGGCAAGCACCGGCTGTTTCGGACATTTCCAACTGACTCCTCGGCCGGAACTGGCCTAGACTGGGGCTTTTCGCCAGCACGAGCGCCTGCCATGCCACGCCTGTTCAAATTCCTGACTGCTTACATCCTCGTCTCCCTGCTCTCCGGTTGCGGCTACAACGCCATGCAGGCCGGCGACGAACAGGTGAAGGCCGCCTGGTCGGAAGTGCTCAACCAATATCAGCGCCGCGCCGACCTGATCCCCAACCTGGTCAGCACCGTGAAGGGCTACGCCGCCCATGAAGCCAGCGTGCTGACCCAGGTGACCGAGGCCCGCGCCAAGGTCGGCAGCACCACCCTCAATGCCGACCAACTGGATGACCCGGAAGCGGTCAAGCGCTTCCAGCAGGCCCAGGGCCAGCTCAGTTCAGCGCTTTCGCGCCTGCTGGTGGTCTCGGAGAACTACCCGCAGCTCAAGGCCGACGGTCTGTTCAAGGACCTGCTGACCCAGCTCGAAGGCACCGAGAACCGCATCACCGTCGCCCGTGGCCGCTACGTGAAGGCCGTGCAGGAGTACAACGTGATGATTCGCCAGTTCCCGCAGGTGATCACCGCGAAGATCTTCGGCTACAAACCCAAGGCCAACTTCAGCGTCGAGAACGAAGCCGCCATTTCCACCGCGCCTAAAGTGGACTTCGGCAACGCGCCGGCGCAGCCCGCGCAATGACCCTGCCGCGCTGGCTGCTGGCCGCCCTGCTGCTGTGCTGGGCGGCTCTGCTGCAGGCCGCGCCGGTCGCCATCCCGCCGCTCAGCGCCCGCGTCACCGACCTCACCCAGACCCTCGACGCGGGCCGGCGCGCACAGCTGGAAAGCCAGCTTGCGGGCCTTGAGCAGCGCAAGGGCGCACAGATTGCCGTGCTGCTGATCCCCAGCACCGGCGAGGACAGCATCGAGGACTACGCGGTCCGTGCCTTCGAACAATGGAAGCTGGGGCGCAAGGGCGTGGACGATGGCGTGCTGCTGGTGGTCGCCAAGGACGACCGCACGCTGCGCATCGAGGTCGGCTACGGGCTGGAAGGCACCATCACCGACGTACAGGCCGGCCGCATCATCCGCGAGCAGATAGTGCCGCACTTCAAGACGGGTGATTTCGCCGGCGGCATCCAGGCCGGTGTGGACAGCCTGGTCGCGCTGATCGAGCCACCCGCGGCGGCGCCTGCCGACCAGGAAGAAAGTGCAGCGGACCAGCTGCCGCAGACAGGCCCGGTGACGGGCTATAGCGACGCCTATTCCAACCGCAACGCCAGCGCCGCCGAGGAAATCCCGCCCGCGCGCCTGCTCGGCCTGCTCGCCCTGCTGGTGGGTGTGCCGCTGCTGTGCCTGCTCTTCCCGGTGCAATGGCTGCGCCAGCGCAGCATGGGCCGCTACCTGCTGTGCAGCGCCCTGGTCGGGAGCGTGGCCTCGGCAGTGCTGCTGTTCAGCGAAGCCAACCCCGAAGCCCTGCAACAGCAGATGATCGGCTCCTTCTCGATCCCGCTGGTGCTGTACGTCTTCTTCCTGCCCCCGATGTGGCTGACCTCAGGTGTGCTGCAGCTGCTGCTGATGATCATCAGCTCGATCGGCCGTGGCGGCGGTGGGCGTGGAGGCGGCGGAGGCGGGGGAAGCGGCGGAGGCGGTGGTTTCAGTGGTGGCGGTGGCTCCAGCGGCGGCGGCGGTGCCTCCGGCCGCTGGTAGCAGGCCCTACAGGGCGGCGACGCCCTGTTCTTCCTCGCGGATCGAACGCAGCACCTGGCGCTGCAGCTCGATGAACTCGGCGCTGGCGGCCATGTCCTCGTGGCGCGGGCGGCCGAGATTCACATCGAAGGTGGTCTTGATCCGTCCCGGCCCCAGGCCCATCACCACGATGCGGTCGGACAGATACACCGCCTCCTCTACGTCATGGGTGACGAACATCACCGTCAGCCGGTGGGTTTCCCAGATGCGCGTCAGTAGTTCCTGCATCTGGTGGCGGGTCATGGCGTCCAGCGCGCCGAAGGGCTCGTCCATCAGCAGGATCTTCGGCCGGTAGGACAGCGCCCGGGCAATCGCCACGCGCTGCTTCATGCCGCCGGACAGCTCGTTCGGATAGGCCTCGGCGAACTTCGCCAGCTTCACCAGCTCCAGGTGCTCGTCGGCAATCTCGCGGCATTGCGCGCGGGACAGGCCGGCGGCCTTGAGGGCGAACTCGACGTTCTGCCGCGCCGTAAGCCACGGCAACAGGGTGTAGGACTGGAACACCACACCACGGTCCAGGCCCGGCCCGGTGATCGGTACGCCGTCGACCTGCACGCTGCCGCTGTCGAAGTCCTCCAGGCCGGCAGCGATCGACAGCAGCGTGCTCTTGCCGCAGCCCGAGGTGCCGACGATGGAGACGAACTCGTTGTCTGCCAGGGTCAGGTCGATGTTGCGCAGCACCTCGCGGCGCTCCTTGCCGACCGCGAAGCTCTTGTTCAGGCCGGTGATTTCCAGGGTCGCCATCAGCTGCGCCTCCGGTTGTAGCGGAACAGGATCTTCTCGCCGGCGCGCATGGCCTGGTCGGTGACCAGCCCGAGGAAGCCGAGCAGGAGGATGTAGCCGATGATGGTGTCGGTCTGGAAGAAGCGCTGGGACACGGTGATGCGGTAGCCCAGGCCGGAGGTCGCGGCCACCAGCTCGGCCAGCACCAGCCAGGTCCAGGCCCAGCCAAGACTGATGCGCAGGGCATCCCAGATGCCCGGCAACGCGCTGGGCAGGACGATCTTCAGGAGAATGCGGCGATCCGGCATGCCGAGGGTGCGGCCCAGGCCGACGAAGTCCGCCGGCACGCGCTTGATGGCGTCCATCACCATCAGCACCTGCTGGAAGAAGGTGCCGATCCAGATGATGAGGAATTTTTGGAAGTCGCTGGTGCCGGCCCAGAGGATGGTCAGCGGGACGAAGGCGACTACCGGCATATAGCGCACGAAGTCCACCAGCGGCTCGGTGGCAGCCTTCCAGAAGCCGTAGCAGCCGGCGAACACGCCGATCACGATGGACATCGCCGAGGACACCAGGAAGGCCACGGCGATGCGGTACACGCTGACCTTCAGATCCGCCCACAGGGTGCCATCGGCAGCCAGCTTGAGCATGCGCGCCCAGACGTCGCCGGGCACCGGCAGGAAGATCTTCGGTACCGCGCCGCTCGCCCCGGCCAACCACCAGAGCAGCGCCAGCAGGACGAACACGGCGCCGCCGATGAGCAGGAAATGGCGCTGCGCGATCGGCTTGCCGATGGTGAACAGCGGGTTGGATTGTCGGGCTTTCATGTCGGGCTCTTCGAACGGAGAAAGACGCGGGGCGGCGGGGGGG